>CALXNA010000023.1 GCA_944389615.1 uncultured Anaerobiospirillum sp. | reverse complement strand
GTTGCGGGCGCCAACAGCTACCACCTCGGTGCCAACGTGCTCTTAGAGCAGCTGCTGCCGCAGGCGGAGCGCGGGGCTGATTGGGCCGAACGGCAGGTCACCGCTGACGTCGGCGCGCGACTGCGTGTCGCCTTTGCCACCGCTTGGCGCGATACCAATAAGGGCCAAGGCTTTGCGGTCACCGCTGACTGCAAGTCGGCAGCTTACTTGGGCTGGGATGAGTGCGGCTCGGTCTCCGAAGAGGCTAACGCTCACTTCAACCTCGGCTTGAGCGTTATGCAGCTGAGCCAAGAGCACGAGCGCGCTCAGAACGCACCGCATGAGGCGCTCGCATGGCTGCCGCTGCTCAAGACGCCGCTTGCTTGGGATCAGCTGCGGTTAGAGGACATCTATACGGCTGATCCGCGGGTTACGCCAGAGCACCCGTACAGCGTCCTTGCAGGCATTGCCTTCCCGGACGTCATCAACGCGTTGCACTTGGCCGAGATCAAGCGCAACGAGCTTCTGTTGCCGGACGTCACCCGTGCGCGCATCACGGTGATGGTTGGCGAGGTCGAAGCGCTGTTGCGTGAGGCCTGCACCTTGGCCCAATGGTACGCCGACCGCGTGCTCAACTTCCGCGCCAGCTGCCATTTGACCAATGGCACGCACAGCGTGGTCATTGATCACCATCAGTGCCGTTGGGTGCAGAACAAGGCCCAGTACTGGTTCTTAATGGAAGCCCGCTGGGCTGAAGTTGAGATCCTGCACCGCCTTGACCTGATGCAGCAGTTGGTCGCGCGCCAGAACTTGCCTTGGCCGTCCGCTTATGAAGAGCGCCGCGCCGAGGTGGGCCTGTGCTACGACTACGCGCGTCATCAGCAGGTGATGGCCGGAGCTACGTCCTTTGATCTGCGCAAACTGCCGCCATGCCCGCAAGGCAAGCTGCCCCCGTGCTTAAGTCCTGAGGATGACGCCCGCTTCATAGCCAACCGCTACCGCTATGAGGCGCAGAAGCTCGGCGCCACTGAGCTCAGTGACGCCATGGTACTGAGCACCTTGGCCGAGGCGGCCACCGCCAAAGACCAGCAGATCGCAGAGGCCCAAGCCAAGGCCCGTGGTGAGGAAGTCACGGAGGCAGAGCTCTACCTGAGCAAGCCAAAGGCCGAGCCGGAGCTCAGTGACCTGATGCAGCGCGAGTTTGAGCGCAAACTGCAGGAGACCGGAGCTCGGGTCAAGCAGTTGATCGACCAAGACCTGCCGGAGGCTAAGGCCAAGGTCATGAACCTCCTCGACCAGAACATGCCCGAGGCCAGCGCTCGGATCAAGGATCTGATCGCCTCGGGCAAAGACATGAGCGACGAGGTCAGCACCAAGGTTAAGAATGTGACCGAAGAGCTCAGCTCCAAGGTCTCGGGTTTGGTCGGCCGCTTCTTTAACAAGCGCGATCAGTCGAAGTCGGATCAAGACAAGTAGGGGCAAGTCCCTTAGAGGTTAACCCTGATTAGACCAAGGCGCTGTGTCTTCACGGATGCAGCGCCTTTTTACTATCAAATTACCAAGATTATGTTTTGTTTGGCGTACCTCCCAGCAAGCGCAGTGGGGAGTGCCGCAAGCTGAAGTGCTGCGAGAGTGGCCCTTTGCTCCTTAGAGCCCCACCAAGTGGCCTGCACCGGAAACGGCAAGCGGCGAGCGCCGCCGTGGCCGCCGTGGCCCGAGCGCACGGCGGGGTGAGCTGAGTCCTGGGTCGTAGCGAGAGTGGCCCTTTGCTCCTTAGAGACCCTCCAAGTGGCCTGTACCGGAAACGGCAAGCGGCAAGCGCAGCCGTGGCTGCAGTGGCCCGAGCGCACGGCGGGGCGAGCTGAGTCCTGGGGCGCAGCGAGAGTGGTCTTTGCTCCTTAGAGACCAATCAAGTGGCTGGAACCTGAAGTTCATGCGGCGAGCGCCGCCGCAGCCGCAGTGGCCCGAGCGCACGGTGGGGCGAGCTGAGTCCTGGGGCGCAGCGAGAGTGGCCTTTGCTCCTTAGAGACCCACCAAGTGGCTGGAACCTGAAGTTCATGCGGCGAGCGCCGCCGCGGCCGCCGTGGCCCGAGCGCACCGTGGGTTGTGTGTGAGTTGAGGGGCCTGCGGATGGGGAGTAGGGGCTTGGGTGGTGGTTGAGGCGATGGCGCAGGCTGCGATCAATTGACAGGCGCCCCCGAGGCGGTTAGCATTTCGCAACTGTTGGGCCCGTTCCATGCAAAACGTGCCACCGCAAAGTGCACGCTACTCTCTTGGTTCCTAAAAATTAGGACAGGTGCCCTTTAATTTTTCGTTGGCCGCCCCCATTTACGTCTAGTGCTCTGGGCCAAGCTGCGCTCGTCATGCTCGTGCGTTGTGCTCGTGCTGGGTAGTGAGTTGCCGCTGGGTGCTTGTGGGTTGCGGTTTTGCAGTGTTCTTGGTTGCACCTGCTTTAGGTTCAGCTTGTTGGGCACACGGTCGGTTGAGACCGCATCAACTCTTGTCATTTTTGATCCAGCATTTGATTGGCATGACAGCAAATTCTTCTTCTTATAACGGAGGTCGTGGCGCCCGTAGTGGGGCCACGCCCGTAAACCACCGTGCCGAGCGTGGCGCGGCTCGCCCTTCTCCTCGTAAAAGCAGCGCCCGCTCCGGCGCAGGTCGCTCCCGCCACGGAGCGCCTAGCGCTGAAATCATCATCGGCTCGGCCACCGGGCGCGTGCGCATGGTGCAAGATCATAAGGGCTCAACCTATCAAGAACGCCCGCGTCGCAAGCCTAAGCCTGCCCCGCTGACAAGCGAGACCACTAGCTCGCGCGCCGCTAAGAGCCGCGCCCCGGCCCGCGGTAGCAGTGCCCATAGCAGTGGTAGCAGCGCCCATAGCAGTGGGCGTAGTGCCGTCCCGACCAAGCGTACGGCGACTAAGCCTAGTACGACCAAGCGCTTAGGCCGCAAGAGCGAACCGCGCTCGGAGCGTTCGTCCCGTACGACTAAGGCCTCGCAGATGCCGGTCAAGTCGCGTGAAGAGGAAGCTGCTATCTTGCAGCGCTTTAAGAACCTGATGTCGCAAGGCCCCGAGCAGTCGGGGGGCGTCACCTCAAGCGCTCCGCTCTATAACCCTTACGACGTCGACGAAATGGGCATCCAAATGCATGCCCGCGGTGCCAACCGCCCTAAGGCCGAAGTCAAGGTCACCGTGCGCCGTAAGCGTTTGAGTGCTGAGCAAATCGCGCAAGCCCAAGACGCGGCTGCCGCCGAAGCGGCTACGGCTGTGGCTCCAGAGGTCGTGCCTGAGGAGGTAACTCCTCCTGAGGTTCCAGCCCAAGAGGCTCCTGCTCCTGAGGTGGCAACACCCGAGAGCTCGCTTGCTGCCCTGCAGCGCGCTGCCGCTGAGATTTACCCTGACAGCGTCCCTGAGGTTAAGACCAAGAAGGCCCCAGCAGTTAAGAAGGCCGCCAACAAGACCGTAGCTAAGCCGGTCGCCAAGCCAACTGCTAAGACTGCGGCTAAGGTTGAGCCTCCGGTCTTCAATGACATTGATGATGCCGACTCGGTCGCTGCCGCCGTCGCCGCTGCCGCCTTAAAGGCCACCAAGGCTAAGAAAAAGAAGTTGGCTGCAGCGAAGACTGAAGCTGCTAAGACCGACGTGGCTCAGGCAGATACCGTGGCTCAGGCAGATACCGCGGCTCAGACTGAGACTGCCGCTCCGGTCAAGCTTAAGACCACCCGCCGTAAGGCCACCAAGGCCGCTCCCGAGAATAAGCCTCCTCAGCCTGAGGTGATTGCTCTTGAGCCGCCCCTGATGCAGTCTTCAGCTGAGGAGCCGACTGCGGTAGCCAAGCCTAAGCGCGCAGTTAAGAGCACGGATAAGCCCAAGCGTACGACCAAGGCAGTTGTTGAGGCCGAGCCTGTGGTTGGGGCTGAGACTGAGGCTGAGTCAGCTGCTGAGGCGCTTAAGCCGAAGCGGCGCACGGTACGCAAGCCCAAGGCGGCCGCCGAGATTGCCGCGGACTTAGGGCTGCTCGAAGAGATCGAGGCCGATGAGGCCGCAGCTAAGCCTGTGCGCAAGCGCACGACTAAGCCGCGGGCGTGCAAGGCGGCTGCGGACGCGGCTAACTGACCTCTTTGGGTCAGCTCAGGCTGCGCTGAGTCGGGCGTACTATGCTGGAACTGAGTTCATTTGTTGCTTTTCACCCCGCATTGCGGAAGTAAAGGATTTTTATGGCCAATTTTGATGACGTCAAGACAATGTTAGTCTCGCTGCTGAAAGCTGGTGGCTCTAAGGCTGCAGCCGCAGAAGAGGCCAGCAAGGACGCCGCGCCTAATGTTGCTGACGGATTTGACCCAGATAACCTCTTGGCTCATACCGACCTTTATCGTGATGAGCAAGGTAATCTCTTACCATCGAAGCTGCTGGTGATCCCCCTTATGGGCCACCCGGTGCTGCCGGCGCAGCTGTCGACGGTACAGCTTAGTATCAACTGGCTGGATATCATCACCGAGGTGATCTCCTCGTCGCACCATACCTTTGCCTTCTTTAACGTCCCTGAGGCCTATGCCAACAAGAAGATGTTAACGGCCGAGGAAATGCCGAAGGTTGGCACCGTGGTGCGCCTGATGTCAGCCCGCTCCACCGGTGAGGATATCGACCTCATCGTTGAAGGCGTGCGCCGCGTCAGCATCATCGAGCATAACCCGTCGACCAATTGGGCCACGGTACGCTACCCGGAGATCGAGTATCGCCTCGCCAACCCGACCATCAAGGACAAGCTCTTTGCCAATACCCAAGCGCTGCGCGATAGCCTGTCGCGCTCGGTTGAGTTTGAGCAAAAGATCACCGCTCTGCGCCAAGAGCGCCGTGCTTATGCCCGCGATATCGGCATTGAGCTTGAGCCCTTCGTGCCGGAGGGCGCTGCCGACTCCAAGATGGCGCAGTACCGCTATGTCTTAATCCACGACGATAAGCATATCGGCTGCCTCTCTAAGGCCAAGCTCAAGACCCTCTTTGACTTCTTGGGCCTTGGTAACTTAGACGATAAGACCAAGGAGCGCATCGCCATCAATCTGGCGCGCCCCAGCCAGTTTGAGCTCGATAAGCTCAACGAATACAATCGCGAGATCGAGGACTTGCTCGCCGAGCGCAGCGCGCAGCTGCAGCAAGATTGGCAGCGCTTGGCGCCTAAGTCGCGCGAGCTTGCGCTCAACTTCTTAAGCCCAGCCGAGCGCGAATTGGCCGCGGTCAAGCCTTTGCTGCCACCGACCGAGGCGGCGGATACGACGGCGCAGCCTGACAAAGTTGAGGTTCCAGAGTCCGCTAAGACTGAGCCGCTCAGTGAACTCAGTGCTGAGGTGCTGCAGCGCCTCAAGGTGCCGAGCGCCGCGGTGGTCGATGAGAGCGAGTTCTTGGTCGCCGACAGCACCGGCCATGGTGCGGCGCGTGCTGATAGCGCCAATCCTGAGTTTATGGACGCGATGTCGGCCTTGCTCGATGGTAAGGCTGCGGATAGCAGTGCCTTGGCTGGGCGGCGCGATGAGCTCTTTGCGCTGATTGCCAAGGTCGGGCGGCAAGAGGAAAAGGAGACGCAGCAGGCGCTCAAGGATCTGACCTCACGCGCAGTCGAGGGCGTCTTAGATCTGACCCCTAAGGACAATAACGACGAGGCGCCGGTCACTGGTCCTAACATCGGCTTCATCAACGATGATGCCGCGGTTGTGACCTTTATGCCGGGCCGGGAGTCCTCAGAGGATCTGCTTCTGCGCTTAACGGAGATCCAAAAGGAGCAGGAGTCGCAGCTGCGCCGCGATGCCGCCGCCTCCAATTTGATTGCGCAGGTCGATGGCGACAGTGGCGCCGGGCTTGAGGCGGGCCTACTCGATGACAATGAGAAGGCCGCAGGTTTTGGCATCATCGGTGACCAAACCAATGAAGATGGCTCGACCGAGACGCGCATTGTCATCGACGGCGATAAGCCGATGCCTGAAGATCTCAAGGAGATCTTAAGCTACCTGATGCAGGGCAAGGACTTGGCCGAGATTGCCCAAGCCGAGCGCCGTAAGGCCGAGGCCGAAGGCGCCGATCAAGCCGAGCTTGATGCTGCTGCTTATCAGGAGAGCGAGACCGGCGATAAGCCTAAGACCCCGCTTGGGCGTGAGGCCAAGTGGGGCGCGCTGCAGCGCGCGGCCATGATCCGCTCCAAACTTGCCGCCTTGCTCGGTGGTAAGGTCATCTTCGGCGTCAGCAACGTCGCTGAGAACCAAGAAGGTGCTCAGCGCGAGCTGGAGCTGCGCGCCTATACCTTAGGTATCACCATGGCGCTGCAAGAGCTGGTGCCGAACCACCCGCTCATCACCGAGGAGATTCGCCAGTACCTTGCGCACCTCAACATCTCCGACCCGTCGGTCTTGGCTGACTGCGCCGCTGCCTTAACCAGCGCCTCCAACGAGGAGCTGCAGCAGGTCTTGGACACGGTGCCGGTTCTGCCGCGCGCCAAGCTCAGCTTCGAGCTCATCACGCGCGACTTAGCTGCGGTCAAGCTGCAAGATAAGATCCGCACTTCGGTTGTGGATAATATCCAGAAGCGCCAAAAGGATTATTTCCTGCGCGAGCAGCTCAACGAGATCAAAAAGGAACTGGGCCTGACCGCTGACGAAAAGGATCTCGATGTCGAGAAGTTCAAGGAGCGCATGGCCAAGCTCGATCCGCCGGAGCATATCAAGGCCCGCTTTGACGAGGAGATCGCCAAGCTCTCCTTATTAGAGACGGCGAGCCCCGAGTATGGCGTCACCCGCAACTATATCGACATTCTGACCACCATTCCATGGGGCAAGAAGGCCAAGGACTTGATGGCGCAGCAAGCTGCTGACGCTGACGAGGCCAAGGCTGATGCCGAGGCCAAGACTGAGGCTGCCGCCGAGACTCAAGACAGCAAGGCCGAAGTCGCTCAGGACGCTCCAGCTGCGGACGCCGCGGCGAGCAAGGACGCGGCTGCGGACGCGGCTGCGGATGCGGATGTGACTGCAGCTGCGGCGGAGCCGGTTGAGGTTAAGGAGTCGTTTAACTTGGAGCGGGCCCGCGAAATCCTCGATGAGGATCATGAGGGACTGCAGGATGTGAAGGATCGCATCATTGAGTTCTTGGCCGTGGGCGCCTTAAAGGGCGAGACCTCAGGGCAGATCATGCTTTTCGTGGGCCCGCCGGGCGTGGGCAAGACCTCAATTGGTAAATCGATTGCGCGTGCGCTGGGCCGTCCGTTCTATCGCCTGTCGCTCGGCGGCATTGACGATGTCTCGGAGATCAAGGGTCACCGCAAGACCTATGTCGGCGCGATGCCGGGCAAGATTGTCGCGGCGCTGCGCGAGACTAAGGTCATGAACCCGGTCATCATGCTCGATGAGATCGATAAGCTCGGTAAGTCCTACCATGGTGACCCGGATTCGGCCTTGCTTGAGACCTTAGATCCCGAGCAGAACAAGAACTTCCTTGACGTGTACTTAGATGAGAAGCTTGACTTGTCCGGCTGCCTCTTCATCTGCACTGCCAATGGCACCGAGACGATCTCGCCGCCGCTTTTAGATCGTATGGATCCAATTCGCCTGTCGGGCTACATCGCCAAGGAAAAGTTTGCCATCGCGCAAAAGCACCTGATTCCGCGCGCCTATGAGGCTGCGGGCATCAAGCCAGTCAGCCGCATCAAGATCCCCGATGAGACCATCACGAGCTTGATTGAGGGCTATGCCCGCGAGAGCGGCGTGCGCAGCCTCGAGCGCGCCATCGCTAAGCTCATCCGCAAGGCTGCGGTCAAGCTGGTCGAGGGCAAGTCGCGCATCACGATTAAGCCAAGCGACTTAGAGAGCTATCTGGGCACGGCGCCGTTCCGCCGCGAGAAGATGCTCAAGGGCGTGGGCATTATGACCGGCCTTGCTTGGACTTCGGTCGGCGGCGCGACCTTGCCGGTTGAGTCGATTGTCACAAGCGATGAGAGCGCTGGCTTTAAGCTCACTGGCTCCTTAGGCGATGTCATGAAGGAGTCGGCCAATATCGCCTACAGCTTCTTAGAGTCGCACTTGGGCTGGTATGCCGACTTAAAGGCGCTGGCCGCACGCGATGCCGCTGAGCGTGAGGCCCTTTATGGCCCAGATGAAGAGAGCGAGGACAAAAAGAAGCGCAAGTCCTTAAACTTCTTTGCCCATAAGACGGTGCACTTGCACGTGCCTGAGGGCGCCATCCCGAAGGATGGCCCATCGGCTGGCGTCACCATGGCCACTTCCTTGCTCTCCTTGGCCTTAAACGAGGCCCCAAAGGAGGGCTATGCCATGACCGGCGAGCTGACCTTGACCGGCCACGTGCTGCCGATTGGTGGTCTGCGCGAAAAGGTCATCGCGGCACGCCGCATGGGCATCTTTAATCTGATCGTGCCGATCGGTAACGAAGGTGACGTCAAGGAACTACCAGAGCAGGTACGCAGCGGGGTTACCTTTACCTACGCCGACACCTTCAATGACGTCGCCTATACGCTCTTTGACGACGTCAAGGCCCGTCTTGAGCAGCGCCCGAACTTCACCGCGCCCAAGACTGAGTACTTTAAGGTCAAGGCCGAAGCTAAGCCTAAGGCCGCAGCCAAGGCTGAGGCTCAGCCTAAAGCCGTAAAGGCAGACAAGGCGGCCCCTAAGGCCGTTACCGCCGAGCCTGCAGACAAGAAGTCGGTCTCTAAGGTGGCGCCAAAGAAGGCCATGGCTAAGGCGGCACCTAATACGGTGCAGTCGGCTTCGAAGACCAAAGCAGCACCAAAGAAGGCGCCTGCTAAAGCCGCGCCGAAGGCTCAAGCTGAAACCAAGGACAAGGCAACGCCTAAAGCAAAGCCTAAAGCAAAGCCTGCGGTGAAAGCCAAGGCACCTTCTAAGGCCAAGCCTGCGGCTAAGGTACCGACTAAGGCGAAGGCTACGGCTCAGCCTAAGGCTGCGCGTAAGGGCAGCAAGAAATAAGAGCAGTAGGGCACGTCGTGCCCAAGGGTAGGGGGCGCCGTCGGCGCCCTTTGCCGTTGTTTGTTGGAGGGGATTGTTATGAGTTACATTGTGGCGATTCCGGCGCGCTACGCGTCGACCCGCCTTGCGGGCAAGCCGCTTGCCTCTGTGGGCGGTGAGCCGATGATTTGCCAAGTGTGCAAGAAGGCCTTGGCCTCTGAGGCCCAAGAGGTCATTGCTTGTATCGATCATGAGGCGGTGGCGCAGGCGCTCGCGCCGCTGGCGGCGGACAATCCGCGCCTTAAGGTCTGCATGACCTCGCAGCGACCGCGCTCGGGCACCGAGCGCATCGCCGAGATGCTGATTGCTCAGAGCTATCCTGCGGATACCATTGTGGTCAATGTCCAAGGCGATGAGCCGCTCATTACGCCGGAGCATATCGATGAGGTCGCAGGCCTGATTGCCTCCAAGCAAGCGGACATGTCGACCTTATGCAGCCCGATCACTGAGGTGCGCGACGTCTTCGACCCCAACTGCGTCAAGGTCGTCTTCAACCAAGAGCGCATGGCCCTGTACTTTAGCCGCGCCCCGATCCCGTATGAGCGCGATAACTTCATGGCCGGGGACGTCACGGAACTGAAGTTCACCCATTACCACCACATCGGCATCTACGGCTATCGCGTGCGCACCATCCTCGATTACCTGCAGCGCGCTCCGGCCGAGCTCGAGCAAGCCGAGAGCTTAGAGCAGCTGCGCCTGTTGCACTACGGCATGTCCATTGCCGTAGCCATCACCGACCGGCCGCCGGAGTGTGGCGTCGATACCGCCGCGGACTTAGAACGCGTCAACCAAATCCTCGCGGCGCAGGCTCAGTAGCGCTGCGCTGTAGGGGCGGGCTGATTAGCGCTCGGGCTGCGACCCCATGTCCTTAAGTTTGCGCCACAGGGTGACGCGATTGATGCTGAGCATGGCGCAGACTTCCTTGGCCGACTTGTGGCGCAAGAGCTCCTTGAGCACGGCATGCTCGACATCGCGCAGCGAAAAGCCCGGGGCAAAGCTGAGCTGAAAGGAGACTTGGCCGGTGGCATCAATCTGGCTGTCGTTGCCGCTCAGGGCGGGCGCTTGCGGCTTAGGCGGCAGCGCCGGTGCGACGTGAGGCTGATTTAACTAATGCCGCGTAATTCCCCATGCGTGAGCGTGGGGATGAAAGCGGCTGGTGTCGCACATTTTGATCATGTATAATACCCTCTAAGAACTCAGGAACGAGCTTTTTGCTCCTACCTGATGGGGGCATTGTGGACATGCCCGTAGTGATCCGTAACCTGCATCAAAAAGCTGATTGCGGAGCATTACTAAAAGCAGTTGCGACGCTGCGAAACCGCTGACGTAAGTCAGTCGGTAGTTCATGTACTTGTTAGACAAAAAGGGAGGATGCCACATGGTGACACCCTCC
This sequence comes from uncultured Anaerobiospirillum sp., assembly GCA_944389615.1. Lineage (GTDB taxonomy): Bacteria > Pseudomonadota > Gammaproteobacteria > Enterobacterales > Succinivibrionaceae > Anaerobiospirillum. Next base: position 41,603 of record CALXNA010000023.1, on the reverse strand, counting down.
GCAGAGCGCAGGTACGTGCGCTTAGATCTGATTGACCGGGCAGCGTGGGGCCTGACCTAAGGCCCCGCGGACGGCCTCTTCGGCGCACTTGGTCTTAAGATCGGAGGCGGCCTCAACGGCATACCATGCCATATGAGGGGTGATGATGATGTTCTCAACCTTGCGCAGTGGACTGTCCGCGACCAGCGGCTCGGTGCAGGTGACATCGATACCGGCAGCGGTTAAGTGGCCCGAGGCGACGGCCTGAGCTAAGTCCTCTTCGTTGACTAAGCCTCCGCGCGAGACGTTGATGAAGAAGGCGCCCGGCTTCATCTTCTCGAAGTTGGCCTTGTTCATGAACTTCTGGTTCTCGGCGTTTAGGCCACAGTGCAGCGAGATGACGTCAGCGCGGCTTAAGACCTCATCTAAGCTGCCGCACAGCTCGACAAAGCCTAACTCGGCGTCGTGCTTGGCGTGGTCGTAGTTGATGTCATAGGCGATGACCTTGCAGCCTAAGGCGTGGACGCGCTTGGCAAAAGCCGAGCCGATGCGGCCGACGCCGACGATGCCGACGGTCAAGGTCGAGATACGGCGTACCGGGATGTAACGGGCGTAGTCCCAGATGCCAGCGCGCACTTCGGCATTAGCCTTGCCGACCTTGCGGATTAACTCAAGCATCAAGGCCAAGGCATGGTCGGCCACCTCAAAGGTGCCATAGTCCGGGACATTGCAGACCTGCACGCCGTGGCGCGAAGCGGCCTCTAAGTCGACGTTATCAACGCCCACGCCGTAGCGCACTACCATCTTGAGGTTCGGCAGGGCGGCAAAGACCTTCTCGGTGAACGGAGCATACTGATTGCAGACGGCGGTGGCGTCTTGAAGCTGAGCAATCAAGTCGTCTGCGGTCTTGCACTGGACTAACTCAAAGGGGATCCCGGCCTGCTCAAAGACCGCAGTCTCCTCGTTGATGTTATCGTGGTCGCAATCGGTGATGTAAATCTTGGCTGACATGACAGGAAATCCTATAACAAACCTTATCTCAGTGGCCAGAGGCCAGCTGCGCCCCTGGGCGCTGAGGCGCACCGGGCGGCGTGTTGGTTAAAGCATGGAGCGCAGCGCGCCGCATACGCGGCAAGGCGCGCAAGCAGCAAGGCGCGCAAGCGGCAAGGCGAAGGGCGCAGGGCGTTAGAGCGAAGCGAGAATGCCGCCGTCGACGGCGAGCACTTGGCCCGTGATGAAGTCGGCGCCGGGGGTGGCAAAGAAGAGCGTGGCGGCGGCCACTTCCTCAGGCTTGCCCCAGCGGCCCTGCGGCGTGCGGTCGCAGATGTACTGATTGAACTTAGCATCGGCAAGCAGCGGCGCGTTCATTTCGGTGGCGATGTAGCCCGGCACAATAGCGTTGGCTTGGATGTTGTACTTAGCCCACTCAATGGCGATGGCGCGGGTGAACATCTTGATACCGCCCTTCGAGGCAGTGTAAGCGGCGATAGTGGGACGGGCAATCTCGCTCATGAGCGAGGCGATGTTGATGATTTTGCCGCCCTTGTCCTGCATGAACTCAAAGCACTTCTGGGTGATGAGGAAGGCGCCGGTCAAGTTCACATCCATGACCTTCTGCCACGACTCAAGGGAGAAGGTCGCGAGCGGCTCGCGGATGTTGATGCCCGCGCAGTTGACCAGAATGTCCACGTTCAGGCCTTGGGCCTTGATTGCGGCAAAGGCCGCTTCGATCGACTCTTTGTTGCCGACATCGCAGGCAATCGGGTGGACGCGCCCGCTGTGCTCAGTGTCGATCTGCGCGCAGGCTTCCTTGAGCTTTTGTTCGTTGCGCGCCATGATGATGAGGCGTGCGCCTTCCTTGTAGTAGAGCTCACTGATGGCGCGGCCAATGCCGCGACTGCCGCCGGTGATGAGCGCCGTCTTACCTGCTAACACCATAAATCAATCCTCTGTGCGCCTGACCTGCGTCAGGTTACGATCTGAGGCAGACCTGAGGGCCTTGCCTGTTAACACCAAGCTGGAACTGGGGCGCCACTGGGATCCCAGCGGGAGCCCAGCTGCGCACTTGCTCGGGACATTGTAACCGCAGCGGCGTCGCGATTCTGTGACTTAAGAAACATTTCAGAAATGTTTCAGAAACGTGAAACGCAAGAAATGTTTCTTGAAACATTTTGCCGTGATTCTAGCACGAAAGGTGATACAATCGCTGTTATCAGATTGTCTTTGTTTGTTTTGTCAGGAAACGTTTCTATGAAAATCGGCTTAATCTTAGAGAACTCGCAGGCGGCCAAGAACCCCATCGTCTATGAGGAGTTAAAGCGCGCCGCTGCAGCCCACGGTCACGAGGTCATCAACTTCGGCATGTACTCGGCGGATGATCAGCGCCGCTTAACCTACGTGATGAACGGCCTGCTGGCCTCCTTAGTCTTAAACTGCAAGGTCGTAGACTTTGTCGTCACCGGTTGCGGTACCGGCGAAGGCGCTTGCTTAGCTTGCAACGCCTTCCCGGGCGTACAATGCGGCCACGTCACCAACCCGGTCGACGCTTATCTCTTCACTCAGGTCAACGGCGGCAACGCTATTGCCTTACCATATGCCCAGAACTACGGCTGGGGCGGTGAGCTCAACTTACGCTACACCTTCGAGAAGCTCTTTGTCGCTCCTTTCGGCGGTGGCTACCCAGCCGAGCGCCGTGAGGCCGAGCAGGCTAACGCTAAGATCTTAACCCAAGTCAAGAGCGTCACCCAGCGTCCGCTGATCGAGGTCTTAAAGGGTTTAGATAAGGACTTCGTCAAGACCACCATTGACGATCCTAAGTTTGCCGAGCTCTTCTATCCTAACTGCCAAGACGCCGAGATCGCCGCCTTCTTAAAGAGCTTATAAGCCCAGCCGACGGCTTAGCTTGAGGCCACCCTGTGCTGAGGTGTAGGGTGGCTTTATTGTGCCTGCGCCAAAGCCCGTGGATCGGCTTGTTATAATGGGGCGGCCATGGCATAGGATGTGCTTTGGCGCACGATGGCTTGGCTGGGCGGCAGAGCTTGCCTCATTGCTCGCAGCGCCTGCCTGAGGGGGCATGGTGGACGTGCCGATGAATTGAGACAGGTGAGCTATGACGCTGTCATTGGTGGTTGATAACCCATACCGCGTGCTCGGGGCGGGCACCCAAGTTAACAATACGGTCTTAACGGCCAACTACAAAGCGCTGATGGAGCAGGCCTTAAAGGGCTCGAGTGTCGGAGCCTTAAAGCAGGACATGCCGAGCCTCGTCAAGCCGCCGCTGCGCACGCCACGCCGTTTGGACTTAGCTAAAAGCGAGCTGATGTCCGCGCGCGGGCGCATCTTCCACGGCCTCTTTTGGCTGATGGACGCCACGCGCGTTGACCACGCGGCCCTGTACAACCTCGCCACCGGCAACCGCGACAAGGCGGTGAAGCTGTGGCAATCACAGCGCTCCTTTTCCTCGTACATCAACCTTGCGGTGTTGGCCTTGATCGAAGATCGCTTCGATGATGCTGCCACGCTCTATAGCCGCTGCCTGCAAGATGAGGTGCTGACCCAAGGCCTCGTGCATTGCCTCATTGGCGATAACTTTAAGATCAAGGGCCCCTTCGTTTTGAGCAAGGTGCTCGAAGAGCTCAACCAAGCCAAGGAAGAAAAAGAGCGCGAGGAGAGCGCCGACGAGCGCAGCTTTGTCGGCGGTGGCCATGGCATCATGAACCAAGAGCGCCACGCTGAGCGCATGGCCGAGCGCATTCACTTGGTGCCGGACATTCCGCGCAACAATCTGCGCGATAAGCTGCACTTAAAGCAGCAAGCCTCGAGCTTTGACCGCCATCTCAACGAAGAGCTCAACCGTCTGCTCGATCGCATCGCTAAGATCAACTCCGAGCATGGCATGGATGGGGACTTCGTTGAGGTCGAGCTCAACGCTAACCCAGCCGCGCAGATGGCCCTCGCTGAGATCTCGCGCTTTTTGACCAACAATAACGTGCTCATGATCGCCTTCCGCGAACGCTGTGTGCAAGCGCGTGAGCGCTCGATGTTCCTTGACTACGTCTACAACCTCGTCTCGATCACGCACTACGTATTCCATCTGTACGCCACTGAGCTCGGCCGCGAGTATACGCCGACCTTGGTGCAGCAGCTGCGCTCGATGATCGGCAAGCTCAAGCGCCTGTACTTTCATCTGCACTCCGATGACATCGACTACCTCATCGGCTCCTTAGGGCGCGTGGTCGATGCCCTGCCCTTTTACTACCAAGTGGCGAGCAACTTTGAGAAGTTCTACCTCTTAAGCGACGACAGCCAGCTTATCGCCAACTTCTACAGCTTCCACGAGCAGTGCCAGAAGACCTTAAACGACTTCAACCACGTCTTCGGTAGCCGCCGCTCCTATACCGATTGCAGCGTCCACCTGCAAGATATGATCGTGCGCTATAACGTCTCCTTCATGCTGGTCTTGGTTAACCTCGCGCTGCAGTATCGCCCTAAGCGCTTGCAGCACTTAAACGAGACCACGACGCGCGCCGTCGAGATGGAGCTGCGCGACGCCGAAAGCCGCATGGCGGCCGAAGCCAAGATCGCCGCGCGCCAGCACGACGCCAGCACCGCGGTGGTCGCCGTTGAGCCGAAAGCCGAGCCTAAGGCCGATGCTAAGGCGGACGCCAAAGATGAGGGCCGCGCCAAGGCCGATGCTAAGGCGGATGCTAAAGACGAGGGCCGCGCCAAGGCCGAGCGCAAGCTCCAAGAGGAAAAGGAGCGGCAAAAGCAAGAAAAGGAGCGCCGTCGCGGTGCTTACTTCAAGCGCAAGCTGAGCAAGGAGCGCAGCCGCTTCAAGCAGATCTTGGAGTCCTTTAGAAGCTACGCCACCAGCTCCAATACCTTGACCTTAGTCGAGGTCACGCTGCGCCAAGTCGACCGCCTGCCGCCGCCGGTCAGCTTCAAGAGCCTGATCGTCCTCGTGCTGCTCATCCTCGTCGCCATCGGCGCGGTCTACCTCAACGCCTGGCTCGTGTAGCACCAAGCCCGGGAAGTCCCGGGCTTGGTGCGGCTGCGCCAACTGGCGCAGGTGGCGACAGCCTACCGTTAGGTACGGTCGATGTTGCTAAAGCGCTTGACCATGTCTTGCAGCTCAGTCGAAATAGCGCTCAACTCCTTGGTCTGGCTTAAGTTCTCGCTTGAGCTCTCCAAGGTGCTCTCGGCCATCTCGTTGATGTGCTGAACCTTGACTGCCACATCTTGGGCGGTACCGGAGTGAGCATGTACCGTGTTGGCGACGGTATCGGTGAGCTGATGGATGTTGGTGATGCTCGCTAAGAGCTCGTCTAACTTGGCGTTAGTCAGGTGTACCTGCTCGACGCCTTGTTTGACGCTCTCTTGGCCCTTGCTTGAGAGCTCGACCGTCTCTTGTGCGGTCTTCTTGAAGCGGGCGATCAGGTCATGGATCTGAATGGTGGTCTGCTCGGTGCGCAGCGAGAGCGAGCGCACTTCGTCGGCGACCACGGCAAAGCCACGACCGGCTTCACCGGCGCGGGCGGCCTCGATCGAGGCATTGAGCGCCAAGAGGTTGGTCTGCGAGGCGATATCCTTAATCAAGGCGGCAGCCTTCTCGATGTCATCAACGCGTCCGGCGAGATCGGTGATAGCGCGCTCGATGTTTTGGCTGCTATCGCGCAGCTCATCGATGGCGTTCATGGTCTGATCGGAGACTTCCTTGCTTTCGCTGACCAGCTGGGTGGCGGCGGTGGAGTTCTTGGCGGTCTCGATGGCGCTCGAGGAGATATCTTCGATCATCTGGTTGACGTTTTGGGCCAACTGATTCATCTCCGAGGTGATCTCCTTGGTTTGCTGGTTGCGCTCGTTGACATCGGCCAAGGACGAAGACTGATCGTTGAGGTTGGCTTGGGCAATGCCGTTTAAGCGCTGGGTGGCCTCATCGACACGGGTTAGGATGGAGTCGACTTCCTTTAAGTTGTAGAGCATGTCGTAGATGATGGCACCCTCACGCCCGGCCTTGCTGGTGTAGATCATGGTGTTGAGGTCGTTGCGCTGGACGTTGAAGTGGTGCGTGATGGTGTTGATGAGGCGTGAGTGGCGGTAGTTGCCGTAAGCGATGACGCCTAAGGTCAAGACAAAGCAGATGCCGATGCTAATCGGGCCGTGGTGCCAGACGGCATGGGCAAAGGAGAGCAAGAAGATGAGGTAGCACAAGATGCCCCAGAAGTCCCAGCGCTGGTAGCTGACCTTCTTACCCTCGCGCAGGGCCTTGTAGATCTTCTCGGCGCGCGCGACCTTATCAGGGGCGACCTTGGTTCGCACCGACTCATAGCCCACGATCTCGCCGTTTTGCACGATCGGCATGATAAAAGCGCTGACCCAGTAGAAGCCGCCGTCCTTGCAGCGGTTCTTGATCACGCCCATAAAGCACTCGCCGCGCTTGAGCGTATCCCACATCAGCTTGAAGACCTGCGAGGGCATATCCGGATGGCGCAGGATGTTATGCGGCTGGCCGATCAGCTCTTCGCGGGTGTAGCCACAAATGTCGATGAAAGTTTGGTTGACATCAGTGATGACACCGCGCGTATCGGTGACCGAAATGATCTTGGCCGACGGATCATTGGGGAAGTGGTGCTCAACATTGGTCACAGGCTGATTGTTGCGCATATGAATATAGCTCTCCAGATCTATCAGTATTGCTCAAGCCAGCAAGCTTCCCAGCTCATCAGAAGCGAAGCTGCAAGCATGTTCCACCGCATGCTCGGCCGCCCGGACAAAAGCGGCAGCTGCAACCTACGGTAGCAGTGGGATGTACCGGTCAGGCCAGCGCTACTGGCATCAGTACTCAAGCCACAACACAAGGCTCAGTACCGTTGTTAACTACTAAGTATGTGCAAAGGGCGGGGACGCGAAGGCGCCCACGTTGCGCTATTTTAGACCCATCTGCCCGCTCTGGCGCAAAGAGTGATTTTGGTGCGACAAGTGCCGTACAGACGGCACGCTCTAGATTCGACCTGCGCTGCTGCGCGGCCCGCCGCGCTGTGGCGCGCACAGCGCCCGCTCCCGTGACTGCGCAGGTCAGTGTAGCGCGCAGTGCCCGCGCCCGTGACAGCGCAGGTCAATGTAGCGCGCAGCGGCCTAAGCGCTTTGCCTCTTTTTCTCAATTGCTTGCTTGATTCTCGCGGAGCCCGGATCTGCGCTCATTAGCTCTTACACTAAGCCTTGTGAACATGTTATTAACAGGGAGCGCACCATGAAACTGGGATTTACAGCGCTGGCGCTGCTGGGAACCTTAAGTCTGACCTCCGTCCAAGCCGCTCCAGAAGGTGAGAGTATGGAAAAGATTACTGCGCAAGAGCAGATGACCACTTGGGACATCGGACAGGCCAACAGCGCCTACGCGCAATACTTCATCGGCAACAGCTACCTCAACCCATATCAGGCAAGCCAAGTCTCCATTGCCAATGTTACCTTTGAGCCGGGCTGCCGCAACAACTGGCACGTCCACCACAAGGCCGAGCAGACCTTGGTCGTGGTCTCGGGCCTTGGCATCTACCAAGAGTGGGGCAAGGATCCGGTGCTGTTAAAGCCGGGCATGGTGGTCGCCATCCCACCTGAGGTCAAGCACTACCACGGTGCCATCGCCGACAGATATATGCAGCACTTATCGGTCACTGCTCTGGGCATTGAGGGCGCTTCCAACGAGTGGCTCGAGCCGGTCGATGATGAGGCCTATCAGCAATCCTTAAAGCAGCTCGGGCTCTAACGAACCAATAGTTCTCAAAACAAATCCGTGGAGCGGAGTGGGCAGGTCTCACCCCGCTTTTTTGCGTCCCGCACGCTCCCCGCGCGTCTGCCAGTAGCGCAGCGCGAGCTGCGACCGCGGGACGCAGCTGGGGCCAACCTGCCACGGCCGGGCAAATCAACGGCCTCAGCGAGGTCTCTAAGAGGGCGGTAGGTGCAGCCCTGCCTCAAGGCTTGGCAGGCTGCGCGTTGGGAAGTGCTCGCGCTTCGGGCGCTGCGCAAGCGTTTGCGCCTTAGAGACCCACAGAGTGGCCCGCACGTGCAACGGCAAGCGGCGAGCGCAGCCGCGGCAAGGTCAGGCAGGCTGCGCGCTGGAGAGTGCCCGCAGCTCTGGGCGCTGCGCATGTGTTTGCGCCTTAGAGACTCACAGAGTGGCCCGCACGTGCAACGGCGAGCGGCGAGCGCAGCCGCTGTCAGGTCGGCCTGCGCCGTAGCGCGCCAACAGGCATGACCGGGCAACGGCCTCAGCTGAGGCTCTAAGGGGAAGGTGCCGCCATTGGTGCAGCGCGGGGCCGTGCTTGCGGCCGGAATGGGCGCGCGGTGTGCTGCTTTGGTGCAGGTTGTGGCTGATGTGGTCGATGGTGCGCAAATTGCCTTGAGCTTGAGATGCGCTGGGGCCCGCCGACGCGGGCCGTGCGCGTGGCTTGAGGTTCAGGGATAGCAAGATGCGACTCTACGATCACCCTTACAAATTGCTGACTGCGTTCATTGTGGTGCCAACCATACTCTTCGGGCTGGGGCTTTTGTTTACCGATATCGACCCGGTGCCTAAGGCGTACATCAAGGAGTTTGAGTTCTTAACCGGCACATGGTGCTGGGCGGTGGGCAGCTTCCTTGTGGTGACGGCGATCCGCCCGCGCTTTGTCGAGAAGTGGGGTGCGCTCGATAGCTACTATCACTGCCATAAGGTCTTAGGCATTGCCTGCACCATCTTGGTTTTCGTTCACTTCTTTAGCAAGGACATCGGTGTGGCGCTGCTGCCGCAGCTCTTTACCTTCCCTGAGGGCGTCAAGATGGCCGCCAATAGCTGGCCGTTAGCCCGGTTTACGCCTTTTGCTAAGACCTCCTCGAATATCGTCAGCGTCTTGGCTTTGATTTTCGTCCTCTTGAGCTTTGTGCCGCAGGTGCGCTATCGCAGCTGGCTTAAGCTGCACCGCCTCTTGGCCGTGGTCGCCATTGTGATTAGCTTGCACGTGCTAATCTTGCTGCGCGCCAATCAAGTGGTCACGCCGCTGGGCTGGCTCACCATCGCCTTGGCGGTGGTCACGCTCTATGCCTCCGTTATCTCCTTGCTCGGTAAGAGTGGCCAGAGCAAGCGCTTTGCGGTGACCTTGCTGCAGCTGCAGGTGGGAGCAAAGTACCTCAAGCTCACTCTGCACGCAGAGCAGTGCCCGTCGCTGCGTGCCGGTAACTTTGTCTTCTTGCGCCTGCCCGGCTCCAATGCCCATCCGTACACGGTGCAAAGTGTGGTCGACGCGACCACCTTTACCTTGCTTATCAAGCGCGGCGGCTACTTTGCCACGCTGTTAGAGCAACAGCTGCATGAGGGCATGGCGCTGCAGTGCGAAGGCCCGTATGGCCTGTTTACTCTGCCGTTACCGCAGACGGGGCAGCACGCGCTGTGGCTGGGCCAAGGCGTGGGCATGAGCGCCTTATACGACGCAGTGCAGCAGCTGCCGCAGCATGCGGCTGCGCTCACCGGGCGCCTGACCATTGTGCTCTTGACCCGCAATGCCGCTCAAGATGAGGTCGTGTCAGAGCTCAGCGCTGCCTATCAGCGCCTTGAGGGCGCGCACCAAGCGCAAGTGCAGTTCATCGTCCATGACTCCGCCACCTCAGGGCGTATCACGCCGCAGCGTTTGACCGAGCTCTGCTCAGGCGTCGATAGCCTCTATTTCTGCGGCGATAGCAAGCTCAAAGCCACGGCTTTACAGAGCTTTGAGCAGGCTGGGGGCTCGGCCGACCACTTCCACGGCGAATACGCCCAGTGGCGTTAGGCGTGACCGAGGCGCCCTCGACTGCGTTCGGGGGCGCCTTGGGACTTAAAGCGCATGTTTATGCGCTTTTTGCCCAAAGCCGAGCCAAATGCTAAGATACGAGGCAGTCAATAGAGTAGAGGAGCGTAAGCTCCTTTTTTTGCCTTTTGGGGAGCCCCAAGGGGATGGTGTTTGCTTGCTGGGAGATGATGGAACATGGCCTCGGATTCTGCTCACGATAACTCGGCGCCGCGTCAGGTTTATGGCCCGGCAGGCCCTGCCCAAGGTGCGCAGCCTAACTCCGGTCGGCCCAGCGCATCCCACTACCGGACGCAGAACCAGGCTGGCGGGCAGGCTGCCTCTGGACAGGCTGGTGGGCAGGCTGCCTCCGGACAGGCCGCTCCCGGGCAGTTTGGGCCCGCGCAGGGCGCGTCGGGCTCCTATGTTTCCGGTCAGGGCACACCGGCCTCTTACTATGGTGCCGGTCAGGCCGCGCCTTGGGGCGCAACTGGCAGCAGCGCGCAGCTGACGGCAGGGGCCATGGGCCCGTTAGGGCCGGGGCTGAGCCCCTTTGGCATGGGCGTGGCGGTCAAGCGCAAGCCGCACACTCCGGCTCCAGCCGCGACCGTGGCTCAAGGCGAGTATCTGCAGTACGGCGCGCACTCGAAAAAGAAGCGCAAGATCGCCTCTGCCTCGGAGCTTGCTGACGAGTTTGCCGCTGACCTTGCTCAAGAGCAGCAGCTTCATGCTTGGCCTACGGATCCGGCCGCTCGCACTAAAGTCAGCCTCGATGAGCTCATCGCCAAATCCGTCTCGTCTGATCCGCGCGGCAATAGCTTTATGGCGCCGCCTGTGGGAGCGGGCGCTTCACCTGCTTTAGGCGGCTTGACGGCGCAGTCGGTGCGCACCGCACTGCAGACTGTTAGTCCGCAGGGCGTGCCGCAGAACAGGGCGCCGCAAGGGGGCCAGAATGCGGAGACGCTGGTCGCGCCAGCGCCTAGTGCCTTGGTCGCGCCGGGGCCGCAGAGCGGGGCGCTGGTGGCGCAAGGGCCGCAGCCTGCGGATTTGGTGGCGCTCACGCCCCAGCAGCAATTGGAGCAGAGTATCGCCGCGCGTGATGCCTTGGGTACCGATGACGCGGCGGTGCATGGCGAGAACATCGTGTTGCCGCATTCGGGGCAGAGCGCGCAAGATGAGTTTGCCGGTTTTGAGCAGGCGGCCAAGCTCCGGCGCGAAGATCGCCGTCGCACCCAGCAAGCGGTCTCGGCCTTGGATGTGCTGCTCAAGCAGATCGAGGAGCGCTCAGGCATTAAGGTCGATGAGGTCGAAGTTGACCCCTTTGAGTACTACGTCATCCGTAAAAATGAGACCAAGGAAGTGGCCGCGGCGGTGGCCCAGCGCAAGGAAGAGTACTTTCGCTCCTTTATCGACAAGCTGCGCGCTGACGGGCAGATCAACCAAAAGTACACCTTAGAGAGCCTCCAGCGCGATGAGCTCAACCGCCATGCCTTTACCTTAGGCGAGCGCTTTGTCCAAGACATCGCCTCGAAGCTGACGCGCAAGCTCTTCTTGCTCTTTGGCGATATGGGCACGGGCAAGACGGTGCTCGCCCATGCCTTGGCCAATCTCTTCATGGATCTCAAAGCCCAAGACCCTGACCTGTTTCGGGCGCGCGCCAATACCCAGATGCCGCTCTGCATGGTCGTGACCTTAGATGACCTAAAGCGCAGCTGGTTCTTTGCCAACGAAGAGACCTACGAGCAGCGTACCGAGCGCGAGCGCAAGCTCAAGCAATACTCCGAGGTCGACCTCTTGGTCTTAGATGGCCTGTGCTGCGACTTTGTCGCGCTCACGCCGTTCAATCAGCGCAGCCTCAATGACTTACTGCGCTACCGCGCCGAGCACAATTTACCGATGATTGTGACCACACCGATCCGCCTGCAGGTGCTGCACCAAGCGGTGGGCGATGCGGTCTATGAGGGCTTAAAGAGCTTTGAGGTGACCGCCACCGCGCTGCTGGGCGGCAGCCGCCGCGCGCCGATCATGATGAACGGCGCCGTGATTCCTTAGCGCCGTGCTTTGGGCGCGCTTTGTCGCTATAATCGCGGGCCAGCGGAGTCGGGCGCAGGCTTAGTAAGCTGCGCTGGTAGGGCGCGGACTGCGCGCCCTGAGGGTGTGCGCTGGTAGGGCGCGAGCTGCGCCGGTAGGCGCTTTGGGTTGTTGCGAGGTGGTTGTGCAGGGCAGAGTGTTGGCCTTTGATTTTGGTTTAAATCACATTGGAGTGGCGGTGGGATCCGAGGAGCTGATGACGGCGCAGGGCTTGACCGCGCTCAAGGCCCAAAACGGGGTGCCGCAAGAGCGGGCGCTTGCCAACTTGTTTGCGCAGTGGCAGCCGGAGTTTTGCGTGGTGGGCCTTCCTATCAATATGGATGGCACCGCTGAGTTTATGACCGCGCGCGCCACCAAGTTTGCTCAGCGCCTCGCGCAGACCTTTGCGCTGCCGGTCTACCTCAAAGATGAGCGCCTGTCCTCGGTTGAGGCTAAGGCCGAGATCTTCGCCCATCACGGGGGCTATCGCGCCTTGGTGCGCTCCAAAGCCAAGGTCGATGCGACCGCCGCCAAGATCATCTTGGAGAGTTTCTTTGAGCAGGGCGGCCGTTATGCCCCTGAGCATCGTTTAGTGGAGTAGTGCTGATGGCAACGCAACATGATCGCGCGGCGATTGCTGCGCAGCTGAGCCTGCTTGAGCAAGAGCTCAAAGAGCTTGAGCTCTGGGGCGGGGCCGAGCGGCGGCCGAGCGCTGCGGAGCTAGCCTCGTCGTTACCTTTTGCCATGGATACCCTTGAGTTTCACCAGTGGCTTGAGTACATCTTGATCGAGCGCCTGCGCATGCAGCTTGCCACCGCGCTGCCGCTGCCGACGGCGATGATGGTGCACTCCTTTGCCCAAGAAGCTTATCGCGGCCAATGGGGCAAATACCGCCGCCTCATTGCCCTGCTCCGTGAGCTCGATGAGCTCATCACCTTAGAGCAGGCGTAGCGCAGGGCGTTAGGGCCCTTGTTTGGGGCCTCGTTGAGAGGCCGCGGAGGCGGAACTGCGTGGCGGGCGGCGCTGAGCCGAAAAGTGGTGTAAAACCTGATAAAATCGGGCTTGGGGTCGTGGCAAAAAATTTGCACAGCACGGGAGATCCCTGTTTCGTAACTACGGAAAATTGACTGAATATGGGCTTTTTAACAAATCTTGGTTCTAAGGTAGCCACGCCGGTGCACGGCGCGTTAGACCGAGCTCGTGCTAACCCCACCGTGTCTCGTGGTCTGGCTCTGGGCGACTCAGCCGTAAAGAAAGTCCGTATGATTAAGCTGGGTACACCGCTGTTGGTACTTGCGTGCCTTGCGATGGTGACCCTGCCCATGCCCCCCTTCCTCCTCGACATCCTGTTCTCGTTTAACATCTCCTTGTCGATGGTGGTGCTGTTAGTTGCGATCTATGCCCGCAAGCCTCTGGACTTCGGCTCGTTTCCATCGGTTTTGCTCTTAACCACCATTTTGCGTCTGGCCTTGAACGTGGCCTCGACCCGCGTCATTTTGCTCCATGGCCAAGAAGGTACTGCTGCGGCCGGTAAGGTGATCGAAGCCTTCGGTTACGTGGTCATGGGCGGTTCCTATACGGTCGGTCTCATCGTCTTTGCCATTTTAGTTATCATCAACTTCGTGGTCGTCACCAAGGGTGCCGGTCGTATCTCCGAAGTATCGGCGCGCTTCACCTTGGATGCGATGCCAGGTAAGCAAATGGCGATCGATGCTGACTTGAACGCAGGCCTCATCAATCAAGAACAAGCCCGTGAGCGCCGTGCTGAGATCGCACGCGAAGCCGACTTCTACGGTTCGATGGACGGTGCCTCGAAGTTCGTTAAGGGCGACGCCATTGCCGGTATCTTGATCCTCTTCATCAACGTCATCGGCGGTATCATCATCGGTACCATCTTCCACTCGATGCCGATCAGCGAAGCGGCGACCGTCTACGTCCTGCTCTCGATCGGTGACGGTCTGGTCGCTCAGCTGCCATCGCTGATGCTCTCGGTGGCGGCCGCTATCATCGTTACGCGCCAAAACAACTCCGAAAAGGAGATGGGCCAGCAGGTGGTAAGTGAGCTCTTTAGCAACCCGAGGACCATGTTCATCGTGGCCATGGTGCTCTTTGTTATGGGCATCGTACCGGGTATGCCACATGTGGCCTTCTTAACCTTAGCGGCTATCTGCGCCGGCATCGGCCTTGTGATTCGCCGCAAGCAAGCTGCCGCTGCCGCTGCGGCCTTGGCGCCACCACCTGAGCCGGTCGAGCCTGCGCCTGATCAGCGCGAGCTGTCGTGGGATGATGTCTCCGAGGTCGATATGATTGGCCTTGAGGTGGGCTATCGCTTGATCCCTATGGTCGATAAGGCCCAAGGCGGTGAACTCTTAAACCGTGTTAAGGGTGTGCGTAAGAAGCTGTCGCAGGATCTGGGCTTCCTCATTCCGCCGGTACATATTCGCGATAACCTCGACTTAGGCCCAAATAGCTACCGCATCACCTTGATGGGCGTCACCTTCGGTGAGGCGGAGATTCAGCCGGATCGCGATATGGCGATCAACCCGGGCCAAGTCTTCGGCCGCGTCCCGGGCATCCCAACTAAAGACCCAGCCTTCGGTCTGGAGGCCGTGTGGATCACCAAGCAGGACAATGACCGCGCCTTAGGCTTGGGCTATACCGTGGTTGACTGCTCGACCGTGGTTGCGACCCATTTATCGCAGATCTTGGCCAACAACTGCGCCTCCTTGATCGGCCAAGAGGAAGTCCAGAACATTCTGGACATCGTCTCCAAGACTCAGCCGAAGCTGGTGGCAGGCTTAGTCCCGAACATCGTCAACTTGGGCTTGCTCACCAAGCTTTTGCAGAACTTACTGCACGAGGGCGTGCCGGTGCGCGATATGCGTACTATCCTTGAGACCTTGGTTGAGTACGCCCCGAAGAGCCAAGACCCAGAAGTGCTCACCGCGGCCTGCCGCATCGGTCTGCGTCGTCTCATCATCCAAGACATCGTGGGCGGCGATCTCATCATCCCGGTTATCACCTTGTCCCCTGACCTTGAGAAGGTGCTGCACAAGTCTCTTGAGACCGGTGGCGCCGAAGGCGTGGGCATTGAGCCAGGCCTTGCTGACCGCATGCAAAAGAGCCTGTATGAGGCTACCGCCAACCAAGAAATGGCAGGCGAACCGGCCATTCTGTTGACCTCGGGTATCTTGCGCTCGACGCTGTCGCGCTTCGTTAAGAACACGATCCCAGGCCTGCGCGTGCTCTCCTATCAGGAAATCCCTGACGACAAGCAGATCAAGATCGTTTCGGTCGTCGGCAACTCCAGCCCGCAGCAGCAGCTGCGCGGTTAGCCGCACGCTTCTGCGCGCAGCACGCCGCCGCGTGTCGCGGCAGCTTGCGCCCGCGGGCGCAGGCTGCCGTTGAGGCGGCTTCCACTTTTTTGTCCGCACCTGAGCGTTTATACTGTGCAAGGCTGGGCACCATAATTGCTTTTGCTTGTTTTTTGTGGCCCATGGGGTGGTGTCTGCGCGCCGCGCAGCCCGACCTAGTTGGTGATGGCCATGAGCAGCGTGGGTAGCTTAGTCTAAGGCATAGGGCAAGAAAGGGCGAAAGGGCGATATGAAGTTAAAGCGCTTTGTAGCTAAAGACATGCGCGAAGCTTTGACCATGGTCAAAGACGAACTGGGCGAAGACGCGATCATCATGTCCAATAAGCGTGTCGCCGCCGGCGTTGAGATCGTGGCCGGAATCGAAAGCAAAGTCAGCCCGATGCTGCCCTTAGGCGAGCGCGAGGTCGGCGACGATAAAGTCGAGCTCTCCGAGCAAAGTCCCAAGAGCCCCCCGCGCAAGAACCAAGCCTACGCTAAGAGCCTGATTGAGATTTTAGAGCGCCAAAATGCCATGTCCAAGGAGCAAGGTGATAAGCTCAGTGGTGACATCGCGCAGCTGACGGCGCACAAAGCGGCCCATGCCGCGCAGAGCGCTCCTAAGAGCGCTGCCGCAAACGCTTTAGCGAACGCCCCGGTCGGCACCGCGGCGAACACAGCGCCGAGCGCTGCGGCCTCCAAGCCTTTGGGCTTAGGCTCAGTTGAACCCCCGAGCAAGGGCGAGGTGCGCAAGCCGCGCGCAAGCCCCGCAGCGCTCCTCGAGCCTGCGCCTGCGCCGACGGCGACCGTGGCTGATGCCTCGGAGGTGGATTTTACTCCGGCCCGCATCATGCCGCAGCGTGAGGCCGGGCCCAGCCCGACCCGTATTATTAACCCTGTCAATGATGGAAATGAGGATATGGCCAACGATCCCATGAAGAAGGCAGGCCCATCTAGAATTGATCCATCGTTAGATGAGGATGCTGATCTCTTCAACACTCCGCCGTTGCCACTGTCACAGCAACGCGAGTTCAAAAACTTCTTCGTCAAATCCAAGGTCAAGCAGGAAAAGGATGAGTATGTCAGCCGCGCCGGCATCGATACCTACCGCTCCGACGGTGAGTCGGATGCGGTCGTGCGCCAAGACCTCGAGAAGATGCGCGCTGAGGTGGAGAATATCCGCAAGCTCTTGCAGTTTGAGCTCGCCGGCCTGCTCCAAGATAATCGTTCGCGCAATGAGCCGGTCAAGGCCATGGTCTTCAAGCTCTTGCACAGTGTGGGCTTCTCAGACAAGGTCGCCGACTCCTTGGTCAATCGCCTGCCTGCGGAGATCACCTTCAATGACGCGTGGCGCGAGATTGTCTCGCTCCTTGAGCGCGCAGTCTTAGTGGGCGATGATGACATCGTCTCCAAGGGCGGTATCGTCACCTTGATTGGCCCGGCCGGTGTCGGTAAGACGACGACGCTCGCCAAGCTCGCGGCGCGCTTTGTCATGCGCTACGGCCCGCAGCGCGTGGCCATTGTCACCGCCGACCACTATCGTATCGGTGCCGTCGAGCAGATTAAGACCTACGGCCGCATTATGGGCTGCGCGACCTTCGCGGTTAAGAACCTCTCCGAGCTCCCACAGCTTCTGTATACGCTCTCGGACAAGAGCTTGATCTTGGTCGATACTGCTGGTGTGGGTTTCAAAGACGAGCGCTTTAACGTCCAGCTCACCCAGCTCAAGCAGCAGGCGAGCTTGCAGCTTAAGCACTACTTGGTTCTGCCGTGCACCACCCAGCGCAAGGTGCTGCAGCATGCTTACGACCACTTCGCCATGGTGGGCCTGACCGGCCTCATCTTAACTAAGATCGATGAGTGCCAAAACCTAGGTGACGCCTTATCCCTGTGCATCGAGATGAAACTACCCATCAGCTACATCACCGATGGCCAGCGGGTGCCGGAGGATTTGGACATTCCCAATCCGACCAGCCTCGCGCGGCGCGCCTTGGCCGCGGTCGAGGACGATGCCGCACAGGGCCTGCTGCCGCGCGGCCTCTAGCGCCTGCAGGCCGCTTAATAGGGGCGCCTGAGCGGGCCGCTTAATAGGGGTGCCTCGCAGGCTGCCTAATAGGAGCGCCTGAGCGGGCCGCGGCCGGGCGTAGCCTAGCGGCGCGGCCCGGTTAGGCGGTATTGGGGAGATCGCGTCATGTTAGCGTGGGCGGGCGGAAGCGCTGGATCATTTGCGCGTAGCGGCGGCCCTTGTGACGGAAAAAGGCTTGGGCATGCCGCAAACGGTGTAAACTAGATACAGGCGACACTGGGGCGCGTGCCCCGTGTTGCGGGCATGCGGTCTAAAGTTTGCACTAATCGGCTGAGCTGTCGAAAGCTCGCAGAAAACTGCGGTTGAAGCCGTGCCGGTGGGCGCCCTCAGGGGGCGCTGCTGGGGCAAGGCGCAGCGGGCGCAGTGTGGTCGTTTTGAGCAAACGTGTGCACTTGGTTGTATCAATAATCGGCGGTGCGTGCCGATATAGATATTACTAACATAGTTCACGAACAAGCGTCGCGGGCAGTTGCTGAGGCTGCTTGGTTGCTTGGCGTGACCTTACTTAACTCCGTGACGTTACGGGGCTGCCGCGCAGAGCGTGCTTAGGCGCTAGGGAGTTGCCAGAAGAGCGCTAGGGGAGCCTAGCCTGCTTGGGCCCAGTCGTTTGATCTTGCTGGAGCGGCACTCAAAGGTGGCACCGTAGGGTTGCTTGGTTGTAGGGTACGACTAGTATGGTTTCAAATTTTAAGTGGAGAAGAGTCAAGGTCATCACCGTGACCGGCGGCAAGGGCGGTGTGGGGAAATCCTCAGTCTCTTTAAATTTAGCCGTAGCCTTATGTCAGATGGGCAAGCACGTCATGCTCTTCGACGCAGACCTAGGTCTGGCTAACATCGACGTGATGCTGGGACTTAAAGTCCGCAAGAATCTAGCCCATGTGTTAAAGGCCGAGTGCTCGCTCCAAGAGATTATCCAAGACGGCCCGCAAGGTCTGCGCATTGTCCCGGCCGCTTCGGGGCTAAAGGAGATGGCGGGGCTCTCCGTAGATCAACACGCCGGTCTCATCCGCGCCTTCTCGACCATTCAAGAGCCGATTGACTTCCTCATCGTTGATACCGCCGCTGGTATCTCCGATATGGTGCTGTCGTTTTGCCGCGCCGCCCAAGACGTCATCATGGTGGTCTGCAACGAGTCGACTTCGGTCGCCGACGCCTATGCCCAGATGAAGGTGCTCTCTAACGACTACAACGTCTCGAAGTTCCGCATTGTGGCCAACCAAGTCCACTCCCTTGAGGAAGGCAAGTTCATGTTCAAGAAGCTGGTCACCTTGACCGACAAGTTCTTGGACGTGGCCTTGGAGTTATGCGCCTGCATCCCGATCGACATCAATATGCGCAAGGCCATCCGCCAGCGCACCTGCGTCGTTGACGCTTTCCCGCAGGCGCCCGCGGCGCGCGCCTTCAAGAGCTTCGCCCGCCGCGTGCTCAATTGGCCGATCCCGGACATCCCGGGGGGCTACCTTGAGTTCTTTGTTGAGAACTTGGTTCGCCCTGACGAGGCCAGCACCAAGAGCGGCTCCGAGCCGGGCTTTGGCTCGCGCTTTGATGCGCCCCCGCAGCCTATTGGCAAGATCTTGGGCATGGATGCCTCGGCCCTGTCTGAGGCGCAGATCAAGGACATTCAGCAGGAGATTGAAGCTTCGCGCAAGCTCCTTGAGGCTGACTTCGGTGAGTCCAAGGGCAGGGCGCCGGGCGCCGGGCAGAGTTAGCCGGGCACCAGGCAGTTAGCAGCGCAGCGCTGCTCAGGGCGCGGGAGCGCTCACAGCGCGCCGCCGGAGCTGAGCGCAGCGGGGCTAGGCAGTAGCTACCGGGCTGCCGGGGCTCAAGTTTGAGGCAGTATGCGGTCACGCCGTGGCATGTAATTAGCACTTATGCGGTCTTGGGCCCGGGCGCCAAAAACTTGGCTGACGGGCGCGGGGGTGTTTGTGCCCGGCAGGGAGTAGGCCCAGTATGCAGGGGCTGCTACCTTCAGCGCGTGGGGTGAACCAAGATCAACTTAGGAAAGCGGCATGGCCAACTTGAGTCAAAGTTTGTTAAAAGGCGCGAAAGCCTACCAAGGCCAAAACGTGGTCGATCGCAACGAGCTGGTGGTGAAGTACGCGCCGCTGGTCAAGCGCGTCGCGCTGCACCTCAAGGCTCGGCTCCCGGCCTCCGTTGACATCAACGACCTTGTGCAATCGGGCATGATCGGCCTGATTGAAGCCCTGCAAAACTTCAAAGAAGGCCAAGGTGCCACCTTCGAGACCTACGCCTCAATCCGCATCCGCGGTGCCATCATCGATCAGCTGCGCCAAAGCGACTGGACGCCGCGCTCGGTGCACCAGAATACCCGCGCCATTCGCGACGCTATGCTGCGCCTGTCCCACGAAAAGGGCCGCCCAGCGACCGATGTCGAGATCGCGCAATACCTCAATGTCGATATCAAGCGCTACCATCAGATGCTGCTTGACAGCAACACCTCGCAGGTCATGGGCATTGAGGACACGGGCCTGACTGACGACGTCATCGGCGATAAGCCCTTAAGCGAGATCGTGGGGCAAAGCCCCGATGATAAGCTCTTTGAGGCGCTCAACGGCGACCAATTCAAGGAGGCCTTAGCCCGCGCCATCGGCAAGCTGCCTGAGCGCGAGCGCGAAGTCTTGACCTTCTACTACGACCAAGAGATGAACCTGCGCGAGATTGGTCTTATCAAGGGCATCTCCGAATCGCGCACCTGCCAAATCCTCTCGCAGGCGGTCACACGCCTGCGCGCGAGCCTGTCTGACTGGGCTAATCCGCCGAAGGCCAAGCATGCTACCGTAACGCCGCGCGAGCAGCTCCTCGCTCCGGGCAGCCAAGCACAGCCGAATAAGAAGCGCGTCAGCTTGCTCTTCAACGACAACGACGAGATCGAGATGCGCACCGCCCATGGCCGCGCGCTGCAGCAAGAGCGTGAGATCCAAGCGGCAACGCCGCCGCGCAAAAAGCGCGCCGCTAAGGGCGTGCCGGGGGCGCAGGTCAGCATCACCGACGGCATCAATAAAGAAGAGCAAGAGCTCTTCGTCTTTATCAACAATACGCGCGATTACATCGCCAAGATGCACGAACGCTACTCGACCTCCTCGGTCACCGCTTTGGTCACGGCTGAGCCGAGCATTGCTGGGGCCCAGAAGATGGCCCAAGATAGCTTGCTGCTGCAAGAGGCTCTGTCTAAGTTCCGCAAGTTCAGCGAAAACGCCGAGCTCAAAGTCCAAGAGCTCACCCAAAAGAACAGTGCCTTGGCCGTCCACACCAAGACTTTGGCGGCGCTGCAAGAGGAGCTCACCGCTGCCACCGATGACTTCCTTGAGTTCTTGCACCAAGTCAATACCGCCTATCAGCAGCTCAACCCAGAGCTCAAGGCCGAGGCTTTAAGTGAGCTCGCCCAAGGCGAGGCCCCAGCTCCGACGACCAAGCCTAAGCGCACAGTGCGCGCGGCGCTTAAAGCGCCCAAGGCCGCTGCCCCGGCCGCCGCGGCGGAGCTTACCGTGGTCAAGGCACCTCGGCGCCGCCGCAGTGCCGCTTCGTAGTGCAGCTGCGCTGTTGCGTATGGCGCTGCGTAAGGTTGCATCTTGGACTGAGCCAAGTTCTGCCTCATCGGGTGGCGGCGGCGGGCGGCGCGCGGCGGTTTGGAATAGTCTTTGCAGACGGTGAGGGGGCTTAGTGACGCGGGGATCCCCGGCGCGCTCAAGCCTAGTTTTTGCCTTGCACGGCGTGCGCGCTGCTTGTGCTAGGCGCAACCCATTGGGCCTTGTCGTAGGGCTTAGACCTGACTTCTTAGATACTTAATGCTCAAACAGGTTGAGCCTTGGGGCGCAGATGACGCTGTCGCGTCCTGCGACCATGAGCTTGGCCCTTTTGCTTGATAGAACGTGATGTGCTCTTGATCCTTGAGGGCGCGGCATTTGCTCTATCTAGTGATTGGCGTTAAGATCCTAGAAATGGATTGAAGTCGCTTGTAGGCTTCAACCTTGCTTTAGGTGCGCTTTAGTGTTGACGCGGCTTCCACGCAGGCGCGTTGGCACAACAACTTGGCAGGGACGCTTGACGTTCCTTGCACCCCTTGCGCTCAGGGGCGTAGGCGGTAGGCCTTGGTCCGACCGGCTGCGTTGATGCTAGCTCGTGCAAGCGCACGGGGGTTGGCATCACTTGAGCATGCAAGGGATAAGGCGCGGCGCGGAACTGGACGGCGCTTAGCTTTGCTGGGCGAAGCTGGTCTCTGCGGCGGCCGACCACATTAAGCCTCACGCTTGATGACATTTTGCAGTTAAGGAGAGAATCTTGGATAAAAATATCAAGATTTTGATTGTTGATGACTTCTCGACCATGAGACGCATCATCAAGAATCTGTTGCGTGATCTTGGCTTCAACAACACCTTCGAGGCTGATGACGGCTCGACGGCTTTGCCTATGCTCGAAACAGGTGACTTCGACTTCGTCATTTCCGACTGGAACATGCCGATCATGCAGGGCATCGACCTTCTGCGTAAGATCCGCTCCGACCCTAAGCTCAAGTCCCTCCCGTTCTTGATGGTAACTGCTGAGGCCAAGCGCGAGCAGATCGTGGTCGCAGCGCAGGCGGGCGTTAATGGCTACATCGTCAAGCCATTCACTGCTGACACCTTAAAGGACAAGATCGACAAGATCTTCGAGCGTATTGAATCGAGCGGTTCATAGCAGGTCAGTGGGGCTAAGTGATGTCCGAAGAAAATAATCTCATCGAGCAGATGACCAATGACAAGCCACTCATCACCTTGGAGACGGCGCGCGAGATCGTCATGCTGCTGGAAGCAGGCATGCAAAAGGAAGCTGACAGCAAGCTCCTTGCGCTGACGCAAAAGCGCGAGGAGAGCTTCTATCAGCAGGTGGGCGTTTTGACCCGCGATTTACACACCGCGGTGCAGAACTTTGCCTATGACCCAAGATTACGTGAGATCACCAACGAAGAGATCCCTAACGCCTCCGAGCGTCTTCGGTACATTATCTCGGTTACGGACAAGGCGGCGACCCGTACCTTGGACGCGGTTGACAAGTGCACCCCAATTGCCAATGCCTTGAAGTCATCGATCGATGACTTGATGCCAATTTGGAAGCATTTGATGAACGGTCGCATCGACCGCTTTGAGTTCGTCTTCTTATGCCATCGCATCGATGACCTGCTCAAGAAGACGGCTGATGATGCCTCGGACTTGTCCAAGCAGCTCAACGAGATTCTGATGGCGCAGGACTTCCAAGACCTGACCGGTCAGATGATCCAACGCGTGGTCAGCTTGATCACCGAGGTTGAGGATAAGCTGGTTGACTTCTTGCGTTACTTTGGCCAGTACACGCCAGAGCAAGATCAAGAACGGCTCAAAGAAAAGGCGATTGAAGCCCAAGGTCCAGCTCTTGATAGCCAGATTGAGGCTAATACTGCCGCGGCCTCACAAGATGAGGTTGACGACTTACTGGCAAGTCTCGGCTTCTAGGGAGTAAAGAATGGACGAGGAAATTTTACAGGATTTCTTAGTCGAAGCTGGTGAGATCATCGAGAACCTGAACGAGCAGCTCGTTCAGATCGAGAAGACGCCAGACGACAAAGATCTGCTTAACGCCATCTTCCGTGGCTTCCACACCGTCAAAGGCGGCGCAGGCTTCTTGGAGCTCACCGAGTTAGTCGAGATCTGCCATGCTGCCGAGAACGTCTTTGACATGCTGCGTAATGGCAAGATTGCGATGAGCAGCGATGCCATGGATGCGGTGTTGCAGGCCTACGATGAGATTACTCGTCTATTCGGTGAAGTGCAAAATCGCGAGCCTTTGACGCCGGTACCGGCCGAGCTCATCACGCGCTTGCATGACATTGCCGATGGCAAGATCGGGGCCGCCGCAGCTCCCGCTGCTGCGCCTGCGCCCGCTGAGGCCCCGGCGCCGCAACCGGCACCAGCTCCAGCCCCGCAGCCTGCTCCTGCTCCAGCGCCGACTCCGGCACCTGCTGCACCAGCTCCGGCTGCGGCCGCGCCAGCTGCCGCTGCGGCCCCGGCCGCTGAGGGCAGTGACAACCACAGCATCGATGACATTACCGAAGAAGAGTTTGAGGCCTTATTAGACCAGCTCCACGGTAAGGGTCATGCTCCGGGCACCGCCAATGACTTGGCGCTGCAGGAAGGTGCTGCTGCGGACAGTGGTGCTAGTGGCTCGGCTCCGGCTTCGGTTGACGCGACCGACGCGGACTTTGACCAGATGCTCTCGGATGCGGGCATCAACAAGGGCGCTCAAGTCAACGCTCCGGTCAGCGCCGAATTGCGTCAGGCCTCAGAGGCTGAGTACCAAAAGGCCCAAGAGGCCGCGGCTAAGGCTCAAGCCCAAGAAACGATTAAGAAGGTGGAGGCCGCGCAGGCGCAAGCCCAAGCGGCTGCCGCCCAAGATCAAGCTGCGGCTAATGCCAAGGTCGCCGCGGCCGTGGCTGCGACCAACACTGGCTCGACCAGTGCGGCCGCTGCTGCGCCGAAAGCTGCGCCAAAGGCGGGTGCTGCCGCGGCACCTGAGGCTGAAACCACCATGCGTGTGGACAGCAAGGTGCTCGATGACATCATGCGTATGGTCGGCGAGCTAGTGCTGGTACGTAATCGCTTGGTTTCGATTGCCGCGCACCGCTCCGATCAGGAGATGAATAAGGTCATCTCCAACCTCGATGTCGTTACCGCAGACCTGCAAGGCTCGGTCATGAAGACTCGCCTGCAGCCGATTAAGAAGGTATTCGGCCGCTTCCCACGCTTAGTGCGTGACCTTGCGCGCAAGCTCAATAAGAAGATCAACTTGGTGATGGAAGGTGAGGAAACTGAGCTCGATAAGAACTTAGTAGACGCCTTAGCTGACCCAATGATCCACATGGTACGCAACTGCTGCGACCATGGTATTGAGCTCCCAGCCGAGCGTCAGGCCTTAGGCAAGGACGAGGTCGGTATCGTTACCTTGTCGGCCGAGCAGCAAGGCGATCACATCCTGCTGCGCATCATCGACGATGGTGCCGGTATGGATCCAAACAAGCTGCGCCAAGTCGCCGTGCGTAAGGGCCTGATGGATGAGGAAGCTGCTGCGCGCATCTCCGATGATGAAGCCTTTAACTTGATCTTCGCCCCAGGCTTCTCGACCAACACCCAGATTACCGATATCTCGGGCCGTGGCGTTGGCATGGACGTGGTTAAGACCAACATATCGAAGTTAAACGGCTCGGTGCGCGTCATCTCTGAGGTGAACAAGGGCACCACCATCGAGATCAAGGTGCCATTGACCTTAGCGATCCTGCCAACCCTGATGATTCAGGTCTCAGGGCACACCTTCGCGCTGCCTTTGACCTCGGTCTCGGAGATCTTCTACTTAGACTTAAGCTCAATGCGCAATGTCGATGGCCAGAACACCATCGTGATCCGCGACAAGGCGGTACCGCTCTTCTTCTTGAAGCAGTGGTTTGAGAACACGCCAATCGACGAGTACTTAAAGGGCAAGGCCCACATCGTCTTGGTTCAGGTTCCAGCCTCGACCTTAGTCGGCTTCGTCGTCGATGAGCTGGTCGGCCAAGAAGAAGTCGTGATCAAGCCGCTGGACAGTCTGCTGCGCCACACGCCAGGCATGTCGGGTGCAACCATCACCTCCGACGGTGGCATTGCCTTGATCTTGGATATCCCAAGTCTGATTCGTGCTTATGCCCGCAAGGGTGGTAACCGGTTCTAATTAACTTAACTGCAATATGGCAGGGCTTCGCGCCTTGCTCGAAAAGAGAGGACGGTGCAGTGGGCACCCCTCTCTTTTGTTTTAGCCCATCACAAAACATAAGATGCGGCCCGCGCGCTGCCGCTCGCGCGGCTCCGCTCCGCGCCTCCGCGCCTCCGCGCAGGTTTGGCCGCTGTCTTTGGCTCGGTGTGCCTGCGGCAGGGCGCTCTCGCTCCGCGCCTCCGCGCAGGCCGCTTGCAGCCAGGCGGCGGCGCAAGCGGCTCGTTTGCGGCTGAGCGAGGGCAGTGCCCTATGTTAGTTCTTTTTCTCACAAGCCTTTCCCTAGCTCAACAATGGGAGTAGGCTAAGAAGATGCTTGCGCTTAGTGTGAGGGCGGCAACGGCTTTGCGCTTTGCTGCTTGAGAAAAGGCTCAGGCGTGCTCTATCATGGCAAGGTGCGGCAGATGCATAAGGAGTGTGCTGCCGATGGCGGCATTTTTGCAACTTGATGCCATAAGGTGCACCATCCGGTGGGACTTGTTGGGGCTTAGCCCCCAATGAGACGGTTTTTGGCTTTAGTCGCCCGTGAGTGGGTCAGAGATTTTTAGAGGTTCGTTATGGCAATTAAGGTACTGATCGTCGATGACTCTACCTTCTTCAGAAAAAGACTGACTGAGATCATCAAAGGCGACTCATCACTTGAGGTGGTGGGCGAAGCTAAGGACGGTAAGGAAGGCGTAGAGAAGACTATGTCTTTAAAGCCTGATGTCATCACGATGGACGTGGAGATGCCGGTGATGGATGGTATCACCGCCGTCCAAGAGATCATGGCTAAGTGCCCAACGCCAATCTTGATGTTCTCATCGTTGACCTTTGAAGGCGCCAACTCCACCTTTAAGGCCTTAGAGGCCGGTGCGGTGGACTTCATGCCTAAGAACTTCGATGACATCGCCCACAAGCGCGAAGACGCGCTCAATGCCCTGCGCTCCTCGATCAAGGCCGTGGCCCGCTCCCATATTCGTCGGGCTCCGCTGCGCAGCTCCAGCAGTACGAGCTCGAGCAGCGCCACCTCAAGCTACGCTGCGCGCACTAGCGCCACCTCGTCCTTGTCCTCGACGCGCCCTGCGTCTACGACGACGCGTACCAGCTTTGGTAGCACGACGAGCACGACGCGCCCAACCAGCACGCTGAGCTCGACTAGTCGTACGACCACGACGAGCCGCTTTAGCAGCGCCACCTCGGCGACTGCTACTTCTGCGGCAACGCCGTCGACGTTGCGCCAAGACTTCGATAAGATTTACTCGAGCTTAGGCGGTGTCAACCAAGGCCGCCCTGCGGCCGCGATGCGCTTCTCCTTTGGCGAGGCCAAGGGCGTCTCGACCAACTTTAAGGTCTCAGGCAAGCGCCATGAGCTCATCGCCATCGGCTCCTCAACCGGCGGCCCAATTGCGCTGCAAAACATCATCCCGAAGCTGCCACGCATGAACGTCCCCATCGTGATCGTGCAGCACATGCCGGCCTCGTTTACCACGACCTTCGCCCAGCGCCTCAATAACCTCTCGCAAAACGAGGTGGTCGAGGCCCAGGACAATATGATCTTGCAGCCGGGCTACGTTTACATCGCCCCAGGCGGCCAGCAGATGATCTTAGAGCGTGGCGCAGGCAAGAGTAAGTTCCGCATCCTGCCGGCTGACCCGCGCGTGGTCTATCACCCATGCGTTGACGTCACCTTCGCCTCGATCGCCAATATCTACGGCGGTAACGTCTTGGCCATGATCTTAACCGGCATGGGCTCCGACGGCTGCGAGGGCTGCCGCATGCTCAAGAGCAAGGGCTCGGTGGTGTGGGCCCAAAACGAGGATACCTGCGTGGTCTACGGCATGCCCCAGGCCATCGTCAACGCCGGGATCGCCGAGCAGATCCTGCCTTTGGAGAAGTTCGCCGACTGCATCGTCCAAGAGATGCGCAATTCGTAGGTCTGCCGCGCGCGTATTCTTGCCCCCTGACTGGGGATTGAAAACCGCTGCTTGAAGCGCGTAAGCGCCCCGCCGTGCGGGGCCGCGCCGCTTTGGGCGGCGGTTTTTTGGCTTGAGTCCATTGGCATATTTTTAGCAAAGTGTGGCCTTGTATTGCGTCTGATGCGGCCTGATTTACGCGCTCTGAGCGCAGGCCTTCGTTGGGCGCAAGCGTTTGCGTGCGGCCGGTGAAGATTAGTCCCTTGGAGCTTGCGCGGTACCACGCACCGCGGTACCTCCGCACTTGTGTGATGCCTAGGAGTCCCCAGCTTCTTGTAGCTTGGCTGCTTCCTGCAGCTTGGCTGCGAGTTGGGCTCACAGTCGTCTAAGTTAGACCTAAGGAAGGAGACACTAGAGCTTGTTGCGCTCAACATGCTAGAAGGCCGGTGTTGAGTAGACAGTTCAGTGAGTTGTTTGCATGAACTTTCTCGGTATTTTTCTTGCGATCGGTTGTATCGTCACAACCATGGTGCTCGAGGGAACCCACCCAACCGCACTGATCAACTTACCAGCGTTCTTGGTTGTGTTCGGTGCTGGTTTCTTTGCCTGCTTCGTCCAATTCCCATTAGGCGACCTGCTCAAGGCCTTAAAGCACTTCTTCTGGCTGATTTCCCCACCTCGCTACAACTTCCAATCACAAGCCGAGCTTTTGGCCGGTATGTCCACCATTGCCCGTCAGCAGGGCCCGCTGGCACTTGAAAACTCGGTGGCTTCGGCCAGCGACGACTTCACTCGTACCGGCATCCAGATGATTGTGGACGGTGTCGATAAGGATGCGCTCTATAGCCTGCTGCAAAACGCCATTGAGCTTGAGCAGGAGCGCATGGAGCCATGCGTGCGCTTCTACGAGTCGATGGGCGGTTACTTACCAACCATGGGTATTATCGGCGCGGTCTTGGGCCTTATTCACGCGATGTCGCTGTTAGACCGTCCTGACCTGTTAGGCCCTTCGATTGCGGTCGCGTTCGTAGCCACCATTTATGGTCTGGTCGGCGCGAACATCATCCTGATTCCGGCCGGTAACCGTATTCGTACCGCCTTGGCCGAAGGCGCCATGTTCAAGTACATGACCTTAGAGGGCTTAGTCTCGATCGCCGCGGCTGAGAACACCTTAATGCTCAAGCGCCGTATCGGTGTCTACACCGGCAATATGAATGGCGACTAGCGGCGCCTAGGGCGCGCAGCGCCTGACTGCGGCGCGCTGCGGGCGCGGTGCGCCTTGGTCGGCCTGCGCCCGTGCGGTCTTGCGGCCGCAGCTACCGCGTGGCAGCTTAACTGATTGATCGGACTTTGTGTCCAAACACCTGGAGGTTAAACTCCGCTTCATGGCGGCGCCATGGATGCTGCGAGGATGTTACTATGAGGAAGAAAAAGAGCGCTCCGCACGAGAACCTTGAACGTTGGATGATTTCCTACTCTGACTTCTTGACTCTGCTCTTTGCAGTATTCGTCGTGCTTTACTCCTTCGCCATGTCCAAGTCGGTGGACGCAGAGTCGATGATCAAAGGCCTGATGGCCTCCTTCAATGAGATGGGCATGATCTCCTCGGTACCCGGCGTCATCGCGCTGCCGGGACCTGTCGCCAACCTCATGGCAGATGCCTCGCTGGCCTCGGCGGCAGCGGCGCAGCAGGAGGTGCAGAACCAGTCGCAAGGTGGCGGCGGTGTTATGGACTTTGGTATCAATATCCAAAGCATCACCGATAGCGGCGCTGACGAGCAAACCTCCAACGCCGATGAGAATGCCGAGGCCATCACTCAGGGCAACCTCGACGCCACTGAGGTCGACACCGTTACCACCGGTTCGATGACTCGCGAGACCCCAGATGATGAAGCCACTCAAAGCCAAGGCTTAACTGCCGGTGGTGAGTTAGACCAGACCGAAGAAGGCGGCATTGGCCCGGCCGAGTCTGAGTACGACGGTGCTAATCCAAATGGCCAGCCATTTGATAGCCTGATGCGCTCGATCTCCGAGACCATCGCGGCCGAAGGCCTCGATAACGATATCGTGGTTGAGCACGACCCGAACTGGATTACGATCAACATTTCCTCGGCCTTGCTCTTTGCGAGCAACTCCGCTTCGATTTTGACCCGTTCGCGTCCGGTCATTGCCACCATCGCCAATGCCCTGCGCAACGTCAACAACTACGTGCGTGTCCGTGGTTACACCGATAACACCTTCACCCCAAGCGCCATCTACGGCAACAACTGGGAGTTATCGGCCCGCCGCGCCATCAACGTACTCCAAGAGCTCGAAGCTAATGGCATCGCACCGCAGCGCTTAGCCGCTGAGGCCTATGGCCAGTACTCGCCGTTCTACTCGAACGCCACCCGTGCCGGTCGTGCCCAGAACCGCCGCGTCGTCATCGCCATTTCGCGTGAGGCCTTAGCCGGTGAGAGCTTGGCGATCCTGCCGGGCAACTCCGAGCGCATTCTGCCAACGCGCCGCGCCGGTCAAGGTGGCTTTAGCTTTGAGCCTGCTGCCGATGGTTCGGTACGCTTCAATGCCGAGCCGATCGACTCGATGAGTGCGCAGTAAGCGCTAACCGCGCTGCGCGCTACCCTAGGCCCGCGCCTTGGAGCATCTGAGGCGAGGGCCTTGCTGTATTCACGGCGCGGGAGCGCCGCAGGGCGCTCGCCGGACGCCGTCCCGCTGGCGCCGCTTCGCCGGGAGCCGTCCCGCAAGCTGGGGGCGTGAGCACCGCCGGGCGCCGCCCCGCTGGCGCCGCTAGGCGCATGGGCGAATTTGGCGCCGGTGTGCGGCTGAGCGCGGGCGTGATGGTACAATGACTAAGAATCTTGGCTTGCTGCAAGGAGAGCGCGGCGGCAAGGGAAGTCCTGAAGGCCGATGGCCGTCTGGGGCGCAAATTTCATAACAAGCAGGAGTAGGCCGTGTTAGTTTGGGCTGTTGCAAGCCAGAAGGGGGGCGTAGGTAAGACGACCTCCGTGGCGTCCCTTGCGGGCTGGTTACAAAAAGAAAATCTCCGCGTGCTCGTGGTAGATACCGATCCCCATGCCTCTCTTACTTCGTATCTGGGCTATGAAGACGACAAGCTCGAGCAGAACAATCTCTTTGACTTGTACGCCATGAAGAATCTCTCGCGCGAGGGCGTGCTGCGCTGCATCACCCACACCCCGCACGAAGGTCTCGATCTCATCGCTGCTTCCATGACCTTGGCGACCATCGATCGCCAGCTCTCAGGACGCCAAGGCGTCGGGCGCATCTTGCTGCGCTCGTTGAAGCTGATCGAAGACTGCTACGATGTGGTCTTGATCGACTGCCCACCGGTCTTGGGCGCCTTAATGGTCAATGCCTTGGTCGCGGCCACCACCATCATCGTCCCGACGCAAACGGAGTTCTTGGCCTTAAAGGGCCTTGAGGGCATGGTGCGCACCTTCACCGTGATGCAGCGGGCCAATGCTGCGGTGCACTTTGAGTATATTATTGTCCCGACCATGTACGACCGCCGCACCAAGGCCTCAGTGCAGAGCTTGGCTTACCTGCAGACGCACTACCTCGACCATGTCTGGGCCGAGTGCATTCCCCTTGATGTGCAATTTCGCGAGTCGTCGGCCAAGCGCTTGCCGCTGCCGCTGATGGATCCAAGCTGCTATGGCGCAGTCGCCTATCATCACCTGCTCTCATTTTTGGTTCAGCGTGAGCTCCAGCGCAATCCTGAGCGCGTAAGTCCGGCGCTGAGCGCCCTCGTCGCTGAAGCCTAAGAGCTGCTTGTTCTTTTCACTGTGTGGTCGCACCTAGCTTTAGGTGGTCGGTAATCCCCCAATTCTCAAGGAGAGTTTGTCATGGCGGCAAGTCATCACGATCGCGAAGAGGAGACCCTCATCTCCTACTTCCAGCAAATGCTCGCTGAGGTCGATGACCAAGAGTTTGATGGGGAGATTCAGGCCACCTCCGGCGCCTTAGAAGCTCCGGCGCCACAGGCGCAGCCTGACACCCAAGCGGTGCTTGCTGCCGCTAACGCCGCCATCGCCCAAAGCCACGCCACCCAGCCTGCCGCTCCGGCTGCGCCGCAGCCTGCCCCGACCACTGAGCCGGTCGACCCAGACAATCCATTTGCCGGGATGCCACGCATCTCGACCCAAGAAATGCTGGCGCAAGAGATGATCATGGTCGAGGAGCCCAAGGAGGAGGTTGCAGCGCCTGCTTCGGCCGCTCCTGAGCCTATGCCTGCCGCTCCTGAGCCAACTCCAGCTGCCCCTGAGCCGGTTACTGTGCCTGCCGCTCCTGAGCCGGTGGCGGCCACGCCAGTGTATGAGGAGACGGCTGCTTATGCGCCGGAGGGCGGCTATAGCTCGGCTCCTTATGAGCCGACGCCCGAGCCCATGCTGCAGACTGAGCCTGAGGCGGCACCAAGCCGTGACTTTGCTCAGCCTGATGAGCAATTGCAGCGCCTGTTAGAGAAGATCGATACCTCCGATCCGGCGGTGCAAACGCAGGTGGCGCTGAGCGCTAAGATTGCTGAGGCTACGCCACAGATCGCAACTAAGGTGGCTGAGCCGCAAGTTGCGACGGCCGTGGCCGAACCGCAGGTTGAGACTCAGGTTGAAGTGGCCGAACCGCTGGTTGCGACGGCGGTTGCGGAGCCTGTGGTTGAGACCAAGGTGGAGGTCGCGCCGGTGGCTGCGCCGGTGGTCACGACCACCCAGCAAAAGGTCATGACGCCGCAAGAGCTGGCCCAAGAGCGCATGCGCGCCAAGCTGCAAGCCATTTCAGCCAACTGGCGCAATGTCGACCTCGGGGCGCAGTTCCAAGTGCTCTTCTTCTTGGTGCAGGGCGTGCGCTTTGCGGTGCCTTTGATCGACTTGGGCGGCATCTTCGAGTGCGACAAGATCACCCAGCTCTTTGGCAAGCCGTCGTGGTTTATGGGCATCACCGACGTGCGCGGCGCCAAGATCAACATCGTCGATACCCTGCGCTGGGTTATGCCGGAGATTGGCGATAGCCCGGACAAGTATCCGTATCTGATTTCCTTGGGCAAGTCCCAGTGGTCAATCGGCTGCGATGTGCTCGAGGGCAATCGCACTCTGACCAGCTCTCAGATCAAGTGGCGCGAGATCCCGGGCAATCGCCCGTGGCTGGCGGGCATCGTCACCTCAGAGAAGTGCGCGCTGCTGCACGTCAGTGCGCTGATTGCGCTCTTTGAGGCGGGCGCGGACATCGATGACTTAAAGCGCGAGGCGCAAGCGGAGATCAAAGAAAAGCAGCATAAGGCTTAGGCTGCGCGCTCAGGCCTGCGGCCTGCACTGGCGCCACTTGGCCGCTTTTGTGCATCTATACTTGAGCCTTGCTGCGGCCGCAGGTTGCGCTTAAAACGTGGCGCATGCGCGGCGTTATAATGGCACATAGGGAACCGCTCAAGCGGTTTCGGGGATCTCCAACGGTTTTGTCCTGTGGTTGGAGAGTGTTTTAGAGGATTACTTTCATGGCTAACGAAACTTCTTCAACCTCGATCTACGATCCGGATGGCAACAAAAAGGACCAAGTGTTACGTTGGGTCACCTTCCAGCTTGATAAGGAGATGTATGGCGTCAACGTCATGCAGGTGCGCGAAGTTTTGCGCTACTCCGACATCGCGCCGGTACCAGGCGCCCCAGCCTACGTCTTGGGCATCATCAACCTGCGTGGTAACGTCGTTTCGGTGATCGACACCCGCATGCGCTTTGGTCTGCCGCCATCAGAGGTTACTGATAACACCCGCATCATGATCATCGAGTCCGAGCGCCAAGTCGTCGGCATCTTAGTGGACTCGGTCGCCGAGGTTGTTGACCTCAACACCAAGGATATCGACGATACGCCAAACGTCGGTACCGAGGAGAGCGCCAAGTTCATCTGTGGCGTTTGCAATCGCGACGATGATCTGCTCATCTTGATCGACCTGTACAAGCTCTTATCTGAAGAAGAGTGGCAAGACATCGCCAACCTCTCTAACTAAGCGCCATACGGCTTAGTGACCCTCGAGCAAGGCCCTGCACTGCGGGGCTTTGTCGCGTCTGAACCGTCCGAGCGGCCCAAAAGGCGCCCGGGCGGCCCAAGCTGCGCGCTCCGAGCGGCGCTGAGGCGGCGGGTGGCGCGGTGCTGCCGCTTGGGGCAAAAGGGCATAGGAATGCGGCAAGGTGACGTAGCTTACGTTTGCGCCAAAGGCTTTCATGCTATACTTGGCTCCTTTAGATTAGACGCTGCAGCTTCGCAGCTTGTTGTCTTGTACTGATTGGAATAGTGCTGGGGCCCCGCAGCATTGGCTCTGGTGTGGGGAAGATCCTGTGGAAAGCGCTCTTGATCTGCGTTTGATTTACTTCATCGGCGGCATCGTAGCCGTCCTCATCTTGCTCTTGGTGTCCTTTGTCTTGAATGCGCGGCGCGCGGCGCGGCTTGAGAACACCTTAGATGAGCTTCAGTCGCAGCTGACGCGCGCCAATGAGCAATTAGACGACACCGCCAAGTCCTTAGACGACCTCTATGGGCGCCGTAAGCGCGGCGAGCTTAAGGTGCCCAAGGGCGAAGACGAGACGCTGGCCACTGAGATCAAGAAGGCCGACGGCACTACCACGACCTTGGGCGATGCCATCTCCGAGCTTTACTTCAAGTTAGGCGAGAGCGCCGAAGAGCAAGAAAAGGCCTACGCCAACATCATCACCGAACAGCAAGCCCTGCACGAGTCGGTGACACAGATCAAGCAGATGCTCACAGGCGGCAAGACCACTAAGACAGCAAAGCGCGCAGCCCCGCAGCCGTCGGCGCAGCCTGAGTACGAGAGCGATGTCGACTACATCGACGAGGACACGCCGGTCGCGCTCTCCAGCGATGACATTTCCACCGGTTTGTCGTCGCTTTCGCGCTCCTTGGCCGCAGTACAAAGCGGCACCCCTGCGCCGAGCGCCAATGCCATGGGACGCGATCCCATGAATCCCCTTGGTATGGGGACCCCTGATGGGGCCTCCGCTGCTCGGAGCTTTCCCAGGCCGGACGGTGAACAATCCTCTGGGCCAGATTCCGAATCGGCCGCGCCCGCCGAACCGCCAGCAAGTGCGTCCGGGCCATCCGGCAGCGAATCGTCAGCGGCCGCGTCCGCAGCGTCCGACGATTCGGACTCAGCCGGTGACGCCGTACCAGCAGTTTCACAACCGCTAGCGGACGAGCCTGCAGACGCCGTCGAGCTTGCTGAGCCCGCTGAGCTCCAAGACGCCGCTGAAGCCGCAGCGCCTGAAGCCGCTGCGCCTGCAGCCGTAGCGCCTGCAGCGGAGTTGCCGCCGCTGACGCATGCCTACGATTTGGGGGTGGAGTTTACCAACCCGATGAGCGAGGCGGCACTGGCTTCCAGTTATGATGGCCCGAGCTTAGAGCCTAAAGTCGAGCCGGTTGAGGCTAAGCTCGCCGATGGTAACGATTTCACCAGCGATGCGGCCCTTGGTGCCATTGCCGCCGATGTCCCGGTGGCGCCCGATAGTGGCATCTACCTGCCAGAGGGCAGCGACTTAGAGCTGCCGAGCGCTGATGACGATTTCACCGCAGCCGGGGATGAGCTGCGCTTTGATGCGCTCTCTAACCTCACGGCGCGCTATGCCATTAAGCAAGCCCAAGAGGCTACTGCTGCAGGGGCTATTGCCGCAGGGACTATCGCCAAGGAATCTAAGGGCGATGCGGCCGCAGCCGCGCCGGAATCAGGCACGCAGCCGACGCTGACCATTGACTTTGCCAGTGGCTCGTTTGATTCGGGGGCCGAGCTCAAGATCACGGTCTCAGGGAGCGGCACGCCTAAGAGCAAACCGAGCGCTTCGGGCAAGGCGCCGGTGGTCGATATGATCTACGACCCGGACTATGTCCGTAAGTATCGCGCCGAGAAGCCGTTTGGCATCAATGTCGAGACCTTAAATCGCGCCCATGAGTTTATAGCTGCGGGCATTTCGCTAAGCGAGCTCTCAGCTAAGACCGGTTTGAGCGAAGAAGAGCTGCGCCTGCTCTATGATGTCGATGAAACGGGCAAAATCAGCGAATCGGTCGATTTCACTGAGCATGGCGGCCTCGATGTGGCCGGGGCGGCAGGCCTGAGCGATGAGGAGCTGCGCGCCCATAGCGATCAGGCTCAGCTCTCCTTTGCTGAGCCCCATGTTGGCTCTTGGCGCGAGAGCTTAGGCGAGCCCTCAGGCGCGAGCTTAGGCGCAGTGCAAGCCCAAGATGCCGCCGGGGCGCTGGCCCTCTCAGAGAAGGCGCCGCGTAAGGCTCCGCTCAAGCCTGAGGAAGCCCTCGACCAAGACGAGCGCGCGACTATTGAGACCATGATGCAAGATCAACCCGATCCCTTTGCGCATGTCAGCGCTCCTGAGCCTGAGGTAGCACAAGAGAGTGAAGAGCTTGACGAAAAAGAGGCCTTGGTGCAAAAGCTC
Organism: uncultured Anaerobiospirillum sp.; assembly: GCA_944389615.1. GTDB lineage: Bacteria > Pseudomonadota > Gammaproteobacteria > Enterobacterales > Succinivibrionaceae > Anaerobiospirillum. Next base: position 6,197 of record CALXNA010000023.1, on the reverse strand, counting down.
GCCCAAAGCAAGGCGCGCCGTAAGCGCAAGGCCAAAGCCCGCGCCGCCGCCGCAGAGCGCGCCGCCGCTGAGGACAGTGCGGCTACAGAGAGCGTAGCGGTGGCGAGCGCGGCCGTGGCGAGCGCTGAGGACGAAGAAGACGAGCACACCGCCTTAGAGCGCAAGCTCAAAGCCAGACGCAAGCTGCGTAAGGCCCAGCGCCCAGCGCCTGAGCCAGTGCCTGAAATGGACTCTGAGGCTCCGGCTGCAGTAGAGCCAGAGGCAGAGACCGAGGCTGACCATATTGCACGTGATGTGCTGGCGCGTCAGCGTGCTAAGGCCAACGCCGAGGAGGTGGCGCCAAGCGGCGATGCTGAGCTCGCTGCTTTAAGTGCCACTCTGATTGCGCAGACCGAGCGCGTCGGCCTGCCTAAGGTCAGCGGCGGGGCGCAGGTAGCTTCGGTGGCGCAGGCCATTGTCTCGGCCTTAAGTGCTGAGGAAAAGGAGCTGCTTAAGAGCGATCCGAACTATCAGCAGGACTTAGCCCGCGATATTGCGGCGGCCTTAGCCGAGCAAACGGCCGACGATCAGGTCGACCTCAAGTCGATTCAGGGCACCGCCGTGCCAACTCCGGCTCCTGCCTCGGCCCAAGCCACGACCCCAAGCGGCGCACCGCGCGCCCCGATGATGCCATTTCGGCGGCGCAGTGCGCGTCGGGCCGCGGCCACCAATCCGGCGCCGATTGGCGGGGTTGAGGCGATTGGCTCGTACGATGCCATGGAGCAGGTGTCAGACGTGCCTATGGGCTTTGAGAGCGCGCCGCGCCCTCTGGGCGGGCCGATGGTGCGGCCGTCGGCAGACGCCGGTCATGTCAGTGGCGCCCCAAGCGCTTCGGCCTTGCTCGCGCGTGGGCCGCAAAGCTCAGGGCGGGGCCTTAATGCCATGCTCAGCCCGAACCCGAGCATGGGGCCGATGGGCCTTGACCCGATGGGGGCTGGTGCCATGGGCGCTGGTGCCATGGGCGCGATGGGGGCTGACGCAGCTCCAGCTATGGACAGTAAGCTCTCGCAGGCGCTGGCACAGATGGGCGAAGTCGCGGGGCGTGCCGGAGGCGGAGCCTTTAAGGCTAAGGACTTGGCGCGGGCCAGCATCAACCCGGGGCTGAACTTCTCGGCTGGTACTGCCATGAATCCGGGCATGGCTGATATGCTCGGCGCCCCAATGGGGATGGGTAGTATCGACGGCCCGTATGCTGGAGCTATGGGCTATGAGGACGATGATCCAACTGCGGTGCTCAACGAGGTGGTCAACAATGGCCTCAACTCAGTGGCGCCTTTGACCCAAGAGCAGCTTGATACCTTAAATCAGCTGCAAGCGGGCCTTGCGGCGCCGGAGGCGCCGCGCCAACACTACGCCAACTACCAAGCACGTAACGCCTACGGCATCAAGCGCTAAGGGTCAGCATGGCATTTCTGACCTTCCAGCGCAAAGGAAACCGCGAATATGGCTTTTGGTGCCACTATGAGCGGGAGGCGGCGGGCTCTGCGCTTAAGAGGCGTCTAGTAGCGCTGGGGCGCGTGGTCGATAAGGAGTAGCTGATCTTCTTAAGCGCGGCGTGGGCTTGGTGCAATTTGACCCATCTTCACAACAGCTGACGCCGCTTGCTGAGTGCGCGTCGAGCCCTGAGCTCATCTTGGATTTTGGCGATGCCTTTGTCCTCAACCAGCTGCTTGAGCAGACGGGCTTGGCCACAGGCCTTGCGGCGCTGCCTCAGAGCGATAGCCTTAAGGCCTTGCTCTGCTTTTACGTGCTGGGCTCAGCGCGCCTTGAGGCTGCGCCTGATTGGCTGAGCACAAGCTACGCGCAGGTGCTCTATCTTAAGGCGCACCTCGATCACGCCGTAAAGCTGCTGACGGCGCTGGTTAGCGAGCCGAGCTGTGCCTGCTTGAGTCGCTGGATGGCGGCTCAACCCCATGAAGCGGTGGTCGCCATTGAGAGTGCAGGTTTACCGCAGAGCGTGCAGTTTCCGGTGAGCGCGGTCAACGGCCTACAGGACGCATATAGCGAAGCCCTCCGGCTGGTTTTCATGGTGGATCAAGTGACGGGCGCGCCGCTTGCGCTGAGCTGCGGGGCGGAGGGTGAGCTGAGTGCGCTCTTAGCCGCGCTGCCGCCCAACTGGGTCGTGCTGGATCGCCCCTACGTGACCGCCGCGGACTGGCAGTACTTGCACGCGCAGGGGCGTGACTTTGTGTCGCACTTAGAGCGCACTAACCCCACCGCTCAGGAGCTCATAGCGCAGCATTTAGCCACGCTGCAGGACGCGCAGTACCTTGAGCAATATGGCGAGCAGATTATCTTCATCAAGCGCGTGGCCGTGCCGCTGCGTGATGCGCACGGTGAGGTTATCTGCTCGGGCTGGGCCTATTTGTGCTGTGAGCTGGAGCAGCGTCAGCGCGCGGAGCGGGCGCTGTTCCTTGCGCTGGCGCGCTCACCAAGGGCGATTTTATCGCGCAGCTGGAGACGGCCGGAGTGGTGGTGCTCTTTGCGACTCAGCCTGTGGCGCCGCGTGAGCTGTGGATGCTCTATGAGCTGCGCTTGCGCAACCGCGCGCTGTTTGCCCTCAAGCCCAGTGATACGATTGCAGCACCGCTGGTCGAGCGCAGCGCGGCAAGCGTACGCGGTCACTTGCTTATGACCTTGATGGCCGAGGTGCTGCGCTTTGCCCTAAAGGCTCAGTTAAGCTCCACCTCGTATCATCCGCAGCAGGCCTTACTCCTGCTGCGCGCACAGAAGATCAAGCTCAACGCTGGCGTGGGCATGATCACGGAGGCCTCAGCGCCGGTCACAGCGTTCTACCAAGCCTTAGAAATTGAGTTCCCAACGCACATCACGTTATCAGCCCAGCGCCACGCATCCGATTAGAGACCGCTAGTCTCTGCGGGCATGCCATGAGCCACGTGCGTTACTCGGCTGCGTCTTGGGCCTGCGCCTCAGGCAGCAAGTCCGAGACGGTGCTGTCGTGGCGCTCCTCACGGCTCGGGTCAAGCGAAATCGCGTACTCTGCCTGCAGCTCGAGCGTATTAGAGGTGGCCTCGGAGATCGGGCCTAAGCTCATCAGCGCATTGTCCTCATCAGCCGTCATTTGATTGGCCTTCTCTTCCTCGGTGTCGGGGTTAGACTCAGCATCAGCCGCCTCCACGGCGTTGTCTTCAGCCGCGTCCGTTGGGCTTGGTTCGGGCTCCCGTGGCATCAGCTGCAGCTGGCCGCGTTGCTCGGCTGGGGCGGGCGCAGCTTCAGCTGCGGGGGCCTCAGCGGTAGTTGGGCTCTGAGCGGCAGCGGGCTGAGCGGCTGCGGTTTGGTCGTGCGCTGCGGCAGCAGGCTGAGCGGTAGCGGGCTGTGCGGCTGCGGTTTGGTCTTGCGCTGCGGTAGCGGGCTGAGCGGCAGCAGGCTGAGCGGCAGAGGACTTGTCCTCAGGCTCGGCCTTGGTGACTGGGGCGTCCTTGAGCAGCACTACGGTGACACCGCTCTTCGGGTCAGAGCGCAGGCCTTGGTCTTGGAGCTCTGCGGCGCGCTCTTGTTGTGCCTGCTCTTGAGTGCTGACCGGTTGCTCGGCCAAGATCTCATTAATGCGACGCAATTGGTCTTTGGAGATGCGCTCGGGCAGCAGCGCAAGCTTAGTGACGGCGCTGGTGACCATGCCGGTTTCGGCGTCGACCATCGGCATGATGAGCTCGATGTTGGAGAGTTCGCGCGGCGTATGGGTGACGCTGCCGCTGGGCTTAACGTCATCGCTGGGGGCCAGACTATAGCTGTCGATGGAATCTTCGTTGCTCTCTGTGGTCTCGGTAGCTTCGTTTGGAGCGGTCTCTGGCTCAGGCGGGAGCGGCAGGGAGGCGGTGACGCCGTGGGTGGCGATGCGCTGTTGCAGCTGTTCCTGCTCCTTTTTGCTTTGCGCGGCGAGGGCTTCAGCGCGGCGTATTTCGGCCGCGGCGGTAAGGCGCTGGGCTAATGGCAGCGGCAGCACGCCCTTAGGCTGCTGACTGTGCAAGGTTATCACTACGATTTGGCTCGGAACGCCAAGGCGCAATGGGAAGCCCATCCAGACCATGGTGCCATTGCCGACCACTAAGTGGGTCTTGTCGATCTGATAGTGACCGGAGACAAAGCCGCCATTGGCGTTGGCGACCAATTGGCGTAGGCCATAGACCAGACCGCCGTGGGTGTGGCCCGAGAGCACAAGGTTGACTTGCTTGGTCGGAAACTCAAGGGGCTGCTTGGGCTCAGAGCGCTGCTTGGCCTCGTCCATGATGGTGGCGGCGCGTTGGGCGTTGACTTGGCGGGCAGCGACCGCTAAGTCCACCGCGTACTGCGGACGGTGCGAGAGGATGATGCTCGGGGCGCTGTCATCTAAGGCGGCGACGACGCCGGTGACATCAGGCGTGGGCAGACCATAGCGCTCGGCGCGCGGGTCGGTCAGGCCGCCTAAGTTGAGCAGCGTCTTGCCGTCGCTGTCTATTAAGGCCACGACCTTGTTATCAAGGCTGATGAAGCCGCCTTGCTCAAAGTAGCGGCGCCACTCCTCGTAGCCTGAGTAGTATTCGTGGTTACCGGCGCTGATGAAGATGCCAAACTTGGCCTTGAGGCCAAAGAGCAGGTCGGAGATAGGACGGCGTTTGTGCAGCGAGCCGTCCATCAGGTCGCCCGGCATTAAGATGAGGTCAGGCTTTAAGGCGTTGATGTCTTGCACCAGCTGATAGATGACGTTGGCATCGGTCGGCGTGGAGATGTGGATGTCTGAGAGCATCACGATCTTCATGCCCTCAAGGCGCGGGTCTAAGCGCTCGAGTGTGTACTCATAGCGCTTGAGCTCCGGGCTGCCGTAGGCGCAGGAGGTGCCATAGCAGGCGAGGACAAAGGACACGATCACCATAAGCTGGGCATGGAAGAGGGAGCCCGTGGGCAGCAAGGACACGCGCCAGTTTAAGTGGACGATGCGGTAGATTATATTGATGCCAAGACGCAGAAGCGCTAAGAGCGCCAAGAAAATGATGGTGGTGCGGGCAATGTCAAAGACGAAGGAGAGGTTGTAGGGGATGTTGGGATCGAAGGTATCGCCGCCGACAATCAGGTGCAGGTAGCTCTTGCAGGGAGCGATGATGGTGATGAGCGCGATGATGCCCTTCGAGCGCCACGACATTCTCAGGGGCAGGACGAAGAAGACCAAGACAAGGGCAATGACCACCAAGGTGGCGAGGGTTAAAGTGCTCATCGATATGGTTGCCTAACTGTTCCGAAAACGGGCCTGAACTCCAAGGCACTCCTTGCCGCAGCGTTCAGAGGTGGTGAATAGGTCTGAGGTTAGGACATCCTCCTGAGGATTGTGCGACGCCTGAACGTCCCCTTCAGGCGAGGTGCGCTAAGAGCTGACAAGCAGCCGGGCGCGTGAGTTTGAGCAAGATGGGCGCAAAGTCCCGTGGCCGCTGGCAAGTATAGCACGCGCCCTTAAGCCCCAACTGGCAACTCCGGGCCCTTTGCATTTATGGCGCAACGTGAGGCGCAGACGCTGGCAGCGCGGTGCCACCTTAGGGCTCGCCGCAACGCTCCTTAGAGACTAATGAGACCTGCCCGGGGCGTGAAGCGGCGCGCGGCGAGCGTAGCCGCTGCAGTAGTGGCCAAATGCGCAACCTGAGAGCTGCCCGCAGCTGGGTTGACGGCCTGCGGATCGGCCCGGCCGTGGGTAGGGTTGGGTTGGGCGGGCCGCCGCAGTGGGATTCAACGCAACTCGATGTATTGCCGTAATGCTCATCCCCTTAGAGCCTAATACGGCCTGCCCGGGGCGTGAAGCGGCGCGCGGCAAGCGTAGCCGCTGCAGTAGTGGCCCAATGCGCAACCTGAGGGCTGCCCGCAGCTGGGGTGACGGCCTGCGGAGCGGCCCGGCCGTGGGTAGGGTTGGGTTGGGCGGGCGGCCGCAGTGGGATTCAACGCAACTCGATGGATTGCCGTAACGCCCTTGCCCTTTAGAGACCAATGCGTCCTACCCGGGGCGTGACGCGGCGCGCGGCAAGCGTAGCCGCTGCAGTAGTGGCCCAATGCGCAACCTGAGGGCTGCCCGCAGCTGGGGTGACAGCCTGCGGATCGGCCCGGCCGTGGGTGGGGTTGGGCGGGCGGCCGGGGGGGGGCTCGCACATCGGGAGAGGGTGGCGGGGCGAGAGTGTGGA
>CALXNA010000022.1 GCA_944389615.1 uncultured Anaerobiospirillum sp. | reverse complement strand
GCTACGCTCGCCGCTAGCCGCTTCACGTCCCGGGCAGGCCACTTGGTCTCTATGGGGAAAGGCCTGTCGGGCGGTACCACAGGGTTGTGCCGCCCCATGGTCGCACCGTAGTCGGGTCATTGCGATACTCCATCAAGTTGCGTCAGCTCCAACTGCGGCGTCCCACCCAACCCACCAACGTCCGAACCATCTCAACGCCCGCTCATCAACGCCCGGGCCGCCTCAAGGTTGTGAGGCCACTTTTGCTGCGGCTACGCTTGCCGCTAGCCGCTTCACGTCCCGGGCAGGCCACTTGGTCTCTATGGGGAAAGGCCTGTCGGGCGGCGCCTCAAGGTTGTGCCACCCCATAGTCACGCTGGCTGTGGGCAGGGCGCTGCCGGGCCTGACTTTGGGGTAGGCGTTGCACCTGATCAAAGTTTTGCCCGTTAAGACTTGTCCCCATCGTGCGCCCTTGGCACTATCATGGCAAAAGAACAAGCTTCTTACGCTTCCAGCTGACGTCCACCGCGCCCCCAAATATCAGGTGGGACGCGCCTTATTAGTGCCCACGGCAGGGCAGTTGCTGGTAGTCAGGATGATAGTTGCTAAACTTTATCTGATCGCACCACAAGCCTCCAGCGCATGGTTAGGATGCAGCGGGGCTTGGTGCTCTTAAGCTTCGGGCGCGAGAAGCTCGAAGCTCGGAGAGCTTGCGGCTTGAAAAGCCTTTGCTCTCTTTTGGTCGGCAGCTGCGGCTGCCTGACAGCGCGCTTTTTACTTGGAACTTGATCTCTTACTAAGGAAGGCCATTCGCTGATGAAACCTGCAAGCGACCGTATTGACGATAACACTTGCTATTTAGGTATCGATTTGGGCTCAACCACCGCCAAATATGTGCTGCTCAACGCCCAAGGGCAAGTCTTAGCTCAAAACTACGTCCGCCACCAAAGTGCGGTGGTAGAAGTGCTGTTAAAGGAACTGCAAGCTTTGGCGCAGTATGATGATGCGCCGCTCGCGGTCACCTTTACCGGCTCGGCCGCTTTAAGCCTCGCCAGCTCTCTGCAGGCACCTTTCATCCAAGAAGTCATCGCCGCGACCACCTATTTAAAGAACAGCGCCCAGAGCGTTGACGTCGCCATTGAGTTAGGCGGCGAAGACGGCAAGATCTTGTTTTTAAACAACGGCGTCGAGCTGCGCATGAACGAGGCCTGCGCCGGCGGCACCGGGGCCTTCATCGACCAAATGGCGACCTTGCTCGATGTCAGCACCATCGAGTTAAACGAGCTCGCAAAGAGCGCGCAGAGCACCCACCCGATCGCCTCGCGCTGCGGCGTCTTTGCCAAGACGGACTTGGTGGCCCTGCTCAACCAAGGCGTGAGCAAGGCCGACATCGCCAAATCGGTCTTTGATGCGGTGTGCGAGCAAACTATCTCCGGCCTTGCCTGCGGGCGCACCATCGAAGGCAATGTCTCCTTCTTAGGCGGCCCACTCTCGTTTTTGACCGAGCTTAAGGCCAGCTTTATCACCAAGATCAGCAAAATGGCGACCCCGGCCCACCCGGTCTCCTTTCTCGAGCTGAGCGACACGCAGTACGCCATCGCCCACGGCGCCGCCTTAAGCGCGCTGCAAGAGCACCAGCACAAGCTGCGCCTAGCCCAGCAAGCTAGCGCCTTAAGCGACATGCCGATCCTCGAGGCCCATCACCCAGCGCGCACCCGATCTAACTCCTCAAGCGAGAGCACTGCCATCAAGGAACCGAGCCATACTAGCGAGTCCCCGCAGACTGCGTGCGCCCTCACCACCATTGCCGCGCTCAAGCAGCGCTTGGCCCACACCACCAGCCACCAAGGTACTTCCCGCCTCTCCCCTCTCTTCCCGGCCTCTCATACTGACGATAGCTACGGCGCGAACGAAAGTTACGCCGATTTCGTGGCCCGCCACGCCCGCGACAGCGTCGCCATCAAAGATTTAAGCCAAGCCCACGGCCCGCTCTATCTGGGCATCGATTTAGGCTCCACCACGGTCAAGCTGGTGGTCACGGACGCCAAACAAGAAATCGTGGCCCGCTACTACGGCCACAACGGCGGCGAGCCCCTCAAGAACCTCCTGCCGCAAGTACAGGCCATTCTCAACGAACTCCCTGAGGACGCCTATATTGCCGCCTGCTGCACCACCGGCTATGGTGCTGATTTAGCCAAGGCTGCACTCAACGCCGCCTATAGCGAAGTAGAAACCCTCGCCCACCAAAAGGCCGCGGTCGCCTTTGAGCCTGAGGTCAGCTATGTCATCGACATCGGCGGCCAAGATATGAAGTGCATCAAGGTGCAAGATGGCGTCATCGCCTCGATCCAGTTAAACGAGGCCTGCTCATCGGGCTGTGGCTCGTTTTTGGAGACCTTTGCGGCGCAATTGCAGCTCAAGCTGCCGGACTTCGTGCAAGCGGCCTTGACCGCGCAGGCCCCATGCGACTTAGGCACGCGCTGCACCGTCTTTATGAACTCCAAGGTCAAGCAGGCCCAGCGCGACAATGTGCCGATCGGCGATATCGCCGCGGGCCTGTGCCTGTCAATTGTGCGCAATGCCCTCTACAAGGTGCTGCGCATCCACGACCCAGAGCAGCTCGGCGCCCACGTCGTCGTCCAAGGCGGCACCTTCTTAAACGATGCTATTTTGCGCGCCTTTGAGCTCAACTTGGGCAAGGACGTGATCCGCCCTAACATCGCAGGCTTAATGGGCGCCTACGGCTGCGCCTTAATCGCCGAGGAGCGCTATCGCTTAGATCGCGCTGAGGACAAGGTGCCCGAGCGCATGACCTTTAGTCCTGAACAATTTGACCTCAGCACCATCAAGACGCGCTCATTTCGCTGCAAGGGCTGCAACAACCATTGCGCCCTGACCATGAACACCTTCTTGTCGGGGCAAAAGTACCTAAGCGGCAACCGCTGCGACTTTGCCTTAAACCACGCCGGGCAAGCCACCAAGGACGGCACGCACCAAGACTTCTACAGCTACAAGCTCGACCTGCTCTTCAACCGCCCAATTCTCTACACGCGCGCCCAGCACGCCGAGGCTGACGCCAAGGCCGAAGCGGAGCAAAAGCACAAGGCCGAGGCACGCCAAGCTGCCCTTGCTAAGGCCCAAGCCCGCAAGGCCGCCAAGACCGAACCAGCCGCCCCAACCACCAACCCGGACGCCACCTCGGACAATAAGCAGCAAATTGATGCCGCTACCCGCGCACGTCGCGCCCGACTCGCCCAGCAAGCCGCCCGCCACAAGGCAGAGGCTCATGAGCCTACCAGCGTCTTATCCCAACATGCTGCTCAGGCCCAATTTGGCGCGGTGGCGACCACGATCAGCGCGAGCGGCCAGCCGATTATCCCAGCCTCGGTGGCGGTAGCGACCCGCGGCACTATTGGCATCCCGCGCGTGCTCAATATGTTTGAGCACTATCCGTTCTGGCACGCCCTCTTCACCGAGCTCGGCTTTAGCGTGGAGCTCAGCCCGATCTCGACCAAGGAGATCGCGTCCTTAGGCTCGCAGACCATTCCGTCGCAGTCGCTGTGCTTTCCGGCCAAGTTAACTCACGGCCACCTGAGCTATTTAGCCGAGCAAGGCATCAAGCGTATCTTCTTGCCATGCGTGCCGCGCGAAAGCAGCAAGGAGCGCTTTGCCGAAGGCGATGACAGCTTTGCCTGCCCGGTTGTCGGCGGCTATCCTGAGGCCTTAAAGCTCAACTTAAAGTCGACCTACCCCGAGCTTGAGCTCTTTACCCCATATGTCGCCTTAGAGGCCGATGATTCCATCATCGCGGCGCTTCAAGCGCTCGACCCAAGCTTAAAGAAGCGCGCCATTCGGCACGCCATCACCGGGGCACGTCATGCCCTTGCCGCCTATCACCAGCAGGTCACGCAGCATGCGCAGCAGGAGATCTTGCGCGCAAGAGCAGAGAACCTACCGCTCATCGTCTTGACCGGCCACCCATATCACTTAGATCCGCTCATCAACCACGGCATCCCGGCCTTAATCGCCTCGATGGGCACGGTCATCGTGAGCGAAGACGCCATTGCCCCGATGATCCAAAGCCAGCTCAAGCTCGACGTGGTCAACCAATGGGCCTTCCACAGCCGCCTCTATCGCGCTGCCCAATACGTAATTGAGCACGACGAGGCCGAGCTGGTACACCTCGTCTCCTTTGGCTGCGGCATCGATGCCATCACCAGCGAGCAGGTCAAAAAGCTCTTAGAGCGTGAACACCGCCTCTACACCATGCTCAAGATCGACGAAGGCGATACCTTGGGCGCAGCCAAGATCCGCCTGCGCTCCCTGCTGTGCGCCTGCGCCGACAAGCGCCGCGCCCACAGCGCCGCCAGCTGCGCCACGACCAGCTGCGCCACCGACTTTGCCGCGCGCGTGGCCTTGGCCCACACCGCCATTGCCCATCAGCAAAGCAGTCAGTCCTGCGCCCGCGCTGCTACCGCCATCATGCCGGACAATGGGCCGGACGGATATATGGTGCAAAGCTTGGGCGAGGCCTTAAGCCAAGACACCTTAAAGCAGCGTGTCTTGTACATGCCGCAGATGGCACCGGTGCACTTCCCGATTTTGGCCTCGGCCTTAGCCGACGAGGGCTATCAGATCAAGCTACTTGAGGACGTTTCGCCTCACGCCATTGAGCTGGGCTTAAAACACATCAACAATGATGCCTGCTACCCGGCCATTGTTGCCATCGGCCAGCTCTTAGAGCCGATCACGAAGGGCCAGATTGACCCGGAGCATTCGGCCTTACTCTTAGCGCAAACCTGCGGCCCGTGCCGCGCGACCAACTACCCGGCACTGCTCAAGTGGGCCTTAGAGGACATCCATGCCCAAAACATCCCGGTCGTCACCTTCCAAGGCAGCGATCTCAAGGATGAGAAGGTGCACTTAAAGCTCGGCATCTCCGGCCTCAAGCGCCTCATTATGGCGCTGCTCTACGGTGACTTGCTGCAGATCTTATATCTGCATTGCCACACCTACGAGCAAGTCCCGGGCACGGCCTTAAAGCTGCTCGAGCAGTACCAGCAGGTGTTAAAGGGCAAGGACTTGACCTCAAAGCAGGCCTTTAGTCAGCGCGTCAAGCAGATTGTCGCGGACTTCGAGCAAATCCCGCTGCGTAACGAAACGCGGCCGAAGGTCGGCATCGTGGGCGAGATCTTGCTCAAGTACCACCCAACGGCCAACAACGACTTAGTCGAGCACATCATTGCCGAAGGGGCTGAGCCGGTCTTAGGCGATATTACCGCCTTTGTCCTGTACTGCCTACACGACGTGGTGTACCAAGCCCAGCACCTTGGGGCCTCCAAAGTCAAGGCCTTCTTATCGCACCTGACGCTGCAGCACTTTGAGCGCTATCGCCTCATCATCATCAAGGCCTTAAGCGGCACCAAGTTCCTGCCGCCGCCGACCTTTGAGGAGCTGATGGCTGCAGGCCAAAAGCTGGTCAGCTTAGGCCAGCAAGCCGGTGAAGGCTGGCTTCTGACCGCCGAGATGGTCGACTTTATCGAGCATGGCGTCAGCAACATCCTGTGTGTCCAGCCGTTTGCCTGTCTCCCTAACCACATCACCGGCAAGGGCATGATGCGCCCGCTGCGCGAGCTCTATCCTGAGGCCAACACCTGCTCGATTGACTTTGAGGCCGGTTCGGCGCAGTCCAACGTCTTAAACCGCATCAAGCTCTTCATCACCCAAGCCAAGGAGAATCTCCTTGCCCAAGAGCAGGCCCAAGCGCAGCTGCAACAGCTCCAAGACGAGGTGTCCTTTGCCCACACGGCCATTGTCCACAATGCCGCCATCGACCTCGGCGTCGGCGACACCACCGCGGTGGTGCTGGCCCGGCGCAACGAGCTCTACGAGGCCAAGCGCCACCTCATCATGCACACGGTGGCCGACAACGACGAGCAGGACTACCAAGCCTTAGCGCAGGCCAGCGCTACCGCAGACAAGCAAGAGCAAGACTCCGACAACCAAACCGGCGCCTAAGCCCCGCCCCGCGCCGCAGCGCGGTTGGCCCTACGCCTGCGCCGCAGGCGGCGCCCGCCTGCAGGAAGCGCCCGTTCCGCCGGGCGACCGCAAACGGCGCGTCGGCCGCGGCCCGGGCCCGGGTTCGGGCGTCCCCATGGCCGGAGGCAAGTTGGCGACAAGCTACCGCCGCGCCGCGGCGGCCTGCGGGACGATGCCCTTATTTATGCGGCGCGCATTGCTATGACTTAGGCTAAGTGCTATCATGCGTGCACCGCAAGGCCGTGCTACGCACGCTGCTCTTTACTTCACACGACAACATCAGGGTCTAACCCCATAGCGCGCCGCGCTTAAGGTGAGATCGTGAGATTGGACGGCCTCCATGTTACAAAAATTATTTGGCTTTGACCCTAAAGTCCATAACATCAAAACCGAGATCTTAGCCGGTGTCACGACCTTCCTGACCATGGCCTACATCTTGGCCTTGTCTCCAAATGTTCTGTCGGCTGCCGGCATGGACAAAGGTGCTCTGTTCACCACCACCGTCTTAGCAACAGTCGTTGCCACCGTCTTGATGGGTATCTACGCGAAGCTGCCCTTCGCCTTAGCCCCTGGTGTTGGTTTAAATGCCTTCTTCGCCTACACGGTCTGCTTGACCATGGGCTACACGTGGCAGTTTGCCTTAACCGCCGTGTTGATCGAAGGCGTCATCTTCATCATCTTGACCTTGACCAACGTGCGCGAGGCCATCGTCAACGCCCTGCCAATGTCGCTCAAGTACGCGATCTCCGCCGGTATCGGTCTGTTCATCGCCTTCATCGGTCTGCAGAACTCGCAGATCATCGTCAACTCCGATGCCACCTTGGTCACCTTAGGTAATATCACCTCAGGCCCAGCCTTATTAGGCCTCATCGGTGTCATCATCACCGCGGTACTACTCATCTTAAAGATCCGCGGCTCGCTCTTACTGGGCATCTTGATCACCACCTTGATCGGCATCCCGATGGGCGTCACCCACTTAGACAGCGTCTTTGGCGTGCCACCATCGATCGACCCGATCTTCATGAAGTTCGAGTGGGATAACGTCTTCACCACCGAGATGGCCTTTGTGGTCTTCACCTTCTTATTCGTCGACATCTTCGATACCTTAGGCACCTTAGTGGGCGTCTCGACCCGTGCCGGTATGGTCGACAAGAACGGCCGTATCCCGCACTTAAAGAAGGCCTTCTTAGTTGATGCCATCGGCACCACCACCGGTGCCATGTTAGGCTCCTCGACCGTCACCACCTTCGTGGAGTCGGCCTCGGGCGTCGCCGAGGGTGGCCGCACCGGCTTGACCGCCTTTGTCACATCGATCTGCTTCTTGATCGCGCTCTTCTTTGCCCCATTCTTCTTAGCCGTCCCGGGCGCTGCGACCGCTCCAGTCCTCATCATCGTCGGCTTAATGATGATGAGCCAGCTGCAAAAGCTCGACTTCAACGACTACTCCGAGTCGGTACCAGCCTTCATCTGCGTCATCTTCATGCCGCTGAGCTACTCCATCTCCGAGGGTATTGCGCTGGGCTTATTAAGCTTTGTCTTGATCAACCTGATCACCGGCAAGGCCAAGAAGATCACGGTCGCCACCGCGATCTTAGCCTGCTTCTTCGTCCTGAAGTACGCCCTCTAACGGCTACAGCCAATCAAAGGCCGCCTTGTGGCGGCCGCAGTGAGCAAAGCCCCAAGCTACGCGTAGCTTGGGGCTTTTCATTAGGTCGTGCGGCTCAGGCGCTACCTAAAGGTAGCGTCAGGCCGAGCGCTTAGTGCGCGCCGTCCGCGGCATCTTGGGCGTCCGTGGTAGTAGCGTCGGCATCGGCGCGAGTGTCAGCGTCCACCACGTCAGCGAGCGTGCCTTCGGTGCGGTCAGCGAGCGTATCCTCGGTGCGGTCAGCGAGCGTACCCTCGGTGCGCTTTTGCCCTAAGCCCTTGGCAATCAGGGCATCAAGGCGCATACTGTCCTTAACGAGGCGATCATACTCAAAGTGGATGTTAGGCATGTAGCGCAGCTTGATGCGCCCGGCAAGGGTGCTGCGCACAAAGCCTGCGGCCTTGTTTAAGGCCTTCATCGCCTCCTTGACCTTGGCCTCATCGTCCACTAGGAACGAAACGAAGATCGTGGCATTGCGCAGATCAGGGGCGACATTGACCTCGGTCACCGTGGCCAAGTTCACCCGCGGATCTTTGATCTCCGCAGACAAGATATGAGCCGCTTCACGGCGCAGCTCGGCGGCAATGCGCTCGTTACGACCATAGCTTTTAGGCATAGTTTTCTCCTCAACTTACGTCACCCGACGTTAGTTATAACAAAGCTCCCAGCATGCAGCATGATCACATTGAGCACTCTGGGAGCTTGTGGGGGGTTAACTTAGCAGCCCGCGCGCCCCCGCGCTTAAGCGCGGAGCCGCGTCGTAGTCACTAGGCGCGCCGTAGGCGGCGCACGCGGCCGCTAAGGGGAGGTTCGCGCTAGAGACTGCGCTTAACCTCAACGTTCTCGAAGACTTCGATCTGGTCGCCGACGCGGACATCTTGGTAATTCTTAACGCAGATACCGCACTCGTTACCATTCTTGACCTCGCTGACATCGTCCTTGAAGCGACGGAGCGAATCAAGCTCGCCTTCGTAGATCACCACGTTATCACGCAGCACGCGGATTGGGGCCGAGCGCTTGACCACACCCTCGGTGACCATACAGCCGGCGATGGCGCCATACTTCGGGTGACGGAATACCTCACGGACATCCGCCATACCGATGATGCGCTGCTCGATGTCAGCCGACAGTAAGCCCGACATGGCCTTCTTGACGTCATCGATCAGGTCGTAGATCACGCTGTAGTAATGCAGGTCAACGCCTTCGGTCTCAATGACGCGGCGGGCTGGGGCATCAGCACGGACATTGAAGCCCACGATGATGGCCGAAGAAGCCGTGGCCAAGGTGGCGTCGGTTTCGGTGATACCACCGACACCCGAGCCGATGATATTGACCTTAACCTCATCGGTGGCCAGCTTGTTGAGGGCATCGGAGATCGCCTCAACCGAGCCTTGGGTGTCAGCCTTGAGCACGACATTGAGCTCGGAGGCCTTATTGTCCTTGAACATGTTCTCAAGCTTGGCCTTCTGCTGCTTGGCAATCTTGAGCTCACGGAACTTACCCTGACGGAATAAGGCGACCTCACGGGCCTTCTTCTCGTCGCGCACCACGGTGACTTCGTCACCTGCATCCGGCACACCGGACAGACCAAAGATCTCAACTGGGATCGATGGGCCGGCCTCGGTCAAGGTTTGACCCTTCTCATTGCGCAGGGCGCGGACACGACCATACTCAAGGCCGCACAGCACGATATCGGACTTATGGAGGGTACCCTCACGGACTAAGACCGAAGCGACTGGGCCACGGCCCTTGTCAAGGCGCGACTCAATGACGACGCCCGAGGCTAAGCCATCGGCAACCGCGGTGAGCTCTAAGACCTCAGCTTGGAGCATGATCGCCTCTAACAGCTCTTCAACGCCCTGACCAGTCTTAGCGGAAACCTCAACGAATTGCACCTCGCCGCCCATGCTCTCAGGGATGACGCCGTGCTGGATCAACTCGTTGGTAACGCGCATTGGATCAGCGCCCGGCTTGTCGATCTTATTGATCGCGACAATCAGTGGCACCTTAGCGGCGTTGGCGTGCTGAATAGCTTCCAAGGTCTGCGGCATAACGCCGTCATCGGCTGCGACTACCAAGACGACGATGTCGGTGACCTGAGCACCACGGGCACGCATCGCGGTGAAGGCAGCGTGGCCAGGGGTATCTAAGAAGGTGATACCACTACCACGGGTATCGACGTGGTAAGCACCGATACGCTGGGTAATACCACCGGCTTCGCCTGCGGCAACCTTAGTCTTGCGGATGAAGTCGAGTAAGGAAGTCTTACCATGGTCAACGTGACCCATGATGGTAACGACCGGAGCGCGCGGCAGGGCCTTAGCGTCGCTCTTGCGATCAGCTAAGAGTTCCTCTTCGAGCTCATTCTCCTTGCGCAGAATGGCCTTGTGGCCCATTTCCTCAACGACGATCTGAGCGGTAGCTTGGTCGATCACCTGGTTGATGTTGACCATCTCGCCTAACTTCATCAAGCACTTGATGACCTCGGCGCCCTTGACCGCCATCTTCTGAGCGAGCTCAGCGACCGTAATGGTCTCGCCTAAGACCACCTCACGCGAGATTGGAGCGACTGGACGGTTAAAGCCGTGGGTAGCACCGCCCTTACCGCCTTGACGCTGATTGCGCCCGCCCATGGTCTTCTTGCCGCCCTTACCGCGGGTGAAGCCCGAGTTATCGGAGTCGTCACGCTTCTTGGTGACGGCCTTGCCGCCCCGGTCATTGCTGCGGTGACGGCCGCGGTTTTCATCCTCACGCTCTTGACGCGCTTCAGCCTCACGGACATAGACCGAGGTGGTGGAGAGGCCATCGGAGGCCTCAATGCGCTTGCGCTCCTCTTCCTCGGCGGCCCAACGGGCTTCATTTTCCTCGGCTAAGCGGCGAGCCTCATCAGCTTGACGCTGGGCCTCAAGCTCGATCTTGCGAGCTTGCTCTTCTTCTTGCGCGCGCTTTAACTTCTCTTCTTCAGCGGCGGCCGCATCGTTCTTAGCACCTGCGGTCTTATTGGCGGCAGCCTTGGCCTTAGCCTCAGCAGCGGCCTTGACGCGGGCAGCCTTAGCTTCGGCCTCAGCTTTAGCCTTGGCTTCTGCCTCAGCGGCAGCAGCTTCCGCGGCGGCCTTGGCCTCAGCCTCGGCCTTGGCCGCGGCGGCAGCCTTAGCTTCAGCTTCGGCTTTAGCCTTAGCCTCAAGGGCTAAGCGCTCCTTGTCTTCTTGTTCTTTGCGCAGCTGCTCGGTGTCATAAGCTAACTTCTTCTTATGAACTACTTGGACTACCTTACGCTTGCCGGTCGAATCTTGAACCTTAACAGAAGCGTGGGCAGCGCGATTTAAGGACATCCGCTTAGTGCCTTTGCCCTCGTCGTTTTTTACTTCATCACTCATAAGCTTTCCCCTTGCACCTGTCTTGGTTAGTGATCAGCGCCATCATGAGCCGCAGCAGGCTCGCCCGCAGCAGGCTCAGCCGGAGCCGCCTCAGCCGCTGGCTCAGCCGGAGCCGCCTTAGCCGCTGGCTCAGCCGCATCATGGCCTGAGGCCAGCATCGCCTCATGGGCTTGAGCCGCTTCCCAAGCGCGCTGCTCGGCGGCGGCTTGAGCATCAGCTTCGGCCTGCGCCTTTAACTGAGCCTCATACTCGTCCTTGAACCAAGTGAGGTTACGCGCCTCCATAATGATGTCACCGGCACGCTGGGCATCAATACCTAAATCTAACAGATCATCGATCGCCTGCTCAGCCAAGTCCTCTAAGGTCTTAATGCCCTTAGCGACTAAGGCTAAGGCGAGCTCGGTGTCAATGCCATGGATGCGCATCAACTCCTCACCGCCTTGATCCTTGAGCTCAGCCTCGTGCTTGGCGATGGCCTTGCGGGCATTCTCCTGCAGCGCGGCCACTAATTCCTCGTCTAAGCCTTCGATCATCAAGAACTCTTCGGCTGGGACGTAGGCCACCTCCTCTAAGGTGTGGAAGCCGGCGTCAGCTAAGACCTGAGCAAACTCCTCGTCGATGTCAAGGTTCTCAACAAAGAACTTCACGACCTGAGCGGCTTCGGCCGCTAACTCCTGCTCCATGGTGCTCTCGGCCTTAACCTGTAAGTTCCAGCCTAAGACCTGCGAAGCTAAGCGCACGTTTTGACCGTTGCGGCCGATCGCTAAGGCTAAGTTGTCATCGGCGACCGCGACATCGATGCTGTGGCTGTCATCGTTGATGACGATGCGCAGCACTTCGGCCGGCTCCATGGCGTTGGTTACGTATTGGGCGAGGTTCTCATCCCACAGTACCACGTCAATACGCTCACCGGCGAGCTCATTGGAAACGGCCATGACACGGGCACCGCGCATACCGATGCAGGCGCCGCGTGGGTCGATGCGCTTGTCCTTAGAGCGCACCGCGATCTTGGCGCGCGAGCCTGGATCACGGGCCACGCCCATAATCTCGATCACGTCTTGGCCAATCTCTGGCACTTCGATGCGGAACAGCTCAGCTAAGAACTCAGGAGCGGTACGCGAGCACACCAGCTGCGGGCCCTTGCCCTCAGGCTTGATGTCGATCAAGAGCACGCGAATGCGATCACCGCGGCCAAAGGACTCATGCGGGATCATTTGATCGCGGCGCAGAATACCCTCAGCGCCATTGCCTAGGTCTAAGATCATGACATCGCGGCCCGGGCGCTTGACCGTGGCATTGACTACGTGACCTAAGCGCTCGCGCTGCTCGGCGATGAGCTGCTCGCGCTCGGCGTTCTTAACGCGCTGCGAAAGCACCTGCTTGGCCGTTTGAATGGTGATACGGTCAAAGGAGACCGAAGGAATCTCATCTTCGATGATATCGCCCGGCTCAATGTTCGGGTACTCCTCGCGTGCGGCGGCAAGCGAGATCTCTTGAACCGGATTGTCAAGCGGCCCGTCAGTGTCCACCACCGTCCAGCGGCGGTAGGTGGTGTAATTGCCTTCGCGCGGGTCAATCTCAACGCGCACGTCGATATCGACCGGCGACTTCTTCTTGGTAGCCGTAGCTAAGGCCGTTTCCAAAGCCTCGAAGATCTTTTCCTTTGGAATGGCACGCTCATTGGAGAGCGCCTCGGCTATCGCAATGATTTCCTTACCCATTTGGTCAAACCTCTAATGGATGCCGCAGCATCTCTCCTATAACAACGATGAAAAATCAGGCACGATGCGCGCAAGCGAAATGTTCTCGTAAGCGACCACGAAGTCCTTATCGGCGCTCTTATCGTGGATCACGATGGAACCGTCCTCTTCGACGGCCATCAGCTTGCCTTGGAGCTTCTTACGATTCTCGCTTGCCATCTTCAAGCTTAAGGTCACCTCTTGGCCTAAGCTTTGGTGCAGCTGATCTTGGGTAAACAAAATGCGGTCAAGACCGGGCGATGACACCTCAAGGATGTAGGCTGGATCGATCAGATCGGCGCTATCTAACAGCGGAGAGAGTGCGTTGGTGATTTCCCCGCAGACGTCGGCATCGACGCCGTCCTCACCCTCAACAAAAATCTGCAGGTGGGCACTGGAGCTCCCCTGACGGTAGCGCAGGCCCCACAAGGTCAGCCCATAGGACGCCACAATCGGCGCGACCAGCTCATGCAGCTTTTGCTCTAAACTTCCAGCCATCAATACTCCTCTTACCGGCAAGGGCAGCGCCCCTGACCAAAACCGAACAAGGCCTTGAGCCTCACTCAACCTGCGCTGGCCCTCTGCCCTGCAGGCAGAGCCTGTCGTGCAGGCAAACCAAGCGTGCAGCGCACCGGCTTGGCGCGCAGGCATAAAAAAAGCCCCGATTATGGGGCTTCTTTTCGAATAAAGTTGCACCTTTTGCCCGCAGCGCACACCGCAGGCACGTCATCGGGCGATGACGTAGTAGGCAAACTACCATGGATTTGGCGCTGCCACACAAGGTTTGATGCCCCTTGTCGTAGGTCAGGTGCCAAAATTTGGCCTAATTTATACCAAAATCATCCCACTAAAGCAAGAGCTGCGCGCAAGCTTATCGCCTCCGCCGCCGCACCAGCTTCCCCCACCGTCGCGCCAACTCACCACCAGTGATCCCCTACCACCCCACCGGTGACCGCGCCTAGGTACCCCCAGTGTGGATAAAAAATTGCATTAGGCCCCCCATTTAAGCGCCACAAAATGGCGCATAATGGGGCCAAGTGCAGCCGCCCGGGCCCGCTAGAGCTAATCTAGCCTCCCCGCAGCCCCAACACAAACAGATAAGGCAGGCCCCCACGCTTGCTCAGAGCAAAGTAAGGTTCGCTTCGTCATGAAGAATCTCGGTATCATCAAAAGCCTCTACATCGGCTTTAGCGTCTTAATCGCCCTGATGCTCGTCATCACCGCGATTGCCGTCATCAAGGTCTCCTACATCGATTCGGCGTTGACTAACGTTAACGAAAACTTTGCGGTCAAGCAGCGCCAAGCCATCAACTTCCGTGGTGCGGTGCACGACAGCTCGATCGCGCTGCGCGATGTGCTGTTAGCTCCCAGCGCCAGCGCCCGCCAGACCCACATCAACACCATCAACAAGTTAGCCCAAGACTATGACAAGGCCCGCACGCGCATGGATCAGATCTTTGCTGCCGACCGCGCCATCCACACCGACCGCGAACACGAGCTCTACAATGCGATCAAGGCCATTGAGCAGCGTACCCGCGCCTCCCAAGATCAGGTGCTGGACTTAGTCAGCCAAGACAACATCGAAGGGGCCAAGCAAGTCGTCGTCAATGAAACGGCGGGCCTTTATGTCCAGTGGCTCGCAGACATCAATGCCTTTATCGACTATGAAGAGGCCAACTCCCAGCACGGCGTATCCTATGTGCGCAGCTCGACCTCTTCGCTGCTCTACATCATGATCGCCGCCGCCATCTTGAGCGTGATTGTGGGCGCGGTCATCGGCTATGGCATCATCGACCGCATCAAGCGCATCATCGGTGGTAACCCAGAGACGGCAATCGCGGTCATCAACCAATTCGCCCGCGGCGACCTGACGGTACGCGCTGAGACCAAGTACCAAGACTCGATCTTAGATGACATCAACAAGATGGCCGAGCAGCTCTCGGGCGTGATGCGCCAAGTCCGCGACGTCACCACCAACTTGTCGGAGTCGTCGGCGACCTTATCGGACTTCACCAACGACAACAATGCCTTAACTCAGCGCCAGCAAGAAGAGACACAGCGTGGTGGTACCAGCATTGAGACCTTAATGGCAGGCGTCTCCAACGTCGCTTCCTTAGCCGACAGCGCCTTGCACAGCTCCGACTTAGCCCAGCAAGAGAGCCAAAACGGCAACGCTGAGGTGCAGACCACCATCGACTACATCAACAACTTAGCCCAGCAGGTCGATCAAGTCTCGGAGATCATCGTCAAGCTCAATACTGACTCCAAGGAAATCGGCAAGGTAGTCCAGATCATTGCCGAGATCGCCGAGCAAACCAACCTTCTGGCCTTAAATGCCGCGATTGAGGCCGCCCGCGCCGGTGAACATGGCCGCGGCTTCGCCGTAGTCGCCGACGAAGTGCGGGCTCTCGCCGGTCGCACCAAGGATTCCACCAACGGCATTATTGAGCTGATTCAGTCCAACCAAGAGCACACCGGCCGCGCCGTCGAGGCGATGAACATCAGCCGCGAGCAGGCTTCGCTCTCAGTCGAGCAAGCCCAAAAGGCGGGCACCTCGCTCAACCTCATCACCAAGTCGGTGGCCGACATCAACACCCAAAACTCCGAGATCTCCAATGCTGCGCGTGAGCAAAACAGCATGTTAAGTGGCGTCAACTCGTCCTTTAACCAGATCAACGAGATGGCTGAGAAGACGCGCGACACCTCCGCCAATATGGCCGAACTGGCGCAAGACTTAACCAAGGAAGCCCAGCACTTAGAAGACCTGATCGCTACCTTCAAGGTCGACTAAGCCCCGCCCCACCACCGCCACTGCGGTGCCCCCCCGCACCGGCTGCGCTGTCAAGCAGCGGCCGGTGCGGCCTGCCCTAAACGCCCGCAGTCTCACTGCGGCGCCCCACCACATCCGGGCCCAACGCCCATCAAACCAAGCTTCGGCAACCTCACGAGTCCCGGTTGGGCCACTGAGGCCGCGGCGGCGCGCGCCGCTTGCCGCTGCACGCTGCGGGCAGCTGCGTAGGTCTCTATGGAGCAGAGGCCATTTGGGCGGCACCACAGGGATAGGCGGCCTTGCGGTCGGCTTAGTTGATCAGGGCGCGCAGGTCGGCCTTATCTAAGGTGACTGGGTTGTTGGCAAGGCGCTGCAAGTTGACCGAAGCCACAGCCTTGGTGATCTCAGCCTCGTCGAGCTGAAGCGGCGCAAAGGAGGTGAGCAGCCCCAATTGCTCAAGCAAGGCCTCAAACCATGGCTTGAAATCGGAGGCCAAGGACAGACCTAAGGCATGCAGCAAGGTGGAGCGGTCACGCAGCGCGGCGACATTGCGCGCAAAGAGCGAGCGCATGATCAAGGCCACCGCTTGGCCGTGGGCCAAGTTATGGTGCTGGGTAAAGTAGTACGACAGGGCATGCGCCGCCGTCGTGCGTCCGACAGCAATGGCCTTGCCTGAAAGCACCGAAGCGCGCGCCAGCAGCGTGTGCGCAGTGAGGTCATCGCTAAGCACCGCAGGCTTGAGCGCCATCAGGCAGAGCTTGATGCACTCTAAGGCATCGGCCTTGCTCTCGGTGGTCGCAGCACGCGACCAATAGGACTCAATGGCTTGGCACAGGCAGTCTACGCCTGCGGCGGCACGCTGGGACTTAGGTACGCTCAGCGCCAATTGCGGCACCAAGATACAGGCAGCAGGCGCCAAGTACAGTGCACTCAGGGAAATCTTGCCCTTCTTGGTATAGATCACAGCAAAAGGCGTGATTTCCGCGCCTGAGCCAAAGGTCGTGGCGACGCAAAAGAGCGGCAGGCTCTGCGCCCGCGCCTGCGCCTTGGGCTCTAACTCAAGGGACTGCACCCACTGATACTTCAGAGCCTTGGCGCAGTCAAAGGCGCTGCCGCCACCAAGAGCGATGATGGCATCATGTGCGCTCAAGCTCGCAAGCTTAAAGCGCTCGATGGAGCTGAGCTGCGGGCAGGGCGTAAAGTCACTGAAGACCTCATAACGCGTCAGGCCTAAGGCCTTGACCACCACCTCTAAGTACTGCTCTTTGACCACGCCGCGTGTTACCAGCAAGGGGTAGCTGAGCTGTCCCCACGCATCAGCAAACTGCGCCAAGGCCTCAGAGCCC
This sequence comes from uncultured Anaerobiospirillum sp., assembly GCA_944389615.1. GTDB lineage: Bacteria > Pseudomonadota > Gammaproteobacteria > Enterobacterales > Succinivibrionaceae > Anaerobiospirillum. The sequence goes on along the minus strand of CALXNA010000022.1, from coordinate 35,252 downwards.
ACAAAGTCCTGTCCCAGATCAATCGCCATCATCACTCTCCCTTTCATCCCAACGGCGCAGCAGCACAGCAGCCACGGAGCATCCCGCGCCGCGCCCCAGCGCCCGAGGCGTGCGGCGGCCAAGCTTCCGGCCTACGTCGCAAAGTGCACCTGCCGGTGCCGTGCTGCCCCCATGCTGCCATTATAATGGGCCCATCAGCTTGATTAGCCCTGAGGTGGTCTATGCCCGATTTTCGCTTACGAGTGTTTTATGCGGCAGCTAAGAACCTGTCCTTTAGCAAGGCCGCCCAAGAGCTCTACATCACGCAGCCTGCGGTCACGCGCCATATCCGCACCCTCGAAGAAGAGTACGACGTGCTGCTCTTTGAGCGCCAAGGCAACAAGATTGCCCTCACCCCCGCCGGGCAAATCATGCTCGAGCATGTCGAGACTATCTTAGGCGAGTACCAAAACCTCTCCTATGCCATGCACCTGCTCAGCAACAAGCATGTGGGGACGCTGCGCCTTGGGGCGAGCTCGACCATCGCCCAGTACGTGATCGCGCCCTACTTGGCCTCCTTTTTGACCTACTTCCCAGACGCCACAGTCTCGCTCATCAATGGCAACTCGCGCGAGATCGAGCGGGCTTTGACCGACCACAACATTGACCTCGGCATGGTCGAAGGCATCACACGCCAGCCGACGCTGAGCTACAGCGCCTTTTTGACCGACGAGCTCATCGTCTTAACCGGCAGCCACCATGCCCTGGCCCAGCGCGGCCGTATTAGCATCGAGGAGTTCAAGCAACTGCCGCTCGTGCTGCGCGAGCGCGGCTCGGGCACCTTAGAGGCCATTGAGCACGACTTGGGGCGCCAACACATTCGCTTAAGCGACCTCAACATTCGGATGTTCCTCGGCAGCACCGAGGCGATCAAGCTCTTTGTCCAAAATTCCCAGACCCTGTGTATCCTCTCGCGCACCGCAATCACGCGCGAGCTGCAAGAAGGCCTACTCACTGAGCTTAAAGTTGACGACCTCACCTTCACCCGTAGCTTCAGCTTTGTCCAAGGCCCGGGCCCACAGACGCCACTGACCGCACGCTTCATCGAATTTGTCCAAGAGAGCATCGCCGAAGAGCAAGAGCAACGAGCCAAAGAAGGGCCCCAAAGCGTCTAACCAGCGCCCGCCCCGTAACGCCACCCCAGCCTAGAGCGCCACCTACGCCCAGAACGCTGCGCGCGCCCCAGAGCACAGCGCGCCCCAATCTACGCGCAGGTGCAGTCGGCTGAGCTGTAACTCATCTTGGTTATCACAGCATAACTGTATGTTATGACTGATAGCAAAATACCATTCGACGTCCGCAACCACAAGGAGTATCGTGGCAAACGCAACCGGGGATGAACCCCAACTTCTTTTGTGGGAGCCATGCTATGTTTCAAAAAGGACATCGTGCCAACACCTTGCACGGTCTGCTCTTAATCGCCCTATTTGCCTTGGCCGCCTTCTACCTAGCCGAGCTGCCGTGGGTCAAGAGCCTGTCGCTGAGCCCGCTCATCGTGGGCATTATCTTGGGCACGATCTACGCCAACACCCTGCGTAACAAGCTCCCTGAGGAATGGGTGCCGGGCATCAAGTTCTGCACCAAGCAGATCCTGCGCACCGGTATCGTGCTCTACGGCTTCCGCTTAACCTTATCGGACGTCTACGCGGTCGGCTTACCGGCCATTGTGGTCGACCTCATCATCGTCTGCGGTACCTTAGGCTTAGGTATCTTCTTAGGTAAGCTCTTAAAGATGGATCGCCAAACGGCTCTGATGACCTCGACCGGTAGCGCTATCTGCGGTGCCGCCGCAGTCTTAGGCGCCGAGTCGGTGGTCAAGTGCCCAAGCCACAAGACGGCCGTAGCGGTCTCGACCGTGGTGATCTTCGGTACCATCGCCATGTTCTTATACCCCATCATGTACCGCTCAGGTCTCTTCGATGCCTTAGGTGATATGGGCGTGGCCATCTACACCGGTGCCACCTTACACGAAGTAGCCCACGTCGCCGCCGCCGGTAACGCCATGGATCCAAGCGATACCTTAGGCATCGCTGCCACCGCCACTATCACCAAGATGATCCGCGTCATGATGTTAGCCCCGGTCTTAGTGGTCATGGCCATCATGCTCTCACGTGCCCGCAGCCGCATCGCCAGCAAGAAGAGTCGCAGCGAGGCCGAAGCTGCCTTTGCCTACGCCAGCACCACCGCTGACATCTCCACTAACCCACAAGATCAAGCCGCTTTAACCGCCCCAGAGGTCACCAAGACCAAGATCACCATCCCGTGGTTTGCCATCGGCTTCCTCTTAGTCATCTGCCTCAACACGGCCTTAGGCTCGATGTTTGGAGTCGAGAGTGTCAAGGAGATCCCATTAAACGGCGCCATTGAGTACCTCGATACCTTCTTGCTGACCATGGCGATGACCGCCTTAGGTACGGACACCAGCCTCGACAAGTTCAAGGCCGCCGGTGCCAAGCCCTTCTTATTGGCTACCTTCCTCTTCATTTGGCTCTTAGTCGGCGGCTACCTCTTAGCTTGGACACTGCCACCACTCTTAAGCTAAAAGCCCAGCACTACAAACACAAACTCCCCGCAAGGCTGGCTCGCAAGGGCCAGCCTTCATGCGCTCAGCGCACCGAGTTGGTGCCCGCAGCCCACGGCTGCCCCCGAAGGTCTGCTTGAGTCCAAGGCAGACCTTCGTCATTAGGGCCGCCTTCAGGTAGCATCAGCCCCAACTGCGGCTGGCCCCAACGTCTGTTGGCCTCAGCAGCCCATGGCAGACCTTCGTCGTTAGGGCCGCCTTCAGGTAGCATCAGCCCCAACTGCGGCTGGCCCCAACGTCTATTGGTCTCAGCAGCCCATGGCAGACCTTCGTCTTTAGGGCCGCCTTCAGGTGACGTCAGCCCCAACTGCGGCTGGCCCCAACGTCTATTGGCCTCAGCAGCCCATGGCAGACCTTCGTCTTTAGGGCCGCCTTCAGGTGACGTCAGCCCCAACTGCGGCTGCCCTCCCACCCACCCTAGCCACGGCTGGGCCATTGCGCACGCCTAAAAGCCACGATCAGGCAGCCCCATGGCGCCCTATTGGGCCACTCTGGCAGCGGCTACGCTCGCCGCTAGCCGCTTCACGCTGCGGGCAGCTGCGTGGGTCTCTATGGAGCAGAGGGCCGTTTGGGCTACACCACATGGTTTATGCCACCCCGCGGCGCCCTCTTAGACCACGTTGCGGAGGCGCGGAGCGCAGCGGAGGCGCATAAGCTCGGCCTAAGAGTTTCGATGGTAAAATGAGCGCCACATTGCCCCGAGGTAAACACGGCCGCCGCTGTGGCCTAGTTTGCGTAGGTGCGCTCGTTTTCATCATCTCATTGCTGGTTCTATGCGCACGCTGTTACATCCCTTTAAGTACCTGATAGCCCTGCTGTGCCTGAGCGTCGCTCTGTTAAGCGGCTGCACCTCCACCACCGCCCTGCCCGAAGGCGCGGTCGCCCCTACGCTGAAGGTGGAAAGCTTAAGCCTCGTCAACCACCAAGATAAGCCTTACTTTGTGGTGACCTACAGCGTCGAGCATCGCTCGCTGAGCGACCTGCCGCTGCTTAAGGTACGCGCCAGCGTCTTTATCCGCGACACGCTGGTGGCCATCGTGAGCGAAGATGCCACCGGCACCATGGTCTCCAACCAAGGCCCACAGCGCTTTGAGCTTAAGGTTCCAGTCAATGCCTCCGGCACTGCGACCTTCGACTCCTTAGCTAACAGCTCGCTTATCATGCTGCAAGGCTCCTGCGCGCTGACCTTAGTCTTCAGCGACGATCCTAAGAACAAGGGCTTCAACCCAAGCGCCAGCTACAGCGGCTTGGTGCGCGTCACCAAGTAGCCGCCCCTGCCGGACAGCTCGTCCGGCTCAGCGCCTGCGTCGGACAGCTCGTCCGGCTCAGCGCCCGCCCCGATCTGCGCGCCCCAGCGCGCCTTGCGCTGGACGCCATCGCCCCACTTTGTCATGAGTTTTCGTATGTTTGGCCCTAATCAATCCTTTGAACCGCGTGTCGGTACCGCCCAGCTGATCTTCGGCATCATCTATACCATCATCACTCTCATTGCGCTGTGCCTTGCGTACTACGTCTACCAAGAAGGCCGTGAGCCGTATCTGCACCTCTTTATGGCCTTGCTCTTTGCCATCATGGCCTTAAAGTCCTTTATCATCTGCAAGCGCGTCAAGAGCCTGATGGCCCACGGCCAGTATGCCGAAGCCGAGGTCACCTCGATTGAGCCCGTGCGCGGCATCACCGTGGTCAAGGGCAACTGCGACCTGCCAAACGGTGACACCATTGTTATTGAATCGCGCTTAGTGGGCGAGACCGTGGCTCAAGAGCTTAAGGACTTCTTGAGCGAGCAAGAGCAAAGCAAGCTCCCGGCCTTAGTGGTCGGCCTTGACGGCCCACGCCCGCGCGGCATGTTCACGGTCAAGTGCCTCCACGGCCACCTAATTGAGGCCAGCGCCCACTTAAAGAGCGCCCCGCCTAAGGATATCGGTGCTGACGACGCTGCCACCGCCCGCGCTAAAGCCGCCACGCGCGCCGCCGAAGAGCAAAAGCAGGCTGAGGCATTGGAGGCTGATGCAGCCGAAGCCAACGAAGCTACGCCTGAGGTCGCGCCGCGCGACGAGCAGCGCGATGCCGCCATCATGGAGGCGTTGGCGCAGGCCGAGCACAAGAAGTAAAGCACCGCGGACACTTGCTGAGAGTCGCAGCCTTGAGCTGCGACTTTTGCTTTGGGGCGGCCTCCCGCGCGGCGCAGAGCGCCTCAGGCGCGCAGCTAGGCGCGGGAGCGCGAGCGCAAGCGGCAGCGGCGCTGCGGCACGCGTAAGGCTTGCATCCAAGCAAGGCCTAGCTTACTATGGCAAGTTTAGTCTCTTGCATCGCAGGGAGGCCTGTACCAAGACCGTAGGCTAAGCGCCGCTGGTCTTTTCCCTTATTTCAAGGAGCAATCATGTCTCTGGTTTCGATTAAAGATGTTTTAAACCATCAATGTGCCGTCGGTGACACTATCACCGTCGGCGGCTGGATCCGTACGCGCCGCGATTCTAAGGCGGGCTTTTCGTTCTTAGCGGTCAATGATGGCTCCTGCTTCAATAATCTTCAGGTTGTAGCTCCAGCTACCTTAGACAACTACGACAGCGAGATCTTAAAGCTCACGACCTCGTGCTCGGTTATGGTCGAAGGTACCTTAGTCGCCTCCCAAGGCAAGGGCCAAGATGTCGAGCTGCAGGCCACCAAGGTTCAAGTCTTAGGCTTCGTCGAAGATCCTGATACCTTCCCGATGTCGGCCAAGCGCCACAGCGTTGAGTACCTGCGCGAGTACGCCCACTTACGTCCCCGCACCAACTTGATCGGCGCGGTCATGCGTATCCGCAACAGCTTAGCTTACGCCCTGCACTCCTTTTTCCAGGAGCGCGGCTTCATGTGGGTCTCCACGCCGCTCATCACGGCCTCTGACTGCGAAGGCGCCGGTGAGATGTTCACCGTCACCAACTTCGACTTAGACAACCTGCCTAAGAACGATCAGGGTAAGGTCGACTACAGCCAAGACTTCTTTGGCAAGCATGCCTACCTCACCGTCTCCGGCCAGCTCAACGTCGAGACCTATGCCTGCGCCTTCTCCAAGGTCTACACCTTCGGCCCAACCTTCCGCGCTGAGAACTCCAACACCACGCGCCACTTGTCGGAGTTCTGGATGTTAGAGCCGGAGATGGCCTTCGTCGACTTAGATGGCTGCGCCAAGGTCGCCGAGGATATGCTCAAGTACGTCTTCAAGCGCATCTTAACCGAGCGCGCTGACGATATGGCCTTTATCGCCGAGCGCGTCGATAAGGACGCTATCACCCGCCTTGAGAACTTCATCAAGGCCGACTTCGCCCAAGTCGACTACACCGATGCCATCGAGATCTTAAAGAATTGCGGCAAGAAGTTTGAGTACCCAGTCGAGTGGGGTATCGACCTGCAGTCTGAGCACGAGCGCTACCTTGCCGAAGAGCACTTTAAGTCCCCAGTGGTCGTCAAGAACTACCCTAAGGACATCAAGGCCTTCTACATGCGCCAAAACGACGATGGCAAGACGGTCGCCGCCATGGACGTCTTGGCCCCGGGCATCGGCGAAATCATCGGCGGCTCGCAGCGTGAGGAGCGCCTTGAGCGCTTAGACCAGCGTATGGCCGAGTTAGGCTTAAGCCAAGACGCCTATTACTGGTACCGCGACTTACGCCGCTACGGCTCGGTACCACACTCGGGCTTCGGCTTAGGCTTTGAGCGCCTCATCGTCTACATCACCGGTGTGGGCAACGTCCGCGACGTAATCCCATTCCCGCGCACCCCTAAGAACGCCGAGTTCTAATACTGCGCCGCGATAAGCTGCGCGCAGGCAGTCCTGAGGGGGCCACAGGCCGACTTGTAAGTCGGCCTCTTTTTTGGGCGCTGTAACCACTGCAAACTAGCATACTAGGCTTTCATGCGGAGAGATCCTCTGCGCGCAGGTAGCCGCTGATCCAAGTCGGCGCTTACAAGGTGGCCACGAACTTATGTGCATTATGGGACAAAGGTCGCAACAATCGTGGGGCCAGAGCGTGAGCACTTTGCTATACTGAGCGCCATAGATCCATGGCAGTGCATGTACCTTGATGCCACGCATACATCCGATATAAAAGCGCGTTCTGTCCACTGACACTGGTAACTAGCCGACTAGTACATCATAGAGGTACCCTTGCCCTGCCCGCGCGTTAGCATAGCGAGGCCATTTATGTCGATTGCATGCACCATTTCTCTGCCTAAGCTGCGCCTGTCGCCCAAGAAGGTCATCAGCCCGCAGATCCACGACTTTTTGCGCAAGCAGATCACCGAAGCTAAGATCAAACCGGGCACTCTGCTCTCTGAGAACTCGCTCTCCGATCACTTCCACGTCTCGCGCCAACCGGTGCGCGAAGCCCTGATGCGCTTAAGCTACGAGGGCCTGCTCTCCATCTTGCCGCAGCGCGGTTCGATCGTGGAGCTCATCTCCATCAGCGAGCTGGTACAAACGGTGTTCGTGCGCACCGCCATCGAAAAGGAGTGCGTCCTCAACGTCACCAAGCTCGATGCCAAGCAAAAGCGCACCTGCTTTAACCAAATCGAGAAGGTACTCGAGCAGCAAGACCGCTGCAAGCACGACGAAGACCTCAAGTCCAACTACCTGCGTCTTGACGACCTCTTCCACGAGAAGCTCTGCGCCATCTCCGGGGCCCCGATGGCCTGGGATACAATCCAATCGATCAAGGGCCAGATGGATCGCATTCGCTACCTCTCCTTTGATACCGTCTCCAATACCGAAGAGATCACCTCTGAGCACAAGACCATCTACGAGCACTTAAAGCAAGGCAACTTGAACGAGTGCATCGTCGCCCTCGCTGACCACTTAAGTCAGATCAAGGAGACCCACAAGGACATCATCCGCAAGTACAGCGACTGGTTTACCCCCGAGTCCTTAAGCGCAGTGGGCCTTGAGGCCAAGCACACGCCGCTGACGGTGCGCAGCCGCCTCGACCAATAGCGCGCTCCTAGCGGACGCCTTGGGCGCGCGCCCGGCCGCTGGGCCGCGGCCGCGCCGGGCAGGCCGTCGGCATTGCCGCGGCGGCGCCCAGTGACGTCAAAGGCCTGCCCCTTGCGGGGCAGGCCTTTGACTTACGGCTCAAAACTTGGGCTTATGCTTAGTCCATGCGCTTGAAGATCAAGGAGCCGTTGGTACCACCAAAGCCGAAGCTGTTGGAGATAGCATAGGCGATGTCATGCTTCTGGGCTTCGTTTGGTACTAAGTTGAAGGCACCAACCTCAGGATCTGGGTGCTCAAGGTTGATGGTTGGTGGGCAGATCTGATCGCGTACCGCAAGCACCGTGATGATGGCCTCGATGGCGCCGGCGGCGCCTAATAAGTGGCCAGTCATCGACTTGGTCGAGCTCATGACGGTGTGCGCTGGGGCCTCGCCGAAGATGGCCTTGGCCGCGCGCAGCTCGGAGAGGTCACCGACGTGGGTCGAGGTGCCGTGGGCATTGATGTAGTTGATGGCGCTTGGCTCAATCCCAGCGTCTTTGATGGCGTGGAGCATCGAGCGACGGGCACCGTCGCCGTCCTCTGGGGTGGCGGTCATGTGGAAGGCGTCGCCACTCATGCCAAAGCCGACTAACTCGGCGTAGATCTTGGCGCCACGGGCCTTGGCGTGCTCGTACTCTTCTAACACTAAGACACCGGCACCGTCGCCTAAGACGAAGCCGTCACGGTCGACGTCCCATGGACGCGAGGCCTTCTCCGGCTCATCATTGCGCGTGGACAGAGCCTTTAAGGCGCTGAAGCCACCAATACCCATGGGGGTCGAGGCCTTCTCGGCGCCACCGCACAGCATGACGTCAGCATCACCGTAGGCGATCAAACGGGCCGACAGGCCAATGGCATGGGTGCCGGAGGCACAGGCGGTAACCGTGGCTAAGTTCGGGCCTTTTAAGCCCTTTAAAATCGACAAGTGGCCCGAGACCATGTTGATGATGGTCGAAGGCACGAAGAATGGGCTGATACCACGGGTGCCCTTCTGGGCTAAGCCGTTGATGTTCTGCTCGATCAGACCTAAACCACCGATGCCCGAACCGACCATAACGCCCATGCGATCGGCGTTATCTGCGGTGACTTCGAGATTAGCGTCATCACAAGCCATCAAGCCGGCAGCGATACCGTACTGGATGAAAGGATCCATCTTACGGGTATCCTTCTTGGTGATGCCGAAGGCTTCATGATCGAAGTTCTTAACGAGGCCAGCGATTTTGACTGAAAAGGCGCTGGTGTCGAAATGCTCAATGGTGGAGATGCCGCTCTTACCTGCAAGTAAGGCCTTCCAAGACTCTTCTGCGGTATTGCCCACTGGACTTAGCATGCCAAGACCGGTCACTACTACCCTGCGCTTTTGCACCGTTTATGCCTCCAAAAAGGTTGAAATGTTTAGGCCAACCACGAAAGTTAAGGTTCGGCTTAACTCTCCATCATAATCGATTTTGCCGCGTCGCACACGCAAAAGCACCGGCGCAGGCGCTAAAAAGTGGCAACAAGCAAGGGAGATCGAGGATGAAGGCTAAGGCCGGTACGCCCAGCTTAAGCCGCGCTACTTTGCGGAGCCTAAGCTGCGCTACGCCGAAGCCGCAGGCCGCGGGGCTGCGCTTGCTGCGCTACGCCGCCGCAGCGGCGCTGCTCGCTGCCGCGCGCTGAACCAGACCAATGGGATGGGCTATAAAAAAAATAAGCAAGCGAAAGCTTGCTCGGGGAAGGTTATGGCGCGCCGTAACACGACACAGTGTCCACTTGCGCGCTACACTGTGCCATGGCGGCCTAACCTTGGTAAGCGACCTTACAAGGCAAGGCCGAGACTAGCTCTCAAGTTGAGTACGCTCAGTACTACTGGTGAGCCTTGATGTAGTCAATAGCAGCCTGAACGGTGTTGATCTGCTCGGCTTCCTCATCAGGGATCTCGGTATTGAACTCTTCCTCTAAAGCCATTAACAGCTCTACAGTGTCTAACGAATCAGCGCCGAGGTCATTAACGAAAGATGCCTCAGGGACGACATCCTCCTCCTTGACACCTAACATGTCGATAATAATCTTCTTTACGCGCTCTTCAATGTTGTTATCGCTCATATTTCCCGTCAGAGTGCTACGCACATCTGTCCTATAGTTAGTCACCCAACGTAATGTTGGTGAAAAGAAATCTTGACTCAAGGCCGACACCGCAGGCTGCGCTGCAGCATGCAGTCCGTCCTCAATCCGCAAAAACTGTTCTCACCACCAAGAATCAAGCGGCCTGACGCGAAGGCCAAGCTTTCGGCAAGCCGACAGCATCCCTGCGCGTTCTGCCCGATTTGGCTGACTCAACTACCGCTCTTAGCGTAGAGAAAGTTGGAACAGCATACGCCCTACAGGGCAAGCACCTCATAAAGCCGGACACAGGCCTACGAGGAGGTGACAGTAGTTTCCAACTCAAACATCGAGCCAAGCTGATGTTTACACGTCAGTAACAAGAACTGTTCTCGGCAAATTATATACAAGAACGGCCCTCATTGGTAGTGAGCGCAGGCCGAATCGCCGCCCTTTTTTAACGAATTTGGGCCGCTTCACACAAACGGCGCTCAGGCCGCCGCGCGGCGCCTGCAAGGCGGCCACCGGGGCGCCGTGTGGCGCCCGGACAGCCGCCCTGCGGGCCACTGGTATGGCAGTGGCCGACTACATGTAGAGGCCGCCGTTGACGTCTAAGGTGGTACCGGTGATGTACTTAGCGCCGTCGGAGGCTAAGAACAAGGTGGCATCAGCGATGTCTTGGCCTTGGCCGAAGGCCCCCAGCGGGATGTTCTTTAAGTAGCCTTCCTTGATCTCATCATTTAAGGCGGAGGTCATGTCCGACTCGATGAAGCCAGGGGCAATGCAGTTGACCGTGATGTTACGCGCGCCTAACTCGCGGGCTAAGCTCTTGGTAAAGCCGATGAGACCGGCCTTGGCGGCGGCGTAGTTGCACTGGCCGAAGTTGCCCATCTCGCCCACCACCGAGGTAATGTTGATGATGCGTCCAGCACGCTTGCGCATCATGCCGCGCATAAACAGCTGCGAGAGCTTCGCGACCGCGGTCAGATTGCAGGAGATCACGGCATTCCAGTCCTCATCCTTCATCTTCATGAAGAGGCCATCGCGGGTGATACCGGCGTTGTTGACCAAGATGTCGACCTTGCCCCCGGCCTTCTCCTCAACCTGAGTGACGAAGTCCTCAAAGGTCTCTGGGGCTAAGGCATTTAAGACCAAGCCGCAGCCCTTACCTGCTAAGTACTCACTGATGCTATCGGCACCACTTTGTGAGGTGGCGGTACCGATGACGGTGGCATTGGCCGCGGCAAAGCTTTGGGCAATGACCTTACCGATACCACGGCTGGCGCCCGTTACTAATACGACCTTCCCGGTGAAATCCAAACTAAACATCGCTGCTCCTTGCAAACCAAATCCCGTCGCCCTGCTGCTGGCTCAAGCCCAGTCCGCAGGGCCACAGCCGTACTAGTTTAAGCTAGCCAAAACCTTCTCTAAGTCGTCAGGGGCGGCAATATTGCCCGTGACCAAGCTGCGCTCAATCTTGCGGTTGAGGCCGGTTAAGACGCGGCCCGGGCCGACCTCGATCAAGGCCTCGATGCCATCGCTCTTCATCTTCTGTACGGTCTCGACCCAACGTACCGAGCCGATGAGCTGCTTGACCAAGCAGTCAACGATGTCGGCGACTGCGGTGACCGGAGCGGCAGTGACATTGGCATAGACCGGGATGACGGCGTCGTGCAGCTGCAAGTCGGCTAACGCAGCGGCGAGCTTATCGGCGGCGCTTTGCATCATCGGGCAGTGCGAAGGTACCGATACGGCCAAAGGTACGCAGCGGCGCGCGCCCTTGGCGGTGAAGATCTCACCGGCGCGCGCCACGGCGTCCTTAGCACCGGAGATCACGACCTGACCTGGGGTGTTGAAGTTAGCTGCCCACACGCCGTCGCCATCCTTGGAAGCCTCAGCGCAGCCGGCGATGACGACGTCATCATCTAAGCCCAAGACCGCCATCATGGCGCCAACCCCTGCAGGAACGGCCGCTTGCATCGCCTGACCGCGCAGACGAACTAAGCGCACGGCATCAGCAAAATCTAAGGCTCCGGCAGCGACCAAAGCTGAGTACTCGCCTAAGGAGTGACCGGCCACGGCCTTTGGAGCGGCCTCGCCTAAGACGGCCTTAAAGGCGCGGAAGGCGGCGACCGAAGCCGTTAAGATGGCAGGCTGAGTAATCTCCGTCTTGTTGAGCTCGCTCTCCGGGCCGTTTAACACGATCTCCTTTAAGTCATAGCCTAAGGCCTCGTTGGCCTCGGCGAAGGTCTGAGCTACGACCTCAGTGTCCATGAAAGGAGCCAACATACCGACCGCTTGGGAACCTTGCCCCGGGAATACGACTGCAAATGACTTCATCACAAATCCGGCACCCTCGCCTCTGCAGGCAGGCCGCCGCCTCCTCTTGTTCAAGAAAAAAATCTGACCTGGCCGCCACGTGCGCGCTTAGTAGCGCACTAAGGCGCCGCCCCAAACGAAGCCGCCGCCAAAGGACTCAAGCAGCAGATTGTGGCCGCGCTGAATCCGGCCTTGGCGGATACCTTCGTCTAAGGCCAAAGGCACCGAAGCGGCCGAGGTGTTGCCTTGCTTATCTAAGGTGACGATCACCTGCGACATATCAAGCTTGAGCTTGCGCGCGGTGGCGGTGATGATGCGCAGGTTGGCCTGGTGCGGCACTAAGAAATCGAGCTCGTCCTCACTCATGCCTGCCTCCTGCAGCGTGTCCTTGACCAAGGAAGCCAAGATAGTCACAGCATGCTTGAAGACATCGTTGCCCTTCATATAGAGGTAAGCGCCGTCATTGGTCTCACCCGGGGCCAAGTCTTGGCCGCGCTTAGGGAATGGCAGCTTGAGCAAGTCGCCACGGCTCGGGTCTGAGGACAGCTTAATGGCCAAGGTGCCCGGCTCTTCGGAGGCGCCCAGCACGCAGGCACCAGCGCCGTCGCCAAAGAGAATGATGGTGGTGCGATCGGTATTGGCACAGGCATGCGACAGCGAGTCCACGCCTACGATCAGGACATGCTGCGCTTGGCCACATAAGATCATATTGTGGGCGAGGCTATAGGCATAGCTAAAGCCGGCGCAGGCGGCCGCTACATCAAAGGCGATCGGGGCCTTGATGCCCAAGGCTAAGGCGATCTCGCATGCAGTCGACGGGAAGGCATTTTGCCCCGAGGTGGTCGCGCAGATCACCGCATCGATCGATGAAGGCTCCAAGCCTGCAGCCTCAAGGGCCTGCGCCGCGGCCTTCGTGCCCATAAAGGCGGCCGTCTCGTACGGCGCGGCGATGCGTCTCTCGTGGATCCCAGTACGCTCGACAATCCACGTATCAGAGGTTTCCACCATCTGCTCCAAATCGGCATTAGTTCTAACTTGCGTTGGCAAATACCCGCCAGTACCTAAAATTCTGGTAAACAAAACTATCACCACTTAAGAGAAAGAGACACCTAGCCACAGATAGCAGCACGCGAACAGTGAAGACCTGAGACCGATCCTGAAATAGCCATTGTGCCATTTATGCCCGCTTTTGGATAGCCTCAGGGGAAAATTATCGCCGCAGAGCGCGGGCCTGCGCGCACGCAGGCTGCGCAGATCGCGTAGGCCGCAGTACGCAACACCACTAGCGCGGGGCGACCGCTAGCGCTGCGCGCTCAGCGCTTCTTGCATCTTAGAGGCAAGGTTGGCTTGCGCCGCGCGGGCCGCTTCGACCATGGCCACAGCCATCGCTTCCTTGCCCGCGGCGCCATGGGACTTGACCACGATGCCGTTGACGCCCAAGAGCACCGAGCCGTTGTACTGCCATGGCAGGAGCCAATCTGGGCGGGCCATCTTGGCAAAGAACTTCTTCATACCAGCGCTATTGGCGTAGAGATTGGCGACGCCTTCGGCCGCCTTTAAGGCGACATTGCCGGTGAAGCCGTCGGTCACGATGACATCAGCGTCATCGTTGAAGATGCGGTTGGCTTCGATAAAGCCGGTAAACTGCAGTGAGCGATCTTGCTCGAGCAGCTCCTTGGTCTGCTGCACGAGGCTATTGCCCTTGCCTAGCTCAACCCCGACGTTTAACACCGCAAGGCGCGGATGCTCGCGCTCAAGGGCAATCTCGGCGCAGGCGTGGCCCAAGCAGGCAAAGTCATAGAGATCAGCGGCGCTGCAGGTGGCGTTGGCGCCAAGATCGAGCATCAGGGCAAAGCGCTGCGGCCCCACCGGAATGCGCGCAGCAAAGCACGGGCGCACCGCGCCGCCGCGGCCATTGAGGCCCATACGCTCCTTGAGCTTAGTCTTAGTCGGTGATAAGTGCTGCACCCCGAGGATATGGCGCGCAAGACACACCAAAGGCCCGGTGCCACCACTTGAGATCATGGCCTGCGCTTGGCCGGATTTGACGCAGTCTAAGGCTTGCACCATGGCGCTATGGCGGAAGTTGGTGAGCGCCGAGCGCGGTGGCTCGTCTTGGGGGATGCTCTGCTGGGCAAGGCGAAACTCAAAGCGCTTCTTGTTGACGCCTGCCTTGGTCAAATCCAGCTCCAATTGCGAGCTGCCAAAGACGATGAGATACAAGCTCGGGTACATCGCCAGCGCAAAGCGCACGGCATCGACCACCGGCCGCGTATCGAGATGATCTCCGCCCGTGCCGTCCAAGGCCACGGTGCATTGTTCGTTGGCGCTACCTGCCATAAGTGCCATAGCTCTCCTCACTCAAACACAATCCAATCACTGTCAGCTTAGCAAAATCAGCCGCAGCTGTCGCCCCTCACGCCGCCAAAGCGCCGATCAAGGCCACGATCTCAGCAATAGCAACAGAGGAGAAGAGCAAAGAGAAGAATGATGAGGTGCCCAGCGCGGGCCGTAGGAGAAGAGCACAAGAAGATGGGACGCGCCGAAGATGAGAGGCGCAGATACAGCAACGGGGCTCATGAGGCCCCGTTGAGCAGCGTTCAGCTGCGTGATGCTTTTGCGCTAAAGCATGGTAGGCACAGCTTAAACCTCAGCTGCAGCCTTGAAGATAACCTTCTTACCACGATAGTAACCAGACTCGGTGACGTGGTGACGGATGTGGGTCTCGCCCGTGACGCTATCCTTCGATAACTGTAAAGCGGTTAAGGCATCATGGGTACGACGCTTGTCACGACGTGAACGGGATTGATGGTTCTGTGGAACGGCCATTATAGTCTCCTAAACTACATTAAAGTCGCCTCAAGCATGCTGCCATATGGCTTATGGCACCATACTTCGCACCGAGTGTGGTGCGCAGGTCGCGAAGACCTCGCTCGTCTTGACCTCACAGGTCACGGAGGCGCTTTGGTGCTTATTTTGATCAAAAAAAGACAGTCACGACCATTGGGCTTTCCCAAGCCATGCTCGTGGACGCGTCATTATAGTGAGAATGCCCTATAGTTGCAAGCCTGATCACAAAACCTCACGCGCACCGCCGCGCTGCACCGACACCGGCCCGACCGCGCTGCCCGCGATCTCACTCTGGCCCAGACCGCCTTGATCCTAGGTGCGTTCCGGCCACCTTACCCTCAGCTACGCTGGCCACTTCATGCCCCGGACAGGCTGCAGCAGTCTCAAAGGAGACGGCCGTTACGGCGCACCCTCAGGTTGCGTGAGCCCCAACTGCGGCTACCCGCCCGCCCAATCCAACCCACGGCCGGGCCATTCCGCACGCCAACAAACCACGCTCGGGCAGCCCCACGGCTCCTCTTAGGCCACTTGAGCAACGGCGGCGCTTGCCACTTGCCGTGTAACGCTCTGGACAGGCTGCAGCAGTCTCGAAGGAGACGGACGTTACGGCCCACCCTCAGGTTGTGTCAGCCCAAACTGCGGCTGCCCACCCGCCCAACCCAACCCACGGCCGGGCCATTCCGCACGCCAAAAAACCACGCTCGGGCAGCCCCACAGGCCCCTCTTGGGCCACTCTTGCGGCGGCTACGCTAGCCGCTAGCCGCTTCACGCTCCGGGAAGGTAGCATTGGTCTCTATGGAGCAGTGGGCTGCTTGTGCTGCGTCACAGGAGCGTGCCGCCCACCACGGTGCTCTATTGGGCCAATTGGGCAGAGCCAGTGAAGCTGCACGCCCCCGAACTGACAGCCGCAAAGCCCTCCCTTAGAGACCAAGGAACGGCCTGCACGTGATGCGGCGCGCGGCGAGCGCAGCCGCTACGGCAGTTGGGCTACCTGAGAGCTGCACCAGCTTGGGACGAGGCGTGGCAGCGGAGCGCGGAACGGCCGCAACGTGGCTGGGGTTGGGCGGGCGGGCCGCCTCAGTGGCCCAAAAGGTACCATGGGGCAGAGGCAAGCCAGCCTGTCCCCATGACCGCACGGCGGCAGATGACAGCACCAAGCTGGGCAGAGTCCGTGAGGCTGCACACACCCGAACTGACTGCTGCAAAGCCCTACTCCCTTAGAGACCAAGGAACGGCCTGCACGTGATACGACGAGCGGCAAGCGCAGCCGCTACGGCAGTTGGGCTACCTGAGGGCTGCACCAGCTTGTGCCTTAGCGCGGCAGCGGAGCGCGGAACGGCCGCAACGTGGCTGGGGTTGGGCGGGCGGGCCGCCTCAGTGGCCCCAAAGGTACCATGGGGCAGCCACAGCCTGTGGTACGCGCCTACGGCTTGAGGCTGCCCTTGAGGGCGGCCAAGGCGGCAAATGGGTTTTCTTTGGCCTCGGGGGCGACCTCGCCGTAGCTCCACTCTGAGCCCGTGCGGCTGCAGGCTGGGTCGTCTTCGTCGTGGCGCGGGAAGGCCGGGATTTCTAAGATCAAGCCGTCTTCGATGATGTCGTAGAGATCGATCTTGCCTGCGTCGTTGCAGTCGATGAACTCGTACTTATCCAGCAGATTGCAGGCCTTGGCGCGCTCGTAGTCCGGCGTGAGCACAAACTCAAGGCACAGATGATGGACAAACTCCTCATTGCAGCGCTCGCACACCAAGATGACATCGGCCTCGACCTTGCCTTTGACAAGGCGCATCGAGTTTAAGTCCCGCTCAAAGGACACCGTGGCCACGACCGGCCCCTCAAGGCGCACCACCGACTCAACCAAGCGGGGAATGGCCTCAAGCTCGAGACGCGCACTCTCATAGCGTGCATTGGCGGTAATGCACTTATCCAGATCGATTTCACGTGGTAAGAGCACCTTAGTATCCATGACCCAATCTCCCCTTGCAGTTAGCACCACCGCAGCGCAGTAGCTGCCTGCGGCCAAACCGCGCCATTATCGCACGGCTGGCTCATTATCGCATGCACCGCCGCAATCCGCGGCGGTGCCGCATCCTATCTGAGGCTGGCCCAGCGCGGCGACAGCGTAGCCTACGAGGAGTGCGTTGCGCGGGGGTTTGGGGTGTGGAGCAAACTTTGCTTGCACAGGACTGGGATGAGTGGCCGTTTGCGGCTACGATCAAGGCAGCGTGCCACGAACCCGGGCACAGCATCAGGTCAGCTTGGGAGTTTGAGTATGAGAAGTAAATTTGCCGCAACCTTAGCTCTTGCCGGGAGCCTGCTTATGTCGCTGGGCCTTAGCTCCACAGCGCAGGCTTATGAGACCACGACCGTGTTCAAGACCGAGCACTTTGCCATCAACCAAGTGATCTTAGGGCAAAACGAGCACTTAGATGGCCCGCTGCAAGCTTCAATCACCGGCGACATCCAAGCCGCCAACCGCTTAGACAAGCTCTATCAGTCAACCACCGTGGTATTCCCTTACGGCTCAGTGGGCTATAACGGTAAGATCAACACCCCTATTGCCGGAGTGCTGACCATTGCCAACTACAACACCGGCAAGGATCGCATCCTCTTTAACAACCGCGCCAAGTACGCCACTGACGGTGGCCTCTACCTGACCTTCGCCCAAATGTTAGAGCTGGTCAACCAAAAGCAGCTCCAGCAGCTCTACAGCGAGCTCAAGCAGCTGCCGCTCGTCATCACCGATGTCGAGGTCAAAGCCTCAGGCTTTGATCCCACCACCAAGGGCTTCTACGTCACCGCCATCAACGACGGCATCATCTTAGATGTGCGTATCGATGACTCGGTGTACTACGACAAGAGCGAGTACCAGAAGCTGCGCTCAGGCTGCAAGGTCAACCTCCTGACCTTCATCGATCGCATCGTCCCGAACATCCCGCTCTTTATCAGCGGCCGTGCCGCGGTCAACGCCATGGACTGCACCAACGCACGCAGCACCACCACCCAGCGCTAAGCGTTAACCGGCAGCGTTAATCGCCGCGTTAACCGCCGCGTTAACCGCCGCGCCCCCAGCGCGCCCGCGTCGGACCCGCGCTCGGCGGGCGCTCCGCCTGCAGCTCGCGCCCAGTCAAGGGATCGGGCTGGGGCTGGTTTGCGCTCAAAAGTCTATCTTAACTTGGGCAGATAGCTCACCATATCCGCGGTTGCTGGGGCGCGTCGCGCCCCTTTCGTGCAACTAAAATGGTAGTAAACAAGTGTTATCTCCACGAATGTTAACGTTTACATAGATACAACAAAACGAATTTGGGGTGAAGATGGGGCGCGCCGCGCTTGTGAAAAGACGCAGGCCCACGGCATCGGGCGGTTGGGTGGTTGCGGCTGCGGTGGTTGTGAAAAGTCCGCTAAGACTAATCTTCTAGTATGCAAGTTGGCCTGTAAAGGCCACTACATCAAGTTTTGTGATGCTGCTTACGATTTTAAAACAAGCCCCGCAACGGCCCCGGTATTCAACTTACAATAACATCAGTTTTGGAGCCTCTTAGGCTTATTGTCAGCCTGAGCTGACGGCGTCAAAACTTGTATGTCAGTAAGGCGCACCGCGGTTCTTGGAGTTCCCTTTTGAGGGTTCACCTTGGACGTGCGCGAGGCGCAGCTTACTTAAGGCTGTGCACTTGAGGTCAACTTGCTTGAGCTTAATTGAGCTCGCTTGAGTTTGGTCTTGAGCGTTTCCTGAGATCTTGTTGCAAGGCTGGCCCTTTGCCGTGGGGCCGACCTTCGGGCTTAGTTGCTCAAAGCTATATTAGGTGTGGCAAGAGATTTAATTTAAGGAAACCAGTGCGGCCCATGCTTGTGGTCGGTGGCTCCCGCAGCTGAGCCTTGCAGCTGAGTGCTGCAGCTTGGCTCTGCGGCTTCGCCACTTAGGTTGTGTTTGATAAAGGAGGATGTCTTGAAGTAGCAGCCGCTGCGCTCCGACGCGTTCATCGCGTTGCTCTGACGCAGTTTGCTTGCGCGACAAGACACTTTGGTCTCATGAAGAAAGTTTTAGCCTCTGCTCTTGCTGTTGCTGTCGCTTCCTTAGTTCTCACCGGCTGCGGTGGTGAGGAAAAGCAAATCGTTCGTATCTCCCACTCGCAGATCGACACCCACCCAGATCACTTAGGCGCCGTTGCTTTCAAGAACTACGTTGAGAGCAAGTTAGGCGACAAGTTTGAGGTTAGCATCTACCCTAACGCCACCTTAGGCGCCAACGAGAAGGTGCTCGAGTTGATCAAGCAGGGCTCGGTTCAGTACTTGGTGGTCTCCACGGCTAACCTCGAGTCCTTTGACAAGATGTACTCCCTGTTCTCGATCCCATACCTTTTCACCTCCGAGGAGGCCTACGATAAGTTCATCTCCGACCCTGCTATCTTAAAGCAGTTAGGTGTCAATGCCTCAACCGATGGCTTTGAGCCAGTTGCCGCCTTCACCGCTGGTACCCGTAACTTCTACGCCAAGGAGCCAATCAAGGGCGTCGCTGACCTGCAAGGCAAGAAGTTCCGTGTTCAGGCCGGTCCAGTTAACGTCGCCATGATGCAAGCCTTCGGCGCTGCTGCTACCCCAATGTCCTTTGGTGAGGTTTACTCGGCCCTGCAACAGTCGGTGATCGATGGCGCTGAGAACAATGAGCTCGCCTTAACCGACCAAAAGCACGGTGAAATCTGCAAATACTTCACCTACGACATGCACCAGATGTGCCCTGACTTACTGGTTGCCTCCAATGCCTTCTTAAGCAAGTTAACTCCAGAGGAGCGCAAGATCTTCGACGAGGCTGCTGCTGAGGCACAAAAGGTTGAGTTTGAGGCTTGGAAGGGCTCGATCGACGCTGCCAAGAAGAAGGCTACCGAGATGGGCGTTCAATTCATCAATGTTGATGTCAACGAGTTCCGCAACAAGGTTCTGCCATTACACGAGCAGATCTTAAACGACACTCCAGCCCTCAAGCCTTTATACGACGCCGCTTCTGCTGCTAACGCTTCGGTCTAAGCAGCTTATGCGCGCCACGCCCAGCGTGTGGCGCTTGCTGCCTGCTGCTTTTAGGCGCAGGCAGCGCACCGAGCTTCAGGCTCGTAGCCTTCGGCTCAGTGCTCAAGTTCAATCTTACCTGAGCGGCGGTGTTACAGCACAAGCTGTGCACAAGCTGCGCTCAATTCAAGCTCTTGAACTCATCGGCCCTCAGGGGCCGGTTGGCACCTGCCAGGGCGCAGACAATGGCCCGGCATGGATCTGATGGATCCGTGGGGCTGTGGGTGCCAACTCAACCCTAGGTGTAAGGGGGAACTTGGCAAACTTGCCAAGACGACGCTTCGCGCTTTTCTCTGGTTTGGCGGCACGTTACTGCGGTGCTTTTAGGCCCTGCAGCGCCCGAGGTGTGTGCTCAGCCACCCCAATGGATGTGCCTACTCCGAGACATGTGCCTTCGGAGTGTGCCGATAAGAGGCGGCGGCGTCCCTCCTATGGGATATAGTGGAGACCCGTATGCAAGGATTACGTAAAATTCTTGATAAGGCGATCATGGTTTTCTGCGTGTTTTTGTTCATGATGATGACCGTAGTGGGAACCTATCAGATCGTCACCCGTTATTTCTTTAACTCGCCTTCGACCATCTCCGAGGAGATCATCACCTACAGCTTCACTTGGCTCTCGATTCTGTCGGCAGCCTATGTGTTCGGCTCGCGGGGTCACCTCAGCATGGCCTTCATTTACAACAAGTTCACCGGCGCTAAGCGTGTCTGCCTCGACATCCTCTCGGAGGTCTTGGTCATCATCACCGCCCTGCTCTTGTTGGTCTACGGTGGTTACATCATGGCCGCCGAGAACATGTCCCAGCTGACCGCCTCCTTGGGCGTCAACATGGGCATCATGTACGCCGTGCTGCCTCTGTCGGGCGTCATCATCACCATCTACGGCCTCTTAAACTTAGCCGACATGTTCGCCAAGTTTAAGGATCCTAACCTGGCCTCTTATGGTGTTGACACCGAAGAAGAAGCTAAGTAGGAGGGCACTGAAATGACTGCAACTGTTGGTATTACCATGGCCTTGGTGCTGATAGCGCTGCTTGCTTTAGGCGTGCCTATCTGTATCTCGATCGCCATTTCCTCGGTGTTAGCCGGTGCCCAAGCGCTGGACTTCAACATGATGCTCCAGACCGGCGCCCAGCGTACCTTCTCGGGTATCTCGGTCTTCACCTTAATCGCTATTCCATTCTTCATCCTCGCCGGCAACATCATGAACCAAGGCGGTATCGCGCTCAGGCTCATGAACTTTGCCCGCCTGTTAGTAGGTAAGGTTCCGGGCTCCTTTGCCCACACCAACGCCATGGCCAACATGATGTTCGGTGCGATCTCCGGCTCTGGTGTCGCCGCCGCTTCGGCCATGGGCTCCATCATTGGCCCAATCGCCGAGAAGGAGGGCTACTCCAAGAACTACATGGCTGTGATTAACATCGCCACCGCCCCGACCGGCCTGTTAATCCCACCATCGAACGTCTTGATTACCTACTCCTTAGTCTCTGGCGGTACCTCGGTCGCGGCTCTGTTCTTAGCAGGCTACATCCCGGGCATCCTCTGGGGCTTAGGCTGTATGGTCATCGGCTACTTCACCGCTTTACGCTTAGGCTACAAGGGTGACAGCCAAAAGATCACGATGGGCCTTGCCGCCAAAGTCACGCTCGATGCCTTACCTTCGTTACTGCTCATCATCATCGTAATCGGTGGTATCGTCGCCGGTGCCTTCACCGCCACCGAAGGTGCCGTGGTCGCTGTGGTCTACTCCTTGATCTTGTCGGTCATCTACCGCTCGATCACTTGGAAGGATTTAAAGCGCATCTACGCTGAGTCCGCGGCCATGACCGGCATCATCGTCCTGCTGATCGGTGTATCCTCGATCATGTCGTGGGTTATCTCCTTCGTCAACATCCCAGACGCCGTCGGTGACCTGTTGAATGGCATGTCGAGCAACAAGATTGTGATCTTACTCATCATCAACATCTTCTTGCTCTTCGTTGGTACCTTCTTGGATACCACCCCAGCGATCTTGATCTTCACCCCAATCTTCTTACCAATTGCCATCCAGTGTGGTCTGTCGCCAGTTGAGTTCGGTATCGTCATTACCTACAACCTCTGCATCGGCACCATCACGCCACCAGTTGGTAACATCCTATTCGTGGGTGTAAAGGTCGCCAAGACCTCGATCGAGCGCGTCATCAAGCCATTACTCCCATACTACCTGGTCATCATTGCCGTCTTGATGGTCTGCACCTACTTCCCAGCAGTCTCAAGCTTCATCCCAGAGTTAGCAGGTTACGAAGCCACCCTAAAATAGCTTCAGTAAGTCTCTAGCGCTGCCTTAAGGCACCTAGAGCAACGGCAGGCTGGGCTCAGCCCAGCCCATAACCCAAGGTTCGCAGCGCAGTGCACTGCGGGCCTTTATAGCACCTAAAGTTGCCAAACACCTACGCCCTGCGCTCCGCGCTCTCGCGCCTGTCGCGCTCACTGCGCGTCTTCGCACGCGCTGCCCGGGTCTAGCTGTTTGTTAATTTGGTTCTAACTTCGTTACTGGTTTTGTGCCGCAGTAGCAGTTCACCGCGGTGAACGCCCGGCTAGGCCTTGGGCCTAGGGGCGGCGCCGCGTGCTATTGCGCCTTGAGGAGGATTATCCATGCGCGCCTTTATGGACAAGGACTTTTTGCTCGAGACTGATACCGCCAAGGAATTATTCCACGAGCATGCGGCCAAGATGCCAATCATCGACTACCACTGCCACATCAACCCGGCGCAGATCGCCCAAAACCACCAGTTCAAGAACATCACCGAAGCTTGGCTCGGCGGCGATCACTACAAGTGGCGTATGATCCGCTCCAACGGCGTCCCAGAGCGCTTGATCACCGGCGATAGCACCGACTACGAAAAGTTTGAGCAGTTTGCTAAGTCGCTGCCACGCGCGATCGGCAACCCACTTTACCACTGGACGCACCTTGAGCTGCAGCGCTACTTCGGCATCACCAAGACCTTGTCGGAGAAGACCTGCAAGGAGATCTGGGACGAATGCAACGCCAAGCTCGCCACCGATGAGTTCCGCGTCCAGAGCATCATCAAGCGCTCCAACGTCAAGTTAGTCGCCACCACCGACGACCCAGGTGACAGCTTAGAGTGGCACAAGAAGCTGGCCCAAGACAATCAATCCGGCTGCAAGGTCGTACCAGCATGGCGCCCGGACAAGGCCATGAAGATCGAGAAGCCTGACTTCAAGGACTACGTCCAGCACATCGCCACCTTAACTGGGCGCACCATCAACACCTGCGAGGAGTTCTTTGCCGCTTTAGATGAGCGCATGGCCTTCTTCAACGAGATGGGCTGCAAGGCCTCCGACCACGGCATCGACTACGCCTACTGCCGCATCATCGACCAAGGCAAGCTCGAGGAGATCTTTAAGAAGGGCCTTGCCAATGAGCCAATCTCCGAGGCTGACAACGAGGCCTACAAGACCATGGTCTTATTGCACATGGCCAAGGGCTACGCCAAGTACGGCTGGGTCATGCAGATGCACTATGGCGCTATCCGCGACCCGAACTCCAAGATGTTCAAGATCTTAGGCGCTGACACCGGCTACGACGTCATCGGCAACCGCGCCTGCGCTGAGGGCATCTCGCAGTTCATGAACGCCTTAAACGAGCGTGACAGCCTGCCGAAGATGATTTGGTACTCGTTAAACCCTGCCGACAACGCCGTCATCGCCACCGCCATCGGCGCCTTCCAAGGCCCTGAGGCCCAAGGCAAGATCCAGCAGGGCTCGGCTTGGTGGTTTAACGACACCTACCAAGGCATGATCGACCAGATGACTTCCTTTGCCAACCTCTCGGTCTTAGGCAACTTCGTGGGCATGCTGACCGACTCGCGCTCCTTCCTGTCCTACACCCGCCACGAATACTTCCGTCGCATCATGTGCAACCTGATCGGCGGCTGGGTCGAGCGCGGCATGTATCCACACGACATGGAGTTCTTAGGCCAGCTGGTTGAGGACATCTCCTTTAACAACACCAACCGCTACTTCAACTTCAACGTCTAAGCGGCCTACAGCTAAGGCCTCTTACGCCAAGGCCCCACCTGAGGTAACTCGGGTGGGGCCTTGTGCTGCCTGCGGCACAAGGCCGCAGGCTCTGCCGCGGCCGACGCGGCGCCGCGCCCAAGGGGCGCGAGCTACGCGGGGGCTCGCGGGGCGCGCAGCGCGCGCTCTAACTTTCGCTCTTGGCGCTGACCTGCTCCTTGGCCGCACTCTTCTCGGAGGCCTTGGCCTTGACCAAGTTGGTCAAGACGACCTCGTCGATCGAATTGTCCTTAACCTTGGTGATCTCAAGCTTCCACTTGTTGGTCGAAATGACCTCGCCCACCTCCGGGATGCGCTGCAGATAGTCCAAGATGAAGCCGGCGATGGTGTGGTAGGTATCGCTAATCGGCACCACAAAGCCGGTTAAGCGCGTAACGTCCTTTAAGATTGCGCCGCCTTCGATGCGGAATACGCCCGGGCTTAAGCGGATCAGCTCTGGTACATCGGTTTGATCCGGGAGCTCACCTGCGATCTCTTCCATGATGTCATGCAAGGTGACCACGCCCTCGAAGTTGCCAAACTCGTCGAAGACGAAGGCAAAATTCTTCTTGCTCTTACGAAACTCCTCTAAGGCCTTGATGACCGAGACGGTCTCCGGCAGATAGAGCGGCGTGCGGATCTTGCTCTTTAAGAGCTCTTCGGTGCTCTCCGCTTCAGCGTCCGCAGTCTTGTCCGCAGCTTGTTGGGTCAGCTTGAGCTTGATCGCGATGATCTCATCGCGCTTGAGGTAGCCTAGCGGCGTCTCACGCTCTGCGTTGAAGGCGACGAGGCGCGAGGAGCGGTTATGGCTGATCTCCTCTAAGATCGAGTCGATGTCATGGGAGATGTCGACTTGGTTGCAGTCGGTGCGCGCCGTCATCACCGCCTTGACCGGCAGCGAGTTGAGCTGCAGCACGCGCGAGACCATTTCCTTTTCGGTGTTGTCGAAGACCTGCGAGCCGGTGCGCGAGACAATGGCTTCCTTTAAGGTCTGCACTTGGTTTTGGTTGGAGCCTAACAGGCGCAGCACTAAATTGGCAGCAATCTCGCGGCTTTGCAGCGCAACCTTGCCCTTAGGCGAGCCGAGGTTCAAGGTATTCTTGCGCGCGATCTGATTGAAGATCTCCATCAAGATCGAGAAGCCGATGGCGGCGTAGAGGTAGCCCTTTGGGACATGGAAGCCAATGGCCTCGATGATCAGGCTAAAGCCGATGAGCAAGAGGAAGCCCAAGCACAAAATGACCAAGGTCGGGTGGTGGCTGACGAACTCGGTGATAAAGCGCGAGGCCATGGTCATGACCGACATGGCGATGATGACCGCGAACATCATGATGAAGACGTGGTCGATCATACCGACCGCGGTGATGATCGAGTCAAGCGAGAACACCGCATCGAGCACCATGATCTGCAAGATGACGAGGTACATCGCCGAGCCTGCGGCCTTAGAGACCGAGAGCTCCTCATCGAAGCCCTCGAGCTTGGAGTGCAGCTCATGGGTGGCCTTGTACAAGAGGAAGATGCCACCGATCATGAGGATGATGTCTCGTCCGGTCACGCCCTTGGAGCCAATATAGAAGAGCGGCTCGATCATGTTGACAATGAACGAGATACCCGCAAGTAAGAGCAGACGGATCGCCAAAGCACCGGCAAGGCCGATGTAGCGGGCCTTATCGCGCTGCTTCTCGGGCAACTTGGCCGTCAAAATGGCGATGAAGACCAAGTTATCGATACCTAAGACAATCTCAATGAGCACCAAGGTCAATAGACCGAGCCAGGCGGTGGGATCTGATACCCATGCCATATCGAACATTACTTGATGCACCGCAGTGGGATCCATATGTCTTACCTTACATTTGTGGCGGAGCTAAGCGCGCCGTAATAACAATCCAATTCCTAAGTAAAACCAAGCCGCTTGCTGCGCAAGCGGCCCCCGAACTATTTCTTGCCCCAACGGCTCCGGCCCTTCGGGCCCGTCCGGCCTGCACTGGCCTTGCCGGAGTAGGAGAGCTTAAAGCCGCCCTTACGCCCATAGGACTTGCCTACCGGCGTCGCACGGCCCGCAGGCTCGCGCTCACGGGCGCTATCGCGCGGCATGTCCCGCGACATATCGCGCGCCATCTCCCGCGCTGGAGCGCCATGTTTGTTAGGACGCTCCGGGCGTGCGCCCTTGATGCGGCGCTTCTTGTTTAAATGGTGGCTGACCTTGAGCGGCGTGGTCGCGTACTCCTCCGGGGACAGCGCCGGTAACTGCGCCTTGGAGCGCAGCTTGTTGACCTCAGCTAAGGTCAACTCGCGGTATTGGCCCGAGCTCATCTTCGGATCGAGGTCGAAGCCGGCATAGGAGATACGAATCAAGCGGCTGACCTGCAGACCTACCGCTTCCCACAGACGGCGTACCTCACGGTTGCGGCCCTCGCGCAACGAAACGTGGAACCAGTGATTGCGATTGTCACCGCCGCGGTATTCGATCGAGTCGAACTTACCGATGCCGTCATCGAGCATGACGCCGGTGCGCAGCTGCTCAAGCTGCTCTTCGGTGACATCACCGTAGACGCGCACGGCATAGACACGCTCAATGCCAAAGCGTGGGTGCATCAGCGCATGGGCCAAGTCACCGTCGGTGGTGAACAAGAGCAGGCCCGAGGTGTTGAGGTCGAGACGGCCCACATTGATCCACTTGCCGATCTCAAGGCGCGGCAGGTGGTCAAAGACGGTCGGGCGGTTGCACGGATCCGAGAGCGAGGAGATCTCACCTTCAGGCTTGTAATACATCAAGCAGCGATTCTCGAGGCGGCGGCTCTGCGGCGAATAGACGACGCGGCCGTCGATCTTGACCGTGATCTGGTCGTTGTCGGTACGGAAGCCGAGGTTAACCACGCGGCCATTGACCTCGACGCGCCCGGCCTCGATTAAGGCCTCAAGCGAGCGGCGCGAACCGACACCGGCATTGGCAAGTAACTTGTGCAGCTTGACGCCACTCACATGCGGCTCAGCTGCAGTGCCATTGATGGCCGCTTCGACCTTAGCGCGCTCATTGCGCTTAGCGGCCTCAGCACGGGCCTTGGTCTTTTGCTCAGCTAAGGCGCGCTCGACGGTATAGCCCGGTGGCAGCGCCCCGGCGAAGTTATCGCGGCGGCCTCCGAGGGGCGCGACGCTCTTGACGCCCTTCGGGGCGCCCTTGCGGCCCGGACGGCCCCGCTCCGCCGCGCGCTCCTCAAAGCGCTCGCGGCGTGGCCCGCGGCTTGGGGCATGGGCACTGCCCCGCCCGAGGCTTGCGCCCTTACGGGCAAACTTGCCGCCCTTGCCTTCGTCTTGACCTGCGCGTTCTGCGCCAGCTCGCGACTTAAACGTCTTGCTAGGCTTCTCAGCCTTGCCCCAACGTCCCTTACTTGCCTTGTTTTGCATCAACAAGAAATCCTTTTCGGCCAAAAACATCACAACTTACGCCGCGGCAACCTCACGGTTGTCTGAGCCCGAGGACAATCCTTCAGGCACGTAAGCTAAACAAAAACCAAGCGGAGCGAAGCTCCCTGACGCCAGCTTCCCTCGCGCACGCCCACTGCGGGGTAGCCCTTAGGCATATGCCATGCAACCACCAAGGGCGGATACGAACAAGGAGGGAAGGGATGAGCAGTTGCAACCGCGCAAGCAGCGCCTTATAAGGCTCAGCTACGCCTGCGCCGGTGAAATTCCGCAGAGACACGGGCTAGAGCCCGCCAGTGCTACGGGTACAAACCCGTAAGATCTCATTATGCCATAGTGGCTTTGCCAAAATGCGCGCCAACTAAAAAATATCAGGTACAATGGTGAGTATGGAGTAATTGTCAGATCACGGGAGCAGCCCCAGAAACTGGCACACCAAGTCGAAAGTGCGCCAGTGGCGCCCGTTACAGCTGGTAATAAGGGTGTCTCATGGATAACGACGAGATCAAGACGGTAACTGTTTCGCTCTTAGGCGAAAGCTTTACTCTGCGCTGCCACAAGAGTCAGGCTGATTCGCTGCAGCGAGCGGTGGGCAAGATCCAAGAGATCACCTCCAAGATTTTACGTGACAACCCAAGCCTGACGCCGCAGCAAGCGGCCATCATCGCCGCGATCGAAAGCCAAAGCCAGCTCCAGCGTTACCTCGACACCTCCACCCCCTTCCAAGAGCAGGCGATGCAGCTCATCCACCGCATCAAGCACAACCTCAACGACCTCGACTACTGACCGCAGCCTGCGCGCGCAGCCTACACCACGCACGCCACCGCGTCCCGCAGCGACGGCGCACGCTATAATTACGCCCTAACCTCCAAGGATAGGGCCATGGTCGATAAAGAGTACAAAGTTTTGCGCGCGCAGCAGCGCAGCGCCATCATCGCACAGCGCAAGGCCTTAAGCGCCGCTGAAGTCGCCGCGCACTCTCAACAGGTCTGGGCGCAGGTACTAGCGCACCCTATGCTGCAAGCACCGCGGCTGATCGCCTCCTACCTCAGCATCTCAGGGGAGATTGACACCATTACGCTCAATCAAGCGCTGCAAGGCAAGCATCAGCTGGCGCTGCCGGTGATCTCGCCCACCGAGCGCGGCATCATGGACTTCTACCGCTACGAAAAGCTCGAAGACCTAATTCCCAACCGCTTTAACATCCTAGAGCCCAAGCCACTGAGCCACAATCTCATCGCGCCGCAGGCGCTTGAGGTGATCTTAGTGCCGCTGGTCGGCTTTACTGGGCGCGGCGCGCGCCTCGGGATGGGCGGGGGCTACTACGACCGCATGCTCAAGAAGATAAGTCCCAACTGCCTGACCCTCGGCCTTGCCTACGACTTTCAGCGCAACGACTCCATCGAGAGCCAAGAGTGGGACGTGCCCTTAGACGAGGTTATCACCCCGACCCAGCACTACCACTTCACGCAGAAGTATTAGGCCCCATAACGACAAAAGGAGCCATCAGGCTCCTCATGTGACCAAAGCAAAAGCGGCCCCAGAGAGCCACTTTGCTGCTATGTCGAGTGCACAAAACTTACTGTGCGGCGTCCTCAGCTGCGTCCTCAGCTGCTTCCTCAGTAGCAGCCTCGGTGCTCTCCTCAGCACCTTCGGCGTCAGCGGTCTCAGCCTCAGCGGCCTCATCCGTATTAGTAGCCTCGGCCTCAGAAGCTACCGTCTCATCGGTAGTATCCTCAGGGGCAGCCTCATCAGTGCTGGCTGGAGCCTCGGTCGACTCTACCGCTGGAACCTCAGTGCTCTCTAAAGCAGGGACATCGGAGGCAGCTTCGTTGGTGGTGCTCTCTAAGGCTGGAACCTCAGAGGTGGTGTTTAAGACTGGGACGTCACTGTCTAAGCTTGGGACATCGGCTGGGGCAGGCTGCGTCTGCACCTCACCGGCGCCAATGTTAGTAAAGCCACTGCTCTCATGTGGGGTCTGCTTTTGTAAGTAGCCGATGAAGAGGCACAGACCGAAGAAGACTAAGGCCAAAGTCCAAGTGGAGCGCGTTAAGAAGTTGCCCGAGCCGACCGCACCGAAGACGGTAGCCGAAGCGCCTGCGCCGAAGGAGGCGCCCATACCGGCACCCTTACCTTGTTGCACTAGGATCAAAGCCACAATCGCAATGGAAACTAACAGCAGTAAAACAATGACAATCTCGTACATAGCGAAAACCAAAACCCAAGACGGACAATTTTAGCTGTGCAATGATACCGACCCCGGGCCTAATAAGCAAGTCCTGTGCGCTGCATCACGATCTCTCCGCCACCCCGCAGCACCATAACAGCGCCCGCCCCACTTGCCCGACAAGCAGGCGCAGGAGGCTGAGGCGCAGCGCTATAAAGCGCAGGCGGCAGCGGAGCGCAGCAGACTAAGCCTCGTCGGCTTGCTGGCGAATGCAGTCGGCAAGGCGCGCCGCATACTGGCGTACCACCGAGCGCTCTTGACCTTCGACCATGACGCGGATGAGCGGTTCGGTGCCGCTCTTGCGGATTAAGACGCGGCCGGTCTCGCCTAACTCGCCTTCGACCATGCGGATCTCTTGCTTGACCTTTTCATCGCTCAAGGCATCGAAACCGGCGTTGACGCGGATGTTGACCAGCTCTTGTGGGAACATCTCAAGGTCGGCGACCAGCTCGTTTAAAGGCTTACCTTGGCGCAGCGCGGCCTTTAACACCTGCAAGGCGGAGATGATGCCATCACCGGTCGAGGTGTAGTCAAGGCAGATGACATGGCCACTGTTCTCGCCGCCTAAGCGCCACTTGCGCTTGAGCAACTCTTCCATGACATAACGGTCGCCCACCGCCGAGCGGCAGAACTCA
The DNA here is from genome assembly GCA_944389615.1 of uncultured Anaerobiospirillum sp. Classification (GTDB taxonomy): domain Bacteria; phylum Pseudomonadota; class Gammaproteobacteria; order Enterobacterales; family Succinivibrionaceae; genus Anaerobiospirillum. Next base: position 4,972 of record CALXNA010000022.1, on the reverse strand, counting down.
ATGCCCTTACGCTTGAGCGCAAGCTCAAAACCCAAGTTCGACATCAAGGTGCCGACGACACCACCGCCTAAGCGCCCGCGCTCTTGGCGGTCGCAGGCGATGATATAAAGCACAGCATCGCCATCTAAGATGTGGCCATGGCGGTCGACCATCATGACGCGATCACCATCGCCATCGAAGGCGATACCAAGATCAGCCTTAGTGGCGAGCACGCGCTCGACTAAGGCCTCAGGATGGGTTGAGCCGACGCCATCGTTGATGTTGATGCCATTAGGGGCGGTGCCCATGCAGGTGACGTTAGCGCCGAGCTCTCTGAAGACGAGCGGGGCGACATGGTAAGTGGCACCATGGGCGCAGTCGACCACCAGCGACAAGCCCTCTAAGCTCATATGGGTGTCGAAGGTCGACTTACAGAACTCGACATAGCGGCCCGGAGCATCGTTTTGGCGGAAGGCGCGACCAAAGAGTGATGGCTCGGCACAGGAGATCTCATGGTCTAAGGCCTCTTCGATCGCCAGCTCGACCTCGTCAGGGAGCTTCGTGCCCTCGCGCGAAAAGAACTTGATGCCATTGTCGTAGTAAGGGTTATGGGACGCGGAGATCACCACGCCTAAGTCCGCTCGGAAGGCCTTGGTCAGATAAGAGACCGCCGGAGTCGGCATCGGTCCCAAGAGCACCGTGGAGACGCCTGCGGCGCTAAAGCCTGCCTCTAAGGCAGCCTCGAGCATATAGCCCGACAAACGGGTGTCTTTGCCGATGATGACGCGCCCTTGGTCGTGCTTGAGCAGCACCTTACCTGCGGCCATACCAAGGCGCATCACGAAGTCAGGAGAGATTGGAAACTGGCCGACGCGCCCACGCACCCCGTCAGTACCAAAATACTTGCGCTTAATTGAAGCTTGCATACCACACCCTATGTCAGGCAGCGCCGCGCGCTGCAGTGAAACTTGCCAAATTGTACCGCACAAACGCCAAGCCCAACGCGCTGCCCAAAAACAACGAAGCCCGACCCCACAAGGTCAGGCTCAAGGCATCAACTCCCAAGCACAAAGCACCGACTTACGCGCAGTCAGCCCAGCGCTCCGCCCACGCTCCGCGACTTAGCACTGCGCGCACGCAGCAGGCTCATAAAGGTCGCTGAGCGCAAGGCCTTCGTAACAGGCCAGCGCTCGCCGACGAAACGCGCGGCTGAACGCCTACTTGGCTTTGAGGGCCTTCTTCTTGGCCAAACGGCGAATCGTCTTGCCGATGGCGCGGGTCAGGCGGAACGGACGCGCACTGCGGTTTAAGGCATGCCACGTATCAAGGCCTAAGGCCAAATCGTAGACAGACTTGGTGCGGATCAAGCGCACGCCCTGCTGCTCTAAGAAGAGCGCGACTGTGGTGACAATGGCAGGCTCTTGAGTCAGGTTGCGGTTAGCGCCTTCGATGGTGTTGATATCGTTATTGGCAGCGACGGCGCGCGGCAGCTCGCAGCTCAGCGGCAGGCCGAAGCTCATCAGCGACTTAAAGCGGCCCATCATCTTGAGGCGATACTCAATTGAGGTGTTGACGCTGATCATGGGATCTAAGATCAAGCGCCGCCGCTCGATCTTGGCATTGAGGCAGGCATCGATGCGCTCGTAAAAGAACTCCGATACCGCACCGCACGGGTCGGTGCCATCGTCTTCGGCAAACTCGACCGTTTGGTCAAAGAGCAAGCAGATGGCGCAGTCCAACGCAGCTGCAGTCTCCAATGCGCCCGGCGCGCGCAGCGCCAAAGGATCGACCACGATCTTGGCCCCGGCAGCCACCGCGGCCTTCATGACAGCAGGCGAGGAGGTGTAGACGGCCGGGACGGGAAGCTCTTCGTCCCCGGCTAAGGCCTCAATGGCATGGCACACGATGTTGCAGGCCACCTCATCGGACACCGGCTTAGGGGCAAACTTGCCCACGCTGAACTCAATGAAGGTCGCGCCACTCTCAGCAAAGTCGCTTGCGGCTGCCACGATCTCATCTGCACTATAGTGCACCGTTGGATCTAAGTCCAAGGTGCCCATAATCTCAGTATGGGACAGATCAAGATAAGAGTCTCTGAAATGAAGCTCCACCGCGCACTCCTTAGCACTTGCTCTTGAACACTAGTTGAAGACTAGTTGCACCCTAGGCCATCAGCCCATGATCTCCGCGCTAGGCAAACCTTGCACCAACACGCACACTCAGCCCCATTCTACGCGCAGCTTCCGCCCCTATCTGGGACAGTGCTCAAAATTTGGGCAACGCTGCACCACATAAAGCGCGCCCACTCAAGCCGCGGCTCTAATGCGCCCGAACTCACCAGCAACTCTAAAGGTGCAAGACCTGCGCCCTCCAGCGTTCAGGCGCCCCTGCGCCCAAGCGCCCTGCCCAGCAGAGACGATGAAAGTCCTACCCCTCAAACGACCCACGCGCTCACCACCCTACTGACCGCTCAAAAGCTCCGCCCCACACTCGCCCTAAGGCGCCCGCTGCAAACTGGGCAGGCCGCCGCTGCAAGCAGCACCGCGCCCCTGCTGCAGGCTCTGACCTACCCCTCAACGACCAGCGACCTGCGCGCAGAGCCGCATGCAGTCTAGCCTTTCAGGCACCAGTATATAAAACCACCGTATTTTTAATCATGCAAAAAGAAAAAAAGACTATGTTTCTATTACCCATGACGCCACAATCGCCTATACAAACCTGTAGTTTTGGGGACGTCGCCGCGCTTTTGAGCCGGTGCCTTAAGCTGCGCTGCTGCGGCCGCGCAGTAATCTCAAAAGCATGCCTCTCCCTGATAAGACCGAGTTCAGCTCAACGACTGCAGTAACACGGGCCCGGGAGCCGCCACGACTGGTCAAACAATCCGCGGTGGCGCTATCACCGGGCCTCTATGTGCCCACGCAGCCTGTCCAAACACAACATGTGCTCTTCGAGGGAAGATTGTGATGCGTCCTATCTTGTTCTTACTTGCCGCCATGGCCGCTGGTGCTCTGAGCTCGAGCGCCTCCGCCGATCTTGCCTTACCTGATGGCATGGGTGGTTACTACACCGATGAGGGCCATTACTCTTCTGACGGCATGGGCGGCTATTACAACCCGCAGGGCAACCGCGATATGTCCGACGGTGCCGGTGGCTACTACACCGATGACGGTCACCTGATGCCAAATGGCACCGGTGGCTACTTCAACTACGACTAAGGCGGCGACCCGCCTGACGAAACCAAGGTCTGCGTGAGCTCAACAAGATGTACCGCATCGGACAAAGCGTCGCTCGCAACCAAGAAACCCTTAACCTTCCTCAGGCGCGCAGACCGGGCCAAGCTCTGGCCCCAAAGTCCACGCCCCGAGCGCTATACGCTCACCATCTCCGCTCTGCACTCTACCGCAGATCAGTGCACCTCTCAGAGCGCCTAACTCTACCAAGGCTGCTGCCCGCGCGGCCCACCATCACAACCACCGCCCGCGCGCCTTAACCACGAAGCTCCACCCAAGGCTGAACACCTAGCCTCATCAATCATGTTTGTTTTATCAACATTAGATTGAACTTAACTTCTATGATCACCAACATCGTTAACTTTGCCAAAAGACTTATCTCGCTGCCATCATGCTTCGCAGTAGCCTTAACTGCGTTATCAGTGGTAGCAGGACTTGCCAACAACATCGCTCATGCTACTTCTACTCTTAGTGAAGATGTTGCCAATGTTCAAAGGAGATGCAATCTCAATCAAGGCATAGCATGCGCGGCATTGGGATTGCTGTACGAGGTGGGTCATGGAGTTGATCAAAATTTAGCTACTGCTAAACAGCTATATCAAAAGGGATGCAGTCTGGATGATGGACTTTCCTGCGCTTTTTTAGGATTACTGTACGTGCAGGGTCGCGGTGTCGATCAAGATTTAGCTACTGCTAAACAGCTATATCAAAAGGGATGCGATCTTGATAATGGACTTTCCTGCGCCAGATTGGGATTACTATACGAAGATGGTCGCGGAGTCGATCTAGATTTAGCTACTGCTCAACAGCTATATCAAAAGGGATGCAGTCTGGATGATGGACTTTCCTGCGCCAAATTGGGATCACTATACGAAGATGGTCGCGGTGTCGATCAAGATTTAGCTACTGCTAACAAGGTATATCAAAAGGCATGCGATCTTGGTATTGGAACATCCTGCGCCAAATTGGGATCACTATACGAAGATGGTCGCGATGTCGATCTAAATTTAGCTACTGCTCAACAGCTATATCAAAAGGGATGCATTCTGGATGATGGACTTTCCTGCACTCTTTTAGGATCACTATACGAAGATGGTCGCGGTGTCGATCAAGATTTAGCTACTGCTAAACAGCTATATCAAAAGGGATGCAACCTTAATATCTGGCTATCATGCAGATGGCTGGGGCAAATTTATTTACAACAAATTGCAAACCATCTTAACAATGCAGAACACATCGCATCTCAAGATATAAAAGATATTGCAAAAGCTAAACAATTTTTCCAAGAAGCTTGCAGGCTTGAAGATAAAGCTTCTTGTGAAATGGCAAACAAATTACCATAACGGGCTTATTCCTAGGACGCAGTATCAACTCCACTTGATGTGTCCTTACTTAACACCGAGGAGACCCATATGCTCAAGCATCTTACTTTGATCGGCGCCGCCGTAGGACTTGCTATCCTGACGGGCTGCACCGCCTCCGTCCCTACCTACTCGACCGAGGTCGCCAACCAGTCGAAGGAGTTCATATCTCCGACCAACGAGAAGGCAGGCATCTACGTGTATCGCCGCGCAGGCTACTTCGGGCGCGCCATCAAGAAGGATATCTACGTCGATGGCGTGTGCTTAGGCGAAACCGCCCCGGGCGTGTTCTTTTACACCGAGGTCGATGGCAACAAGACCCACAACATCGCCACGGAGTCCGAGTTCTCGGCCAATCAGATTTCGCTCTACACCAAGCCCGGCCAGAACTACTTTATCGAG
>CALXNA010000021.1 GCA_944389615.1 uncultured Anaerobiospirillum sp. | reverse complement strand
ATGACGAGTCACAGCTAGAGGCCGACTTGACCGATCAGGCCTTGGCCGAGCTCTATACCCAACAAGATGCCGCAGAGGAAGGCCTGCGCATTAGGTAGCGAAAGCCCCACCCCCCAAATGAGGGGGCAGGGCTTCATGCATAGCTGTCAGAGTTTTAGTAAAAACTCAGGGCCGGATTTCGGGCATGAAAAAAGCCCCGACTGGGGCCTTTTCCCTCCGACTTAGGTGCGGGTGCACCAAGTTAGGTACAAGCAGCGGAAGTAGCTATGCTCAAACTTACGGGCTCATCCCTGTTGAGGGAGCTACTTCACCTGAGGTTCGGCCTGCTTGCCACAGGCTTAAGCGCTACGAACCAGAGGCGGTGGATGTTTAGGGTTGGTTACCTAGGCCTGACGAGACCTGATGAAACATCTGAGTTCTTGTCACCTTGCAGGAACCGCTTGTCACGGTCATAAGTTCTGCCTGCAGGTTGTGAGGTTCCAAAGTATTAAGCTTCACTTGCGCCATGGCCGCGTCAGGGCCTGATGGGGCAAGGGGCACTTGCTACTGTGATGGCCTTAGCCTCCCATCACCGAGGCTTCCAGCAAGAACGTCAACCTTCCGGAGAATTTGCCGGGCCAAACATGCCTTCATGCTTGGGGGTAACGCCGTCGTTACCAGAGGGAAGGCCACAACTCTTACTTGGGCTGAGGTTAAGTTAGGTGCGCTTCTAAGAAGCCTTAGCCTCAGGGGCCTTGGTTAAGCACGCACGGCCTTATTCGTGCTTGAGTTTGTCCTTGTACTTAACCAACTGGCGGTCAACCTTATCGATCAAAGCATCGATGGCTGCATACATGTTCTCGTCTTCAGCCTCAGCGTGTAATGAACCACCGGCTACGGCTAAGTCAGCTTTAGCAATCTGCTGGAGCTTCTCCACCGTTAAGGTTACGGTGATCGACGTTACAACTTCGCTCTTACGCTCGAGCTTGTCAAACTTGTCGTTGACATAGTCATGTAACGCGTCGGTAACCTTGAGTCCTACACCTTGGATATTTAGTTGCATATCTTATCCTTAGTCCAAATACCTTTGGACACTTGAAGTGAGGCTATGTGACGTCCACAGCAGCAGCTCAGACCAACAAACCAAGCTTCTGCCGCCCGAAGGGCCTAACTCTAGTGATCATTGCAATCTGCCACAATCACAATTTGGAGAATTGAATATGACCAACTTACCACCCGATGCGGCTTGGCACCATCAGCCTCAGTCGCAGCGAGCTCTACCCATATGACCTATCTTTTAACACAAGGAGACATCGCTAGAGTCATGTGGTTCCTTGTCACGTAAAGCGCGGCATCACGCAGGCGCAGGAGCGCTCGGATATGTCGTGCTTGCAGCTAACAAGCGGGTGCGTCGTCACCCTTAAGACGAGTTGTTGTAACACAACCACGTGATTTCATCTTAACCAAATCCGGCGCCTTGTGAAGAGCAATCTTCGACCTTTTGCTCAGACTTTGATGTGGCTCATGGATCTGAAATCTTATTTGGTGTTTAGGCCCGAAATTTCACGCCAGCGGCGCCAAAAGGTCTTAAAATCTTGTGTTTATGATGGTCGCATTGTCACCGCAGGGCGCGGTGCCTGCGGCGCAGCAGGGACGGCCGCGGCCGCGCGCAAGGCCGCGCCACCGGCCGCAATGAGCGGCACCGGCTGCGCAGAGCGCAGCGGAGCGCGCCGGGTGCGCGAACGCAGCGCCGACAGGCGCAGGGAGCGCGGGGGCGCTTAGATGAGGCGCTTGCGCTGCGAGGAGGATCCGATGCCTAGGGCCTCGCGGTATTTGGCGATGGTGCGGCGTGCCACGCAAAAGCCCTTTTCCTTGAGCAGGCTGGCGATCTGATTGTCCGAGTACGGGCGCCGTGGGTTCTCTTGTGCTACCAAGGTCTTGATCTCCGCTCGGATCGCCGTCGAGGAGGCGGTGCCGCCGTTTTCGGTGCTGACGTGGCTGGAGAAGAAGTACTTGAGCTCGAAGGTGCCGCGCGCGGTGAACAAATACTTCTCAGTGGTGACGCGCGAGATCGTGGACTCGTGCATCTCGATCTCTTGGGCGATGTCGTTGAGTACGAGCGGCTCCATGCGGTGCTCGCCGTAGTCTAAGAAGCCCTTTTGGTGCTCGACAATGCACTTGGCGACCTTGAGCAAGGTGTCATTGCGCTTGGCGATGCTCTGTATGAACCAGTTGGCCTCTTGCAGGTTGCTCTTAAAGAACTCCTTCTCGCGTTGGTTGCGCGCATAGCACACCAAGGACTTGTAGCGCTCGTTGAGGCGGACACGCGGCAGTGCATCTGGGTTTAATATGACGTCGTAGTCGCCGTTTTTGTCCTTGACCACTAAGACATCCGGCACGATGTAGTCGGCCTTCTCCTTGACGGCGCCGTGGCCCGGACGTGGGTTCAAGTCAACGATGATCTCGTTGACGCGCTTTAAGCCCTCTTCTTTGAGGCACAGCTTCGAGCACAGGGCGCGATAGTCGTGGTTGGAGAGCAGATCCAAGTACTTGGAGACGATCTCGTAGGCCAACTTGAGGTCGTGGCTGTCGTCGGTACGCATGCGCTCGCGCAGTTGGATCAAGAGGCACTCTTGCACCGAGCGGGCGCCCACCCCTAATGGGTCGTAGCTTTGGATCAGCTTGAGGACTACGCCCAAATCATCCATAGTGGCGTGCGGGTAGTGCTCTTTGACTTGGGGCAGGATATCGTCCAAGCTCTCGGTGAGGTAGCCGGAGTCATCGATGCCATCGATGATGATCTCCGCCATCAAGCGATCGGCGCCCTTAAGCGGCGAGCAGTCGAGCTGCCACATCAAGTGGTCATGCAGATTGATGTGGGTTGCACCCTCATAGACGCTGTCTTCGTCTAAGAAGCTTGCCTTGGTGCGGGACTTGGCGCTGTAGTTATCTTCGCGCGCCATGGTGTCGTAGTTCTCTTGGGTCGAGGTTTCGCCCGGATCCATCGCCGCTTCGGCAATCTTGTCAGGCAGGTCGGAGTCTTTGAGGTCAGTAGGGCTCGGCTCGGGGATATGCTCCACTTGAGCAATATCGCTGGCCATATCGAGGTACTCGTTGTCCGTCATGCTCAGCGCATCGGCCTCGGAGCTTAAGTTGTAGTCGTCGTGGCCGTCAAAGTCAGATCCGTCATAGTTGCCTGCGTCGGCGAAGGCGGCGTTTTTACCGTCAGCGCTGACTTCTTGCATCGGATTGTCGTTGCTGACAGCATCGCCCGGGTGCAAGGAGCTATCGCGGTTTAAGAGGTCGGCAGTGTTGAGCACATCATTGTGCTCGTTGATGCCCGCGAGCTCAATGTCGGTGCCTTGGAACGAAGCGTCGTCGTTGAAGGGATCGTATTCGCTATTGTTCTCTTGGCGTTCTTGATCGACCAGCGCATCGAGCGACTCCACATTGGCATTAGCGATACTCTCGTCAATTTCAAGCAGTGGGTTCGACTCCAAGGTGGCTTGAATCTCTTGGCGCAAGTCCAAGGTCGACAGTTGCAGCAGGCGGATGGCCTGTTGTAACTGCGGCGTCATCGTCAAGATCTGGGATTGCGTAGTGCGAATTTGAAGGGAGTGTCTTAAACCTGCCATGATCTTCTCTTCCTGCGTCGAACGCTGCTCGTGAGCTCCTTTAGCAAGCCCACGAGGGAGGTCAGGCTCCTTAGGGCTTCTCTTGCGGGTGGCTCATGGGCCGAGGCCCTGAGTCGTAAGTGAAATCCCGTCGCACCTCTTCCTTCTGTTTGTGCCGGTGGCAGATGCCGGTGCGCTGGGGGTATCTTTTAGATGGTCACATCTCTCTTAGAGGGTGAAATCGCGGCCTAAGTAGACCTCCTGCACCTTCTTGTTGTCTAAGATCTCTTGGGCGGTGCCCGAAGCGATGATGCCGCCTGCATTGACGATGTAGGCTTTGGCGCAGACGTCCAAGGTCTCACGCACATTGTGGTCGGTGATGAGCACACCAATGTCGCGCTCCTTGAGATGGCGAATGATGTCCTTGATGTCGGAGATCGAGATCGGGTCGACGCCAGCAAAAGGCTCATCTAAGAGGATGAACTTCGGGTTGGCGGCCAAGGCGCGGGCAATCTCTACGCGGCGGCGCTCACCGCCGGAGAGCGACATACCCGTGTTATGGCGGATATGCCCGATCCGAAACTCTTCGATCAAGCTATCGACCTGCTCTTGGCGCTGGGCCTTGGTCAGGTTCTTTTGCAGCTCGACTACGCCCATGATGTTTTGCTCGACCGTCAGCTTGCGGAAGATCGAGTTCTCTTGGGGCAGGTACCCGATGCCGAGGCGCGCGCGCTCATGCATCGCCTTCGAGGTAATGTCTTGGTCATCTAACATGACATTGCCCGCTTCGGTCGCGATGATGCCCACAATGATGTAAAACGACGTGGTCTTGCCTGCGCCATTGGGGCCGAGCAGCCCTACCACCGAGCCACTTTCGATCTCGAGGCTGACGTCATTGACGACCACGCGGCCCTTATAGGACTTTTTGAGGTGATTGGCTTGCAGCAAACTCATAACGAAACCTGTTGTGTGGGGATGGGGAGCGCAGTCTGATGGTGCTTACTTGTCTTTGCAGTCTGATGGTGCTTACTTGTCTTTGAAGTCAGCCGGGACAAAGGTACTGGAAACGCGGCCACCTTGGCTTTGGGTGGCAGCGCGCATGCGCTGGGTGGCGATGTTGTATTCGATGTGCTCACCGGTCATGCTCGACTCACCTTGCCAGATGGTGGCGCGTCCTTGCAGCACGATCTTGGTGGCTTCGGGCAGGTAGCTGACGGTGTGCGCCCGGCCCTTGATGTACTTGCCATTGTCTTGTTGCTGCTCGAAGGTGACCGGGTTGCCGTAGGCAACGATCGACTCGAGGGCGCCTTGGTTGTTGCGAGTGACCTCAACTTTGTCCGCATTGAGCTTGATGGAGCCTTGGGTGGCGACCACATTGCCCGAGAACACCAGCTTGTTGGCCTGCAAGTCGGCGCTTTGCTCCTGCGACTCGACGTTGATGGGCTGGTTTTGATCGTCCTTTAAGGCATGGGCTGGGGTACTGACCAACAAGCCGAAGGCGGCGCCGATACTCAAGCTTACCGTCAGGAGGTGCTTAAGATTGTGGGTAATAGACGGCATGGGGTTGATCCTTAATCACAAAGGTTTTCTGGTTGAGGTCGATCTCGTAGTTGGAGCCTTGGTTGATAAAATCTTGGCCGCGCACAGTGATGGCATCAGGGGAGCTGATGCGGTTGCCCGGCAGGTCAAAATAGACGTATGGGGTGATGATCTCTTCGATCGGGCTTGCCGCGAAGTTAGGCTGCACATGGACATTGCCCATAAGTTGGGCGTAGGTATCAAAGACGATCTCGCCGCGGTCTGCGATGATCTGCCAGCCGCGCCCGGGCTGATGCTGCATGTCTTCGTGATCGTAGTAGAAGCCTGCAAGGTAGGTGGCCTGAATCAGATCACGGCTTTGGTAGAAGTTGATATCGCGCGCAAAGATGCTGTAGCTCATCAGACCCTGCTGGTCGTAGAGCTCGGCGGTGAAGTTGGTGGCAACGAAGGTAGGGAAGCGCTCGTTAATCTCATCGGCCGAGAGCTTGCCGGTATTGGCTGAATAGCGATACAAGAGAGCGGCCGCGATCGAAAGCAGCGCCGCGATAATGATAGATCTAACGGTTACGCTCATGCGGATCTCTCCTGAGATGATGGTGGGGGCGAGGCTTATATAAGCCAGACAAGGGGCGCCCTGTACGGCTATTCTAACGCACTTGCCGCAACTTTCTCAAATTTGGCCTAAAATTTGCCTGTTGAGCGCACATTATTCTCATCCGAGGCGTCTCCTTCCCATTTTTGTGCGCTTGGCGATCCCTGCCTTATCTCCCCATATTGAAAAAAAAAACCGGTCACACACAGTGAGCATGACGCGGGGCGAAGGCTTATGCGCGGGCGCTATGGGCGCAGTCGCTGGTGCGGGAGCAGACGCGGGCCAGAGCGCGGCTTTAGGCGCAGCTCTGGGCTCAGACGCGGGCCAGAGCGCAGCTCTGGGCGCTGGTGCGGGCGCAGACGCGGGCCAGAGCGCGGCTTTGGGCGCAGCTCTTGGCGCTGGTGCGGGCGCAGGCGCAGGCCAGAGCGCGGCTTTGGGTGCAGCTCTGGGCGCGGCTATTGGCCAATGGCCGTGAGCTTGAGCTGACGCTCCTTGAGGAAGGTTGGATTGCCCTCTGGGGTGGTGAGGCCTTGGGCCATCAAGATGATATCGGAGAGCTCACGTACTGCGCCGCGGCCGCCGGGCGAGGTCAAGACCACCGTGGCAATGGTCTTCATGTAGTGATAGCCATCGCTCGGGCAGGCACTGACCGCTGAGTGCTGATAGAGCGGCAGGTCGTTGATGTCATCGCCTAAGACCGCGACTTCGTTTTCACTGAGCCCACATTGTGCAATCAGGTTGAGGAGAGCCGGTTCCTTTTCCATCTGCCCTTGCAGTACATAGGGGATGTGCAGCTCGCGGGCGCGGCGCTCGGTTAAGGGCGAGACTCGTCCGGTGAGCAGCGCCACCGCGATGTTGGCTTTGAGCAGAAGGGAGATACCCATGCCGTCCTTGCAGTTGAACTTCTTGAGCTCGTTGTCGGTGCGGTCAAGGTAAATGCCGCCATCGCTGATGGTGCCATCGACGTCCAGCACCACCAGTTTGATCTGCTTTAACTTCTCGACCGTCGCTAAGGGCAGGTCTTGATAGAAAGTGTGAAAGGTCTCAGCCATAGTCAATCCTTGTCTCAACAGTTAGGGGCGCAGGCCCGTGCGCAGCGGTGTGGAGCAGCCGCACGGAGCTGCGCTGGCCGTGCTAGCTTGCGGCCGCGCAAGCCCGCGGTAGCGGGCGGGCCACGCGCGGGGCGTTAGATCAGGCCGGCCCGTAAGAGGTCATGCATATTGAAGGCGCCGACCACCTGATGGTGCTCATCGACCACGATTACAGCGCTGATCTTCTTATGCTGCATCAAAGCGAGGGCATCGGCGGCCAGCGTTTGCGGCTGCACTGTGACGCCGCCTTGGGTCATCACCGCGCTGAGCTTATCGTGCACCGAGAACTCGTGCTCAAGGGTGCGGCGCAGATCGCCGTCGGTGTAGACGCCCACGAGGGTGTGATCCTCGGGATTGACTACGGCGACGATGCCTAAGTTTTTGGCGGTCATCTCAATCAGCGCTTCTTTGATCGTGACGGTGCTCGCGCACTGCGGAATGTCGGCGCCGGTGTGCATGAGGTCGCTGCAGCGCACGAGCAGCTTGCGCCCAAGGGCACCGCCCGGGTGGGACATGGCAAAATCCCGCTCGGTAAAGCCGCGGGCCTCAAGTAAGGCAATGGCCAAAGCATCGCCAAGGGCCAGCTCGGCCGTCGAGCTGGAGGTCGGCGCTAAGTTGAGCGGGCATGCCTCCTTGGCCACATGAGCCGAGAGCGTGACATCAGCGGATTTGGCCAGCGATGATTCGAGGTTGCCGGTGATGGCGATCAACGGAATGCCGCGGCGGCGTAACAGCGGAATCATGAGTTTGAGCTCGGAGCCTTCGCCGGAGTTGGAGATGGCGATGACCACATCTTGCTCGCCGATCATGCCTAAGTCGCCATGGGCGGCTTCACCGGCTTGGACAAAGAACGATTGGGTGCCGGTGGAGGCGAGGGTGGAGGCGATCTTGGTGGCAACATGGCCTGACTTGCCCACGCCCGTTAAGATGACTTTGCCGCGGCAGTGAATTAGTAGGTCACAAGCTCGCGCAAACTTGTCATCAATGCTAGGTACCAACGCTAAGATGGCTTCAGCTTCTTCGCGCAGGACGCGCTGACCGGCTTGGATACAGGTTTCATTAAACATGGGAGCAGCATCCACTGAACAGAACATTACGAGCCCAAAGGCCGTTTCATTATAGCCGCCTCCGATGCGGGCGCCAGCCACACCCCGCCGGGACGGCCAAGCATCCTATGGGGATCGGGCGTGGTGGTAAGTGCAAAGCGGGGGCAAGTGACTGGCAGCAAAGTTACTAACCTGCGACAATCAGCGCAGAAACTTGCATACTTAAGCTTGGTCTAAGCTAAGCGCGCTATGCTATGAGGGGCTGCTTCCTGTGTGAATGCTGGCCTGACAGCGCGGGTAGGGATGGATATGGAAGATAAGGACACAGTGACAAGGGCTGAGACGCCGGATACGGTGCCGACTGCTGCGGCAGTGCCTGCTGCGCCTGCGACAGCAGGCGGGGCGACGGTGCCGGAGCGGAGCGCTGAGTTTGGCTATGCCCAAGTCAAGGCGGTCGATCCGGCGGTCTTGGTTGAGATCAAGGACGTGGTGTTCGGCTATGGCCGACGCAAGATTTACGATGGCCTGACGCTGAAGATCCCGCGCGGGCAAATTACCGCGATCTTGGGCCCTTCGGGCACGGGCAAAACCACCATGCTGCGCTTGATCGGCGGGCAGCTGACCCCAGAGCGGGGCCAAGTGCTCTTTGATGGCATCGATGTCCATAAGTTAAAGCGCGCCCAGCTCTATGAACTGCGCAAGCGCATGAGCATGCTATTTCAAAGCGGCGCCTTGTTCACCGATCTTGATGTCTTTGAGAATGTGGCCTTCCCGATCCGCGAGCATACCAAGCTCCCGGAGGTCTTGATTCATGACATGGTCATGATGAAGCTTGAGGCGGTGGGCCTGCGCGGCGCCGCTGCCCTCTCGCCCAACGAGCTCTCCGGCGGTATGGCCCGGCGCGCCGCCTTGGCCCGCTCCATTGCCTTAGATCCGGAGCTCATCATGTACGATGAGCCCTTTGTGGGCCAAGACCCGATTACCATGGCGGTCTTAGTCAAGCTCATCGGCGAGCTCAACGCTTCTTTGGGCCTGACTTCGATCATCGTCACCCACGATGTGCAAGAGGTCTTGTCCATTGCCCATCACGTCGTGATTGTGGCCGATGGCAAGGTCTTAGGGGAAGGCAGTGCCCAAGAGATTAGACAAAGTAGCGATCCGCGGATCATGCAATTTATCAATGGTGATTACGACGGCCCTTATGCCTTCAAGCTCAAGACTGAGCGTGATTACCTCGACGATCTGTAAGGAGCAGCCTCATGTTCAATTTTGTCGGTGAGTTGGGCCGCTACGTCATCCATAAGATCACGGCGCTGGGCCGCTCCACCATCATGCTCTATCATGCCTTGGTGGGCAAACCCAATGTGGGCAAACACTTCCCGCTTTTGATCAAGCAGATCTACTTCGTGGGCGTGCAGTCGGTCATCATCATCATCGTCTCCGGCCTCTTTATCGGCATGGTGTTGGGCCTGCAGGGCTTTAACATCTTAAAGGACTTTATGGCGACCGGGTCGCTTGGCCCCTTGGTGGCCTTGGCCATCATCCGTGAGCTCGGTCCGGTGGTCACCGCGCTGCTCTTTGCCGGGCGTGCAGGCTCAGCCTTGACCGCGGAGATCGGTCAGCTCAAGGCCTCCGAGCAGCTCTCCTCGATGGAGATGATGGCGGTTGACCCGCTGCGGCGCATCATTTCGCCGCGCTTTTGGGCCGGCGTCATCTCGATGCCGCTGCTTTCGATCATGTTCTGCTTGGTCGGTGTCTATGGCGGTAAGCTGGTGGGCGTAGATTGGCTCGGCCTTGACGATGGCATCTACTGGTCGGGCATGCAAAGCTCGGTGGACTTGGTCGATGACATCGGCTGCATGCTGATCAAGGCGCTCATCTTCTCGATTGCCTGCGTCTGGATTGCGCTCTTTAACGGCTATGACTGTAAGCCGACCTCCGAAGGCATCTCCAACGCTACAACCGCGACGGTGGTGCAGTCATCGCTGGCGATTTTAGGTCTTGATTTCGTGTTAACCGCCTTAATGTTTTAGTGCCGGGGAGCTGGTATGAAGTTCAGCAAGATTGAGTTTGGAGTAGGCATCTTTATGGTGCTGGGCATTGTGGCAGCGGTCGTGATGTCCTTGAAGGTGGCAGGTCTGGTGTTGGATGCGTCTTCGGACACCTACACCGTGCATGCTAAGTTTGACAACATCGGGTCGCTCAAGCTGCGCGCGCCGGTACGTATCGGCGGTGTCGCCATTGGCCGGGTTGAGAACATCTCCTTAGACCCAACCGACCTCGTGCCGGTGGTCGATCTGGCGATCGAAAGCCGCTATAGCGACTTGTCCAGCGAGTCCAAGGCCTCGATCTTAACGGCCGGTATCATCGGTGAGCAGTACATCTCGATCACCCCGGGCTTCTATGACGAGGAGATGGGCTCGACCTACCTTAAAGACGGCGATTACATCTACGACACAGGCTCGGCCATTGTCCTTGAGGACTTGATCTCCAAGTTCCTGTACTCAAGCTCGGTGGGCGATGCGGCTAACGCCGCAGAGGCACAACAATAGGGAGTTTTGCTATGAAGAAGTTTTGGGCAGCCTTAGCTTTATTTGGGGCCGCAACCTTCGGCTTTAACGCCGCGGCCGCGACGGTGGACATGACCGATCCTTACAAGATGGTCACGCAGGTCGCCTCCAGCACCTTCGATAAGATCAAGGCCAATAAGGACAAGATGAGCGATACTAACTTCCGCAAGGACTTAGTGCGCACCGATCTTCTGCCTTACGTTGACACGCGCTATGCCGGCTTTAAGGTCATGGGCACCAACTTAAAGAGTGTCAGCGCCGCTGACCGTGACGCCTTCTGCGATGTCTTTGCCGAGTACATTGTCGCCTCCTTTGCCGATGCCTTAGCCTTATACAACAACCAAGACTTGGTCTTGCCTGACTACAAGAGCGTCTCGGCCGATGCTACGCAGGTTAACGTCAAGTTCTTAATCCGCGAGCAAGGCAAGCAAGACTTGGAGCTGATCTTTAAGTTACGCAAGAACTCCAAGACCGGGGAGTGGCGCGCCTTTGATATGGTCGCCGAAGGCATCAGCCTGCTCACCTCCAAGGAAAATGAGCTCTCGCCTCTGATCCGCGAGCGTGGCATCAAGGCCGTGATCGACTTAATCGACCAGCACAACAAGTCCGGCAGCAGCGCTCCGTTAGTTGACAAGAAGCAGGGCTAAAGCGATGGCACCGCTTGATGTCACGCGCTTAACCCACGTTGAGGTGGAGGCCTTATGGCCGCAGCGCACCACTATCTTCGCCTGCCCGGAGGTCGATCTGAAGGATAATCAAGTGATCGACTCCTCAGGCATTGCCTTCTTGGTGCAATGGGCCAAGCATGTGCCCAAGCAGCGCCTGCGGGTGTTGCACGCGAGCGCCAATGTGCGCTCGCTCATTGCCACCTTCCACTTAGAGCCGCTCTTTGACTTAGTTGACTAATAGAGCTGGGCTTAATCCAAGGGCGGCTGCGGCCGCCTTTTTGCTGCCTGCGCGCCGCCCGCGCTACCGCGCAGGCGCGGTGAGGTCGCCACGGCGCAGTGAGGGCGCTCCAGCGCGGGCACAGCGAGTGCGCTCCGGCGCGCGGGGAGCCGCTTAGTGGTAATATCACGGCCACAGGCTTTGAGAGGAGAGTGCCATGGTGAAAGTACCACCCCAGCCGCAAAATAAGGCCGAGCTGACCGCTAAGCTCGAGCAGGTCATGGTGGAAAAGGCCAGCTATCGGCGGCTGCAGCGGTTGATGCGCTTAATCCGCCTCAATATCTTGGCCATCGCCATCTCGGTGGGCATCGGCACGTACTTTCTCTTCCACTACGTGACCTTCTTAGCCCCGATCAAGTACCCAATCAAGCACTTTGTCGATGACTTAGTGCCATGGCTCATCTTCACCATGCTCTTCATCGCCTTCTGTAAGGTCGAAGTGAGCAAGATGCGCCCGCGCCGCTGGCACTTCATCTTGGTCGCGATCCAATTTGCCATTCCGCTGGCGTTGGTGCTCTTGATCCGCTACTGCCCGGAGGCGACGGGTTCGATCAACTTAGAGCTCGAGGGCATCCTCGCCTGCTTTGTCACGCCGACCGCGGCAGCCGCCTCGGTCATCACCGGCAAGCTCGGCGGCGATGAGAACTCGCTCACCACTTATACCATCTTGAGCAATTTGGGCGCAGCCATCTGCATTCCGCTTCTCTTCCCGCTTATCTCGGTGCAAGCCCATGAGGGCTTTTGGGTCGAGTTCACCCTCATCATGGGCAAAGTATTCCCCATGATTGTGCTGCCCTTAATCTTGGCGCAGCTCATCCGCTTCTTGGTCAAGCCGCTGCACCGTTTCATCGTGACCTACTTAAAGGGCGTGTCCTTTTATCTGTGGGCCTTTACCCTCACCACGGTCTCCGCGACCGCCTGCTCGAACATGATGAACTCACACCAAAGCGCCATCACCCTGATCAACCTCGCCTTGGTCGGCTTAGTGGCTACTGCGGTGCAATTTGGTCTGGGCAAGTTCATTGGTCACTTAGAAGGCCAGCGCATCAGCGCCGGTCAAGGCCTTGGCCAAAAGAACATGGTCTTTGGCATCTGGGTCACCTACAGCTATCTCTCGCCTGCGGCCTCGATCGCCCCAGGCTGCTATATGCTGTGGCAGAACGTGGTGAACTCATGGCAGATCTACTACCGCGAGACGCGCCACCTCACCTACACCGACAAGATGTAGCGCCCGGCCCAAGGGCGCCCAAGGCTGCGCCCTAAGGCGGGGCCGTTAGCCCTTGAGGACGGCCTTGTCGGCGTCCGTGAGCTGGTCGCTTTGCTGGGCTTCGGCCGCGGCAGTCTTGGCGGCGTCAGCCTCGGCGAAGATGGTGGCGCGGCATAAGGTGAAGTTCTTGGTGTCATCAAGCGGCATCAGCGCAAGGACAATGCCGTTTTGCTCTAAGGTCGCGGCCCACTTGTCGCGGAAGAGATCGAGCTTGAGCTCTAAGAGCTCGTAGTCCTTGAGCTCGTCGTGATTGGCGGCATGCTCTTGGTAGTAGTTGACAAACTTCGGGTGGCACCAGATGGGCAAAAAGGTGTGGCTGGTGTTCTCGTCTTCGCCTGCCTCTGGCTCATCGTTGAACATCAGGGGCATGCCTTCTGAGCCCGGCTCTTTGAGCACGTAGAGCGCGCCCTGCTCTTGGCACTTTTGCAGGCAAAAGAACTGGCGGTAGTCATCGTCCAAGTTCAATACCGCTTGATACATCTGGTCGGTTAGCTCAAACATAATAATGCCTCTTGTGGGAAATGCGCGGCCATTATAGCAAGGCCCGCCGCGCCGTCCGGCCGTATTAGCCGGAGGGAACCGCGGCTTTGGGGTGCAGGCTATGGCGCCTTGGTGCGGCGTGGCTTCTTGGTTGTGGCCTCCTTTTTGGCTGGGGTCTTGGCCGGAGCCTTGGCTTTGGCTGGGGTCTTGGCCGGAGCCTTGGCTTTGGCTGGGGCCTTGGCCGGAGCCTTATCTTTGGCTGGGGTCTTAGCCGGAGCCTTGGCTTTGGCTGGGGGCTTGGCCGGAGCCTTGGCTGCGGTTTGAGCGTGCTTGTGCGGCGCCGGGGCGCTATCAGCGCTGAGGATACCGGCGCGCGCCAAGAGCGGGCGCAGGAACTCGCCGGTAAAGGAGCCGGTGGTTTGCGCGACCTGCTCGGGGGTACCGGTGGCGATGACGGTACCGCCGCCGCTGCCGCCCTCGGGTCCTAGGTCGATGAGGTAGTCGGCGCACTTGATGACGTCGAGGTTGTGCTCGATGACGATCACGGTGTTGCCTTCATCGCGCAGGCGCAGCAGCATGTCGAGGAGCTGCTTGACGTCGTGGAAGTGCAGGCCAGTGGTCGGCTCGTCTAAGACGTAGAGGGTGTTATGGGTGGCGACTTTGGAGAGCTCCTTGGCGAGCTTAATGCGCTGCGCTTCGCCCCCTGAGAAGGTCAGGGCCGACTGCCCTAAGGTGATGTAGGACAGACCAACGTCCATCAGGGCTTGGAGCTTGCGCTTGATGCGTGGGATGGCGGCAAAGAAGGTATAGGCCTCCTCGACCGTCATGTTGAGCACTTCGCTGATGTTCTTGCCCTTGTACTTGATGTCCAAGGTTTCGCGGTTGTAGCGCTGGCCATGGCAGTGTTCGCATTGGACGTAGACGTCAGGCAAGAAGTGCATCTCGACCTTGATGGTGCCATCGCCTTGGCAGGCCTCGCAGCGCCCGCCCTTGACATTAAAGGAGAAGCGACCGGCGCTGTAGCCGCGGGCACGCGCCTCTTCGGTTTGGGCAAAGAGCTCGCGGATGCTGGTAAAAAGGTCGATATAGGTGGCTGGATTCGAGCGTGGGGTGCGACCAATCGGGCTTTGGTCGATGCAGATGAGCTTGTCGATCTGCTCTAAGCCCTGACACTCTGCGCAGTCAAACTCCGTGGCCTGCCCACTGCTGCGGCGCAGCAGGCGCTTCGTCGCCATCGGCACTAAGGTGTCGTTGACTAAGGTCGACTTGCCTGAGCCTGAGACGCCCGTGACCACAACCAAGCAGCCTAGGGGGAAGCTGACATCAATATGCTTGAGGTTGTTGCCGTGGCAATCCGTTAAGGTCAAAAAGCCCTTGGGGGCATGGCGCTTGGTCGGTACTGGGATGCTCTTGCGCCCGTTTAAGTAGTCGGCGGTCAAGGAGTCGGGGCAGGCCATAATCTCCGTTGGTGTGCCGCAGGTGACGACGTTGCCGCCGTGGACACCTGCGCGCGGGCCGATATCGACGATGTAGTCGGCTTGGCGAATGGCATCTTCGTCGTGCTCGACCACGATGACACTATTGCCCAAGTCGCGCAGGTGCTTTAAGGCATCGAGCAGCTTTTGATTGTCGCGCTGGTGCAGGCCGATGCTCGGCTCATCTAAGATGTACATCACGCCGACTAAACCGGCGCCGATTTGGCTCGCAAGTCGGATGCGTTGGGCTTCGCCGCCTGAGAGGGTGTCCGCCGCGCGCGCCAAGGACAGATAGCCTAAGCCTACGTTTTGTAGGAACATCAGGCGCTCGCGCACTTCCTTTAAGATACGCTCGGCGATCTTGCTCTCCTGTAGCCCCAGCTGTAAGTGACAGAAGAAGTCGTAGCAGTCGCTGATCGCCAGCTCGGAGATCTCAGGCAAGCTCTTATTGCCGACGAAGACATGGCAGTACTCGTGCTTTAAGCGCGCGCCGTGGCACTCCGGACAGGTCTGGGCCACCATCAGGCTTTGCAGTTGCGCTTGGTAGCTCTCCGAGGCGCTTTCCTTGGCTTGGCGCTCAAAGTAGCCGATGACGCCTAAGAAGTCGGTGTCATCAGGATCGTTCTTAAGCTCAGGGTATTTGACATTGCCGTAGAAGATGAGCTTCTTTTGGTCTGGGCTCAGGCTCGCAAAGGGGGCCGTGATGTCGATGCCATTCTCCTTGCAGACCGGCACCAAGAGGCGATAGAAGCTCCACGAGCGCTTATCCCAGAGGGTGATCGCGCCCTCTTCGATCGACTTGGTGGGATCGGGGACGATCTTGTCTTCACTGAAGACCAAGAGGCGGCCTAAGCCATCGCAGCGCGGGCAGGCGCCATGGGGATTGTTAAAGGAGAAGTTGCGGGGCTCGAGCTCGGGGATGGAGTAGCCGCAGATCGGGCACGAATAGCGCGCCGAGTGCATGATCTCCTCCTCAGGCTGATGCTCATCCATCGGCACGACGAGGGCCAAGCCGTCGGCCACCTTTAAGGCGGTCTCAAAGGACTCCGCTAAGCGCTGCTTGAGCTCAGGCTTGACCTTAAAGCGGTCGACCACTACCTCAATGGTGTGCTTAAGGCGCAGCTTGAGCTCGGGCGGTTCGCTCAAGTCGCAGATTTCCCCATCGATGCGCGCGCGCACAAAGCCTTGCTGCGCGAGCTCCCCTAAGAGCTGCTTGTACTCGCCCTTGCGGCCGCGCACTACCGGGGCCATGATCATGAGCTTGGTGCCCTCAGGATAGGCCAAGGTCTGGTCGACCATCTGCGAGACGGTCTGAGCCTTGAGCACGGTGCCGTGCTCGGGGCAGCGCGCTTCGCCGATGCGGGCAAAGAGCAGGCGCAGGTAGTCATGAATCTCGGTGATGGTGCCCACGGTTGAGCGCGGGTTGTGCGAGGTCGACTTCTGCTCAATGGAGATGGCCGGAGACAGACCTTCGATGCTATCGACATCGGGCTTGTCCATCAACTGCAAGAATTGGCGGGCATAGGAGGAAAGCGACTCGACATAGCGGCGTTGGCCTTCGGCATAGAGCGTATCAAAGGCCAGCGAGGACTTGCCTGAACCGGACAATCCGGTGACCACCACTAAGCGGTCACGGGGGATGGTTACGGTGATGTTTTTGAGATTGTGCGTACGCGCACCGCGTACAACGATCTGATCCATACGAGCTCCCCTATGAAAATGCCCCAGCATGACCCGCGGGTACTGCGCCCCGCGCGCAGATGCGCCGGCGCGCGAGCTGCGCGGCCGCGGTGCCGCTATTATCGGCAAGAAAGGGCTAATGTACACCATTTCACCGCTCTTGGCGCGGGCGCTTTGTGGAGGCTGTGCGGAAATCAGGGGGCTTTACCAGTCTTTTTCCACTGGGCGCGAGCAATTGGGTTAAGATGAATTGAGGTCGAGCGCTGGGAGCAGCCTCGGCTGGGTACGTCGCGTAAATATCGTGACTTTACTTTCTATGGTGTATAATATATACACTATGGAAATGGTTTGATCGGCACTAGGTACGGTTGCAGCCACTGCGTGTGGTCAGCCTTAGCCTTTGGTGTTATGCCTCGAAAGGAGTTTAGGAATGGCACGCAGCTTAAACAAGGTCTTCTTGATCGGCTATACCGCAGACGAGCCCATGATCCGGTCGTTTGATAACGGCAAGCTGGCCACGGTGACCGTCGTGACCAACGAGAACGTGCGTCGTGATGACGCGCCAGGCGGCTATATTGAAGTCGCCGAGTGGAACCGTGTCGTCTTCAGAAATAATCAGGCCAACATCGTTGAGACCTACGTCCACAAGGGCTCGCGCTTGTTCATCGAAGGCAAGCTCAGAACGCGTTCCTACACCGACAAGTCGGGCGTCAAGCGCTGGTCGACCGAGATCGTCTCGGACAATATGATCATGCTCGACAGCAAGAACGGCCCGATGCCACCGGAGAGCTTCGACGCCTTTGAGAATAGCAACAGCTTCAACACGCGCACGAACGGCCCTTACAACAACAACCGCTCCAACTTCGGCGGCTACGGCAATAAGGGCGATTACCAGGGTGGCTACAACAACCAAGGCGGCTACAACAACCAAGGCAACTACGGCAACCAAGGCAACCAAGGGGGCTACCAAGGTGGTGGTTACCAAGGCAACCAAGGGGGCTTTGGCGCGCAGAACAATCAAGGCGGCTTCGGCGGCCAAGGTGGGGGCTACTCGCAGAGCCATACGAGCTATGGCCCAGCAGGCAGCTTCAATGGCGCCAGCAACTTCAACGGCAACAACAGCTGGAATAATAAGCCGCAAGAGCCGGGCTTTACGCCAAACGCTGCGGCCCCAGCTGCTCCTGCATCTCCGGCCTACCCGTCCTTTGACAACAACCCTTATGGTGCCATGAGCAGCGCCCCAGCCCCGGCTCCAGCCGCTGCTGCGGACACTCCAAGCCCAGCTGAGAATGTCCCATATGGTGCTGCTAGCGCCAGCCCATTTGACGACAACAACTTAGGTGCCACCACCCCTGCCGCCAGTGCCGAGGTTCCAGCCCCAGCCCCAACGGCCGCTCCGGTCACCGATAACAGCAACGACGACGATATTCCGTTCTAAGCCTGAGCGCCTCAGGCGCCCCGAAGCGCCGCAGGCCTACTAAGATGCCGCCGCAGTCTTTGCACTCCGGCGGCATTCTTTTTGCCGTAACTAGGCTGCTATACTTTTGCGATTGGCTGTTAAATTATGGGTAAGCGGCGCCGCTGTTGGGCGCACCTGCGTTTCCGCGCGCTGCTCGGTGCGGTGCCGCCGCTTGGGGAAGGGGCCTTAGGCTGATGCGGCGCAGTTTTGGGGGTGGCAGCCGCTGAGGGCGTAGGTTGGCGCGGAAGGCCACTGCTGGGCGCGGGGGCGGGAGCCCGCGCGGCCTGCCCCAAGGGGGGCAAAAGCGCGCGTATATCCGCAAGGTGCGGTGCGGGGCCTTGTATGTATGCTATACTGTGCATTTGATCTGCATGCGGGTACGCTGAGCGCTCACCCCCTGAGTTGAGCCCTGCTTGGGGCCGGAGGGAGCCGCCGTGGCGCATGGTAGTTTGAGCATAATTACAAGATTGGTTGCGTAATTATGTGCTAGGGCAAGCCCAAGCCCCCAGTCAGCCCTCGAGCGCCGACCTGCGCGCTAGGGCTTAGCGGAAATCCTCGGGCGTTGTGAGCTGCGCAGAGCGCAGCACGATTTCTACTTTCTTTGAGGCCACAGCTCTTCTGCTGCGACTGAGCCCGCCACCTGTAGGGGTGATCACCTGTAAGGCTGCGCCTTGCAGGGTAAGCTTACAGTGCTGTCTTGTGAGTCAAAGACGGAACCGAGGTGGGTTTAGGTTGGCCGCTTTTTTGTCATTGGCTCAAGGTTTACGCAAATGTTTAAAAAACTTCGCGCCATGTTCTCAAACGACCTGTCGATTGACTTGGGAACAGCAAACACTCTGGTGTACGTCAAGAATAAGGGCATCGTCTTAAACGAGCCTTCTGTTGTTGCCGTCAGACTCGATAAGAATGGTGGCGCCCAGCGTAAAGTTGATGCGGTAGGCAAGGCCGCAAAGGTGATGTTGGGTAAGAATCCTGACAACATCGAAGTAATCCGCCCGATGAAGGATGGCGTGATTGCCGACTTCCAGTACACCGAGAAGATGCTGCAGTACTTTATCGACAAGGTACTGACCGGTTCGCACTTTTTCCCTTTCAAGCCGTCGCCACGCGTCTTAGTCTGCGTGCCGTGCGGTGCGACCCAAGTTGAGCGCCGTGCCATTCGTGAGTCGGTCGAAGGCGCCGGTGCCTCCGAGGTATTCCTCATCACTGAGCCGATGGCCGCCGCGATCGGTGCGGGCCTGCCGGTCTCTGAGGCCGCCGGTTCCATGATCGTGGACATCGGTGGTGGTACCACCGAAGTGGCGATCATCTCGCTCAACGGCGTGGTGTACTCAAGCTCGGTGCGCATCGGTGGTGACCGCTTTGATCAGGCCATCATCAACTACGTGCGCAATACCAAGCGCTACGAGATCGGTGAGGCTACCGCCGAGCAGGTGAAGATCGAGATCGGTTCGGCCTACGCTGAGCAAGAAATGCACGAAAAGGAAGTCCGTGGCCGCTCGGTCGTTGAGGGGGTACCGCGCTCCTTTACCTTGAACACTAACGAGATCTTAGAGGCTCTGTCCGACCCAATTAAGGGCATCGTGGCTGCGGTGCGCGTCGCCCTTGAGAAGTCGCCACCAGAGCTTGCCGCCGACATCGCCGAGCGCGGCATGATGCTCTCCGGTGGTGGTGCCCTGCTGCACAACTTAGATAAGCTCTTGCGCGAGGAGACCGGCATCCCGGTCATCGTAGCCGATGATCCACTGACTTGCGTCGCCCGCGGCGGTGGTCGTGCCCTTGAGATGTACGATGCTCAAGAAAACGAGATCTTCGACTAACGCCGAGCTCCTTGCCCGGTAGCGGTGCTGACAGATATCGGGCACCGGACGTAAGGCCCCGCGCCTGCGGAACCTTTAGCGTCAGAGAAGGCCTAACCTAGAGACGTTACGGCGCTGCCTCAGTGCTGGCGCCCAGCTGGGTTAGGCGCTTTTGTTTTTGTGTCCTACCAGAACATAAGCTCAAACGAGCGCTCGGCAAGGTGCCGGGCCTGCGAGGTGGGGTGGACTTTTGAACCGAGTAGATCCTTCAAACTTCTTTATCACACTGCGCTTTGTTTTGGTGGTGATCTTGTCGATCATCCTGATGTTGGTCGACGTCAGGTTCAAGCTCTTAAGCGATTTTCGCTACTACGTCGAGACGGCCCTCTATCCGGTCTTAGTCTTTGCTGATGCTCCGCACTCGCTGTCGCAGGCGGTTTCAAGTCAGTTTAAGAGTCGCGCCGAGCTCATGGAAGAGAACGAGCGCTTGTCCACCGAGAACTACCTGCAGCGCGTTGACGTGATGCGCTTGCAGTCGCTCGAGCAGGAAAATGCCGCGATGCGCAAGCTCTTAAACTCGCCGCTGCGCGTGTCCTCACGCCGTATGTTTGCCGAAGTCATCGCGGTCGATAGCGATCCATATCGTCAGCGCATTACGGTCAACCGTGGTTCCAGCTCGGGCGTCTATGAGGGCATGCCGGTGATCACCGATGAGGGCTTGGTGGGCCAAGTGGTCTCGGTGGCCTACAGCTCAAGCCGCGTCTTGCTCTTCTCCGATCCGTCCAGCGCGATCCCGGTGCTCAACACGCGCAATCAAGTGCGCGCTATTGTCTCCGGTACCGGCCTGCACGATGAGCTCTCCATCGATAACGTGCCGCGCTCCACTGACATCAAAGAAGGTGATCTCTTAGTCACCTCCGGTTTAGGTGGGGTCTACCCCGAGGGCTATCCAGTAGCGATTGTCAGCTCCGTGGGCTTCTCAGAAGATCAGCCTTTTGCCGAGGTTAAGGCCAAGCCCTTGGTGGACACGGACAAGATTCGCTACGTGCTGATGTTCTGGTATCAGCCTAACGGCATCACCAAGACCAAGATCTTTGAGCCTAAGGAGCAAACCGACGGCAAGCGTCGCCTGCGCCAAGAACATATCCGCAAGCTCATCGATTCGCTTACCGACTCCGAGCGCGCGCCCAATGAGAACGAGCCGAGCGCCGAGAGCGCCGCGCCGCATGCTTACGTCCCCGTAGCGCCACAGGCTTACGTCCCCGTAGCGCCGCAGGATGCACCGCATATCGCGCCGTTGCCTGCGCCAAAGCCTGCGCCGCAGAAAGTCCTTGGTCAGGAGGTGGTCTATGGCTAACCCCAAAAATGAGCAGCGCCGCTCCTCGTATCTCATCTTTTGCCCGCTGCTCTTTATCACGCTCATCTTGGAGATCGTCCACTTACCAGCGGTGATCGCGCCGTTTCGGCCGGACTTTGCGGCGCTCTTGCTCATCTTCTTTGCCTGCTCCGACCCGCAGCGCATCAATGTGGGCATGGCATGGGGAACGGGCCTCTTGCTCGATTTGCTCTCGGGCGCGCCCTTTGGCTTCAATGCCTTGATCTTGGCCTTTCAGGTCTACATCATTTTGTCGCAGTTTAAGAGCTTCATTAACTTCATGCTGTGGCAGCAGATGGTCATCATCGGGATCGTCAATCTGATTGGCCACATCGTGGTCTATTGGATTGGCCACCTCATCGCCCAAGGCACCTACTCTGGCAACTTCGGCTGGCCGACCTTGGTGACCATGGGGCTCTGGCCAATCATGATTATGGTCTATGCCACCTTGTGGAAGGTCTTTAACGTCACTAGCGCTTCGGTCAAAGTCGAAAAGGAGCTCTAAGTTCCGGCCGCGGCCCGGCCGCGGCTTCAGTCAACTTTGGCCCCAGTGGTTTTCGGATGTGAGGAAAGTTCAGATGGCTCAGCTGGTTCAGTCGGCTTCGCAGGCCCAAGATTACGATTTGATTTTGGCCTCTAGTTCACCGCGGCGGCGCGACTACTTAGAGAAGATGGGCTTGCGCTTTGTCGTGATGAAGCCTGATGCTGACGAGACGATCATGGTGGGGGAAAGCCCAAGTGCCTACGTGGCGCGCATGGCCGCCGAGAAGGCCCGGATCATTGCGGAGCTGCACCCGCATGACGTCGTTTTGGCCGCAGATACCATCGTAGTTTGTCATGATATTATTATCGGCAAACCCACTTCCCGTGAGGATGCTAAGCGCATCTTGCGCCTGCTCTCGGGGCGTACCCACGAGGTCATGAGCGCCGTGTGCATCGTCAAGGGCGAGCTCGAGCAAAACTTCACGGTCACCACCGAAGTGACTTTTGCGCCCTTGAGCGAGGAGCTCATTGCCACCTACGTCGCCTCCGGCGAGTGCGACGACAAGTCCGGGGCCTACGCCGTTCAAGGCATTGCCTCGATGTTTGTCGAGAAGGTCTCCGGCTCGGTCAGTGCGGTGGTGGGCCTGCCGATTTGCCAAGTGCGCATGGCCTTAGCCCAGTTTGGTATCAAGCCGCGCACCGTGTCTGTGCAAGGCTAATGGGCCGCCCGGCAGCGCCCGCACTGGGCGCAGCACTGGCGCGCTGCTGCGCGCTTGAGGCGCGGTTATGCGCGCATGCTGTCGCAGGCTGCGCGCCCTGCCCACCGCTACGCTCCCTTCATGTTTTGATCCCTTGGTGGTAGGTTCATGGATAATTTAAGCTACGTCAAGGAGCATCTGCTCCACCCTGCAGGCATCGACGATGCCTTCTTAAGGCAGAGCCTGACTCTGCTCCAAGAGCGCCAGCTTGATTTTGGTGACATCTTCTTTGAGCACGAGGTCAGTGAGTCCTTTCGGCTGTCCGAGGGCATCATCAAGCACGGCAATTACAACATCTTAGCTGGAGTCGGTGTCCGCGCCCAGATTGGCGAGAAGACGGGCTTTGCCTATGCCGATGCGATCGAGCCGCAGGCGATCTTAGATGCCTGTCAGGCCGCCCGCTCCATTAGCCGCGGCCATAACTGCGAGCGCGTCGCTATCGCCCTCAATCCTTTGGCGGTCAAGCCGCTCTATGTCCAAGACAATCCGCTGGACTCCCTCTCGCGTGACGACAAGATTGCTCTGATGCGCAAGGCCAATGAGGTGGCCCGCGCTGCCGATCCGCGCGTCGACCAAGTCGAGATTAGCTTGGGGCAGGTACATCGGCAGATGCTGGTGCTCAATACCGATGGCACCATCGGCGCCGACGTCAAGCCGATTGTTCAGTTCAACGTCAGCGTGGTCATGAAGAATGGCACGCGCACCGAATCCGGTTCATCGGCCATGGGCGGCTCGTATCTGCTCGATGAGCTGCTGGACGATGACGTCTACCTCAATGTCGCGCGCGATGCGGTACGCATGGCGGCGGTCAATTTAGAGTCGATCCCAGCTCCGGCGGGCACCATGCCGGTAGTTTTGGGCGCAGGCTGGCCGGCGGTACTGATTCACGAGGCGGTGGGCCATGGCCTTGAGGGTGATTGCAACTACCTCAAGACTTCGATCTATCACGACAAGATGGGCCAGCAGGTGGCATCGCCTTTGTGCACCATTGTTGATGATGGCACCATCGAGCGCCGCCGCGGCTCGCAAAGCTGCGACGATGAGGGCACTCCGGCTCAGCACAATGTCCTGATTGAAAAGGGCATCTTGAAGTCCTATATGCACGACCGGCGCAGTGCCCGCCTGATGGGCATGAAGCCCACCGGCAATGGCCGCCGCCAGAGCTATAGCGACATGACCATCCCGCGTATGACCAATACCTATTTGCTGCCGGGCGAGTACCATAAGGACGAGCTCATCGCCTCCTTAGAGCGCGGCATTTATGCCGTCAACTTCGCCGGGGGCCAAGTCGACCCGACCTCGGGGCGCTTTGTCTTCTCGGCCTCGGAGGCCTACTTGGTCGAAAAGGGCAAGATTGTCGCCCCGATCAAGGGCGCGACCTTAATTGGCAGCGGCGCAGAGACCATGAACAAGGTCTGCATGGTTGCCGATGACCTTGAGTTTGACCGCGGTATCGGCTGGTGCGGCAAGGCCGGGCAATCGGTGCGCGTGGGCATTGGCCAGCCTACGGTGAAGATCAGCTCCATCATTGTCGGTGGCTCCAAGACCGAGGAAGAGTAAATGGCAGTACAAGAGCATTTTGAAGGTTTCGATACCGCCCCCGACGAGCAAAGCCGCAGCGCGCACAAACGCGAGGCGCAGGCGATCCGCAAGCTCGCTGACAAGTTGGCCGATTTAGGTGATACCGCCTTTGCCCGCTTGGTTTTTGAGGACGAGGACATCAAGGAAGCCTTGGTCAAGGCTCGTTCCTTAAAGCGCAATAGCGATGAGCGTCGCCGCCAGCTGCAATATGTCGCCAAGCTTCTGCGTAACTACGGTCACGAAGAGCTCGAGGCGCAGGTTAACGGCATGGGCGCTACCGCCAAGGAAGATCCCAACGCGCTGCGCCTTGAGCAACTGCGCGAGTTTCTGATCCACGGTGGCATCAAGGGCGTCAACGCTATGGTCGAGCTGATCCCTGCGATCGACCGCAACAAGCTGCGCACCTTGGTCAAGCGCGCCCACGATGAGCTTAGCTCCACCTTGCCCGATCGTCCGGCGGCGCGGGCGCTGTACCAGTACATCAAGGCAGAAGTGAACCGCAGCGGCGTGACCATCCCTGAGACGATGCAGCGCGCCAAGAGCAATGGTGCTTAGTGCAGCGCGAGCCCAGTCTGCGGTGCCGCGGCGCGAGCCCAGTCCGCGGTGCCGCGGCGCGAGCCCAGTCCGCGGTGCCGCGGCGCGAGCCCAGTCTGCGGTGCCGCGGCACGAGCCCAGTCCGCGGTAGCCACGCGGTGGCCACCGCCGTGGCTCACGCCCCGCGCAGCCTGCGCCCCGATAGATTTCCTCTAACCCAGGCCAGAGGCCTGACAAGGCAAAGCGATGTCATTTTTCTCCGAGATTGATCAACGACGCGCCCAATACGAAGACCTTGCCGCTAAGACGGTGGAGCAGGCGCTCAAGAAGGGCGCCGATCAGGTCAAGATTAAGATTGGTGCTGGTAAGGGCATCAATGTGTCGGCCCGTGAGGGTGAGGTCGAGAACTTAGAGTTCAACCAGATGCTGGGCATGGCGGTGCGCGTCTATCGCGACCACCACTCAGCTTCGGTCAGTACCAATGATTTCTCCCCTGAGAGTATCGAGCGAGCCATCGACTCGGCGTTAAGCCTCAGTGAGTACACCTCGCCCGACGAGTTTGCGGGTCTGTGCGACGAGGCCGACCTGTACCAAGGTGGGGTGGAGATCCAAAACTGCTTTGCCTTAGAAGAAGATCCCGATAGCGTGGTCAAGCGCGCCATCGAGTTTGAGCAGCTTGGTATCGCCAAACTCCCGCAGTTTAAGGAGCAGGGCTTAGTTAAGTCCGACGGTTCGGCCTACTCCATTGAGTATGACTTAGATGTGCTCGCAACGAGCCACGGCTTTTGCCGCTCCAAGGCCGAGTCCACCGTGTCCAAGTACATCGGCTTTGTCGGCATGCGTGATGGTGTGATGCAAACGAGCTCGAGCGGGCAGAGCCTGACCAATCCGGCCAAGGAGTGGAGCGATGAGCGCTTGGTCGATGAGGCCATTGAGCGCACCTTAGGCAAGCTCGGCGCCCGCAAGGTGAAGACGGGCAAGTACAACGTGATCTTCCGGCGCTCAAGCTCCGGCTTTATCGCTTCGTGCTTAAGCGGCCTTGCCGGTAACCTCATCTACCACAACTCCTCGTACTTGAAGGATAAGTTAGGGCAGCAGATCTACCCTGAGTTCATCACCATCAAGGAAGATCCATGGCTCAACGATGGCCTGTGCTCAAGTGCCTTTGACAGCGATGGCGTCGCGACGCGTCCGCTGACACTGGTTGAGGCCGGTGTACTCAAGGAGTATCTACTTAGCACCTACAGCGCGCGCAAGCTCAAGATGCGCTGCAATGGCCACAACGACTCGCTCTACAACACCTTTGTCACCGCCGATGCAGCGCACACCTGTACGCTTGAGGAGATGATGCGGCAGGCCAGAAGCGGCATCGTGATCGACGGCCTGATGGGGCAGGGGATCAACGTGGTCAATGGCAACTACAGCCGCGGCCTCTCGGGCTTCTACTTTGAAAACGGGGAGCGCGTACATGCCGTCGACGAGGTCACGGTCGCAGGCAATATGCTCGACATGACGCGTAACATCGCCTTATTAGGCTCGGATGTCGATGAGCGCCGCTTCCTGCAAGTGGGCTCCATTTTGATCCCGGAGATCACGATCTCCGGCGACTAACGTCGCAGGCCTGCGGCGCAGGCCAGAGCGAGCGCGCAGGCTGAGTGCGCCTGAGCGCCAAAACCAAAGGGCCGCGATTGCGGCCCTTTAGTTTGGATGCTTCGGCAGGTGCTTGATGCCGGAGGCTTGGGGGTGCATGCACTGAGGCATGACAAGCAGAAGGCTGAGTGCTACGCTGCGTGGCGCGAGCAACACTGGCAACAGCTGCCTTTAGTTACACCTTCGTTTGCCTCCAAGTAAGAAGAGGGCAAACGCTCCAAGCAGACGGGTTAACCCGTGATGCGTGTCCTTATGTGATGCTGTGTTCGTTTGAGTTTAGCCTTGGTGCGGCAACAGGGCAAAGCTCGAAGAGCCTTGGTGCTGCGCGTCAGCTACTTGGCAATCGCTAACTTGAAAGCATCGACACGCTCGCTTTGAGCTCGGTCATCGATGTGACGACGCTTCATGAAGTTGAAAGCCTTGAAGTTGTTTTTTACGCCAAAGGCGGTGATAGGTGCGAACCCGCGCTTTTTTTGCGGATACATACTGCTATCTCCTAAAAAAGCCAAACGGCAACCCACAAGAGGTTGCAACAGATCCATGACGACTCTTGTCAGCGTGAGGCCGCCCAAGAGGCGTCTACCTTACTTTGGTTACGCTTCCCCGTGATGTGCACGCACCCACTAAAGGTCAGCCTGCGCGCTCGTTGCATCATCCTGATGCTGCGCGCGGCGCAGGTCACCCTTAGCCACGTAAGGGTTAAACATCACGTTGTTACCGGGAACCGTTATGATTCTCATCGGCAGCGCAGCTCATTTGTTGAGCACTGTACGCGCATCGTGAGCGTTTGCAAATGCTCAATTGTGACTTGTCGATGGTACAGATTTGATGGTGGTAGAACCAAGGGCGCGCCCTGCCGCGATACCAGCAACAATGTTACAAAAACCTGCGGTGCAAACGGTATGGGGCGATTCCTAGATAACACGTCTCGCAGAGCAGCCGCGTCGGGCGCTTTGTAACATTGCCCGGCTCATGAAACGCAGCGCATAGTGGTGAAACTGTTTCACCAAGCTGGGGCGCTCCGCGGCCACTTGTGAAAAGTGGCAGGGCGGACAAAGCGCGATTTTGCCCTAGAGATCACAGTTTTTGCACCATGCCAAGGCATGCTCCGCACCTTAAGCTCAATACTTCCCTATAACAGTGCATCACAACTGCGCGCCCCGCGCCAAGGCCCTTTCTTCGCCGCGCCAAGGCCTGTGCCCAATCCCGCGCAGACGGCCCTTTGCTTCTTAGAGACCTACAGAGTGGCCCCAGCGTGACGCGGTGCGCGGCGCGCGCAGCCGCTGTTGGCCCAAAGCTCTTCGGGCGGAGTCGAAGGTTAGCGCCGAGTGGCCCTTTGCGCCTTAGAGACTTACAGATTGGCTTCTGGCTCCATCCACTGAGCATTGGTCTCTAAGGGACAGAAGGCCGGTTGGGCTTAGCCTCAAGCTTGGGGTATGGCCCACAGGGCATAGGCTGCGTGGGCAGGTTGCGCAAGCTTTTTGGTGCGCGCTCCGGGCACAAAAAAGCCTGCGCCCAGCAAGCTGGGGCAGGCTCTTTTAGCGCGAGAAGAGGGCTTCTTACTCGTCTAAGGTGATGATCGACTTGCCGGTCATCTCGGCTGGGATCTCCATGCCCATCAGGTACAGCATGGTAGGAGCGATGTCGCTTAAGCGGCCGCCCTCACGCATGTGGGCCTTGCGGCCAACGTAGATGAATGGGACTGGCAGGTTGGTGTGAGCGGTGTAAGGCTGGCCGGTGGTCATATCCTTCATGCGCTCGCAGTTGCCGTGGTCAGCGGTGATGAGGCACTCGCCACCAACCTTCTCTAAGGAGGCAACGACGCGGCCGATGCAGTGGTCAACGGCTTCGACGGCCTTAATTGCAGCCTCGTAGACGCCGGTGTGGCCAACCATGTCGCCGTTTGGATAGTTGCAGATGACAACGTCATACTTGCCCGACTCGATGGCTGCGCACAGCTTGTCGGTGAGCTCGGTGGAGCTCATCTCAGGCTGGAGATCGTAGGTGGCAACCTTAGGGCTTTGGACTAAGATGCGATCCTCGCCTGGGAATACGGTCTCAACACCACCGTTGAAGAAGAAGGTGACGTGAGCGTACTTCTCGGTCTCAGAGATGCGCAGCTGGGTCTTGTTGTGGGACGATAACCACTCGCCTAAGGTGTTGGTGAGGTCAGCTGGTGGGAAGGCGCAAGCAGTCTTGATGTCAGCGGCGTACTGGGTCAGCATGACAAAGTCAGCAAGCTTTGGCTGGGCCTTGCGCGCAAAGCCGTCAAAGTCTGGGTTGACAAAAGCACGGGTGATCTGACGGGCGCGGTCGGCACGGAAGTTCATGAAGATGAGGCTGTCGCCATCTTCCATGGCAACCTTGTCGCCGATGACCGAGGCCTTGACGAACTCATCGTTCTCGTCACGGGCGTAGGCGGCCTCAATGGCCTCCTTGATCGAAGGATAGGCTGGGAACTGGCTGATGCCTTGGGTTAACAGGTCATAGGCCTGCTCGACACGATCCCAACGGTTGTCACGATCCATGGCGTAGTAACGGCCAACGACCGAGGCAAAGCGGCCAACGCCTAACTCACGGAAGAGGTCTTCAAACTTACCGATGTAATCTAAGGCCGAACGAGGTGGTACGTCACGGCCGTCTAAGAATGGGTGGAAGTAGATCTTCTTGGCACCACGCTGGGCAGCGAGCTTGATCATGGCCAAGATGTGGTCTTCGTGGCTGTGGACGCCGCCTGGCGACATCAGACCCATGATGTGGACAGCCTTGTCAGCCTTAACTGCCTTGTCAACGGCTTCGCACAGCACGGAGTTGGAGAAGAAGTCGCCGTCAGCAATGGCCTTGGTGACGCGCGTCAGCTCTTGGTAGACGATGCGACCGGCACCGATATTGGTGTGACCGACTTCGGAGTTGCCCATCTGGCCATCAGGCAGACCAACGTCAATGCCCGAAGCGGAGATGTCGGTGTGAGCGTACTTGGCACACAGACCATCTAACACCGGAGTCTTAGCATTAGCAACAGCGTTGAATTCCTTAACTGGGTTGTCACCCCAACCATCCATGATAATAAGGGCAAGAGTTTTCTTTTGTGCCATTTGCGTTCAAATCTCAAAAGTTTCGTGATTTAGGCCTAAGGAGCAAGGCTACCTGAGGCGGCGCGGCAGGGAGGTGACAGACCTTCTGGGCGCACACTCAACTTCTCATATTAGCACGATCGTAGGCGCAATGAAGCGCGCTGCGCGCACGGATCTGATAGACAAGCGGCTAAGGTAGCTTGCCATGGGCGCAAGGCGGCCTGCGGTGGGCCTTGGCGCTTGCGCTCAGATTTCTCAGACGCGCAAGCGGCGCAATAGCGCCTGTGCGCCCGTGCCTGCGGCAGGGGGCGGGAGGTGAGGCAACGCGACCACGGTGCAGGTTATGGGCGCGGGAGGTGGTCGTGGTGGTGCGCGGGAGTGCAGACAGCCTGCGCGGGGGTGCAGACAGCCTGCGCGGGGGTGCAGACAGCCTGCGCGGGAGCGCAGGTGGACTGCGCCCGCGGCGCAGGCGAAGCGCTGGTTTTGGCATCTAGGGGCAGGGCTTGCTAAGTTTGGCCTAAGCTTGCGCTGCCATGATGGGGCGAGTTGGCGTACGTGCGCGTACGGCCGCATTACCTGCGCATGCTTGTGCTAAAATAGCCCACTATTTGAGTGACCGGTACTCTCCATCGGCCTGCTTGAGGTTTCAAATCGTGGATTTCAATTTTTCCGAGCTCGTTTCTGAATTTCCCGACTTCTTTATGCGCCACTACTTCATGGTCGGTGCATGGATCGTCGTCGTGGTCATGTTGGTGGTAGTCCAGTTCAAGCTGATGATGACTAGGATCCCGAAGGCCACCAGCAACAACGCTGTCCTCTTGGTTAACCGCGATGACGGTGTGTTTGTCGATATCCGCAATGCTGAAAGCTTCGCCAAGGGCCATATTGCCAACTCCCTGAACATCTCCGCCGCCGACATCAAGGGCGGCAAGGTCAACCGCATCGATAGCCGTCGCGATAAGCCGGTGGTGCTGGTGGGCAAGGACAAGTTTGATAGCGAGTGCTTTAACAGCGGTCGCTTCTTAAAGAAGCAAGGTTTCACCAAAGTTTTCATCTTAGATGGCGGCATCATGGAGTGGTCAAACGCGAATTTGCCACTGTCATACAAGAAATAGCGCACCTAGGCTGCCACGAGCTAGGGTTTAGGCCTCAGCGGCAGCGCCATCTGGATCCCTACCTTTAGTTTTACAGGACAAGTACGATGTCTGAGAACGCAAAAGAGCAACAGCAGCCGCAACTGGATTCCAACCGTCCAATCTTCGATCTCCACCGAGTCTACGCTAAGAACTCGTCCTTAGAGACTCCACACAGCCCAGATATCTTCCGCAACAAGTGGGAGCCAGAGCTTAAGGTCAACTTCGACACCAAGACCTCCAAGATTGCCGACGACATGTACGAGGTGGCCTTACGTATCACCATCACCTGCAAGAATGATGATAAGACCGCTTTCATCTGCGAAGTAACCCAAGCCGGTCTGTTCCAGATGCGCAACATTCCAAACGAGGCCGGTGAGTTCTTGTTAGGCGGTACCGCTCCTAACATCCTCTTCCCTTATGCTCGTGAGTTCATCTCTAACTTAGTTGCTCGCGCCACCTTCCCTCAGCTGAACTTAGCCCCAATCAACTTCGAGGCTCTGTTCCGCGCTCGCAAGGCTCAGCAAGAGGCTCAGTCCGCTAAGGAAGGCGCCAAGAGCGAAGAGCAGCCAAAGGCTGAGTAATGAGTTTTAAGGTCAGGGTTCAGCCCAACCTTCAGTATTCTTGGTCGGCTTCTTAGGCTATGGGATAGGGCTTAAGAAGCGCCAAGAACCCATGCGACGACGTGACTGGAGACAGCACGTCGTTTTTACTTTGGAGCGCCGCCTGCGTGGTCAGCGCCTGTACTGATAGCTGAGGCGGAGCAGGTGCAGAGCTAGTCGGGCTTAAGGGGGCAATGATGGGTGAGAAGACTTTGAGCGTACTGGGCGCGGGCTCTTACGGCACGGCCTTGGCCCTTGCGGTGGCCTCCAAGGGCCCGGAGTTCAAGGTCAAGCTCTGGGCGCGCTCCCAAGAGCAGGCGGAGCTGATGCAGCGCGAGCGCCAAAACGCCAAGTACTTGCCCGGGATTGTGCTGCCGCCTAACCTTGAGGTTACCGCAGATTTGGCGCAGACCGTCGCCTTCAGCCGCGACCTGCTCTTAGTGGTGCCCTCCAGTGCCTTTACCGCCACGCTCCAAGCAATCAAGCCTTTTCTTACGGGCTCCCAGCGCATTGCCTTTGCCACTAAGGGCTTAGAGCATGGCAGCGGCGCCTTCCTCTCCCAAGTGATCGTCCGTGAGCTTGCGCCCCTGAATTTGCCGGTGGCGGCTCTGTCGGGGCCAACCTTCGCGCGCGAGTTGGCGCGTGGTCTGCCTACCGCGATTGCCTGCGCTGGAACCGATCCGACTTTTGTCGCGGAGTTGTGCCAGCTGATGCACACACCAACCTTCCGCGTCTATGCCAGCTCCGACTTGCTCGCCTTGCAGCTCGGCGGCGCGGTCAAAAACGTCATCGCCATCGGTGCTGGTATGTCCGATGGCTTGGGCTATGGCGCCAATGCGCGCACTGCCTTGATCTCGCGCGGCCTTGCCGAAATGATCCGCTTGGGCGTGGCCCTTGGGGCGAGTGAGCGCGGCTTTATGGGCCTGTCGGGCCTTGGTGACTTGATGCTCACCTGCACTGACAATCAGTCGCGCAATCGCAGACTGGGCGTGATGCTGGGGCAAGGCCTCACCGCGCCTGAGGCGCTGCGTCAAATTGGCCAAGTGGTCGAGGGCTACCATATGGTGCAGGTGGTGCGGGCGCTCGCCGAGCGCCATCACATCGAGATGCCGATCTGCCATGAGCTCTATGAGGTCTTGGTCAACCACAAGGATGGCGCGCAGGCGGCGCGTGACCTTCTCAGCCGCGAGCTCACCTCGGAGTAGGCGCTGGGTGCGGCGACGTTTGCTGCCGGAGGCGGCGTTTGCTGTCGAAGTAGGATGCGGTCGTCTAAAACGATACAGCCCACCGTCAGGTGGGCTGCAGGCAGCACGGGATGTGCTGGTTAGGCAAATGGGTTTTCGCCTGAGGCGTGGTTGGTGACATCCT
Source organism: uncultured Anaerobiospirillum sp. (assembly GCA_944389615.1). Classification (GTDB taxonomy): domain Bacteria; phylum Pseudomonadota; class Gammaproteobacteria; order Enterobacterales; family Succinivibrionaceae; genus Anaerobiospirillum. The sequence goes on along the minus strand of CALXNA010000021.1, from coordinate 24,125 downwards.
TGACGCCCGTGACCTTGCCCGGGAAGGCGTTGAGCAGCTGCTGCTCTAAGCCATTGTGCAGGGTGTAGCTGGCCTGCGAGCAGCCTTGGCAGCCGCCTGAGAACTCGACTTCAGCGATGCCATCATCGGTTAAGTTGATGAGACGGACGGCGCCACCGTGACCTGCTAAGTCCTTGCTTAAGAAGTGCTCGACGAAGTAGGCGACCTGATCCTTGAGCGGGGCATCGTCACCTAATGGATTCTTCTTGAGGTTCGGGCAGTGCATGGTGAGCAGATCCTCACCCTCATCGGTCTTGCCTAAGTCGATCTCGGTCTCATCTAAGAACGGGGCGACGTCTTGGGCGATGACGATCTCAAAGCCTTCCATCTTAAAGTGCAGGTCGTCTAAGTTGATGTATTCCTTAGGGCAGTACAAGATGCCGCTCTCCACGGCCGGAGTGCACGGGTTGTTGACTGTCAGACGAATGGCGAGGCCTTCCATCTTCTGCTGCTCGATGATGCCGAAGAGATACTTTTGGGCCGCTGGGGTTACCGTAATCTTGCTCATGAAACTTAAACCAGATGTGCTAGTTCAGCTGTGACCAAACTTAGGACCGGCCCCGCTGAAGTAAGGCCCAGACCCGCGCCTGCGCCCTTAGGCGCTCAAGCGCCCCTCAGTATAAGGCAGATGCTGGGGCTTAGTCGGCGGCCTGCTCAAATTTATCCGCAGACGACGTGCAAAATCGTGCCAAGTCTCTTTTGGGGCAAAAGCTGTCGGACAGGTGGCTCACCTAGGGGAGGGCAGCGCTGGTTTTGGGCCTTCGTCGGCGATCTTTGAGGCCTGAACTGGCCTGTGTTTGCGGCCTTCGGTTAATTTGCGCGCTTGTGGGAGCAGTGCGATCACAGGCCAATGTTTTAGGCTACAATAGACTTGTTTGCAAAGAACGGCGGGGCTCGCTTCGCCGCCTAGTGGAGAAAAAAATGAGCTTACAAGAAAGTTTAGCCAAGTACGGTATCACTGGCGCTACCGAGATTGTCCACAATCCATCTTACGAGCAGCTGTTCGCTGAGGAGACCAAGGCCTCCTTACAGGGCTACGAGAAGGGCACTGTTACTGAGATGGGTGCAGTCAACGTAATGACTGGTATCTATACTGGCCGCTCTCCAAAGGATAAGTTCATCGTTAAGAATGATGCCTCCAAGGAAGTTTGGTGGACTTCTGACGAGTTCAAGAACGATAACAAGCCAGTTACCGAGGCTACTTGGGCCACGTTAAAGGACTTAGCCGGCAAGGAGCTCTCCAACAAGCGTTTATTTGTTGTTGACCTCTTCTGCGGTGCTAACGCCGATACCCGCCTCAAGATCCGCTTCGTAATGGAAGTTGCTTGGCAGGCTCACTTCGTAACCAACATGTTCATCCGTCCAACCGAGGAAGAGTTAAAGGACTTCGAGCCAGACTTCGTAGTTCTGAATGCTTCCAAGGCTAAGGTTGAGAACTACAAGGAGTTAGGCCTCAACTCTGAGACCGCCGTAGTCTTCAACTTAAAAGAGAAGATGCAGATCATCCTCAACACCTGGTACGGTGGTGAGATGAAGAAGGGCATGTTCTCTATGATGAACTTCTACCTCCCATTAAAGGGCATTGCTGCAATGCACTGCTCGGCCAACACCGACTTAAATGGCGAGAACACCGCCATCTTCTTCGGTCTGTCGGGCACTGGTAAGACCACCTTATCCACCGATCCTAAGCGCCTGTTAATCGGTGACGACGAGCACGGCTGGGACGACGATGGCGTCTTCAACTTTGAGGGTGGCTGCTACGCTAAGGTTATCAACCTCTCTAAGGAGAATGAGCCAGACATCTGGAACGCTATCAAGCGTAATGCCTTATTAGAGAACGTAACCGTTGATGCCAATGGCAAGATTGACTTCGCTGACAAGTCCGTAACCGAGAACACTCGTGTTTCGTACCCAATCTACCACATCCACAACATCGTAAAGCCAGTCTCCAAGGCTCCAGCTGCTAAGCGCGTAATCTTCTTATCGGCTGACGCTTTCGGCGTATTACCACCAGTCTCGATCCTCTCCCCAGAGCAGACCCAGTACTACTTCCTCTCCGGCTTCACCGCCAAGTTAGCTGGTACTGAGCGTGGCATCACCGAGCCTACCCCAACCTTCTCCTCTTGCTTCGGCGCTGCTTTCTTAACCTTACCTCCAACCAAGTATGCTGAGGTTCTGGTTGAGCGCATGAACAAGTCTGGTGCTAAGGCTTACTTAGTCAATACCGGTTGGAATGGCACCGGCAAGCGCATCTCCATTAAGGATACCCGTGGCATCATCGACGCCATCTTAGACGGCTCGATCGATACCGCTCCTACCGCCACCATCCCATACTTCAACTTCACCGTACCTGCTGAGTTAAAGGGTGTTGACACCAACATCTTAGACCCACGCAACACCTACGCTGACGCTGCTGAGTGGGATAAGAAGGCTAAGGACTTAGCTGAGCGCTTCCAAAAGAACTTCAAGAAGTTCGAGAGCTTAGGTGGCGAGTTAGTTAAGGCTGGTCCACAGTTATAATTTCCCTAAGCCAACGCACCTAAGCTGAGAAGCTTCAAGGTGCCACCTAGTTTAGGTTGAGGGCCCGAGGTGCTTGCATCTCGGGCCTTATATCTTATTGGGCCCCCAGCGCAGGCGCGGCAGCGCAGGTCATATGCGCAGGCGTAGCCTGCGTCCGCGCGCAGGTTGACTGCGCTGTGGCGCCTGCGCGGCATGCTGCCGCGGCGCCGCCGCTGGAGGCTGCACGGAGGATGCTGTGGCCAAGCCTTACATTACCCCGCAAGGTTACGAGCTGTTAAAGAAGGAGCTAGATTACCTGTGGCTTGAGAAGCGCCCGGATGTCACCGCCAAGGTGTCGTGGGCGGCAAGCTTAGGTGATCGCTCCGAGAACGCCGACTACCAATACAACAAGCGCCTCTTGGCGCAGATCGACCGGCGCATTCGCTACCTGCGCAAGGTGCTCAACCAGCTGCAGGTGGTGGAGTTTAATGTCCAGCAAGAAGGGCGTGTCTTCTTTGGCGCCTACGTCGAGATCGAGGCCGATGACGATGCCTCGCTGATGCAGCTGCGCATCGTGGGCTCAGAGGAGATTTTCGGGCGCGATAACTACATCTCAGTTGATGCCCCAATGGCCCGCGCGCTCCTTGGCAAGAGCGAGGGCGATGATGCGGTGGTGCATACCCCTAAGGGCGATCGCATCTGGTACGTCAACAAGATTTCCTACAAGTGCCCAGAGTGGTTTACTGAGCTGGAGCCGCACCAAGTCGACCACGAGAATATGGACGAGGCAGCTCCGCAAGAAGAGGCCCAAGAGCTCAGCCCTGAGGAGCTCAAAAAGCTTGAGCAAAGCTATCTGAGCACCTTGGTCAAGTAGAGTGAAGCTGCGGGCCGCCGTAGGCGGCCTGCGGCGCACGGCCTGGGGCTGAATGCGCTCAGGCGCGGCGCTCGACCACTTGGCCTAAGCGGCAGTGTGGAATGATGCTGCCGTAGTGGCGGCATAGAGCGAAGTTGATGAGGCCCACCGCCGTGGTTTTGTCGCTAAAGCGCTCGAGAAAGTGCACGTTTTGCTCGCGAAAGCGCAGCAGCACTTTGCGCGCATGATGAAAGCGCGTGGCTGGGATGAGATAGAAGCCGGTAATGGGGTCGTAGCCTGCCTTGATCGGCTCGGTGGTCTCATCGGAGTTGGGGGCGCCTTCGAGGTCTTGGACGTACTCGTTTGCGCCAAAGCCGTAGTTGTCGCCCTGCTCGGAGGCATCGTCTTGGCCTTGCTCCTCAGCCTCCTGCTCGCGGCGCCGTCCGCGGCGGCGTTTGCGCTGGCCGTTCTCGTCGACGTAGATTTCGTCTTCGGCGTCGAGCATCCCATGCTGCTGGGCGACCAAGAGTGAGTTTTCGCCTTCGGTGTTGCCGCGGCGATCGCCAATGTGGGTTTGACCCTTGGAGGCATGGGATTCGTTGAGCTGCGGAATGCTGACGCGATTTTGGGTGTCGCGGCGGGCTTCGTCCACCTCTTTTTGGAAAGGAGGCGGGGCTACGCTTACCGCAAAGGTCGAGGCTACGTCCATACGGAGCTCCTTTGATGGCCCAGCCATCGGTTGAGGTGAAACTGCTTAGTAGATTCAACGGCCAATTTGTGTTTTTGTGCACACTTTGCGCCAACAAAAAGGGGCGTCGGATCGGGTTTTCTCCGTAGAATCGATCTTAGATCATGCTTTGTGGTGCACGGTGCTAGGCTGTGGGCCCACATCTGGCACAATGGTCGCACGGGTTGTTGTGCCTTGGAATGGCCTTGGGCTTGCCCTGCCAGCAGGCCTTGGCATAGCCTGCGAGGTTCCTTTCGGACATCTGAGGCTGCAGAAACATAGGAGCGTGTTTGGTGAAGATTGTCATTATTGGTGGTACAGCCGGTGGTGCCGGTATTGCAGCGCGCTTGCGGCGCTTAGACGAGCAAGCGGAGATCGTCATCGTCGAGAAGAATCCGTACATCTCGTGGTCAGGCTGTGCCCTGCCTTACTTCACGGGCGGTATCATCAGCGAGCGTAATAACCTCTTCTTGGCCAACAAGGAGATGTTTGACCACCGCTTTAACATCAAGGTCTTAGATAGTACCAAGGCGGTGGGCCTTGACCGGGAGCATAAGTGCGTCTCAGTGGTTGCTGTCAACCAGCCTAATGCCAAGGTCGAGACCATCAGCTACGACAAGCTCGTGATCGCCACCGGCGCTGGTGCCATCATGCCGTCCTTTGCTTGCGATAAGCCGGGCGTCTACGCCATGCGCTGTATCGAGGACGCAGATCAGATCAAGGCCTTCGTTGAGGCTCATGACGTCAAGCACGCCGTAGTCGTGGGCGGGGGCTTTATCGGCCTTGAGGCCTGCGAGAACTTAAAGCATCGCGGCATTGAGGTCACCTTAGTGGAGAAGGCCCCGCAGGTCTTAGCGCCGGTCGATCCGGATATCGCCCAGTACCTCCATCGTGAGCTCGACCAACATGGCGTCTCCTTGAAGCTCGGCATCGGCATTGCCGACATCACCAAGACTGAGACGGGCCTGACTGTGGCCTTAGACAATGGCGAGACGATCGACACGCAGCTCGTGATCATGGCCTTAGGCATCGTGCCGCAGACGGACTTTGTCAAAGATAGTGGTCTCAAGCTCAATGCCCGCGGCTACCTTGAGGTCGCCGACACCTTACAGACCAACGATCCAGATATCTACGCCTTAGGTGACGTGGTCGCAGTGCAAGGCGTGCCTGAAGACCGCTTGGGCACCATTGCCTTGGCCGGTCCTGCGTCCAAGCAAAGCCGCATCGCTGCGCACAACATCCTCAAGGTGGGCTTGGGGCCATCGGGCTGCTTGCACTTTAAGGGCTCCTTGGGCGTCAGCATTGTCCGGGTGATGGGCCTTACCGCCGGTGCCGTCGGCATGAACCGTCGTGCCCTCAAGGATCAACCTGATGTCGCCGAAGTGACGGTACACACGCCGCACCACGTCTCGTGGTTTGAGCAGGCCAAGCCGGTACACTTAAAGCTCATCTTCAACAAGAAGACCGGCTTAGTCTTAGGTGCCCAAGCGGTGGGCGAGGTCAGCATCGACAAGAACCTCGAGGTGATCTCGGCTTTGATGCAGATGCGCGGCACCGTGTACGACTTAGTCGACTTTGAGAGCGCCTATGCGCCGCCATATAGCGCTCCACGCTCGCCGGTCAATATGGCCGGTTCCACCGCCGCCAACGTGGTCGACGGCCTTGAGGACATGATTACCCCAGCCGAGTTCGATGAGCTGCGCGTCCAAGACCATGACCTCGTCTGCATCGACGTGCGCGCCCCGGAGGAAATCGCGGTTTGCGCCTTGCCGGGCTTTATCAATATCCCAGTTGATGCTCTGCGCGCCCACCACAAAAAGCAGCCATTTGACCCGAACAAGACCTACGTCGTCGCCTGCCAAGTTGGCGTGCGCGGCCATACAGCCGCCTGCATGCTGCGCCACTTCGGCGTCAAAAAGGTCTACAACTTAAGCGGCGGCTACGTCTCGTGGTGCACCGCCCACTACCAGCTTAAGCACTAATCAGCGCTCTGCGCTTAGCTTAGCTTTGCAGCCCCAGCGGGTGCTTTGGTGCACGCTGGGGCTGTGCGTTTAATTGGGCGTTGAAGCTTGGGAAGTCGATGGTCGTGGCCGCAGCGACGTGGTCAAAGAAGGTACGCACGACCTGCTCAAAGAGCGCAGGCTCGCTTAAGTATGGGTTATGGCCTGAGTTCTGGAATACGTAGGCGTGGTGGAGCGGGTCGCCGACAAATTGCTGCGCCAGCTCAAAGGGCACCAAGTGATCGTGCGCGCCGAAAAGGTGGAGCGAGGGCATGGTCAAATGCTCCAAGGCCGGACGCTCATCTAGGTAGGTCACAAGCTTGATGCCCGCCATCAAGACCTCCGGGCTGACCTCCGGGGTGTGGTTGATGAGCTCGTGGATGTACTCGCTCTCCTCGCGGCAGGCCGAGCGCTCGTCGATCATGATGCGGTAGAACAGGTGCACGAGGCGCTTTAAGTGCTTGGGGGTAAGCTCGGTGTTGCACTTTAAGATCTTGACCGGGCTTAATCCGCGCCAATTAGGGTCGGAGGGGAAGCGCGGTGAGCCGCAGATAGTGACGAGGCTGCGGATGTAAGGAAAATCATGCTGATGGCACAGCTGGCTGGCGAGGAGGCTGGTGCGCTCAATGGCATCAGCGCAGGCGTCGTCACTGGCATTGGCGGTGGCGAGGGCATGGGGCGCGAGGCTATCGTGCGGACGCTCGCTTAAGGTGGTGCTCAGCCCCTTGCTGTGGCATTCGATCCGATAGTGGGTGATGTCATGGGGCGCGCCGCACTGCGTGGCGCACAGCTGCTTGACCTCGGGATTGGCGAGCACCGTTTGCGCCAGTGACTCGAGGTTGACGCAGGGATTGTTGATGGTGCTGATGGCGCGCAGGGCATAGAGCGTCCCAAAGGACCATGAGATGACATCGGCGCCGTGGGGAATGGTGTTGATGAGGTAGTAGATGGTGGCGCTGAAGTCGTCGGCGATCGGAGCGAGGGCGGCGCTTTGGCCATAGCCGGGCAGGTCGATGAGGTAGATGTCGCGCTCTGGGAACATCTTGGCCAAGGGCAACAAAAAGGAGCCATCGCAGCCCCAGCCATGGATGATGGCAAGGGGATAGCCTTGGCTATTGCCCAGACGGGTAAAACCCAGATGTTGCATGACCCACCTCTCTTAGGTGCCGTGCGGCTCCGCTGTTTGCTCTTTGATTCTAGCAAAAGTCGTGACGCACGCCCCACACCTCAGCCCGGAATGTCAGTATGGGGCCACACCCCAGCTGCGGTGCGGCGTGCCACAGCTGAGGGTGGGGAGAGAGGGCGGTTGATTAGCAGCCCTTGGTCTTGCGATAGGTGATGATGTCAGCGATCGAGACGACCGTCAGGTCGTGCAGCTGCGCAAAGGCGCAGACGCGTGGCAGACGGGCCATCTCGCCGTCTGGAGCGCACAGCTCGCATAAGACACCGGCTGGCTTAAAGCCCGCAAGACGGGCAAGGTCGACCGAAGCTTCGGTGTGACCGTCACGCTCTAAAACGCCACCTGGACGGGCGATGAGCGGGAAGGTGTGGCCCGGGCGGGCGAGGTCTTCAGGCTGGGCATTGTCATCTAAGACCACCTTGATGGCCTTGATGCGATCGGAGGCCGAAACGCCGGTGGTGACACCTTGAGCGGCATCGATCGAGATGGTGAAGGCAGTGCCGTAGGTCGAGGTGTTGTGGGCTACCATCATCGGCAGACCTAAGGCTTGGGCACGCGGGCCTTCGATGCACAGGCAGACGATACCCGAGCACTCGCGGATCATAAAGGCCATCTGCTCGGTGGTCATGGTCTCCGCGGCAAAGATTAAGTCGCCTTCGTTCTCGCGGTCGGCATTGTCGACCACTAAGACGCCCCGACCTTTACGCATGGCCGCTAAAGCGGCTTCGACACGCTCGATTGCATCCTTACCAAAGGTCTCAAGTAAATTGATAGACATGGTTGCGCCTTTTGTAGAAATTCAGGGTTTAGGTTAGAGCTCGTAGGTGCAAGGGAAGCGTCGTGCCTCTTGCATGATTTTCTTCATTTCTTGCACGGCCGTTGGTAAACCCACAAAGATAGCACGGGCAATAATGCTGTGTCCAATGTTGAGCTCCTCCATCTCCGGGATGGCGGCGATCGGAGCGACGTTCTCGTAGGTCAGGCCGTGGCCGGAGTTAACGTGTAGGCCTTGGGCGCTAGCGTAACTTGCCATCTCGGCAAGCTGCAGCAGGCGCTCTTGACGCTCCTTATGATCTTTGGAGTTGGCGTAGGCGCCGGTATGGAACTCGACATACGGTGCGCCGACGCGTACTGCGGCATCGATTTGCTCCTTGATCGGGTCGATAAAGAGCGACACGATGGTGCCGACCTTGCTCAGGCGCTCGACCGCAGCGCCGACCTTGCGCTCATCGTGGGCGACTTCAAGGCCACCTTCGGTGGTGACTTCTTGGCGCCGCTCGGGGACTAAGCAGGCGGCCTGGGGGGCCAAGGCCACGGCAATGCCCATCACATCATCGTTGATCGCCATCTCCAAGTTGAGCTTGGTTTGCACCGTCTCACGGATGATGCGCACATCGCGATCGGTGATGTGGCGGCGGTCTTCGCGCAGGTGGGTGGTAATGCTGTCGGCACCGCCCAGCTCGGCTAAAGCGCAGGCCGTGACTGGATCAGGGTAGCTGACGCCCCGGGCATTACGCACGGTGGCAACGTGGTCAATATTGACGCCTAAGTAGATGTTTCGCATAAGACTTTCCCATTTGCCTGACGATAGGGCCAAGGCCCATTGTAGTCCACTCTCCGCGGGCTGGGGCTTATTTTTGCGGCGCCGCGGCCGCTGCGCTTGGCGCGCTTGCAGGTGCGCTTGCAGGCGCGCTGGCTTGCGCTGCTGCTTGCGCCTCCTGCGCAAGCTCCGCCTGCGCCTGAGCCACATGCTCGCTCAAGTCGACCTTGGGCGGCTCCTTGAGCAGGCACAAGAGCACTAGCGCCAAGCCCATGGTGATGATGGTGCAGTAGAGCAGCGCGGATTGCAGTCCTATAAGATCGCCTAAAAAGCCGGTGAAGACTGACTCGACGTAGCCGGCACCAAAGGTGAAGCCTAACATCATGGAGGCGGCGAAGGCCGCGTTGTTAGGCATGAGGCGCTGGGCCCAGACAATGGCGTTGGGCGTTGATCCATAGGCGCCTGCGCCGCACAAAAAGAGCGCGCTCAAGGAGATGAGGCTGGTATCAGCATAGGACAAGAAGACTACGCCGGAGATTAAGGCGACGACAAAGGAGCCGAGCGTGACCTTCTTGGGGCCAAACTTGTCGGTGAGGGCGCCGCCGATGAGGCCACCTGCGACCGCGCCAAAGAGCATGACCACGAGGCTGGAGGCGCCTTCCATGGCGCTGAAGCCCTTGGCGGCAAAGAGCAGCGGGATGAAGGTGACCAGCGAACAATAGGTCCACGAGCGCAGCGCAATCGAGGTGTTGAGCACGATAAATTGCTTGGTGCAGATGAGCTCCTTGAGCTTGACCTCAGCGCTTTGGGCGCTCTTTACGGGGCGCGGGCTTGGGCGCTGCAAGTGGCGCAGATAGATGAGCGCCGTGGTGATGATGGCCGGGAGCGCCATCGCCACCAAGCTCTGTTCGCCGAAGTGCTCGATGAAGGCCGCGACGATGAGCGGGGCGAGGGCAAAGCCCAGATTGCCTCCGGCAATGTAGATGCTGGTGCCAAAGCCCTTGCTCTTGACCGGCAACACTGTGGTCAAGATCGCGGCGCTCACTGGGTGAAAGCCCGAGGAGCAAATGCCGCAGAGCAGCACGATGCTCAGCAGCACAAAGAGGTTAGGGCTTAAGATCACCGCCGAGGCAAAGACGCCGCCGGTTAGCACTGACAGCGGCATCAGATAGTTGAGATTGCGCTTGTCCGCCCAGATGCCAATTGGCGGCTGAACAAAGTTCATAGCCACTGAGAACACCATGTAGATGGCGGCGCTCTGCGTGTACGAGATGTCGTAGCGCGTGGCTAATAGCGGTAAGAGTACTGGCAAGAAGGCGGTGTAATAGTCGCTCATGAAGTGAGCTAAGGCCATGACCCCCACGTTGAACCATGAGCGGCTCGGGGCACGCGCCACTGCGGTGGCGGCGGTAACTTCAGACATGACATAACCTTACAAGGAGCCGCAGCCCGGCTCCTTAAAGCATGTGATTGGGGCAAGTTTAGGCTTCGATGCTCGGGCCTTGCGTCTTGTCCGCGCTGGCGCTGCTGGCGTTGCCTGCAGAGCTGTCTGCGCTGGCAGAGCTGTCTGCGCTGGCTTTATTGTCAGCGGCGCTTTGCTGCTTGGCGGTGAGCAGGTCTTTTAACTCATCGATGGTGACGTGGTAGACCTTGCCGCAGCTTTGGCAGGACATGTCGATGCCCTTGTTCTCGGCGATCATGGCGCTGAGCTCATCGTTGCTTAAGGCTGCAAGGACGCGGAAGATGCGCTCTTTTGAGCAGATGCAGCGGTAGGTGACAGGCTCGGGGTCAAAGACGCGGATCTTATCGTTCCAAAAGAGGCGCCGTAAGCTCTCGTGCAGGCTCAGCTCAAAGAGCTCTTGGGGCTGTAAGGTCGCAGCGAGGGTGGTTAAGTGGTGCAGTGACTCGAGATTGTTTTCGATGTTCGGGACGATTTGCAGCATCATGCCGCCGGCGTAGGCGGTGGCGACATCCGATTGGATAAGGAAGCTGGTGGCGAGCTGCTCGGACTCACGGAAGTAGTCCTCTAAGGCCTCGGCCATGGTGTCCTTATCTAAGGCGACAATGCCCTGATAGCGTGTGCCGCCTTCAGGGAAGGCCGAGATCACCATGATGCCGCCTTGGCCGACCATCTCCTTGAAGCTGGCCTCAGTGAACTTGATCTCATCGCTTAATACATTGCCGTAGAAGTTGAGGTCTTTGTCGATGTTGATGAAGGCAAAGTTCAAGGCCTTCGGGCCCTTGCCGCATTGGATCTGCACGGTGACGGTGCCATTGGCCTTTAAGGTCGCGGCAATTAAGACCGCGGCAGCGGCGAGCTCTAAGAGCAAGCCCTTAACGCACGGCGGGTAGGCGCGCACGCACTCTAAGAGCTTTTGCACTGGCTCGTGGAGGTGCACGATTTCGCCGCGCACGCCGTGATCATCAAATAAGAAGCGCACGACGCTGTTTTGCTGGGTGTCTTCGCTGACCACGACGCTCGGGGCGTGCTCAGGAGTTGGGGGAGTTAAGTTGTGCTCACTCATGGCGATCTCTAGGTGTCAATAGGAATGGGGGAGGCCACGTCGGCCGCGGCTGCGGCGCCGCAGCGCCAGCGCGGCCAGCGCGGCAAGCGCAGCGGGCGCAGCTTAGCGGAGCGCGTCGCGTTGCTGCTGCTTGAGGTTATCGAGCGCGCGGCGCTCTTTTTTGTTGGGCTTGCTCTCCGGGCGCGGGTTCATCAAGGCGGCCATCTTGTTGAGGCGGGCCTCTTCGGCGCGGCGCGCGATCGACTCAGGCGTCTCTTCGTAGAGCGTGGCGGCGACGGCGGCCGGGCCGCGCACGGCGCTGAGCGCTTTGACCACGACTTCTTTGCGGCTAAAGCCTTGGAGCAGGCGAATGGTGGCGCCGACCTCGACCGTGCGCGAAGGCTTGGCCTTGGCGCCGTTGTAGTCAACCTTGCCACCTTCGACCATGGCACGCGCAAGGGAGCGCGTCTTGTAAAAGCGCGCGGCCCACAGCCATTTGTCGATGCGGACGGCCGCAGGTGCAGTCTCTGTTTCTTTTGGGGCCACTTTGAGCTCTCTAAGGAAAATCCAATCAGACCAAAACGGCGTAAATATGCGCCTTGCGTTGCGCATTATAGCATCAGGCTGCAAGGCTCAAGCGCAAGGCAGCGGCCACTGTCTGTGGCCATGCCCTAGGATAGGGAAAAGCGCCCCGGAACCGGGCAGCGGGGGCCATGGTGCTAAGATGGGGCACGGCCCCAAGGGCGATGTTGCGGAGGAATTTTGTGCATGGACGTGCGCGCGTTACTCAATAAGAAGCTGCCAGAGGTAGCCAATCGCCGCGAGCATCAGGCCTCGCGTCTGTTTCGCATTGAGACCATGGATCTGACCTTCTCCAATGGCACGCAGGCGACCTATGAGCGTATCTGCGGTGGCCGCGGCGCAGTCATGGCTGTGCCCTTTGATGGCACCCACTTCTACCTGACGGTCGAGTACTGCGGTGGCACCATGAATTACGGCTTGGGCCTTGTTAAGGGCAAGATTGACGTCGGCGAAACGCCTGAGCAGGCGGTGGTGCGCGAGCTTGAGGAGGAGATCGGCTTTGGTACGCGCAAGGTGCAGCTGCTCAAGCACGAAATGACCGTGGCCCCGGGGATGCTGTCGCTTAAGATGTACCCCTTCTTATGCGAGGAACTCTATGTCTGCATCAAGGAAGGTGATGAGCCCGAGCCCATTGATCTGGTCAAGCTCACTACCGCCGAGGTCAAGGACTTAATCTTCGCGCCCGACTCCGTGCTGGTCGAGGGTCGTACCATCGCCGCTTTGACCTTGGCTCTGCACAAGATTGGTGCTCTAAATTAAGCCTTGCTCTAAATCGGCGCACTTATCCTGAGCCTCGCCCAATCATTGGATAATACGCTTTTGCAAAACATTGCGGGAGAAATCAGGCTTTTGCGCAGAGCAAAGCCTTTTTTCTTCATGATCGGTGCCTTCTGCGGCTGGATAAAAACAGTGCAAGGTAGCCTGCGCCGCAGCCCGTGCCACCGCGTGGCGCGCCGCTCCGCGGCGGGGCGGCTGCAGCCTGCGCGCTGCTTGCTCAGCCTTAGGAGAGGGCGCCCTACAGGATTTACGTCCCCGCAGCGCCGGGACGGCATAAGGAAAAGTTGGCGATGGAGCATTTGTTAACTGGTTTTGAGCTCAACCAAGATGGGTACGTCAAACTGATCGAACTGGCACAGGCCATGAAGGCTGATCCTAAGTCCTATCGTCGTACCTTAGAGGGTATGAGTGCCGCTTTAATGTTTGAGAAGCCTTCCTTGCGTACTCGTACCACCTTTGAGCTGGCCATGTTTAACTTAGGCGGCCATGGCGTGTACTTAGACTTAGGTAAGGGCGACTTGGGCGTGCGTGAGACGGTGCCGGACTATGCCCGCAACCTCTCGCGTTGGGTGGACTGCTTAGTCGGCCGCGTCTTCAAGCAGACGACCTTAGAGGAGCTGGCCGCCACGGGCTCGGTGCCGGTAGTCAACGCCTTATCTGACCTCTATCACCCAGCTCAGGTCATGGCTGACTTCATGACCATCAAGGAGCATCTGGGCCATATGGACAAGGTCAAGGTCGCCTACTTAGGTGACGGCAATAATGTTGCCAATTCCTTGCTGGTCGCAGGCGCGATCTTAGGCGCTCACGTCACCTGCTTTTGCCCGTTAAACTGCGGCCCGGACGTGCAGATCTTCACTAAGGCTCAAGCTGAGGCACAGAAGTACGGCGGCTCGGTTCAGGTCACCGACGACCTCTCCACCTTAAAGGACTACGACGTCCTCTACACCGATACTTGGGTCTCGATGGGCGATGACACGCCGCTCGAGCAGGTTAAGAAGCGCTTCTTGCCTTATCAGATCAACGAGCAGCTGGTCGCTTCGTCGGGGGCTAAGATTGTGATGCACTGCCTGCCAGCCCACCGCGGCTATGAGATTACCGATGAGGTCATGGATGGCCCATTGAGTGTGGTCTTCGATGAGGCCGAAAACCGCTTACACATCCACATGGCCTTACTTGCCACCTTATTAAATCCAAGCGCAGTCTAGTGCGCTAAACTAGCAGCTTGCTGCGTGGCAGCTTACCGTGTGGCAGCTTACCGCGCAGCGGTAGCTTGTTGCTAAGCGACAGCGCCCGGACGGTCATCTAGTGAGTTGACCGGCCTGCTCAGCTTGCTGAGCTCCGGGGTCAGATTTTGCGGCAGGGCTTCCTGCCTGAGGTGCCCATGTGCTCATCCTCTGTTTCTGAGCGCGATGGGCATTATGCCTAAGCGCAGCGCGCTTATTTTGAGGGTAAACAAATGCAACCAAAGAAGCAGTACAAGAAGGTTCTGTTGGCCTACTCCGGTGGCCTTGATACCTCGACCATCGTGCCATGGTTAAAGGAAAATTACGGCTGCGAGGTCGTCTGCTTTGTCGCCGACGTCGGCCAAGAGCGCGAGGATTTAGATGGCATTGAAGAGAAGGCCAAGAACTCGGGCGCTTCCAAGTGCATCGTCCAAGATCTGCGCGAAGAGTTTGTCCGTGACTACGTCTTTGAGACCTACAAGACCGGCGCTCTCTACGAGGAGTCCTATCTGTTAGGTACCGCCATTGCCCGTCCAGTCATCGGCAAGGCCATGGTTGAGGCCGCTTTAGCTGAGGGCTGCGACGCCATTGCCCACGGTGCTACCGGCAAGGGTAACGACCAAGTACGCTTTGAGAGCGCAGTGGCCGCCTTAGCTCCACACTTAGATGTGATCGTGCCATGGCGTGAGTGGAACTTACGCAGCCGCGAGGACTGCTTAGCTTACTTAGCTGAGCGCAACATTCCGTGCAAGGCCACCTTAAAGAAGATCTACAGCCGCGACGCTAACGCCTTACACATCTCCACCGAAGGTGGCGAGTTAGAGCACACTTGGAACCCAGCTTCCGACGCCGTTTGGACTTGGACGGTTGACCCACAAAAGGCTCCTGATACCCCAGAGACCTTTGAGCTCACCATCGAGCAGGGCATCGTCACCGAGATCGATGGCAAGAAGGTCTCCGCCTTTGAGTGCTTAAACGAGTTAAACGAGCGTGGCGCCCGCAATGGTGTCGGCCGTATCGACATCGTTGAGAACCGCTTAGTCGGCATGAAGTCCCGTGGCTGCTATGAGACCCCAGGCGGCACCATCATCCACAAGGCTTTACGTGCTATCGAGCAATTAGTCTTAGACAAGACCACCCGCATCTGGCGTGACCACCTCGCCATTGAGTTTGCTCAGTTAGTCTACGATGGCCGCTGGTTCACCCGTTTACGCGAAGTGCTGCAAGCTGCCGCTGACGAGGTCGCCAAGGACGTCAATGGTAAGGTCGTAGTCCGCCTGTACAAGGGCAATTGCGACATCATCCAAAAGGACAGCCCAAACAGCCTCTTCAACTTCGACTTCGTCACCTTCGGTGCCGATAACGTCTACGACCAAGCTGACGGCAAGGGCTTCATCCAGCTGTACTCGTTACCAGCACGTATCCGTGCCTTAAACGCTGAGCACCGCAAGCAGCAAGGCAAGTAATACTGCGCCTGCAGCAAGGCAAGTAATGTCTAGGCTGCAGCAGTAAGGCTGCGTTAGCAGCCGCGGCAGCAGTAAGGGGCAAGCACCCCTCCTGCTTGCGTGCATCATCAGGCCCGAGCGCTCACTGCAAGGTGGACGCGCGGGCTTCATCTTTTCAGGCCCGACCCTGCGGGGGCTAGGGTTTCAATCGTAGTGGGCGCAGCCCACCAAAGGACAGCATTATGGCTTTATGGGGCGGCAGATTTACCCAAGATAGCGATGAGCGCTTTAAGCACTTCAATGACTCGCTGCGCTTTGACTATCGTCTTTTCCACGAAGATGTCGAGGGCTCGCGCGCGTGGGCCCAAGCGTTAGCGCAGGTTAAGGTCTTAACTGAGCAAGAGTGCACCAGCTTGATTCAGGCCTTAAATGAGCTCGAGCAAGAGATGACGGGGCGGGAGCTGGAGATTGCGGCCGCCGGGGATGAGGATATCCACTCCTATGTCGAGCGCCGTTTGATTGAGAAGGTTGGGGCCTTAGGCAAGAAGCTGCACACCGGCCGCTCGCGTAACGACCAAGTCGCCCTAGACTTAAAGCTGTTCTGCCGCGGCGCCTGCGATGACTTAATGCAGGCTGTGCGCCACTTACAGCGCCAGCTGTTGAAGGTCGCCGACGAGCACCAAGGTGTGATCTTCCCGGGCTACACCCACTTACAGCGCGCCCAGCCGGTCACCTTCGCCCACTTCTGCTTGGCCTACCTGCAGATGTTAGATCGCGACTTTGTGCGCCTTAACAACGTCCGCGACCTGCTCAATATCTGCCCATTAGGCAGCGCCGCCTTAGCCGGTACCGCCTACCCGATCGACCGCGAAGCCCTCGCCCAGAGCTTAGGCTTTAAGGGCGCGACCCACAACAGCTTAGATGCCGTCTCCGACCGCGACCATGTCATGGAGCTGTTAAGCTGCGCTGCCATCAGCATGGTGCACTTATCGCGCTTAGCCGAAGATCTCATCATCTATAACTCCGGCGAGGCCAACTTCTTAGAGCTCTCTGATAAGGTCACCTCGGGCTCCTCTCTGATGCCACAAAAGAAGAATCCAGATGCCTGCGAGTTAATCCGCGGCAAGGCCGGGCGCGTCGTGGGCTCCTTAATGGGCATCTTAACCACGGTCAAGGCCCTACCTTTGGCCTACGACAAGGACTTGCAAGAGGATAAGGAAGGCCTGTTTGACGCCTTAGATACTTGGCATGAGTGCCTTGATATGATGGCCTTGGTCTTTGAGGGCATCAAGCTCAACTATGCCAAGATTGAGGCTGCCGCCAAGGGCGGCTACTCCAACGCTACGGAGCTGGCTGACTACTTGGTCTCTAAGGGCGTCCCATTCCGCGAGGCTCACGACATTGTAGGTCAGGTCGTGCTCTATGCCATCGACCAGCACAAGGCCTTAGAGGAGCTTTCGGTCGAGGAGTTCAAGCACTTCAAGGACGTCATCGGCGACGACGTCTACCCAATCCTCTCCTTGGAGAGCATCCTCGCCAAGCGCGACGTCTTAGGCGGCGTGGCGGTCAACCAAACCAAGGCTGAAATCGAGGCCTTAAAGCAGCAGTTCATGGCCTAACGTCTTGCCGCTCTACGCGCGCACAAGCCCCACGCTCCGGTCACCTTGGTGGCTTGAGGTGGGGCTTGTTGTTTACGCTGCCGAGGCCGCGCGCCGGGCGCAGCGCAGCTGCGCGGTTAGTCGTGGTCGGTGGAGCCAAAGCCCTTGGTGCCGCGCTCGGTAGGGGTGAAGGCCTCCACCTGCTTGAAGCGCGGACGGATGATGGGCAAGAACACCATCTGCGCGATGCGCATGCCGACCTTAATAGTAAAGGCGCGGCGTGAGCGGTTCCACAGCGGCACCATCAGCTCGCCTTGGTAGTCGGCGTCGATCAGACCCACGAGGTTGCCGAGGACAATGCCGTGCTTAAAGCCAAAGCCCGAGCGCGGCAGCACGGTGGCGCACATGCCGCTCTTGCCCATATTGAGCGCGATGCCGGTTGGTACCAGCATGGTGCTGTTGGGCTTGAGCTCCGTGTCCTCAGCGAGCATGGCGCGCAGGTCGATCCCGGCGGCGAGCTCGGACTCATAGCGCGGCAGGGCAAACTCGCCCGAGCGCAGGCGCTCGTCGATCACCATCAGCTCGATTTCCGGGCTGAGCGGATCATCTAAGAAGGTGTAGGCACTAACCGGAACGGGGCTGACCTCAGGCTCGAGCTCAGCCTTGGGCGTTACCTCCTCCTCTGCTGTTACCTCCGTATCATCGAGCTCCTCCTCCGGAAGCTCTGGGGAGGTGGCGCGGCTGGGCGACAGCGCTGCGGTGGCCTGAGCGCGCTCTTCTAAGGAGTAGCCAGCGCTTAAGGTATTGGCGCTGCGGACGAAGCGAGCCTTAGGCTGTACCTGCGAGATAAAGCCATCTAAGTAGCCTAAGTTGGTCTCAGAAAGCTCTAAGGCGCCGTCACTTGCGCTGCTGCTACTGCGCTTAGGGCCGACCTTGACCGTAGTGAGGTTTTGGTTGGCATTGGTGGCTTGGTGGGCGTTGTCAAGCTCCTTTAAGCGGCGGCCGCGGGCGCCCTTGAACTTGGGATCGACCGGTTCGGTGTTGCTCTCGGGGTTGCGCGGGCGCCCGCGCTTTTTAGGCCCGGTATCAGCAGGGCTGCTATCGATTTCTGGAATCGGAGCGAAGCTCTTACTCAGCGCTAGGGGCGCGCCTTCGAGCGCGGCGCGTTGCTGGGCGCTGATCGGGGTCACTTGCTCATCGGGCGTGACTGACACGATCTTCGTCGTCGTACTGAACAAGCTCGAGGCGGGAGTCGCGCGCGGTGCGATGGTCGGGACGGGCTTGGCTTTAGCCTTGAGCTTCGCTATCACCTGGCGCTTGAGCGCGACACTGCTGGTCTTGGCCTTAGTGGTAGGCATAGAGGCAAACTCCTTTCAGGATCGATGAGAGCCGCGCAGTCACGGCTATGACATTTGGGCTTATCGTTCCATTATAAGCCACGGTGAGTGCTAGCGTTATGGGAACAGACAAAAATCCGAGCATAACCCCTAACGCATTATGGCCCGACATGGCTTGTGACATAAAAAAGAGCGCCATCGTCTGTGACGATGACGCTTTTTTAGTTGTACTTTCCGAGCTCAGAACCTCTGGGCCGCGCAGGCCCGGCCGATCCCGCAGGCCCGCATAGCCTTGGGCCTTAAGCCTTAAGCCTTAGGCCTTAGCGCCCTTGCTCTCCTTGTATTGGCTGATGATGAGCTCCATCAAGAGGTCAGCGAGCTTGATCTTGCTCATCTTGCCAAACTCAGTGACGATGCCCTTCGGTGAGTAGACCGAAGCGGCATTGTCGTTGGAGTTGAAGCCAATCTCGCGGTCGCCGACATTGTTGACTACGATGAGGTCGAGCTTCTTGCGCAGGATCTTGTCCTCGGCATTCTTTTGGAAGTTCTCGGTCTCCGCGGCAAAGCCGACCGTGAATGGACGGCCTTCGTCTAAGTGACCGACATAGGAGATGATGTCCTCGTTCTTGACCAGCTGTAAGGTCAGGAACTCACCATGATCCTCCTTCTTGAGCTTGGTGTTCATCGGCTCAATCAAGCGGTAGTCAGCCACCGCAGCGCAGCCGATGAAGATGTTGGCCTGCCCCATCTGCGACTTGACCGCATCGAGCATCTGGCTTGCCGTGGTGACGTCAATGCGCTTGACGTTGTTAGGGGTGGCAAGGTTGGTCGGGCCCGAAATCAAGGTGACGTCAGCGCCCATGGTGGCAGCCATTTGGGCTAAGGCATAGCCCATCTTGCCTGAGCTGCGATTGGTGATGACGCGCGCTGGGTCAATGCTCTCTTCAGTTGGGCCTGCCGTGATGACAATCTTAAGGCCTGCGCCATGTGACTTCGGCAAGAGCTTAGTCTGGGTAATGGCGATAGGCTCTTGTGGGGCCGGTAAGGCCGTGAACTTGGCTGGATCGTACGGCAGGGCAATGTGCTCGTTTAAGAGTGCGCAGATGTACGAGAAGATGTCATCGACATTGCGCATGCGGCCCATACCGCTATCGCCGCAGGCCAAATCACCCTCTTCTGGGGCGATGATAAAGACGCCGCGCTGTTGCAGCGTTTTGAGATTGTCCTTAGTGGCCTCATTGATGAGCATGCGCGTGTTCATGGCCGGAGCGACCACGACCGGGCAGGCCGAGGCTAAGACGCTGGTGGTGACGGCATTGTCCGCCAGACCTGCGACCATCTTGGCCAAGGTATTGGCGGTCGCTGGGGCGATGACGTAGAGGTCAGCATCCTTGGTGATACCGATGTGGTCTATGCCTTCGGCGCTCTCGAAGACGTCGGTTAAGACCTGATGATGGCTTAAGGCCGCCAAGGTCGTAGGCGTGACGAACTTCGTGGCGGCCTCGGTCATGACGACCCGGACTTCGGCGCCATTCTTGATGAGCTTACGGCATAATTCGCAGGCCTTGTAAGCGGCAATTCCACCTGTAATTCCGAGCACTATCTTGCGATTTTGAAGAAGTAATTGGCTCATGAAAAATCTCCTTACTGAGTCCTGCTTGAGACAAGTAGCAATGCTGTGGGGGTGAGCCTTCCGGGCGCAGAGGGCACGCCTCCGCAAAAACTGGTACTTGCTCTAACTTGCTCTAACTTGCGCTAACGAGCACCTGATGGTGCTAAAGCTATCTTAAGGCACTTACAGGGTAAGTGGGATCATTTCTTAGGAGATCTGAGAGGTCACGGGGCAAACGCCGGGCGGCGGGCCGCTCCCCCTATGGGATCTCGCTTGCTTGCATCATTGCCTCAAGCAGGGAGTTTCCACCTGATAACATGGTGGCAAAATGCAGATTTTCAAGCGTTAATCCCCATCATATTGCGCACCGCCGCAGCGCAGCGTCCTGCTCCATCTGCCCCGCACTGGGACGTTCTCGCAGGGCGCAGGGTATCTGCCGCAGTTACGCCATCTTCTGCACCCTGTGGTGAGCCCCTGGCCCTACTGTGTGCGCGGCAGCGTCCTGCTCCATAGAGACTAACGCTGCTCAGAAGTGAGCCCAAAGCTTGATGGAAGGCGAGAGCGCACCACGTTGGAATAGCCTAGGGCTTGAGGTTGGGCGATGGCGCAACGTGGGGCTGAACCCGGGCCGGGTTAGGGCGGGCGGGGCGCCGCAGTTGGGGCTCGGCATGCCCCGTGGCGAGCCCAAGACCCGATTGATAGCACGGCAGCGTCCTGCTCCATAGAGACTAACGCTGCCCCGAAGTGAGCCCAAAGCTTGATGGAAGGAGAGAGCGCACCACCTTGGAATAGCCCAAGGCTTGAGGTTGGGCGATGGCGTAACGTGGGGCTGAGCCCGAGCCGGGTTAGGGCGGGTGGGGCGCCGCAGTTGGGGCTCGGCCTGCCCCGTGGCGAGCCCAAGGCCCGACTGCTTGCGCGGCAGTGTCTGCCGCCTTAGAGACATGACACAGCCCCGAAGTGAACCCGGGGCTTGGGGGATGCTATGGCGCAGTGTGGGGCGGAGCTTGCTGGCGGGCACGGCTGAGCGGCGCCGGGCTTATTTGGCCTCGTCCATGGCGCGCTTGAGCACTTTAGCGCACTTGAGGTTGTAGTCCACGATGGCTTTGAGCTCGTTGAGCTGCTCGACGGTGAGCAGGCGCGGACTCTTGGCCTCATCAAGCACACCGCTATCGTAGGCAGCCTCGATGAAGCTGCGGAAGTCCTGCGGGTAGATGTGGGCGCTGGTGGCGTATTGGTGGTACTGCTTTTCGAGCAGATCGATAGCGCTTAAGACTTGGCGGCACTCGTTGAGTTGCTGCTCAATGACCGAGCCGTCCGGGAAGTTGCTCTTGCGCTGCAGCTCGTAGATAGACTTGATCTTGGCGGAGGCCTGCGCCACCTGCATATAGGTGAAGATGTAGCGCATGCTGGCGCGCGGCTGCATCTTAAGCTGGTACTTGCCCTTGGTGCTGAGCTTGACGATGAGGCTGGTGAGCGCGGCGCTGACCACGGTCATGGCGGTGTAGGCAAGGAGCAGCCCCAACATGACGCTGAGCGCCAAGAAGATGCTGTCTTGCTGCGCGCTTAAGGCGTAGAGCGCAAGGGGCGTAAAGGTCGAGAGGCCGCCTAAGAAGCCGACGTTAAAGAAGCTGAGCCAAAACTTGTTGGTGGCAATGCCATAGCGTGCCGTGCCATAGGTGACGCCAATGAGGATACAGGCGGCGATGTTGCTCAGAGCAAAGGCCTCCGTGCTGGTGCCATCGACTAAGAGACGGGTCAGACAGCCTAAGCCACCGCCGAAAAAGACGAACATAAAGCACAAGATGCGATCCATTTAGTCGGTCTCCTCGGGGACGGTGGCAGGAAGCGGGGTGGTGTCCGGCAGGCTGCCGTCTGGCAGGCTTGCATTCGGCAGGCTGCTGTCATTGTGCAGGCTCTCATCGTGCGGCGTGCCGTCCAAGTTGAGATTGAAGTCCTTGAGGTACTGCTCGAGCTCTTGGCGCTCGGCGGCGCTGACACTTTGGGTGACGTTGCCGTGGAGCAGGTGGCCGATGCTCATGCCGCCTTGGGCGCAGAAGATGCCACAGAGCGTGGTGATGCCGACGTAGACGATAAGCAGCATCAGGCGCTTGTGGTAGCTGCGATCTTGCCATAAGGCGATGATGTCAGTGGTAAAGGCCGATAAGGTGCCAAGGCCACCGATTAAGCCAATCATCAGGGCAAGGTGGATGTCTTGGGGCAGGGCCATCGCCACGATGAGGCCTCCGGTGAGGGCGGCTAAGATGTTGACAAAGAGCACGCCCAGCGGCACTAAGAAAGCCGAGGGGTACATCAGAATCTGCAGAATCGCCGCGCGTACGACCGCTCCGACTCCCCCGAAGGTAAAGACGGTCACGAGAACTTGCCACGAGTAGTCCATGGAATATGCTCCCAATGTGGTGGGCCGAAGGCCCGCTCTGTTCGTTGTGGCAGCCATTATAGCCAAGTGGGCGCGCAAAGCCGCGCCGCTGCGCCTGCGCGCAGCATGGGGGCGCGCTGGGCCTGCGGCTGCGGTCGCGTCCGCCCGTGACCTGCGCCTGCGCTTTGTGGCTGCGGGCGCAGGGGCGCGCGTGTGCGAAGTTGGGGAAAAGGCTTTGACCTTTAGGTTGAGATCGTTTAAAATCCCAAGGTTATGATTTTTGGAATCGCCGGGTTAGCACCTCTGCCGCGCTGTGACAAGCGTGAGCGGTGGGATTTGTGAGTTGGCTTCAAAAGCTGGCGCAGCTGCTAACGGTGAGTCTTTTAGCTGCCTTGTACTAAGGTTGGCATCGTGATAACCCGAGGTTTTCATGCCACGCAAGCTTGGGAAAGCGTGCGATTGACTCAAAGCGCGAGAGTTGCTCGCTCCTTTGAGGGAAGTAAGGTTGATCCTTAGGCTTTGCGCCTTCAGGCTTTCGGCCTTGCCGGGCTACGCACTGTTAGCGTGTGGGCCTCAGTTCAACAGCCACCGCATCCAAATGTCAGGGAAGCTCGATTTAGTAAGAAGGTACTGCTAGTAGCCATCTCAGGCGTCTGCAGCTTGGTCTCTTTGGCTAATCTAGGCCGATCGTGGGGCCGATCTTGCCGGACTTTTATGCTAGAATGGCGCCCGTTTTGTTGTACCTTTGCAATGGTTACAGCTCTTGTTAGGTGCTGTGATCCGTATAGTATATTTGGAGTGTGACTAGACATGTCCAGAGTTTGCCAAGTTACGGGCAAGCGCCCGGCAGTGGGCAACCATCGTTCCCACGCTAAGAATGCTGCCAAGCGCCGCTTTCTCCCGAACTTAAAGTATCACCGTTTCTGGGTCGAAAGTGAGAGCCGCTTCGTCAGACTGCGTGTTACCACTAAGGGTATGCGTATTATTGACAAGTTAGGTATCGATGCCGTTCTTGCTGATATGCGCGCTAACGGCGTTAAGATCTAAGGGAGGCTGTCATGGCTAAGAAAGGTGGTCGCGAGAAGATCCGTTTAAATTCTTCTGCAGGTACCGGTCATTTCTACACTACTACTAAGAATCGTCGTACCACTCCAGGCAAGATGGAGATCATGAAGTACGACCCAGTAGTACGTAAGCACGTTTTATACAAGGAAGGCAAGATCAAGTAGTTGATCGCCTTCGAGGCGCGCTGCGCCTCCTTGCGTCTAGTACGCCCAAAAAGGGTTGACCTATTAGCGTGGGTCAGCCCTTTTTGCTAAGCAGGGCGTGGTGATCCATAATGGGGCGCGGGCAAGGTCGGGGCTTGGGCCGCGCCGCCGCCGCCGGGACAGGACGAGCGGCGTGAGCTGCGGGGCGGCAGCAGGCGTCAGCAGGCAGGCCTGCTTTGTAGTCGCTGCGGGGCTACAAATTTTCTCAAAAGGGCGGAGGGCGCGCGTGCGCCCGGTGCTTTGCGGCTATGATGGAGCGCACGGCTGAGTCTGCAGCGCAGTGCGGCGGACTGGGCCTTAGCAGGTGAGGAGATACAAATGCCAGAACTGCCTGAGGTTGAGGTTACCAAGCGCGGTGTGGAGCAGGTGCTGCTGGGCCACACCATTGTCGATGTCTTCATTGGCGCCAAGAAGCTGCGGCAGCCGTTGAGCCCGCGTTTGCGGGAGCTGGTGGGGGCCAAGGTGACGCGCCTTGAGCGCCGGGGTAAGTACATCGTGGTGTTCACCACCCATGGTTCGCTCATCATTCACCTCGGCATGACCGGGCATTTGAGCATTGTG
>CALXNA010000020.1 GCA_944389615.1 uncultured Anaerobiospirillum sp. | reverse complement strand
GACCGACTTCTTCTTCGACCTATTCGGCTTCTTACCATCATCGGCGGCAGCAGCCTTGTCCTCTGCGCTCTCTTCAATCGGCAGTGGTACCACCCAACCTTCACCTTCCTACACTGGGGCAGAAGCGAAGCTTTGCCGTACCAACCAGATGCACCCATTCCCCGACCGCATCACCGTCGCGTGCACGAGCACGAGGCAGCTTAGAGCGAGTTGGCGCCCATCGACCCTTCCCCTACACTCAGCTGACGCATGTCCAAAACCACGCTTCAGGCACGGTTATGAGCACCATAGCGGCGGTTCGCAGATCCTAAGGGTGAGCCTGGGTGGATGCTCCGGCCTCAGGAGTGGACACCATCGCAGGCTGCACCTGCGCCGCAGGTGAGCACTTAGAGCAATTTGGTGAGCAAAGCCACCAGTTGTTGCTCTAAGAAAGTGCGATCCATCATTGTGCCATTAGGAGTTGGGGCTGTTTGAGCTACATCAATATATCGTCCAACATAGCTCTTAATGCTCTCTGGAGTGTGCTGCCCCTTCTGGTTTTGAAGCTTAGCAGCATACGACTGCATGCCACGAGCTAACATGGCAGGATCCAAGGTGACTACATTGTCAGCGTCAGCACTGTCAGCAAGCTGTTGAGCAATGTCAAAAGCAATATCAAGACCATCAGTCATGTCAAGCGCAGGATTAGTTTTAACCTCACCCTGAGGCAGGCTCGCTGTACCAGCGCAGGCTGCAGCAGATGCCTCTCCCTCACCTGATGGAGCTGCGCCTCCATCTTTTTCACCATTAATCGGAGTGACCTCGCCTGAGGTAGCAGGTTGGCTCTCATCACGGACAACGGCTTGCTTGGCTGTGCCACGCTTGACCGACTTTTTCCTCTTCTTCAGCCTCTCACCAGCATCATCGGCGGCAGCTTGGCTCGCTGCGCTCTCTTCAAGCGGCAGTGGTACCACCCAACCTTCACCCAGCAACGGCTCTTGCTTGAGCTTAGCCTTATCCAAGGAGAGCAAGCGCCAATAGACGATTTGGCGCTCCTTATCTGAAACCACCAAAACTAAAGCATTGCGCTCTTTGTATGGCCGCTGCTGCAGCGTATCTAAGTTATGGCTATACCCATGAGAAACGATTTGCTTTTGGGCTTTTTGGGCTACGAACAAGCAGGCCTTCTTGCCTGCGCCTGTTTCTAACCGCTTGAGCTCAATTACAAGAAGCTTGCCGTTACACTCAAACTCGATATCAGAGCGCCCATGACTGTTATAGGTCTCCTCACGGACGGCAGAAGCAGACTCGGTCGCGACCAAGCTCCAGCTGATAAAGGAGCGATAATCACTTTCGATAAAAATAGACCGAGCATCGTATGCAACGCAGACTAACAGCGCGTTGAGCGCACGAGCCATAGCGGTCATGTCCAACGCTACCACTGAGTTACGAAGCTCGTCTGCAATCCGATCAAACTCCCTTTGCCCCATATGAGCAACCATAGATACCTTATAGGCTACTCGGGTAAACGCCTTCCTGATCTCTAAATTAGGGACGCCACAATAGTACGAAACGTCTGAGTCGTCATCGGATGCAGATGCAATACGCTTAAGCGACAGATAGCCCGATTGCACCATGATCGAAGGCAGGTCAAGCTGCTCGAACTCAACCGGAGCATTGAAATCCTCCGCGGAGACTTCCAGTTCGGAGCTCAGAGCTTGTTCTAAAAACTTCAGATCGGCGCGCCGCACCTTCAGAAACGAGCGCAGGGCCTGCGCAGCTCCGGCACTATTCATCCAAAAGAAACCGAAGGATGGCTTAGCATCTGGCATATCAACCAGTTGCTGAAAAAAGTTGTTGATTGACCACGGGCAATAGAGGGACACGCTCGTATCTTCGTCGAAGCAGAAGCCGTCGTAATAGAGCTTTAACTTCTCTAAGAAGTCACCGCGGCTCATGCCCAGCAACTCTGCCGCGCGCTCAATGTAAGGGGCGAAGTTAGTCTCAAGCTCGGTCTGGGTGTAACCCAGCAAATCAGCAAAGGCCGGTTTCATGCTGATATTGACGATGTCCTGCCCTGAGAAAAGGCTGATGTTCTGGTAACGCATAATACCAGTTACAAGCAGAAAGCGAACATTGCTAAACTTGCGAAGCTGAGCAAAGAACTTGTGCAACACTTCGGTGTTTGCGTCGAAGGCCGGTCGATTGTCAAGGTTGGTAGACAGAGGATAGTCAACCTCGTCGATCAGCCAGACAGTTCTATGGGAGCTTAACTCGTCTCTAACTTTGCTAAAGAGATCATCGACATCGGTAATGCCTTGAGTCCGCTCTTTGAGCTCAGGCAAACCTGCATCACCGAGGGCGTCGCCAAAACTCTTACAGAGTTGAGCCTCGAAGGTCTCTGGCTTGTAGAAGCCGTAGAGCGATAAGCTAATAACGGGGTAGCATTCATTCTCGGGCCATGTATCGTACACGGCCAAGCCCTTGAACTTCTCTGTTCCATGCATAAACAGCTCTTTGAGCATGGAAGCGAGCGTGGTTTTACCAAAGCGGCGCGGGCGAGAAACGAAGACCTTCTTGTACTTAAGCAACAGCGGCAACTTCCCTGTTTTATCAACAAACAGGGTACCGTCTCGACGAACCTCGGGGAAGTCGGGGTTACCAAGGGTGATCTCGGCTAAACCACTAGTTGCCGCCCCCACCTGCCGGGTCAAGGACGAAATTTCTGCCATGATAATCTCCTTGCCCCTTGGGCCTATTACCTATCAGAAGATGCTTACATCATAGCACAGTTGCGGGGGTAAAGCTAGCCCTGCGCGTCCCAAAATGGCTTAAACAAGCCAATCTTGACCTGTCAACTCTAGGTTCTGACAAGGGCGAAGGCACCATCAAGGTAGCAGATACCGGCTCCGCGCGCCCGCAGAAGGCCATCACTCCGCGGCCAGCATCGCGAAGCTGTACGCTAACTTTCCCCATCGCATCACCTTCAGTCAGCACTGAGCGCAGGCCTACGGCGCTCATCAAGGGCGCCCCCTATCCACAGGAGGCGGCCTCCTCTGCTTAGATTATCGTCTGCACGGAGAGGAGAATGGTACCCCCCAATCTCACCACCGCCGTGTGCCCGACCACAAAGCGTTACCAACGTAGAGCGCGCCTGTCTCTACTTAGGGCCCAGCCTGCACTTTGGCAGCTTGTCGTAGGCCCAGCCAGAGGAGCTGTCACCGACGAGGTCTGCGCCAGCACCGCCGGTGAACGATTAGAGCACTTTGGTGAGCAGGGCTACCAGTTGTTGCTCTAAGTAAGCACGGTCAAAGACTTTGGCCTTCTCAGGAGAGGCGACCAGCTTGACTTTGTCGATATAACGCTCGACATAATCCTTGATTTGCTCTGGGCTGTAGGTGCCCTTCTCGTTGCACAGCTTAGCGGCATACGACTGCATGCCTCGAGCTAACATGGCAGGATCCAAGGTGACTACATCATCGGCTCTGTCAGCAAGATGGTGCGCAAAGCTTAATGTAGCTTTCAGCATCATCGGATTGATGAGCGGTGCGGTCTCACCTGACGAGGCCGCCGCCTCGCTCTCCACAAGCGGCCAAGGCTCAACCCAATCTTCGCTGAACTGCGGCTCGTGCTTGCGCTCAGCCTGATCCAAGGAGAGCAGCCGCCAGTAGACAATCTGGCCCTCCTGCTCTGACAGCACCAAAACTACCGCATGGCGCTCCTTGCATCGGCCGTCACTACGACTAAGGAGCTGGTCTTGGACTTGTTGGGTTAAGGCCAAGCAGGCCTTGGGGCTTGCGTCGGCGGCGGTCAAGCGCTTGAGGGCGATGACACGGAGTTTGCCGGAGGATGCAAGCTCGATCTCCGAGCGCCCTTGATTGGTATCGGTCGGTGCGGGGACAGCACAACCAATATGAGCCGCCCGCAGGCTCAGGCTGAGGTAGGTGTGATACTGCCCTTCAGTCAAGGGCGCCTCCAGCTCAGAGCCAACGGCAACTAACAGCGCGTTGAGCGCCTGAACCATGGTAGCCATGTCCAGTGCTCTCACTGCGCGTTTCAGCTCAGCTACGATCTGCTTGAAGTTACTTGGCCCCATGTACGCCGCCATAGCCACCGCGAAGGCTACGGCAGTAAACGGTGCTGCAACCTCTAAGTTAGGGAAGCCACAAGCATACCAAGCTCTGTTGTAGCTAGGGCAACCCGGTGTAACATTCTTCTTAAGCGTCAGGTAGCCTGCTTGCACCATGATCACCGGCAGCTCAAGCTCGAACTTAGCCGGGTCATTGAAATCCCCTGCTCTGACTTGCAGCCCCAAGCCTAGAGCTTGCTCTAAGAGATCAAGCTTGACGTGCCGTGCCGACAGAAACGAACGCAGAGCCTGCGAACCTCCGGCACTATTCATCCAAAAGTTAGCAAAGGACGGATCAACATCTGGATTGTCAATAACTTGCTGAAAAAAGCTGTTGATTGACCACGGGCAGTAGAGGGCCGCGCTCGTGTCTTCGTCAAAGCAGAAGCCGCCATAGTAGAGCTTTAACTTCTCTAAGAAGTCCTCGCGGCTCATACCCAGCAACTCTGCCGCGCGCTCAATGTATGGGTCGAAGTTGGCCTCCACCTCGGCTTGGGTATAGCCCACTAAGTCAGCATAAGCTGGATTCATGCTGATGTTAATGATGTCTTGGCCCGGTAAGAGGAAACTCCAGTCTGACACCCTGACCCCCGGCTGGTAACGTAGGATGCCGGTGACAAAGAGGAAACGCACATTGCACAAATCGCGCAGGTGCGCAAAGAACTTCTGCAACACTTTGGCATTGGCCTCGAAGGCCGAGCGGTGGTCAAGATTGGCCTCCAAAGGGTAGCCAACCTCGTCGATCAGCCAAACACTACCGCGAGCTTCTAAGTCAAACTGGGCCGCAACAAACAAAGCTCCCAACTGAGTGATGGATTGGGTTCTATCATACAGCTCATCCAGACCAGCCTTCTTAAACGCCTTAGCCAGCTTTTCACACAGCATGGACTCGAAGGTTTCCGGCTGATTCAAGCCATAAAACGATATCCGGATCGTTGGGTAGCACTGCGTCTCAGGCCATGTGTCGTACACGGCCAAGCCCTCAAACTGCTCGGTGCCATGCATGAACAGCTCAAAGAGCATGGAGGCGAGCGTCGTTTTACCAAAGCGGCGCGGGCGAGCAAAGAAGACCTTCTTGTAGTGCAAGAGCCGCGGTATCTGCGCGGTTTTGTCGACGAACAAGGTACCGTCTTGACGTATCAGCGGAAAGTCGGAGTTACCAAGGGTGATGCTTGGCAATTCAGTGGCCGCACCCACCTGCCGACTCAAGGACGAAGTCTCTGCCATGATGCTCTTTGCTCCCTTAACCGGCATCATAGCATAGCTATGAGCCGCGTTGCGCCCCAAACGGCTTAAATCAGCCCACCGAGCGGCGCGAAGCGCCCTGATGTTCTCGGGGGCGGGCGCTGCCGTCTTAGCTAAAGGTGCCCAGCAGCACCATAGTCTTATCGCCCGGCGCACTCGGCCGCGGCGGCTTGGGGGTGACGTCCGGGAACTGGGCAAGACGCACCTTGGCATTGGAGCTACTCGCTTGAGTGCCGCTGTCCTGCGCCATGGGCGCGCGCCGCTGGGGTGGGCTAGTCTCACGGCGGGCCTGAGCGTTTAGGACTACTGGGCGTAGTTTGCGCCGGGGCCTCTTGCTCTTTGAGGGCGCCGAGGTCGGCCACACACTTGAGCTCGCCCATGCCTTGGTCGGTGCAGCGGGCGATGCGCGCGACCGTGCTCGGAGCATGGTAGAGGATGTGCAGGTGCTGGCGCGCCCGGCTGATGCCGGTGTAGAAGAGCTCCTTGCTTAAGGTTCCGTGTGCCTTGTCACCTAGGATTAAGGCGACCTTGTCGGCCTCGGCGCCTTTAAAGGAGTGAATGGTTGAGAGCGTGATGCGGTCGTTGTCGACGCTAAAGCGCTCCTTGTAGAAAGCATTGTCCTCAGAGAAGCGCACGTGGCTTAAGGCCTGCTCGGCCTTGACCGCAAGGTCAGTGATGATGTCGCGCTCCGAGCGCCGATAGAGCGCCTTGGGGTCTTGTTCGGTACTCAGTTGCTCAATCCACGCACTCAGGGCGGCAATCTCGCGCTGCAGCTGCTGATTGGTCGGGTCTTGCTGCTTTTGGCGCTGGCGCTGCGCAAGGTCACTCTTAAACAGCGTCAGAATCTGGCGCTGATGGCGCCCCATGATATCGGTGCCGATGCCGAGGTAGGCGGCGAGCATGCGCTCGTAGAGGCGCTTGGCGCTGGGGGCAAATAAGGCAAGGAGTGCGGCAGAGATGAGCTTGGCGATGCGCTCACCGACGGTGGGGGCAAGCGCCATCAGGCGTACCAGCTGCAGGTCGCTGTTGTCATGGTCATCACGCGGCTTGATGCGGCCAAGCGGCGAGGCGGTCGAAGAGCGCTCTAAGTAGGCCAAGTTGTAGTCATGGCAGAGCGAGGCCACGCTGATGGGGTAGGACTTGAGCGTGCTCTTGTCGGGCACGGCATAATCATCTAAGAAGGTGAGCTTGTTTAAGTTGGACTCAAGATTGAGCGCGGCGCGACTCGCTTGCAGCTCTTCGTTGATGAGCAAGGCATCAACGAGGAAGGCGCGCTCGCTTGGCCCCAGTGACTCGGACTTGCTTGGGTCATTTGAGGTAAGCAGGGTGAGCTCAGCGCACAGACGGCTCTTGCTGGCGGCATAGCGTGGCCCTACTGCCCAGCTTAAGTACTCGATATGGTGGTGTCTAATCAGATAGAACTCGCGACTGAGGCGCTGCTGCAGCTGGTAGAGCACGGGCTCGGCACTCGTAAGCAAATCAGCCCCGACTGCGCTTAAGACGCGCTGCTCGAGACTTTGCATCATCAGGGCGGTCTTGTGCATGCGCCCGGAGTGGCGCATCATGAAGTCAAGGTACACCAGCGGGGCGCTATGTGAGGCTAGCACCGCCCATGAGGTGGTGAGCTCATCGGCAAGATTGCGCCGCTCGGCGCGTGACAGCGGCGCGAATATGGCGTGGGTGCCATGGTCGAGCGCGCAGAACTTGCTCACCTGCTGCCACATGTCCTCAAGGCAGGCCAAGTAGTAGATGCGGCCGCTCGCTTCCTTGGTATTGCTGAGCTTGAGCGCGCGCTGATAGGAGAGCTGATTCTCATTGAGACGGTGAATAGTCAGCGCTCCTAAGAGCTTGGCCTCGTCGGGACTAATCGCATCTAAGGCGCGCACGCTCATGCGCACTTGGCTCAAGTCGTTGGCCTGCGGGCGCTCAGCGCTCGGCGGCTCTTGCTTTAAGGCCGCATCAATCCACTGCTCGGAGCTATTGCTTTGATCCTTGGTCGCGCTCTTGGGATCAGTCAGCGCGGCAAAAGGCAGGGCAAAGAGCTGGCTTAAGGCATTGAAGCTCAATAAGGTCACCGGGAGCGGGCGCCGTAATTGGAATTGGGCCGTGACCTCACCTTGGACGAAGGCGCGCGCAAGGCGCGAGCACTGGGTGCGTACCAGCTCGCTGCGCAGCCGCTCTAAGGCAAAGGCCGCCATATTAAAGGCAGTGTTCGAGGCGCTAAAAGGCAGCGCGAGGTTGGCCACTTGGGCGTTGAGACGCGTCTGCTCTTGGGCTAAGTACTCCCAGAGCTCCGAGAGGCTGAGCGTGCCCTTGATGCTGTGGCCTAGGGCGAGGCGCGCCTGATATTGCTCACGCTCCCAGCTCATATAGCGCGCGAAGATCATGCCGATGTTGTAACCGATCTCCTCGGCGGTAAAGGCCTCAAGCTTGTAGCGATGCACCGCGGTGGCAAGGCCCGGATTTAAGCGATAGGACAGCGGGAGCAGGCGCACCGTCACCTGCTGCTTGCGCTCGAGCTCTTGCAGCTGCGCCATGATCCCCGACGGCAACACTAAGCTGCACTGAATCAGTTCTTGGTTTAAGTCGCGCTGGGCGATGTTCGCCATCTCCTGCACCGAGCGCAGTTCCTCTTGGGTGTTGAGGAGCTGACTTAAGGCCGAAATCGCTTGGCTTTCCTTGCTCTCTTCGCTTTCGGTCATGAGGAGGCGGGCGCTGGTGGCCTTTTCCTCGTGGGGCGGGCGCTCGCTGCTGTGGCCCTTGGTGGCAATCAGGCCTAAGTTGACACTCAGGGCGTCGCGCTCTTTGACCGTGGTCTTGGTGCTCAGGGGCTTGAGCGGCCCTAAAACCTTATTGAGGTTGGCCAAGAGCAGCACCATGCGGTTTAACGAGGCCGTGGTGTGATAGAGATTCTGGCAGAAGTCGGCAAAGAGATAGCAGCAGCGCAGCTTGGTGCAGCGGCTTAAGATCTTAAAGAGGAACTCCGGGCGCACATCCTGCGCCTCGTCAACCATGACGATGTCATAGGAGCTCAGATCGATGCTGTCTAAGGACTCGGGGATGCTGAGCGAGCATAAGGTGAAGTGGCTCAAGTCGAGGTTGACCACATGGCGCTTGAGACGCTCGCTGATAAAGGCACCCAAGGTCAAGTTGTAGTGCAAAATGAGCACGCGCGGCGCGTGTTGCAGCGTGGCGCGGCTGTAACTGCCGTTCGGGCTCGTGGCGTTAGCGGAGTTGGCGTTGGCACGCTCTTGCAGCAAGGTGACGTAGCTGTAGACTGCCTTCTCGACTAGGACTTGGGTACGGCCTGAGCCCAAGACGCCTAAGACTAAGCCAAGCGGGGCCGGGTTTTGCACCGCGGTGAGCTGCAAGGCGTCCAGATGGACGCAGCTGTACTCACGCAGCGCCGCTTCGTACTGGGTCAAATGGCCGAGCTGATAGACGCCGCGGCACGGCACGCTCTCATCGCTCATCGGCTTGATCAAGCCGCGCTGATGGGTACTGCCCGGCCCCTTGGTCAGGAAGGCGTGACGGGCGCGCTCATAGGCACCTTGGCCCCAGCTGACCAGCAAATCGTGCTCGCTCGCGTCATTTAAGATCGAGCGCGGGCGGCTTAAGGACTCAATACCCTTAAGGCGCTGCAGATTGTGCTCGATCCCCAAAATCTTGAGCTTGTTAGGTTGACCCACCACCGGCTGGAGCTCAACATCGGCCATATCGTGCGACGGCTTGGCCTTGATGGTGAGCTTGACCTTGTATGGGGCCTTAATCTGATTGAAGCTGGGCCCCATGATGATGCTTTCGTGGGTCTCGATGTACTCAATCTGCGCGCCCTGCGGCAGGTAGACCATGCCATCATGCGGCGAGCGCTTGCCCATCGCCCCTTCTAACTCATCCTTGCGCGCAATCAATTGGCGCAGCTCGGGGCTGGAGTGCACGAGGGGGCGCATCTTGAGGCGGTCAAAGAGCACCGGCCGGTGGTCAAGGTGCTCAAGGCCCCAGAGCTGATAGGAGACGTCGACGCCGGTGAGCAAGGCACGCTCATGGCGCTCGTTGATGAGATACGGCACGCGCTGGTCTTGCGCCAGCCACTTGAGGCCCTGCTTGCCCCCTAAGCCTCCCGCGCCAAAGAGCGACAGATGCGAGCGCCCCGGAGCGCCAATCGGGCCAATTTCACCGCCGACGTAGATGCTCTCATGGGTGAAGTTGCGTTCTAAGTACTCGCAGGTGGTGCGCAGCAGCTCATTTTTAGGCCAGCGGATATGAATCGAGGCCTCGCCTTCGACCACATAGGTCTTCAAGGTCGAGGGCGGGAAGATGGCGTGGACATTGCGCTCATTGACATAGAGGTAGCATTGCACCACGTGGACATGCTGCAGCAGGTCGCGGTAGGAGTAGATGTTATTAGGCTCGCAAAAGGAGCGAGCAAAGTGCTGGCGCAGCTGCACGCAGTACTGCTTGCGCTGATGCACTAGCTGCGGATTAGCGCGCAACTCGTTATAGGTCTCGCTGCACAGCAGCACGATAATGACGCCGCGCTGGGCATTGGCCACGACCAAGGGTAGATGCTGGCCATTGAGCCATAGGTCATGGATGACGACATCGCCCCGGCCAATACTGGGCGCGTAGAACTCATGGAGCAGGCGCGCCGGGAGCGAGACCAAGGAGCCGTAGTTGAGCTTGCGCTCGTGCTTTAAGATATTGCGGGTTGGGCTCGGCTTTTGGCCCTTGAGCGCTTGCGCCAAAGCGGTGGCGGCGCCGGGGTTACCGTCGCTATGGTTTTGCTCTGCGCGCTGGGCGGCCAGCGCCTGCAATACCAAGGGGTCATCGGCCTTGAGCTCTTCTAATTGGGCCTCACCTAAGAGCGACTTGACGGTGAGCTCCGGCTCGCCCGAGTGGGCCCAGCCCTTAGTCGGCCCCGGTAAGGCTCCGTCCTTGCCCTCTTGGGACTTGGTGGCCAGCTCCATCAACTTGCGCGCAAAGAGATCAGCCAAGCCACTGGCCTGACTTTCCTCTAAAGCGCCGACATTGAGCTCGCCGCTTTCGCCTGCGGCGGCGTTAGTAAAGGAGTCGCTCGAGAAGCTCGCGCCTTCAGCGGCGTCAGTGAGCTGAGCAAAGGGGGCGTCGTTAAAGGTGGTATTGGTAAAGCCTGCCAAGGGCTTGGGGGCGTAGATGCCCCAAGCGCCGGTTGCGCCCCAGCCGTTATCGCGGGATGGACTGCGTTCGGTGGGCACCGCACTAACAGCGCCGGTGGCGCTCGCGAGCTCCGTGGCCAAGGCCGTCGGGGCTGACGGCACCACGCCTACCACTTGCGGCGAGGCATTGGGCACTGGGGCGCCCACGCGCAGGGCGATGGCGTTGGTGGTCGCGCCCAAGGTATGGGCGTTATGCTCTTGATAGATTTGCAGTAAGGCCCGGGCCCGCTGCGAGGAGATCTCGGTGGTGCTGATTTCTAAGGTCGCGGCGCTTGCCGCCGGGTTAGCTTGCGGCACCTGTGGCGGCACCTGCGGTTGCAGCGGGCGCGCGCGCATGGTCGGCCCGGTCTCGACGCTGCTGGTTGGCGGCGCACTTTGGGCGCGTTTTTGGCGCGATAAGACATAGGCGCGGGCGGTGTTCGCCCGTACCTGCTTGCCACTTAAACCGTGATGTCCTGTCGGAGCCCGGCCGGAATTAGGCTCAGTGCCCCCCAGAGCCGCGCGTTGTGTGCCCAGCGGCGCACAAAACTTTTTGGCCTGAGAACAGCCCTGACCTGCCACAGGTGCCCTCCCCTCAACGCAACAAACCACTACCCTCAGTTGCGCCCTGTCTGCATAAGCTGGGGACATCCGCGTTGCTTTTATGGCAGCCGGAAGCGGCACGCCTAACGCAGCGGTGGAGGCACAACCAAATTTTTTGACAGCTCAAGAGAGCGCATACCATCAAGCTTGATGGGCGTTTGACCACAGAGCTGCAATTATGAATTGCTGCCCTCAGCACAGATTGTGCCGAAACGGCGAAGTCAGTGCTAGATATCGGCAGGGCGGCGAGCGCGGAATCGAGCGCGGCGGCTACTGACAGTTCGGCGCGTGGGCCGGGATGCCGCTTAACTCTGCGCTCTCTAAGAAGCGGCCGCTGGCGCACTTGCCCGAGATGGCCTTGTCGTCTTTGAAGGTGACCTCGTAGAGCATCTTACCCTGGGTGTCGTAGAACATACCCGGCCCCGAGCGCTTGCCCTGCGAGTACATGACGTTTGATTGCACTTGGCCCAAGCCATCGTAATAGGTGCGATAGAGCCCATCTAAGCGGTCTAAGGCGAAGTTGGCCTCAAAGCGCAAGTTGCCGCTGTCGTAGAAGCCCTGCGCTGGGCCGTGGCGCATGCCCTCAAAGTACGACACAGTCTCAACCAAGTGGCCCGAGCGGTTGAACTCGTAGCTCATGCCGTCGGCCTTATGCTTGGTATAGGGCATGACCTTGTAGAGTGAGCCGCCCTCAAAGTAGGTCAGCTCATAGCCGTCCTTTTGGCCGTTAGCGTAGGTGGTCTCACTGACTAAGACCTCAGGATTGTCCGCGGCGTAGATGCGCTCGACGCAGCCGGAGTCAGTAAACTTGTCGGCCGCCTGCGCGCACTGCTTGACCCCATGGACGCGCTGATAGCATTGAGCATAGGCGGCCTTGGCATCAAATTGCTTGACGATCAAGGCTTGCCCATTGACCATCCCGTCGGGGGTGATTACTTCGGTCGCCACTGACGCCCATGCCCCGCAGCTCACTGCCCCCAGTACCAGCGCCCAACCAAACTTGACCATCGCACCCTCCCAAACTAAACCAAAGACGCTCCAAGTTTAATCACAAAGGCCCTGAGACAACAGACAAAAAGGGACGATTTGCACGCAGGGCCCAAAAATCACGCTAAGATGAGCCCATCGGAGGTGACTATGGATGCTGAAATTCTGGAGCTGTTAGCCCAAGCAGGGATTGAAACAGAGGAGCGGACGACGGGCGTGCTGCCCGACCACATCGAGGTGCGCGGGGCCGCAGTGCACAACCTCAAGCAGCTCGACCTCGACATTCCGCTCCATCAGGTGGTGGCGATGGCCGGAGTTTCAGGCTCGGGCAAATCGTCCTTGGCCTTAGGCGTGCTCTATGCCGAAGGCTCGCGCCGCTATCTTGAGGCGCTCTCAGCCTACACCCGGCGCCGTCTGACCCAAGCGACCAAGCCTGAGGTCAAGAGCGTGCGCTACATCCCGGCGGCGATTGCGCTCCATCAACGCCCGACTATCCCCTCGCTGCGCTCGACCTTTGGTACCTCCAGTGAGCTGCTCAACAGCTTGCGCCTGCTCTTTTCGCGCTGTGCCAGCCACCGCTGTCCTAACGGCCACTATGTCGCCCCGTCCCTCAACGTGGCGGCCGATCAGACCTTGGTCTGCCCCGAGTGCGGCGCGCACTTCATGGGCCCGTCGGCCCAAGAGCTCTCCTTTAACGCCCAAGGGGCTTGCCCCTACTGCGAAGGTACCGGCACGGTACGCACGGTCAATGTCGCGTCTTTAGTGCCCGATGAGAACCGCACCATCGACGAAGGTGCGGTCGCGCCATGGCAGAGCCTGATGTGGTCGCTGATGACCGATGTCTGCCGCGCCATGGGCGTGCGCACCGATGTTCCTTTTAAAGACCTCACGGCTGAGGAAAAGAATATCGTCTACCATGGCCCCGCGGTCAAGCAGCACATCCTCTATCGGCCCAAGAACCCCAAGAAGAGCGCCGAGAGCACCGAACTCGACTTCACCTACTACAACGCCATCTACACGGTCGAAAACGCCCTATCCAAAGTGCGCGATGAGTCTGGCATGAAGCGCATCGCCAAATTCCTCACCACCAGCCCCTGCCCGCACTGTCAGGGCACGCGCCTCTCCGAGCAAGCTCGCGCCCACCTCATTGACGGACACGACCTTGCATGGGCCTGCACCCTACCGTTGAGCGAGCTCAGCGCGTGGCTTGAGCACGTGCCCGCCACCCTACCTGAGCCGCTACGCCCGATGGCAAGCGCCATTATCGACTCCTTTAAGCTCAACGCGGCGCGCCTGCATGCCTTGGGACTGAGCTACCTCAGCCTCGACCGCCCGGCCAATACCCTGTCCACGGGCGAGCGTCAGCGCGTCCAGCTGGCGCGCGTGGTGCGCAACCGCACCAGCGGCGTGCTCTACGTCTTAGACGAGCCCTCAATTGGCTTGCATCCCTACAACCTCAATGGCCTGATCGGCGTCCTGCACGAGCTCATTGCCGACGGCAACTCGGTGGTCTTAGTCGACCATGAGACCGAGCTCTTGCGCCACGCCGACTACCTCATCGAGTTAGGCCCGGGGGCGGGCGCTGCGGGCGGTCACGTCATCTTCCAAGGCCCACTGACCAAGCTGCCGCAAAGCAAGCAGTCCCTGATTGCGCCCTATCTTTTCACGCAACCGGCCCCGCTGCCCCAACCCCCTGAGCATGAAGACGCGCTCACCATGACTATGGGATCGCTCCATACCGTACACGGGCTGACCCTGCGCCTCAAGCGCCATGCGCTCAACGTCATCACCGGCGTCTCGGGCTCGGGCAAAACCACCGTGATCTTGGAGAGCTTAGTACCGGCGCTGCAGGCGCAGTTTGAGCAAGCTCCGTGGCCTGAGCATGTCACATCCCTTGAGCATCCGTGGATCAACCACGTCCAAGTGATCGACTCAAGCCCCATTGGCACCAACATCCGCTCCACCGTCGCGACCTATACCGGCATCCACGATGCCCTGCGCAAAGTCATCGCCAAGGAGCAAACAGCTCAAGCTCTGGGCCTCAAAGCGAGCGACTTCTCCTACAACACCGGCAGCTTACGCTGCCCTGAGTGCGACGGTACCGGCGCTATCACCCTCGATGTCCAGTTCCTGCCCGATGTCGACATCCCGTGCCCGCGCTGCCGCGGCAGCCGCTACGACCAAAAAGCCGATGCCATCAAGCTCCACAACAAGCTCAGCCTGCCTGAGCTGATGGGCCTTGAGGTGAGTGCGGCCAAGGCCGAGCTCAAGGACATCAAGCTCATCGCCCAGCGCTTGGAGCTCTTAGAGCAGCTCGGGCTGGGCTACCTCACCTTAGGGGAGGCCACGACCTTGCTCTCCGGCGGCGAAGCTCAGCGCCTTAAGCTCGCAAGCCACTTAGAGCAAAGCCAAGAAGGCACGCTCTTTGTCTTCGATGAACCGACCATCGGTCTGCACCCGAGCGATGTCGCCCGCCTGATTGCCATCTTGCGCCAGCTCATCGCGCGCGGCGCCACCGTGGTGGTGATCGAGCACGACCTCGACCTCATCCGCGCCGCTGACTATATCGTCGACTTAGGCCCCGAAGGCGGCAGCGCCGGCGGACGCATTGTCGCTCAAGGCAGTCCGTACGAGCTGGCCCGCGGCGACTACCCAGAGTCGCATACCGCCACCTTCCTCAAAAACAGCCAAGCCCACTAACAACAAGCCGCCCCTGAACCTCTGCTCAGGGACGGCGTTATATCAAAGGCGCTCAGGGGCGGGCGCTGCCACCGGCCTATCGGCCTACTTGGTCAGCAGACCTTGGGCTTGGATCAAACGCTGCAATTCGCCTGAGTCCGCTAACTGACTGACCACCTGCGCGACAAAAGGCGAAAGGTCTGAGCCCTTAGGTGTAGCGATGCCAAAAGGCTGCGGGGCGAAGGTCTCAGGTAAGAGCTTGCGCTCCCCGTCTAAGAAGACCGAGAGCTGCGAGCTGTCGTTGCAGAAGCCGTCGACCTCATCGCGCGCCAGTGCGGCAGCGGCGAGCTCGGCGTTATCGTACTCTTGAAACGAGATCCCCTGCTGCCATGTCTTAGCTTCAAAGGTGTTGGCGTCGAAGTCATCGACCGTGATGGCGCCAAGCTCCATCAGCTTCTGGGTCAGGGCTAAGGCCGAGTTGGTCTTAACCGTGACTGCGACCTTCTTGCCCGCTAAGTCGCCTAAGCTTTTAATCTCCGGAGCATCGACCAAGACTGCAGCATGATCTGAGTAGTACGGCGTGCTAAAGTCCCATTGCTCTTGGCGCGTCGGGGTGATGGTCATGGTGCCCATGACTAAGTCGAGCACGCCTTGGTCAAGGAGCTCAGTACGCGTAGCCGAGTTGACCACAACAAAGTGCACGTCGACGCCCAGCGCCTCGGCGATACGCTGGCCCAAGTCAACCTCAAGGCCGCTAAACTGCCCGGAGGCCTCATCGCGGAAGCCGAGGCCCTTGATGTCGCCCTTAACCCCGATGTTGACGACGCCGCGGGCCTTGATGGTGGCCACCATGTTCAGGTTGTTTTCGTTGACGCCGGTGCCAAAGCCGGTGGTGCCCTCCGGCGCAATCAGGCTTCCTTGCACCATGTCATTGGCCGCCAGCGCCGTGCTTGACCAAGTCAGCGCTGCCGCCAAAGCGAGCGCCAGCGCTCCTAAGCGTCCTAACCGGGAACGCCCTCCACCTACGCGCATGTGAGCCGCAGGCGTGCCCGCGCACTGCGATGAAGACAAACCAGTGAGAGCAAGATGAAAACGCGCCATAGCGGCCTCCTAAGACTAAACTCGTAGCGCGGAGCGCTCATGAAACTACGAGACTTGGGTGAGACATGAGTTACCTGCGCCGCTGCCCCCGAAGGTAAGCACTATAAGGGCCAAAGTGTACCCTACAGTGCAGCCTGCACCAAGGTGGCCCGTAAACGGTTACTGTCCCGTGTTACAGCGCCGCCCAGTGTCAAGATAGCGGGTCTAAAGTCCCAAGAATGTGAGCCAAGCTGGTTTTTGCAAGAAAAGTTTCCTCATTATAGGCACAAGCGGCGCAGACTCAGGCAACGGACACCCAATTTTGGCATCTAGGTCACGCCGCACACCCTAGGCCACACGCCGAACGCCGCTCGACGGCAGGCGCGCTGTAGTCCAAGTTGCGGCGCAGCCTCCCCTAGCGCAGCGGGTGACACAAGCCGCAACCAAGTCGCGATAATAAAACCGTACTGTAATATAAACAACCGCGCCCCAAACTAACTCAACGGCGCTCCAAAGTACCGGGCTTCGTCGGCAGCGCTCAAAGAGCGTACGACGCGGCAGGGATTGCCCGCGGCGACCACATGCTCAGGCAAGGAACGGTTGACCACCGAACCGGCCTCAATCACGACGTGCGCTCCAATGGTCACGCCCGGCAGCACGCAGGATCCGGCGCCAATCCAGACATAGGAGCCGATGGTAATGGGATAGGCGTACTCGATGCCTTGGTTACGCAAGGCCGCATCGACCGGATGGCCTACCGCAGTGATGGAGACATTAGCCCCAAGCGTGACATAGGAGCCCAGACGCACCGGAGCTGAGTCCAAGATGACTAAGTTCGGCCCAGCGCGCAGGTGGTCGCCCACCATGATGTTAAAGCCGTTATCGACCGTAAAGGGCTCAGCAATCTGGCAGTCACACCCGACCTGCCCGAGCAAGTCCGCCAAGAGCGCCTGCCGTCGTGCAAGGTCGCTCGGGCGCGTCTGGTAGTTGTAGGCAAAGCACAGGTCTTTGGCCCGCGCGCACTGCGGCACCAAGCCGACTTGCTCGCGGTCGCTCTTAAAGACCTGACAGCCGTCCGCAGCGGTACAACCCAAATCCAAGTCCATCACCCTACTTACCTGCTCCAACCATATAGCCCAAGGCCTGTAGTCCAAAGCAAGCCAAACATAGCAACATAGCAACATAGCAACATAGCAACATAGCACAGCTGCGCGGCCGTCCTGCCCTATTATACGGGCAGGCGCGGGCCCAAGGCGCAAATGCATTTGGAGCGAAGGTGGCTTTGTTAGGGTTTTGAGCATATTTAAACCGTACGACAATATTAACTAAAACAGCACCAGAAGACCACCCGCATCACAGCTCCGAAAATGCCGCCCGCACCAAGGCCAACTGGCCGCCTCAGGCAGAGCGCTGCGTCATAAGGGAAGGCACTGCTTTAAATTGGTCTGCACCCCAAACAAACGAAGCGGCCCAGCCCGTCCCTTCAGCCCCAGCCACAAGGCCAATGTCCTCTCATACCAACGCCAGCGTGATAGCGCAGCGGCCAACGTCCCCATCTCGCCCGATCGCGCTTAGACCAGAGCGTCTGCCTATTCTCTTCTCACGACGACGACCAAAAACAGACCGAGGACCAACGGTACAGCCGCCAAACCGGGCCACCGATGATCAAGCATGACCGCCACAGCACAGCGAAGCTCAAGCACCACACCATAGCCCAAGGCCAGCCCCTACCGCAGCACATCAACCGCCGCCGCACAGGGCACGCGCCACGCTTACGCGCGGGCCAAGCCCAAGCCTACGGCACTGTCGTCTATCTCTAAGGCGAACTCGCTACCGACCTAGGCGCCCAGCTGTGCCGTGGGGCGGCATGCACTAGTGACGGCGCTCAGTTGGCCCCTCCCTCCTTAGAGATTAAGGCGGCCCTCCCGCAGCATGAAACAGCAAGCGGCGAACGTAGCCGCGCCAAGTGACATCACAACCAATGAAGTCGATGCCCTGCTCCCTGCTGCGGGCCCAAAGGCGCAAACTCATTAGAGATGTGGCTTTTGGATGGAGGTTTTGGCATTTTAGAACGTACGCTAATTTGCTCCATTACAGCGCCCGCCCCCTGTAGCTCTGTTCTAGAGCATCATACTCAAAGGCGTTGAGCCACCATCCGGCGCATCGCCCCTCCATCCTGTGGCAAATAGGCCCTCCAGAGGCAGCGCCGCCCCAACTGTACCGGGGAGCCCCACTTATTCAGTCCCCCCCCCCCCTACTCGCAACGCCGACTTTCGGTAGCAGCTCCTTTAGCCGTCTAAGGCCGTGCTTGGCGCGGTCACGGCAGTCCCCAAACTGCCCCTACCCCGCTCCAATACCCTGCTTTTACCCGGATGGTGCTATGGCTGGTTATACCATCTTTTAACCGTACGCAAATACTCTCCATAATAGCGCCCACCCCATCAGTCCGCTCAGCCGCCGACTGAGCTACCTTCGTTGGGCTGCTACTTCGACCACCGCCCCAAGACTCCCTACGCCCTTATATGCCTTTGAGGGAGCAAGTCTACACGGCACAGTAGCGTCATTCCCCGGCAACGACCCTGCGCGCCGCAGAACTATATCGCGTCACCGTTCCCGGTTCTGGCCTACCCGTAGCCCCTACTCTCAGCATAGTGGTCTCGGAGAGAGCTGGATACAGAAAGGCCGTGGGGCCTACACCACCACGACCTTCCTTTGGTTTCGTTGAGCCGATTGACGCTGGGCTATTAGCGCGGCTGGTGACTATCTTGGTGCTTAGCCACGAAGTTCGGGTCAGCCATTAGGCTCTGCGCCATCTTCAGCGCGGCGCCGAAGTCGCTGGCAAAAGCCGCTTCCTTATCAGCGGCAATACCGGCCTTATCGAGCAAGGCCCGCGGCTGCTTGCGCAGTCCAGCGAAAATGATGAAGGTCTTGTGCTCATGGCAGGTCTCGATGATGCTCTCAATCGAGGCTTCACCCGAGGCATCAAGGTATGGCATGTAGCGCATACGCAAAATCAGGATGCGCGGCATCACCAGCTGGTTCTTAAGCCGGTCACTCAGCTCCGAGGCGACGCCAAAGAAGAGCGGGC
Source organism: uncultured Anaerobiospirillum sp. (assembly GCA_944389615.1). Classification (GTDB taxonomy): domain Bacteria; phylum Pseudomonadota; class Gammaproteobacteria; order Enterobacterales; family Succinivibrionaceae; genus Anaerobiospirillum. The sequence continues at coordinate 39,228 of CALXNA010000020.1, read as the reverse complement.
CGTTGATTTGGAAGGCGGCTACGCCCTTAGGCACCACGAAGTCCTTAGGGGCGTAGATGGGATTACCGGCGTTACCGGCCGTAGCGGCTTGGTTCACCCACTCACCGTCGGTGGCGTCATACTCAGTCAGACGCATCTGCGGCTCAATCTCGACCGACTTACTCATATGGCGCATGAAGAGGAGCGAGGCGAAGGTCACACCCACGCCAATCGCCACCGTCAGGTCGACCAAGACGGTCAAAGCGAAGGTCAAGAAGAGGATGGTACGGTCGGATGGGGAAATCTTGGCAATCTGGATGAAGTGCTTGACATCACTCATACCCCACGCCACCAAGAACAAGACCGCGGCAAGGCCTGCCATCGGGATGTAGGCCAAGATGTCCATGATGGTGTACAAGAATACGAGCAAGCACAGCGCATGGAAGATTCCCGACATCGGGGTCTTGCCACCGGACTTGATGTTGGTCGCGGTACGGGCAATGGCACCAGTGGCCGGTAAGCCGCCAAAGAAACCTGAGGCAATGTTAGCTACGCCTTGCCCTACCAGCTCTTGGTTGAGCGAGTGGCGCTGCCCGGTCATGGCATCAGCCACCACCGCCGAGAGCAAGGCTTCAATGCCCGCAAGAAAGGCAATGGTAAAGGCTGATGGGATGAGCTCACGTACTTCCTCTAAGCTCAGCTCCGGCAAGGTCGGAGTAGGCAGGCCCGTCGGCAGATTAGGGAAGCGGCTGCCAATGGTCTCAACTGGCAGCTGCGCGAAGTAGGCAAGGAGCGATACCACCACGATGGCTAAAAGGTAGGCCGGAATTTTGGGGCTGAGCTTCTTACAGCCGATGATAAGGAACAGTGCCAACAGACCAATGCCTAAGGCATAGACCGAGGTCTCGTTGAGGTGAGTCAGGTACACCATCCACTTCTCAAGGAACGGCGCGGGTGCGTCGCTTTGCAACCCTAAGAAATCCTTGACCTGAGTCGAGGCAATGGTCACCGCGATACCGGTGGTAAAGCCGGTGATGACCGGATATGGGATGTAGCGGATGAGCTTACCGAGGCGCGCATACCCGGCAATGACCAAGATGATACCGGCCATGACCGAGGCGACAATCAAGCCATCTAAGCCATAGCGGCTGATGACATCGAAGATGACCACGACAAAGGCGCCGGTCGGGCCACCGATTTGCACGCGCGAGCCACCTAAAGCCGAGATAAAGAAGCCTGCGACCACCGCTGTCACAAGGCCCTTATCAGGCGAGGCTCCGGCGGCGACCGCCATCGCCATCGCAAGCGGCAGCGCCACAATGGCCACGGTCAGACCCGCAAGCAGGTCAGAGCGCAGCATCTTGAAGGTGTAGCCTTCTTTAAGGCAGGTGAAAAGTGCAGGGACTAAACGATTTTGTGCCGCTTGGGCTGCAGCCACGGCATCGTTGGGGGCAGAGGAGTTAGGAGCTGACATAGCTCAAGGCCCTATGGTAAGAGTGAAAAGCGAGGACTTACAACCAAGCGGCAAGAAAACGCAAGTGGAGACCATTGCCCTAAGTTCAGCGCGCCAACAAGCGCCTACCCCAGAGCAACTTATCACCACTGCCGCCCGCTCAGTTGCGGGCGCCCATTATAGAAAGGCCCTTCCCGCGACGCAAGCACAAAAGCGCCATTTTGCCCCGTTAGTAGCGCCCGCCCCGGCTATCTCCCAGCAACAGCTTCCACCCCCGCTCCGGAACCCAGAATCCCCTGAGCACTCTCCACCACTGAGCAAGGGTCAATCTGCTCCCAGCGATCCGAAGGCCCTACCCTCAGCCGCGCTCGGTCCCTACTTCACGCTAACGGCGCCCACAACGCTATCTCATCCTCTCCACCCCAAGCACCATACTTCGCTTGCCACGCCGCGCAGCTCTTGCCCCACTCTATCAGACAAGCCATATCGACGCTAAGACGCCCGCAGGCACTAGGACACAAAGCTCACGCCACACGCAGCATATTACGCCGCCGCTGTGGGCAGCGCCCGCCCCTGAGCGGCTGCCTCCGTCTTACTCAGCTTACCTACCGGCCTAAAACCTGAGCCCGAGCTCAAAGCGCTAGCCACAGCCACGACCCGCCCATTGCTGGCCTTATCTACCATCAGGAGCTCTCGCCCCCATATCCGAAGGCAGGTCACCCTCTCTTCCTTAGAGACTTATCATAAGCCAGTGGCATACCCGCAATCTGCGGGTGAGCCTTATGCAACCGGAGAGGCACTCCCCGTCTCAGGCACCAGTTCCACTACTCGGCTCTTATCAGGTGGCAGGTCGGATCCTCGCCCCTGTAGCGACCTATCCGCAGCTGGAGCGAGTTCTGTCCCATGCGGGGAGAGAGCGGCACTGTCTTCAGAGAGATCTTTGCCTGCCTGAGGACAGCAAGCGCCTCGCGCTCTTCTCTTAGCGCCAAGCGCTGGGCCTTAGTCTAAGACCTGCTTGAGGTTCTCGTTGAAACCGTAGAACTGGTCGACGGCTTCGACCGAGCTGTGGTCAAAGAAGAGCGGCTTGCCTTGGTCTAAGGCGGCAATGTCCTTGAGGTCATCGGCATCGAGGTCAAACTCCAAGCTCTGGAGGTTCTCAACCATGCGCTCCTTGTGGACGCTCTTGACCAAGGTGACCACCTGCTGCTGGGTCAGAAAGCGCAAGATGACTTGGGCCACGGTCTTGCCGTGCTTGTGCGCAATGGCCGTCAGCACTGGGTCGTGCAAGATGTCGTTTTTGAGCTCGGCAAGCGGGGCCCATGCCTCTGGCTGGACCTTGTTTTGTACCATCAGCGCCCGCGCCTGAGGCTGCTGGAAGTATGGGTGCAACTCAACTTGGTTGACCATCGGCGCAGGCTCCGCGCCAAACTTGATTAAGTCCAAGAGGAAGCGTGGGAAAAAGTTGGACACGCCAATGGCCTTGAGCACGCCTTCACGGTAGAGCTCTTGTAAGGCCTTGAAGGCCCCGTAGTAGTCGCCGAAGCCTTGGTGCAGCAGCATCAGGTCAAGGTAATCCAGCCCCATGCGCTCAAGGCAGCGGTAGACCACGCGCTTGGTCTCATCATAGCCAAAGTGGCAAATCCAGACCTTGCTCGTCACGAAGACATCCGCCCGCGGCAGGCCTGACGCGCGTACCGCAGCACCAACCTCGGCCTCATTGAAGTAGGCCTCAGCCGTATCGATGTGCCGATAGCCCACCTCTAAGGCATCGAGCACACTCTGCTTGGTCTGCTCCGGTTGAATCTGATAGCAGCCAAAGCCCAAGAGGGGCATCTTCACCCCATTGGCCAGCACCACCGCGTGGCGCTCATCGAACATGTCAGTCATAATCATCCTCTAACTCACACAGTATGCTCCCGCTGCTCGTTGGCCCCGGGAGGCATGGACTCATCTTAGCGTGCCGCGATGCTGGGCACTTGTCTGCCCTTCTCACTTCTTGGCCTAATCCTATCGCCGCGCTATTTGGGCAAGCCTGCGCCAAATATTTTGTTGCAAACGTTACGCAAATCCTTATAATGTGCACCGTTCGACGACAGTGCAGTGCACTGAAGACGCGGTGAGATGCCCGAGTGGCTGAAGGGGCCCGCCTGGAAAGCGTGTATACGGATTACCGTATCGGGGGTTCGAATCCCCCTCTCACCGCCATGAACCAAGACTGAGGCAGCGCAAGCTGCTTTTTTTGTCCCAAAAATTGGCACTCACCGTCTCATTTATGCGCAGGCCCGCTTACCGCGCCTAACGCTCGGCGTCCTTGCACCGTTATGACGCCATTTGTGCCCATGGGTCACGTTTCTTAGACAAAACCCCTACTTTCTTAGACAAAACCCCTGCTTTGAGCTTGCATCGCAGCCCGCTGCCGCCTACATTACGCCTCAACGGCGTCGCCTGCAGCCTGTTTGGTGCGCGGGGATGCCCTCTAGATTTATGTTTTGACTGATTGGTTAGCCCTTCGGCTTGGCTATGAACAAGTTCTCTTCTCTCTCTACGAGCGTTTTACTGGCCCTCTTGACCTCGTCGGCGGCCGCGCAAGATTATGCCAATGGCACTACGCCGCAGGCGCGCAGTGAGGCCTATGTCTCAAGTGCCGACAACTCCAAGAACAAAAATGACGACGCCACCGGCGAGACCAAGAGCTCCGATGACGACGACGTGCAACGCCTGACCCAAGAAGGCATCGACCAATTAGCCCAAGGCGCCAGCAAGCTCTTGGATGCCTCAAGTGTCAAGGCCAAGGAGTGGTCGCAGGCCTTAAGCAGCGCCAGCGGTGAAGCCCTCGACCAAGCGCGCAGCTCGGCGAGCGATGCCCTTGCTGCCCTCTCGCAGGCAGCCCAAAATGTCAGCTCCTCTCTCAGGCAAGGCAACAGCGCGCCCGCAGGCGAAGGCGTGGTCGCCCAGAGCACCACGGCCCCGGTAACGGCGCAGGCAGGTGACAGTACTGCAGGCAGCGCCGCCCCTCTGCCCACGGCCATGGTGCGCACCGACTACCAGCTGGACTTAAAGCAGCTCAACCCCGACTTAGTGGGCGCGCAGCTCCCGAAACATTTGGCCCTGTCCTTTGAACACCCCCAAGAGCTCAAAGAATCCTTTATGGTGGCGGGTAACGATGTCATCATCGCCTTCGGCAACGACGATGGTAACTTCCAGATTAGCCTTAAGCTGCGCCCGCTCAAGGAGCAGATTTACCGCAAGCTGACCATGGATGATTTAAAGCAGGACGTCACCCATCGCTTCAGCGATAAGGAGAGCATGCTCTACGGGCAGTATGAGATTACCCAAGAGCTCAGCGACTACTCCCAAGGCCCGGGGCAGCCGTACCTTGACCTCAGCATCTTGGCCTTCCTCAAGAAGGGCGAGGACGGCATCTTGCCCGACTTGCAAAGCTACTTCTCCGAGCGCAATGTGGTGAGCCGCCAATACCACGCCACCTTAAGCTGCGAGCTGCGCGGGCGCCAAGTCCAAGCTCCGGTGGTGGCCCAGCAATTTGAGCTGCTCAAACCGCTGTGCACGCGCGTCATCTCGAGCCTGAGTCTCAACTTCGACTAAACGGCGCGCAGGCGGGCGCGGGCGTGGCACTAAGTGCGCCCTAGCCCGCAAAATATGATAAATCTCCGCAGCAGCACGCGCCGGAGCTTGCCTCAGGTGGGCACAAAGCTTATCCTGTAGCCAAGCAAGCGCAAGGGCGCCGCGCTAACTAATTGCAAAAAGGAGCATGTTGATGAGTTTCACCCTGCCTGCACTCAAGTACGAGAAGTCTGCCTTAGGTTTCATCTCCGAGAACACCTTAAACTTCCACCATGGTAAGCACTTACAGACTTACATCGATACCACCAACAAGTTAGTTACAGGCTCCAACTACGAAGGTAAGTCCCTGCTTGAGATCATGACCACCTCGTCGGGCCCTCTGTTCAACAACGCAGCTCAGTCGTGGAACCACGAGTTCTACTTCAACTGCATCAGCCCAGAGACCAAGGCTCCTAATGACAAGGTCTTAGCCTTAATCAACGAGAACTTCGAGTCCTTAGACGACTTCAAGCAGAAGTTCGCCGCCTCGGCCGTCTCCAACTTCGGCTCCGGCTGGACTTGGCTGGTACAAACGGGCCCGAACAAGCTCAAGATCATGAACACCTCCAATGCCGCCAACCCAATCGTTGATGGCTTCACCCCAATCTTAGTCGTCGACGTCTGGGAGCATGCCTACTACCTCGACTACCAAAACCGTCGTGCTGACTACGTCAAGGACTTCTTAGAGCACATCGATTGGGACTTCGTCGCAAGCCAGCTGCGCTCCTACGAATAAGCTCAGCTCAGTCCGTTTTAGCTTAGCCCCTTAGGGCAGAGCTTCCCGCAAGCCCAGCTCCGTCACCCCGGCAGCTGGGCTTGTCGTTTCGGCCCTAGCCTTACCCTAAGTCTTGCCCCCTATAATGGACAGACGCGCACAAGCGCGCTTCACCTTAGGCGGTACCATGTCACGCAAGCACTTCACCCTACCCCTCGGGCTCACGCTCTTAGTTTGCACCTGCAGCGTCCTCGCCGCCCCGCAGGGCTTTGACCACAGCTCCGACCATTCCACGCACTTAGACCCGCGCGGCTTCCCGCAGCATGGCGTGCAGCGCGCCGCGCCCCAAGGCTTTGGCCTTGAGACCAGTCAGCCTAACAGCATCAAGGGCGTTAAGACCCATGCCAAAGACGGTGACTTCGTGGTGCTCGAAGGCATGTTCAGCGCCGTTGAGCACGGCGGCTCCAAGGTCTTCTACCTGCAAGATGCCGCAGGCGACCAAATCGAGGTCGATATCTCCGGCTCCAACAACGCCACCGACCCACAAGGCGACGTCCCCTACTTCCTCTGGGGCCAAGTCAAGACCTCATGGTTTGATACCTCGATTAGCGCCATCGAATACACCCCGATGCTCTAACCCCAGACCACCAAGGAAGTCAGCTCTGATGCCCCGCTACCCCATCACCTTGACCCGTGAGGAAAAGGCCGCCCTCACTAAGCTGTGCAACACCGGCTCCCCTACCAACAAGGAGTTTAAGTACGCGCGCGCCTTGCTGCTATGCGACCAAGGGGAGTACGCTGACTACAAGTGGGACTTAGCACAGAAGGCGGCGGCCGTGGGCATGACCGAGCGCAGTCTCATCAACCTCAGACAGCGCTTTACCCGCCAAGGCATGGCAGCATTGCAGCGCAAACCCTATAAGCAACGGGCGCGAGTCTTTGATACGGATTTTGAGGCGCAACTGACGCAGATTATCGCAAGTGCGCCGCCTGAGGGCCACCGCCGCTGGACACTCAAGCTCCTTGCGGAGCGCGTACTCGAGCTCAAGCTCGTAGACTCGGTCTCAGTCATGACGATACAGCGCGCGCTCAAGCACCTTAAGCAGACTCAGGGCGAGTCCCAAGTAAAGCCCAAAAGCAAGAGCCGTAGCGCGCAGCGCAAGGCCACTGAGGCCTAAGAGCGTCGGCCTGTCCCCGCGCGCCCCTCAAGCCCATACCGGAGATATGGCTAAAAGGTACATCGTGCTACCGCACTGTTTATGAGGGCTGTCCCAGCTCCCATATCTGCCCGCAGCTTAGCCTGCTGCCGCAGCCTGAGCGCACTGGGCTGCGCACTACACAGGCAGACCAGACGCGCAGGCTCCGACGCGCAGCTTCCCCGCTCCGCGGTAAGCGGTCATCCGCAATGAGAGCTCGCTGCCACCTGAGGATAAGGCCAGAGCAGCCCAGCCCTTTCCCCTTAGAGGCCTATGCCTCTGCCGCCCGTACCGGGGGTGTAGCTAAAACAGAGAGCGTGGCACAGCGATGAGGGCCACTCCAGACCCCGTATCCGCCGCAGCGGCACGCAGGGCGCAAGCTGGGCCGTGCCTGCTGGGGCTGAACTGACCTAGAGGCTGAGCGTAGACCGGGGCGCACGCAGCTCGTCTTGAGGTGAAATATGGGGCGGACTTGCGGGCACTGAGTGCTAAAGAAATGGTGCGGCGGGCCGTTCTATTGTTAGAACGCTGGGGGCTGCTTGCTAGTCCTAAGTCGCTGCCCCCAACTACCTTGAGCAGATGCTCAGGAGAGAAGTCCTAGTGCCGCAGCCGCGGCACTATCAATATGATTGGCAGTCAAGCTGCCCCAAGTCTGGGGTTCGGCGCCATGCTTCGTGTCTTGAAGCGGGCGACCGCGATACTGCCTTGGCGCTACCTCATGGTAGGAGCGCCGCTTACCTCAATGAAAAATCTGTACCAAGGTCAGCGGCAAGTTTGGGCGTGCCTAAGATCGGCGCAGCGTGAGCGCGCTCGGCGCGCTGCGCCAAGGCGCGCGGGATGGGCGCGGGCTTAGTGCGCCTTTTGCTCGGAGAGCTTTTTCCACGTTACTTCATTGCGGCAGTACAAAGGCTCGGCGTCGGCCGGGTCGACTAAGGTCGGCGTCTCTACTTGCGTGAGCGCAATGATGCTATCGGCGCGTGGGTATAAGGTCAGGTCGGCCAGCTGCTCTTCAGTGAGTGGCAAGCCCTGCGCACTGAGCAGCGCAATGCCGGTTCCGGCAAGGACACCCAAGCTCTTGCCGTGGGCGGCTAAGGCGGCGGTGAGCGCCGTGACTGCGGCCTCAGGCTTGACCACCTGCTCGGCAATAACGGTCTCAAGGCCCTGCTCAGTGCGGGCAAAGAGCGCGTAGTAGACTTCGCCCATGCGCGCATCGGTGCAGGCAAGGCCGAGCGTCCCCGGCGCTGCGGCTAGCAGCGGCTGCGCTACTAAGAGCTTTAAGTCGCTCACAGCAAAGACCTTTTTCTCAAGGCCTAAACCTAAGGCCTGTGCCGTGGCTAAGGCAATGCGCACTCCGGTAAAGGAGCCCGGGCCTGCCCCATAGCCAATAGCATCGATGTCGGCGCGTGTGAGCCCAGCCTCCTCTAGCACCGCATCAATCTGCGCGAGCACGAGGTTAGCGTGCTTTTGCGGCGCAACTTCCGCCTGCAGGTAAACCTTACCATCATGGCCGAGGGCGACCGAGCATTGCTCGGTGGCTGTATCAATCGCTAAAATCGTAGGCATTCTTTTCTCCGCCACCATCATTACCGCAGCGCATCATAGCATACTTACCGGGCTTGACCAGAGGCGCGCGCGGCGGCACTCACCGCGGCGCATGCAGCGGAACTCTCCGCGGCGCAGGCCGCGGCGCATACGGGCCCGGCGTTGGGCCGGATGGGGCCGTGCGCTATAATGCCAGCCGTTTTAGAGTAGGCTAAAGGAGCAGGCATGGCCAAGACTCAGGTAAAACTCAGCACCATTGTGTGCAGCGCCAAGACGCTCGAGCAGGCGGCGTCTCCGGTGGCGCAGCTCACCGGCGATGACGTACGACGCGATCCCACTTTTGATGAAGGCCTTACGCCCACTACCGCCGATATCGATGCCCTCGATGCCGCCTATCTGGGACTAACCCCCGAAGGCGAGAGCGTCGCGCTGCGCCTTGGCCAAAAGAAGGCCGGGAGCAATGAGCTGCAATCGCGCGAGGAGCGTCAAGCGGAGCTTGCCGCCGCCGAGGCGGCTTTCAACCAGCGCCTGCAGCGCCTTGCCCCCCAGCGCATCGGCGCCCCGCAGTATGGCCTCAGTGCACCCCGCGTCAAGATTACGCTGCAGCCTGATGAAGACGAGGCTCCGGCGCAGACGGTGGCGCTCAACTTAGAGGCGCTGCAAGCTGCGACCATCGCCTATCAGCGCCAATACCAAGCCTTGATTGCTGACCTCATCAAGCTCGATGGGGAGCGCCATGCCGCTGAGGGCTTAATCTACGAGCTCATCACCCACTACCGGCCACTCTTGTCGGCTCACTATGGCGAGCTCTTTTATACCCTGCTTCTGTGCGCGCCGCAGGTCTTATTCTATGCCCTGCGCTTTAACGAGCTACGCTATTACTACTTAGGCGAGCATAACTACATCCAGTCCTATCAGCTCTTTGACAAGCTGCTCGCCGAAGACCGGCGCTTTAACGCCAAAATCGACTTTTACCGCACCCAGCAAGCTGAGTTCTTTGCCCGCGGCCTGCGCCCGGACGATGACAGTGCCACCCAAGCCCATCGGCGCAATCTCTTGGCCCAATATGCCAAGATGGACAAGCGTACCGCGCAGGCGCGCTTCTTACGCGAAAAGCTCAAGGAAGCAGGCCTGATTACCGCCAAGCCTCAGCGCGTGCGCCCTAAGCGCAAGGTGCGCATGAAGACCACCGAGGACTATGAGTTAATCACCAAGGCCCAAGAACGTGAGCGCTTGCTCGCCTCAGGCCAGCCTCTGCCGCCCGAGCTCTTATCTGACCTGCTGTCAGGCGACCTCAACCATCCTGAGACCGGCACCATTGGCGTGTACTCGCACCTTGCCGCTGAGCGCAGTAAGGCTGAGCAGCGGCAGCACGAACAGGAGAGCTACTTTAGCACCGAGGATGATGAAACCCACGAGAGCATCTCCTTAGAGCAAAAGATGCGCGCCGCCTTAGAGCGCCACAATGCCGATGTTGCCAATAACTTCGGCTTAGGCCCGGAGGCTGACTTCAAGTCGCCGTTCTTTGGTGCGGGCAAAGCGCGCTATGCCCAAGACCTCGAGCAATCGCAGCTGCGCTCGCTCTACAATTACGTCACCCACGATGAGTTGGTAGCCGCGCAGCAGCAAGGCATGGCGCCGCCCGAGGTCGACCGTCCCCTCATCATTGACGATAACATCAACAACACCGTGGCGTTAATGCGTCAGCTTGCGCGCGAGCGCAGCTACGGCCCTATCGATGCGCGCCGCTATCATCCGTCCGGTGAGCTTGAGCGGCGCACCTATCGCATCACGCGCCCTTATACCTTCGACGCGCGCCGCCAAATCGAGGACTTGGCTCAGCTCCTCGAGCGCAATGAGTTTGAGCTGCGCCATAGCCTCATGACCTTGATCAGTAATACCGTGCGCTTAAAGGAGATCTGGGACGATGCCTACAAGTCCTTTGACCTCAGCGTCTACGCCGAGCAAGGCTGGTTCCGCTTAGAAGAGCAAGAGCGCCTCTGCCTGATTGTCTATATGGGCAAGCATGTCACCATCCGTGCTGCGGGCGGGAGCGCCGACCACAAGGTCGAGCTCAGCGCCGGTGATGTCTGGCAGAGCTTCCTCTACCTTGAGGGACTTGAGTTCAAGGTCACGGCACCGCGTGACGACAGCGCACGTGACCCTAACCACTTAAGCGGTGTGATGCAAGACTACGAGGTGCAAGCAAGCGCCGAGCACAAGCGCAAGCGCCGAAAGCCCAACCGCCCCAACATGATCACCCCCGACCTGATTGAACCGTGCGAGCTCTGCTACATCATGCTCTAAGAGAGCCGCTCACCGGCTACCGCCAAGCCGCGGGCGCTGCAAAGCGCCCTGCCGTTACCAGCTTGCGGCTACCGGGCCTTCTTGAGCTGCTGCAAGAAGGTCGTGAGCTCACCGATGGTGGTGACTTGGCGCATCGGCGGCAAGGAGTTAAAGAAGATCTCGCTATAGCGATTGGTCTGCAGACGCGGGTCTAAGATGATCAAGGCGCCTGAGTCCTCTTCGTTGCGGATCAAACGGCCCACGCCTTGACGCAGCATGATGATGGCCTCCGGCACCGAAATATCATTGAAGTAGCTGCCGCCGCGGTGGGCGCACAGTTCGCCGCGCGCTACCTGCATCGGATCGGCAATGGTCTTAAAAGGCAGCTTGTCGATGATGACGAGGCTCAAGGCCTTGCCCGGGACGTCGACGCCTTCCCAAAACGAGGAGGTACCGACCAAGATGGCCTTGCCGTCCTCGCGGAACTCCTCCATCAAGCGCGGTACCGCGGCCTGCCCTTGCACTAAGACCTTACGGCTCCGTCCAAAGAGCGCCTCAAGCTCAGCGGCAGCGGCCTTCATCATGACGTAGCTCGTGGTCAAAAAGAACACACCGCCATCGACTGCGGCAATAGCGTCCTTGACCATGGCGATGCACTTGGTGATGCGCTGCTTATCATTGACCGGCGGGAAGCGCGCCGAGGTTAAAAGGCAGGCATGCTGGGCATAGTCAAACGGTGAGGCCACGATATCGGTGGTGACTTCGCTCAGGCTCAAGCCAATATCGCGGCAGAACTTGGTGAACTCCTGATTGACCGTAATGGTGGCTGAGGCAAAGATGATGGTGGTGCCGCGGTCGCGCAGCTGGCGCAGTGCTGGGCCCAAGTACTTGCCGATTTCAATCGGCGCCACCACTAAGGTATAGCTCAAGTCGCGCTTACGCCCGGACTTCTCCTCAAGGCCCCCGCTGATTTCGACCCATGCCGCATAGTCCCATTGCAGCTCGCCCTTCTTATTGCGATCGGTGGTCATGAAGTCTGAGATAAAGTCGATGAGCTCGGCGCTGCGTTCGATCAAGGACGGAACCTTGTCCGAGGCCTCCTTATTGGCCTCAAAGAGGTCATGCAGGCTGCGCAGGGCCTTGAGCAAGTCCGCCATCAAGGCGCGAAACAGCGGCTCGACCACCGGATTGTTGGCGCTATCGCGGCACACATCCTCAAGCGGCTTATCGCCCGGCGGCACCAAGCACTCTTTTTGGCGCGCGCGCTGCCAGCTGCTCTGATAGGAACCGACCTGATAGGAGTCCGCCTGATATGGCGCGATGAGCTCGCGGTAGCGGCGCTGCAGCCCCTGCTCGAAGGTGCGCAGCTCCGAGCTACTCAAATGCGAGGCATCCCCGGCCGCGATGGCCTCATCTTCGAGCGCCGAGACGCCCTTGATGCCGAGCGCCTCTAAGGCCGCGGCGCCCTTGAGCACCGACTGTTCGATGCCGAGGTGGGCAAAGAAGTGGCGCGACTCTTCGTTATCAAGCGCGCTTAAGACCTTGGCTAGATAGGAATCCTCGCCTAAGAAGCCACGCTCGCGCGGATGCACGAGACATGAGCCCAAGAGCTCAAAGCTCGATGGGTAGCGGCTATGGCGGTATTTGAAATCAAGCACATTGCGCTTGTCGGCGTCATAGCATGAGAGGCCGAGCTCCAAGGTACGCACCAAGAGCGCGTACTTAAAGCGCACTTCTTGGAAGGCACCGGAGTTGACCGAGACCGAGGTGCCCTTAAAGGCATCGCTCATGACCTCAGGCAGGTCGCGCAGCTCGCGCAACGAGACATGCCGGGTAAAGAAGTTGCGTCCGACCTCGGGCAAGGTATGGGCTTCGTCAAAGACTAAGACATCCGGCCACGGCAGAATCGAGCTGACATGGTCAAAGCCATTGGGGCTTTGTAGCGCGCCAAAGAACAAGGCGTGGTTGATCGCCACAATCTGGCGCTTCTTAGCCTCATGCCGCGCCGCGAAGATAAAGCAATGCTCGCCCGAGATATCAGGCAGCTCATCGGGGTTATAAGGGCAGCCCTCCGTCTTTGGGGCCTTAAGGCCAGTAACCGAGGCCGTGGTCGACTCAACCCCGGCGCCGGGCTTGGGCTTCACCCCCGCCGCTTCATCGTCGGAGGCGCCGCACTTCTTGAGCAATTGCCACTTGAGCTTGGCGTACGGGCACGAGCTCGACATCTCTTGGCACAGCGACGAGTCGCAGGAAATGACCGCGCGCGTGCTATCGTTGACCGCGAAGTTGAGCTCACCGAAGGTCGCCTCATAGCGCTTGGTATCGATATCGTCAGCGCACTTGGAGACATAGCGGATAATCTTCTGGGCCTCACGCGCCAGCATCTGGCTCATGCCGCGCCCTTCCATCAGGTAGCGGCAGATGTAATTGGACTGGCCCTTCAGGGCGATATGGTGATGATGGGGCAGGCCCAAGATCTTGATGAGGTTGGGGATGTCCTTAGAGGTGAGCTGGTCTTGCAGCGCCTTGGTACCAGTCGAGACGATGACGCGCCGTCCCGCGATGAGCGGCGGCACCAAGTAGGAGTAGGTCTTGCCCGTGCCGGTACCGGCCTCAACCATTAAGATCTGCCCGGTGCTCATGGCATCGGCCACGTGGCGCGCGAGGCTAATCTGTCCCGGGCGCGGGCGATAGTACGACAGAGCCCGGGCCATCAGGCCCTGCTCGCCGAAGACATAGGCGAGGTTAAAGTGCCACAAGACCGGCCGGGCATAGGGCTCAAGCCCCAAAGACTTCATGCGCGCACAGTAGCGGGCATAGGTATCAGCGGTGATGACGAGAGCATCGAGCTCCAGCAAAATCAGGAAGGTCTCGCGCCGCCGCGCCGCTGCGCGCGCCTCCCCGCTCAGCCCCGCATAACGCTCAGCCAAACGCTCCAGCTCTTCGTGCGTGCGCACGGGCAAGCGGCGCCCGCCCCGCGCTGCAGCAGATGAAGACGAACCCGCCGACTTAACAGGCTGTCCCGTCAAACCCAAGGCGGCGGCCGCCGCCTCCCGTAGCGGGGGCTCAGATGCACGCTTAGGTTTGCCGGTCAAGCCTAGCGCGGCCGCGGCGGCCTCACGCAGCGCGGGCGCGGGCTGAGCCTGCGGGGACGGCGCAAACTCGGCCTCAGCCGCTTGCAGCGCCGCCAAGACTTCGGGCTCTAAAGCGCTATCCGGAGAGTGAGGTGGCTGGGTGGACGTACTACGGGACATATACTTTCTCCTCTCTCTCACAACTGCGGCCAAAATTATAGCATTGGCCCGGCCTCACGTCGGTCACAGGGGGCCTTAACGCCTACTCATAAAAAAACCTAGACGGGAACTCCCATCTAGGTTTTTTGTCGTGAGGCTAGCTCTGACCGAAGTTGGTCTGAGCTAACCTTGCGTCAAGCTCAAGCTTACTCGGAGCGACCGGCAGCAGCGAAAGCGGCAGCCATAGCGGTTGGAGCAGCTTCTTGCTGTTGCTTATCGTTCAGGGACTCTAAAGCTTCCTTTTCCTCAGCCTCGTCCTTAGCGCGGATCGATAAGGTCAGCTGACGGGTCTTGCGATCAACGGTGATGAACTTGGCCTCAACGGTATCACCTACGTGTAATACGGAGGAGGCGTCATCGATGCGGTCACGCGAGATGTCGGAAACGCGGATGTAGCCGGTAACACCCTCAGCTAACTTAACAGTAGCGCCACGGGCATCGACATCCTCAACGGTGCCGGTGACCAAGGAGCCCTTGTGGTGGCTAGCTAAGTAGTCAGCAAATGGATCATCAGCGATCTGCTTTAAGCCCAAGGAGATGCGCTCGCGATCTGGGTCAACCTGCAGAACGATGGCGGTGATCTCGTCACCCTTCTTGAAGTCGCGGACTGCGTCCTCACCCGACTGCTGCCACGAGATGTCGGATAAGTGAACTAAGCCGTCGATGCCACCCTCTAAGCCGATGAAGATACCGAAGTCAGTGATAGACTTGATCTTACCGGTGACACGGTCGCCCTTGGTGTGAGCCTCAGCAAACTCGATCCATGGATTTGGCTTGCACTGCTTGAGACCTAAGGAGATACGACGACGCTCCTCGTCGATCTCTAAGACCTTAACGGTGACGTGATCGCCGACCGATACGACCTTCGATGGGTGGATGTTCTTATTGGTCCAATCCATCTCGGAGACGTGGACTAAGCCCTCGACACCCTCTTGGATCTCAACAAAGCAGCCGTAGTCAGTTAAGTTGGTGACCTTGCCTTCGATGTTGGAGCCAACTGGGAAGCGTGCGGCAATGTTAGCCCATGGGTCTTCGCCTAACTGCTTTAAGCCTAAGGATACACGCTGACGCTCGCGGTCAAACTTGAGAACCTTAACTTGGATCTCATCGCCGACATTAACGATCTCGGATGGGTGCTTAACACGCTTCCAAGCCATGTCAGTGATGTGTAATAAGCCGTCAACGCCGCCCAAGTCAACGAATGCACCGTAGTCGGTGAGGTTCTTAACGATACCCTTGATGACTTGACCTTCTTGTAAGTTGGCCAGAACGTTCTCGCGCTCAGTGGAGTTCTCGGACTCAATAACGGCACGACGGGATACGACGACGTTATTGCGCTTCTGATCAAGCTTGATAACCTTGAACTGAAGATCCTTGCCCTCTAAGTGAGTGGTGTCGCGTACTGGACGGACATCAACCAGCGAGCCTGGTAAGAAGGCACGGATACCGCCCAGCTGAACGGTAAAGCCACCCTTGACCTTGCCATCGATGAAGCCGGTGACCGACTCTTCGTTCTTGAAGGCCTCTTCGAGCTTAGCCCAAGCCTCATTGCGCTTGGCCTTCTCGCGGGAGAGAATAGTCTCGCCATCGCCCGAGTCGATGCTCTCAAGTACTACCTGAACGTCATCGCCCACGGCAATCTCGAGCTCGCCTGCGGCATTCTTGAACTGCTCAACCGGTACCGAGGACTCGGACTTCAGGCCGACGTCTAACACGACGTAGTCATCGTTGATAGCTACGACATGAGCGGAAACGACGGAGCCTGGACGGGCTTGGTTATCTGGTAACGACTCTGCAAGGAGGTCGGCAAAAGACATTGATTCCATTAAGGTTTATGGTTCCAAAAGCACTCAAAAGCGTCCTGCTTAAGAGAGGTTATTAGCATGCAGCATCATCCTGATGCTCAAAATTAGCGACATATTCTACCACCACCCCATCACCCCACGCAAATCCTTTTTGCACCCGCGTCGCTTTCCGCGCCGCAGGCGCTGCGCGCTCCGCGCAGCGCAGGCTCCGCCTTGCACCGCCGCAGCGGCAGGTGCCACCCGCGCTTACGCGCAGTCCACGCGCAAACACCTCTGCGCACAGTAACGCCGCTCTACCCTCGACTCCCAGCGCCCGCCCCAAGGCCTTTGCTCTGCGCAGAGCGCGGTCTGTAAGAAGGCAGAGCTCCTGCGCGCGAAGGGGCAAAGTCTAAGTGGTGCAGTCAAGGCAGCCGACTTGGACAAGAAGGCTGCGCTTGAGCTGAGAAGCGGGTGAACATACTCGCGCGGCAACAGGTAGAGACAAAGCATGGGTACGACTAAGGCCAACGGGACAATGTTGGCCCCAACATCGGTTCGACGTCGAGGCGCGTAGGTCACCTAAGACCAAGAAGAGTCGCTGTACTCTCCACAGGCTGGTTCACAGCACAAACTCCGAGACCTTCGCCTCAGCAACTCACAGAGCTCGCCTCACCATCTCCCAAGCCCAGCGCGGGCTTTGAGAAAGTATGGTGACAGGCAGGTGGTCAAGGCAAGCCCTGCCTCCAAGCGCGAGGCGGTGCCCACGGGCACATTGCTGCGCGAGCGTCACAGCATCGCGGCAGAAAGGATACGTCGTGCGGCAAGACGGCGCCGAAGGCTCGCGTTAGGTAACCCGGCTCGCGGCAATCGCCTCAGGGCAAAGCAGACGGCCGATCTGCGCGCAGAGCAAGATATGTTGCATCCAGTAAAGACGAGGTTTTGGGTCCGAAAGCACGACACTATCAAGCAGGCTGCGGGCTGGCGTTAACGATGGGATGAAAAGCCGGAAGTCAAGCGCATAAGAGGCTTCATGCGAAAGATTAGCAAGAAGTAGCAAGAAAAAGTTGCGCTGGGAACGCGCCGAAGGCGGGGATGAGCTTCGCCAAGTGCGCAGACCTGCGCTTGGGCGGCTCCTAAATGAAAGGCTCTAAAGCACCGTGAGGCGCTCTAGAGCCTTTAAGCGCAATTTCGGTTTGCGACTGATCAACCAAGTGACGTCGCACAAAATCGCACTAACAAACACAAACATAAGGAGTGCGTCCATTTTAAGGCATCTGTCGTTATTTGCAAGCCTCATCACAAATTTTTTGGCAACATCTTACATAACTTGCTAAAACCGCTTATCTATCACGATAGCAAGATTTCGCTACCACAATTGGGTGGACAGCGCAGGACGCGAAGTTTGTATCTAGCGTAAAGCCTGCGTCTGGTAGTACAAGTTCCAAAATGACCAATCATGATGCGGCTTCGCGCGCAGCGACCTCACCACTTTGCGCAAAATTTAACACAGCTCACCTTCTGTGCAATGTGCGCAAGAAATGCAAAGTGCACTGAAATCGCCCGTAAAACTGATAAAAATATTTTTACAAACACCATCTCCCCACTTTCATTTGATGCCGGCCTTCGGCACAAAACTCAACTTTATTTGCTCTGGCAGGCCGCGCTCCCTGACCGAAGGGCGGCACAGGCCCTAAGACAAGGCGTAGACCTGCGCGCAGCCCCGCCCGAAGAGCGCCTCCAGCTACGCCTGCGGTAAGGCTCTGCCCATATCCTCGACCAAGGCCCAGCAAGCGGTCTCTAAGGGGAGAGAGCCATCAGCCGCAAGGCTACGGAGAGCGTGACGGCCTTCGACCAGCAAGTTGATCGCAAGCTGTCTCAGCCGAGGCGATTGCACCCGGCAAGATCTCGCCGGATCCGATTTGCCTCAAGGATTAGGATCTTGCCCCTTCAGGCTATAGGCGTCTGCCGCAGACTATTGGAGCATCTGCTATGGACGGAGCCTCAACGCAGTGGGGCTTAGCCTGCACAGGAGGAGAGCCTTCGCAGTCGGCACGTTTTGCTGAGCGATTACGCGGAAGTGTCACGAAAACAGCACGACGCTCAGCCTGCTGAACGTGCTTTGGCTTGTTTATGCGATTTCGATGGTTCACCTACCATCTGGCTGTCACCTGCGGCCATCTTGGCACCATGATTGCACCTATAATAGCAACAGCGTAAGGCATAGGCCTCGAGTCACTTGCCCCAAGCTGATAGATGACCATATTAGAAGAGAGAGAATCTTCGACCGAGTCAGGATGCCCTAGAGCGGATTGCGGAATCTTAACTAGGGCCCTGACTTTTTTAATGCGCAAAACCCTCGTCCATCTCACCAAGTTTCCGAAGACCGCCTGCTTGGGCTGAAGCTACTTGGCCTGCGCAGCATAGAAGCGGGCCCGGTGATAGGCAAGGAAGGGCAAATGCTGGGTCACGACCTTGCTGAGCTTAAGCTCAGGGCTGATGCCAAGCGCCGCTAATTCCTCAAGCTTAAGGCTGGGGGCAAGCAGGATAGAGCCATCGTCAGCGAAGCTGATGAGAAACTGGTCAAAGAGCGCATCAAGGGCGACATTGAGCAGAAAGCCGTTATAGGGGCTCAGGCGCTCAGCGCCACTTACGCATTCCGCCCAAGGCTTGGCATGGCTGGCGCGTAGCAAACACGCCGTACTAATGCCGGTGACCGCGCAGCGTCCCTGCCACAGCTGTTCTAAGCCCTTACGGTAGCGCTGCTGACCGATACGCTCGCGTACTACGCGCGGAGCTTCAGTCGCGGCCAACGTCAGCTCAGACTCACTGAGCTCGGCCTGCAGTTCGTCAGTCAGCGGTGCCTCGTCTTGGTCGGGATTGAAGCTCTCTGGCTGCAAGCCGACCTTGGGCAGGCTATCGGCCAGCTCTTGCGCACTGATCGCTATCTTGCCGCTCACAACATCCGATAAGATGCCTTGGGCCACGTCAAGCAAGCCTTTGAGCGCAGCCTCGCTCTCCGTGCTGAGCGCCTCAGTCTCCGGATCCCACGTCATAGCGCCCGCCCCTACTGCATCAGCCGCAGACTGGCCAAGGCGCTGCACCAGCTCATGCTGCAAGCGCGGCGCGCAGAAGCGGAAGGTGACGGCGTGCACCATGATGCCCTGCAAGGTAAAGCTCAAGATCGCCCCGAGCTTGTCATTGCCACGCCCGACAAAGAACCAGTGCTGCTCGTCCAAGCCGTACTTGGCGTCAACCTCCGGGTAATGATCCATCGCCAGATAGGAGATGCACTTGTGCTGGAGTAGTTCAGGCATCAGTTTCATGGCGCGCTCCTCTCTACCGTCTGCGCCCAAGGAGCGGGCGCTGTGACCTCACTTTAGCATAACCGCCCTATTGCAGCGCAGGCCACCAAGACCTCACTTGAGCGTGCCCGCGGTGAGCTCATCGAAGGCCTTAAGCACCAAGCGCTGAGTCAGATACTCGCCGTAGAGCTCAGTCTCCTTGCGCTTGAGGCCCGGGAAGGTCACCGACGGATGCTCTGGGCCCATCACCTCGGCCGGGTCGAGGATATACTGCAGCTCTTCACGAGTCAGACCATACATCTTGGCGATGTAGGCATCGAGCTCCGCCCTAATCTGCAAGCGCTCGCGCGGCTCTTGGAAGGTATACGCCGGATACTCGGTGAGCCAAACCGCGTTGATGTCATCGGCCGTGCGCGTCAGCTGCGCCACGCGCGCCGCGATAAACGCCACATCCTCAGGCGCAAACGCCTCCGGCGGCAGTACCGGCAGCTGCTTGACGTAGAAGATACTCGCGTGCACACCTGCTTGCTTAATACGCTCAACATAGTCCACCACTAAGCTGTTGAGTAGAGCTAGTAGACAGGCAGCATGTTTGTCGTCAACTTGAGGCATCAACATCATAACGGTATCGCCGCACCCTACCGTCGACGGCAAGACTGAGGCCATCACTGTACGCTCATCAGTGGAGCGAGCAATGTTGCGCCACGCCAAAGTCCAGCCTTGCGTCCATGCCTTTTGCTGCAAGCGACTTTGAACCAAGGAGTAGTCTACCCAATAGCGCGGCGTCACCGTGAAAGTACTGTTCTGCTTCTCAGACAGCTCGACCGACTTGGCGTCAACGAGCTTGCCTTGCTGATCGTAGCCAAAGCTGGCGAAGCGGTGGTCGAACTGGGCGAAGAGCTTGCCCTCGTAGAGCGGAACCAAGCCCCGCTCTTGCACCTGCGACAGCTGCTCCTGATTGAGCTCAATGAAGTTGGAGCTGGCTGTCGCCATGTTGAACATTTGTAAGATCTGGGCACCCCACGGATCTTCTGGAGCGCCTGCGACTCCTACTTCTTTGATCAGCACCGGGGCTGTCTGGTAAATCTTGCGGCACAGCTCTAAGTCGTACTCCGAGCGCACCAGAAGCGCGGTTTGCGTGTTCGGGTTGAACAGGGCCAAGTCGCTCGGCTTGAAGCTCAGGTGGCGCTTTTCATCGGCTAACTGGCTTGGGTTAGTGGCATAGAAGACACAATCAGCCGGTGTGCCATCGCCCGAGGCATGCACGCTCAGCAGCAAAAACGAGTAGTTACCGGCAACAGCAGCAAACAGCCCCTCGCTGTTGTTGAAGTGATAGACCGATTGGACTAAGCCCTTGCTGAACACCTCCCGCGAGAAGAGCTTGGTCGTATCGTCGGTCAAGATGCCCGCAGGTAGCACCATACCCATACAGCCTGAAGGCTTGAGCGCGCGCAGGCCCAGCTCCGCAAAGTAGGCATAGAGGTTGGTTAAGCCCACTCCAGTCAAGGGGAAGCGTCCACCGTCCTCGGCACTAAGATGCTGATAGGCGGTAGCCATCTGCGAGCTAAAGTGCGCCCCGACATACGATTGGAATAGCTCGCGCTCATAACGCGCTTGCACCTCAGGCTCTTGGCTGTAACGCTGCTGCAGCTGGACGGTGGCTGCCAGTTGGCCTTGAGCCAAAAGTGCGATGAGCTTGACACGCTCCGCGGCCGTCTTGGCACAAGCAATCTCAGGGACGCAAGGCGCAAACCACTTGCTGTCTTCAACATGCGGCTTATCCCATGGTGGGTTACCAATGACGCAGTCAAAGCCGCCCTGCGCCATGACGTTGATGAAGGCTAAGGGCCAATGCAGTACTTGGTTGGCCTGACAGACCGCATTAGCGTGCTTGATGAGCTCCTTATGGCTGGCGACATAGCCCTTCGGGTCGGAGAGCAGCAAGTCGATGTCCTTGGTGGTGGGCACCAAGTGCGCAGTGAGCTGGGTCTTCTCGCTGAGGAAAGCCGCTATGAGCAGATTGCAGGCCTGATACTCTGGGGTGTTTTCGATCGCCTTCTGGTTCTGCTCGTTTTGCTGAGCCTTGCGCGCCTCGGCCTGTAGTGTGTCGGCGCTGAGCTGGTCGAGATTGCGATAGCCCCAATGAGCCATGACCGCTTCCAGATTGTTTAAGTCGCCCAAACCGGTGTCGAGCTGATTGTCCGCAAAGATCTTGCGCTCCTTGGTGTTACGCTTCTTAAGCGCCGAGCAGACCACCTTGTCGCTCAAGGTCAGCGCATGCTCCCCCTTGCCGATGGGGGCCTGCGGCTTGTAAGCATCGGCTGGAATGCCCAAGTGCAGGCACTCAAGGCTCATGACGCCGAGGAGTGAGTTGCCGACCTTAAGGTGGTGATCAATAAAGGAGAGCGGCTTGTTCTCGGCCGCGCCTTCGAGCCACAGGGATAAACGGGCCAACTCAATGGCCATCGGGTTGATGTCGACACCGTAGATGCAGTTGGCCACAACCTCGTGCATCGTTTTGCGGTATGCGGCCTCTTCTGCCCCGACGATAAAGGCCTTTTGCTCCATGATCTGCGCGGTGATACGATGCGCGGCCGCCAATAAGAAGTGACCACTGCCGCAGGCCGGGTCGATGACCTTGAGGCTGAGCAAGGCGGCCTCGGGATCTTCGGGATGCTCCGCAAGCTTTTGCTCAATAACCGGGTCTAAGGCCGTGGTGATGAGGCTCTTAACTAAAGCATCAGGGGTGTAGTAAGAGCCTGAGCTCTTGCGCTCATTGGCGTTGCCTTGGGCAAACGCAAAGCTGAAGGTGAAGCGGTCGGTAGGATCAAGGAAGGTGATGGTCGGTACCAGCTCTAACAGCCCTTCGTAGAGTGAGCCGATATCCCTAGTATCGATGTTGCGGTAATCGATGAGGGTGAACACACCTTGCAAGTTGGCCCAGCGCATCAGCTTAAACGCGCGGAGCAAGTCGTCGTTGGTCAGGTTGACCTCATCTGCCATGAGGTCAGGACATTGGCTCTCATCAAACAAGCCACCTAACGCAGGCAACGCCAGCCGCTCTTCACCGTGGGCAAGAGAGTTAAAGACGACCTTGACGCTCAGCCACAAGTCATGGTGCTGGGTGTAAAGGCGCTGGAGCAGGCAGCGCTCGCGCAGCCGCCTTAAGGAATAGCCCTCGTCGTAGAGCTTGACGGCCTGCGCATAGGGCTGCAAGACTCGTTGTCGCTCAGTTAATTCCGAGGGCGAAGAGTCATTAGCACAATACCCCCCCCCCATCATATTATTATTCGTATCTTCCAAGCCTAAGCCCGGCTCCCAGCCCAGCGGGCTATCGGCCATAAGGTCTTCACCTAACAGCGAAGTCTGCACTGCGGCGCGGGCTGCAGCACCGGCAGTGGTGCGGGCGCTGCGCTCACGAGCGAGCTTATCCTTGAGGTCTGAGGCTTGCAACGCGGTAATCTTTTGCTGCAAGGTCTCTTCAGTGAAGCGGGTATGAATGATGCCGCGCTCTTCGAGACAGAACACGAAAAGGAAACGGTACATCAGGCGCATCAGCTGGTGGTTGTAGTCTTGGGCGCTGAGCTCATGGCGTGCAATTTTGGCCCGCAACTCATCGTTACCCTTACCCTTGGCGCGCAGGAAGCCGGTGCCCAAGCACTCCATCGCCTCTTGCATACTCTGACTCAATTGCTCGCGGGCGGGGATGCCTTCTTGAGCGCAGAGCTTGAGCCACTCCTCCCAGACATTGAGGCCGCTGATGGCGTCCACATGGGCGCGGGAACTATGCAGTAAGAGGTAAAGGTGACTGAACTCGGCTTGGTTGTCGCCCTCAAAGAGCGCTTCCAAATCAAACTCGACGAAGCTCGGCCGAGCAAAGCTGATGACATCACGCAACAGACGCAGACTAAAGCCATTAAAAGCAAAGCCCCAGAGATAGTCAGCCGACATATTGAGGAGCTCTTGGGTCAGGGCAAAAGGCGAGCGGCGGCCCAGCTTCTTGGGCTGGGCGCTGTCGGTTATAGCGCAGGCGTCCAAGACGCTGTCCAAGGTGCTGCGCTGGCCGGTTTTGCCGTCGAGAGCGGCGTAAACCACGGTTAGAGGTATGACCGAGCTGACACGCTGACCATCGCTGCCTGAAAGCGGTGTGATGTTGGTGCTGTTGGTCAGCACCGTCTCATGCGCCATGATCTCGCCTTGGTCTAAGACCATCGCCACGGGAAAGGTCACCACGTGATGATTGGAGCCATGGCCCTCCTCTACTTCGATGCGCTCCACCACCTTCGGCAGGTTGTAGCCTAAGGCTGAGCTAAAGAAGGCGCGCGCAAACTGGCGTGTGGCCTCGAGCTTGACATCGTTGCTATAGCTGGGATGGTCATAGGCGCGCTTGAATTGGAAGTAGGCGTTGCTGGCGATGCGATAGGCGCGCGCGATCTCTTCCTTGAGATTCTGCCCTACTGGCACGTTGTAACTGGCGTCACTTTGGAAGTCACTGTTGCGCTCGAAGATGCGCTCCAAGCGCACGCCGGTAAACAGCTTGCCCTCAAGGCGGCAGCAGCTGGTAGCGCTCATTTTGGTGGCCATGGGCTCACTCCGCGGGCCCTAAGCCCTAGGTTGGTAGAAGGTAGAACTGCGCCCTCGTTTGCCCGTCACGGCCTGCAAACATCAGGTTGAGCCTACGCGTTCTGTCCAACGCGCGGCCTGCTCAATCAGGCAAGAAGGCGCCGCCATGTTACCATAAGGCTAAAACATACGGCATGACCCCAAGTAAATGCAGCAATCATCAGTCTCGGCGGTCGGCAACAGCACCCGCCCCTTGCAGCCCTAAGCTCGAAGGCGCCCCACACCTTGCATTAGGCATACAATCACCGAGGGCAAAGACTGCTCTCTAAGGACTAACCTATGGCTCATCTCCCTCGCGACGAGTTTTCTCCCTACTTTGCCATTTGGGAGCGCACGGCCAATAACGGGCTGTGGCTTAGCAACTTTTTGGATTTGCTCAATGGGCTTCCTTGCAAGAACCCCAAGATTGACCACCAAGAGATCGAAGAGTTTAGAACCTTGCGGGTCAAGGCGTCCTACTTCATCGCGACGACTGGTGCTCGGGCAAGGACATCGACAAAGACCGCGACTTGTGGGTGACGCAGGTCGCTCGGACCAATGCGTGGAACTTCTCTTTTGAGGTGCCACGGGAGTTCGCGGCCTTCGTTAAGAACGGGCGCAAAAGCTCAATGTCGTATGATGAGGTTTGCTCCCTTATTGATAGCTATAACTGGCACATTTTGCCGAGCGAGGAGGCAATAGCAAAAGTTAAGCTCTACCTGCAGCGGCTCAAGGAATTACGCGCCCAAGTGCGCAAGGTCATCGACGACTACCTCATTCTGGACACCAAGCTCGAGATAGTTGGGTGGATTGATGGTAAGACCTACACCTACAACCCGCGCGAGCTGTATGAGGAGTTCAGGAACCACTACGCTTACGAGACGGCGCTCTGCATCCCGATGTACTAACGCAACCACCCAGCGCCTTGCGTCAACCACAGCGCCCGCCCCTTGCGGTCAAATCTCTTTGGAGCTCCAACGAGCTTTGGCCGCAAAGGGCGGGCGCTGCGACATCACTTGAGCGTACCGGCGGTGAGCTCATCGAAGGCCTTAAGCACCAGCCGCTGAGTCAGGTACTCGCCATAGAGCTCAGTCTCCTTGCGCTTGAGGCCCGGGAAGGTCACCGACGGATGCTCTGGGCCCATCACCTCGGCCGGATCGAGGATGTACTGCAGCTCCTCACGGGTCAGGCCATACATCTTGGCTATATAGGCATCGAGCTCCGCTCTAATCTGCAAGCGCTCGCGCGGCTCTTGGAAGGTATACGCCGGATAGTCGGTAAGCCACACAGTGTTGATATCGTCGTCCGTGCGCGTCAGCTGCGCTACGCGTGCCGCGATAAACGCCACATCCGCAGGCGCAAACGCCTCCGGCGGCAGGATCGGCAGCTGCTTGAGATAGAAGAGACTTGCATGTACTCCTGCTTGTTTGATACGCTCGACATAATCAACCACTAAGCTATTGAGAAGAGCGAGCAAACAGGCCGCACGTTTGTCGTCAACGTGAGGCATCATGAGTCCTGCAGTATGCCCAACCGCATAAGCTGCAGGCAGGACGGCTACGATAATAGTACGCTCGTCGGTAGGGCGCGCAATATCGCGCCAAGCCAACGTCCAAGGCTGCTCCCAGCCCCTTTGCTCCCAGCGGCTTTGCACTTCAGCCGCTTCGATCCAATAGCGGGGGGCAATAGTAAAAGCACTGTTTTGCTTTATAGCTAACTCCACGTTGGTGGCATCCAAGAGCCTACCTTGCTGATCGTAGTTAAAGCTGGCGAAGCGGTGGTCGAACTGCCAAAAGAACTTGCCCTCATAGAGCGGCACCAAGCCTCGTTCAGCCGCCTTCTCTGCCTCGCTTTGACTAAGCTCGCTAAAGAGGTCGCTATCATTGGTCATATCAAACATGCGCATGGTCTGGACGTGCCATGTATTGCTGGCAATTGTCCCTGCCCTGATGAGTACCGGCGCGACGCGATACAACTTACGACAAAGCTGAAGGTCATACTCCGAGCGCACCAAGAGCGCGGTCTGGGTGTTAGGGTTGATCAGGGCGATGTCGCCGGGATCAAAGTGGATATGCCTCTTCTTATCCTCAAGCTGCACTGGATCCGTAGCGTAGAAGACACAGTCGGCTTGTTCATTAGCCCCCATAGCTCTAAGAGTCAGCAGCATAAACGAATAGTTGCCCGCTACGGCAGGGAATAAGCCCTCCGTGTTGTTAAAGTGGTAGACCGAGCTGACTTGGCCGCGGGCAAAGACCGCTTGGGTAAAAAGCTTGGTGGCATCATCTAACAGGATGCCCGCAGGCATGACCATGCCGACCGTGCCGTCCACCTTCTTCAGGTTTAAGTCCAACTCCGCAAAGTAGGCAAAGAGGTTGGTATCACCTGTGCCAGTGAGCGGGAAGCGCCCGCCCTCGGCTGCGCAGAGGTGATTGACGGTGGAGAAGGCCGCGGCCTGATACTGGGCCGCAACATAGTCAGCAAAGATCGCATGCTCTTGCGCATCGCAGCTTTCGGCCAGTGCCTCGATCATCTTTTTGCGGATGGCGGCGGTCTTGGCCTGTGCCACCTTAGGTAAGCGCGGAGCAAACCACATCACATCCTCGACCTTGAACTTTTCCCACGGAGGATTGCCCAGCACACAGTCAAAGCCGCCCTGTACCATGACCTCAACGAAAGTAAACGGCCAGTGCAGCACTTGGTTGGCCGCACAGACCTGTGCGGCGAAGTCGAGCTTGGCTTGGTCAAAGCCTTGTGGGTCAGAGAGCAGCAGGTCGATGTCCTTGGTGGTCGGCACCAAGTGCGCGGTGAGCTGGGTCTTCTTGCAGAGGAAGGCGGCCATGAGCAGATTGCAGGCCTGATACTCTGGGGTGTTTTCGATCGCCTTCTGGTTCTGCTCGTTTTGCTGGGCCTTGCGTAGCTCGGCCTGCAGCGTGTCGGCGCTAAGCTGGTCGAGGTCGCGGTAGCCCAAATGGGCCATTACTTGGCCAAGGTTGTTTAAGTCGCCTAAGCCTGTGTCGAGCTGATTGTCTGCGAAGACCTTACGCTCCTTGGTGTTGCGCTTCTTGAGCGCCGAGCAGACCGCCTTGTCGCTAAAGGTCAGCGCATGCTCCCCCTTGCCGATGGGAGCCTGCGGCTTGTAGGCTTCAGAGGAGATGCCTAAGCGTAGGCTCTCGAGGTTCATGACGCCAAGGAGCGAGTTGCCCACACGCAGGTGGTGGTCGATAAAGGAGAGCGGCTTGTTCTCGGCCGCGCCTTCGAGCCACAGGGATAGCCGGGCCAGTTCAATGGCCATCGGGTTGATGTCGACGCCGTAGATGCAATGCGAGACGACCTCGTGCATCGTCTTGCGATACTCCTCTTCCTCAGTGCCCGCTATAAAGGACTTGTGCGCCATGATGCGCTCAGTAATGCGATGCGCCGCTGATAAGAGGAAGTGGCCACTGCCGCAGGCCGGGTCGATCACCTTGAGGCTCAAGAGGGCGGCCTCGGGGTCTTCAGGGTGCTCTTTGAGCTTTTGCTCAATGACCGGGTCTAAGGCCGTATTAATCAGGCTGTGTACCAACGATTCTGGGGTATAGTAGGAGCCGGTGCTCTTACGCTCGTTGGCATTGCCTTGGGCAAACTCGAAGCTGAAGGTGAAACGATCGGTGGGATCGAGGAAGGTGACTTGCGGCACCAGTTCTAACAGGCCCTCGTAGAGCGAGCCCAATTCCTTGGTGTCGATATTGCGGTAGTCGATGAGGGTGAAGACTTCTTGCAGCGTGGCCCAGCGCATCAGCTTAAAGGCCTTGAGCAAGTATTCATTGGTCAAGTTGACCTCATCTGAGAGGAGGTCAGGACATTGGTCGGGATCGAAGAGACCACCTAAGGCCGGAAGCGCTAAGCGCTCTTCACCGTGAGCAAGCGCATTGAAGACGACCTTGATGCTCAGCCACAGGTCGTGGTGCTGGGTGTAGAGCCGTTGGAGCAGGCAGCGTTCGCGCAGACGCCCTAAGGCATAGCCTTCGTCATAGAGTTTGATGGCTTGGGCATGGCGTTGCTGTACCCGTTGCTGCGCTGTTAATTTCGAGGATACAGAGTCTCTAGTAATACCCCCCCCCCCACCGTTAAGTTATTAGCCTGATCCGGCAACCAAATGCCCGGGTCTAAGTTGAGGCCATGGTCTTCGCCCTCATCAGGCAGCGCGTAGGCAGGCTCAACCATTGTCTCGGCACTGCGCTCGCGGGCGAGCTGATCCTTGAGGTCTTGGGCTTGGAGCGCTGTCGCCTTTTGCTTGAGCGTCTCCGCGGTGAAGCGGGTGTGGATGATGCCGCGCTCTTCGAGGCAGAACACGAAGAGGAAACGATACATCAGGCGCATCAACTGATGGTTGTAGTCCTGAGCACTGAGCTCATGGCGTGCAATCTTAGCACGCAGCGCATCGTTGCCCGTGCCTTTGGCGCGCAGGAAGCCAGTGCCTAAGCACTCCATCGCCTCTTGCATGCTCTTACTGAGCTGCTCGCGGGCGGGGATGCCTTCTTGGGCGCAGAGCTTGAGCCACTCCTCCCAAACATTGAGGCCGCTGATGGCGTCCACGTGGGCGCGCGAACTGTGCAACAGCAAGTAGAGGTGGCTAAACTCGGCTTGGTTATCACCCTCAAAGATCGCCTCTAAGTCGAACTCGACGAAGCTTGGGCGCGCAAAGCTCATAACGTCGCGCAACAGGCGCACGCTAAAGCCGTTGAAGGCCAAGCCCCAGAGGTAGTCGGCCGACATATTGAGCAGCTCTTGGGTCAGGGCAAATGGCGAACGGCGCCCTACTTTCTTGGGCTTGGCGCTGTCGGTGATGGCGCATGCGTCCAAGATGCTGTCTAAGGTACTGCGCTGGCCCGTTTTGCCGTCGAGAGCGGCGTAGACCACGGTCAACGGGATGATCGAGCTGACGCGCTGGCCATCATTGCCGCTCAGCGGCGTGATGTTGGTGCTGCTCGCCATGCGCGCCTCGGTGGCGTCGGTGGTTTGGTCTAAGAGCATCGCCACCGGAAAGGTGACCACGTGGCGATTGGAGCTATGCCCCTCTGCGACCTCGATCTGCTCCACGGTGCGCGGCTGATTGTAGCCCAAGGCGGCGCTAAAGAAGGTGCGCGCAAACTGGCGCGTTGCCTCACGCTTGACCTCGTTGCTATAGCTGGGATGATCAAAGGCGCGCTTAAACTGAAAGTAGGCATTGCTCGCAATACGGTAGGCGCGCGCAATCTCCTCTTTGAGACTTTGTCCGCTCGGGACATGATAACTGGCGTCACTTTGAGCATCGCTGCTGCGCTCAAAGATGCGCTCTAAACGCACTCCAGTGAAGAGCTTGCCTTCAAGACGGCAGCAACTGGTAGTGCTGATTTTTGTGGCCATAGGCTCACTCCAAAAGTAAACCCGGCTGGGGTCAGGAATCCAATCAGGCAGGATATGCCCGGTTGCTGGATGTTCCACCCCGCTGGGATAAGGACTTACCACACGTGGTGCGGTTACAGGTCATCAAGATCCGGCAAGAGGACGTACACGCCCATCAGGTCAATTGGCTGGCAGACCTTGACCTCGACCACCGAGCCGTCGTTGTTGTACACGTTGCGGCGCTTGCTGGCGCTGTCGGAGACTAACTCACCGCGGTGGGCCGCACTGATTTGGGCGGCGCGCTCAGCAGCAAAAGCTTGCAGCACTTCGTCCTTGGCGTGGTAGAGCTCGATCGCCTCGGCAATCTTCGCTTGTGCCATAGGCGCGGCGAAGTTACCGCCAATTGGAGCGTGCACTAACAGGTGCTGTGCTTGCTCAAGATCGAGCATGGTGTCGCCCTGCGCCCCGACTAAAGTCCACGGTACGATCTCCTCGACCATGATGTGACGGCGCGTCTGATTACGGTAGGCAATACGCATCTGGTAGCGCACGCGCAAGAGGTAGATGCGGGTGATGGCCTCAACTTCACCGCAGCTGGCAAGTCCGGCGCGGGCAATGGAGCTATCCTCAGAGCCGGTGGCCTCCTCGACCAAGGCCTCGGAGAGGACATTGATGAGCGGGCTGACGCGGTTGAGCAAGTTGAAGTCGATGATATTGTCCTTAGGCCAGCTCGCCTTAAGGTTATTGCGGATCTCCTCGCTATCAAAGCCGTTGCGGTCGATGCGCATCAGGGCATAGTCCTTGTGACCTACGCGCTTCAGGCGAGCAGTCTGGGCCTTAGCTAATTCGCTGGCTTGGGCGGCATCACCATGCCTACCGGCGATCACCGCTTCGGTCGCCGCCACTTGCGCCGCTTGGGTGATGGCTTGCTCGCGCGTCTGCGCGGCACGCTCCTGAGACAGCGAGCTGATCTCTGCTTCTTGCACCTTGACGCCAAAGTGCGAGCAGGCCTCTTCGGCAAAGTATTGGAGCTCATCTAAGCTGCCAAGGCTGGCGCTTTCGGCCTGATAAAACGGCAGGACGTCGGCGACGTGGATTGAGCCTTGGGCAAAGAGGGTTGGGCTGCCCTTGACCTTGTCTGAGGCGTTTTGCCATGCCAGCTCCAGCTCACGCTCGTCGGCATTGCCCGGCTCAGCGTCATCATAGAGCAGCTCAAATGAGCCTTGGTAGCTGTGCTCGCTCGTCATATGGCGATTGCGGCGGGTAAAGAGCGCGGCCTTCATCAGGGCACGGTTGATCGTATCCTTTTTGTCCGGCACCGGCACCAAGACGCCCAGCTCTTTGCGAATGGCCTCGGACTTCTTTAAGATGACCTTGAGCACCATGCCATCGACCGGGTTATCGGCGCTATAGAGCAAGGTGCAGCGCACCTCAGGAGCCGTTTGGCCAAAGCGGTCGACGCGGCCTTCACGCTGCTCATGACGGGTTGGATTCCACGCCATGTCGTAGTGCACGACTGCAGTAAAGAAGCGCTGCAGGTTGATGCCTTCAGAGAGGCAGTCAGTGGCCACCAGCACGCGGCGCTCATGATTGCCCAGCTCTAAGACGCGCTCTTTACGCTCAGCGGAGGTCAGGGTACCGGTGACGCAATCAACCGCGACATCCTTAAACTGGCCCTTACTGAGCTGCTTTTGGAGCTCGGCAGCCACATAGTCGGCGGTACCGATGAAGCGGCAGAAGATCACCGGAGCAAAGCCGTCCTTGAGCAAGCCCTTAACGTGGGTGACGAGCAGGGCCAGCTTCGGGTCATGCTCAATGCCGCGCAGTTCCTGCGCTTGACGCACCAACTCATCGAGCTGCTCATTTTGCTGCAGCTGCAGGCTCGGCTCTAAGTCACGCTCGACCAAGGCATCGTCAGTACCGAGCTCGCTGTCGACTTGCTCGACTAAGTCCTCGTCTTCAGGCATCAGGTCGCCTGCGGTTGGTTCGCCCTCATTGGTGCTGCCGTCGGCACTTAAGCGTTCCTTGCGGTTGAGCAAGGCCTGTAAGGCCGCCTGCGGGCTCGAGGAAATGCAGCGGAACAGCGCGATGATGGCGTACCACAGCATCTGATTGTCCGCTTGCTGATCTAAGATTCCAATGCAGTACTCTTGCACCGCATCGAAGAAGTCCTGCCATTGCGGCGTGAACTTGTAGGTGAGCTCGGCACTCTTGCGCTGGGTGAAGAAGGTATGGGTGTCATTGTTGTCGCGGCACCAACGCTCAATGTCTTGGCGACGGCGCTGCACGAAGTATTTGGCGAGCTCGCCACGCAGTGGGTTGCGCGCCGAGGCCGAGTCACGCAGCTGCGCAAACTCCGGCTTGAGCAAGGCGAGCAAGTTGTAGAAGGCGTCCTCGTTGCCTGAGTGCGGGGTTGCGGTCAACAAGAGCAGATGGCGCTGCTTGTCGATGCCAGCACGCTCGTCATCGAAGATCTGCTTTAAGAAGGTGTAGCGCTGCTGCGCGGTGCGCGTGTCACCGGTGACGCAGGTATGCGCCTCATCGACGATGAGCAGGTCGAGCTTGAGCGTCTGGAAGTAGTAGCGGTGGCGTTCGCTCTTGATGTAATCAAGGCTGATCACAAGGAACGGATGAGTCTCGGTGAGCACGTGGCCGACCGGGATATCCTTTTCCACGCGGCTTGCCGAACTTGCGGTCACCGCCAAGGCCTCGATGTTGAAGTGCACCTTAAGCTCTTCGACCCACTGTTCCACCAAGTGTGGCGGGCACAGTACCGCAAAGCGCGCAATGGCGCCGCGATCTAAGAGCTCACGGGCAATCATGCCCGCCTCAATCGTCTTGCCCACACCGACGTCATCGGCAATGAGCAAGCGCACCGTCTCTTGGCGTAAGGCCATAAGCAGCGGCACGTACTGATACGAACGTGGCTCAAAGTTCAAGCTGCCAAAGGAGCGAAACGGCCCGGTGCCCGAGCGCAGCTGAAAGCGCAGAGCATCGTAGAGCAAGCGCCCAGCGCGAAACGAGCCAACGCGCTCAGGCTGCGGGAAGCTAAACACGGCCGGAGCGACATCGGGCTCCAATAAGGGCGAGATAATGGTCACATCGTCGTAGGACGCGCCAATCGGGCACAACCGCAGGATCTCGTCGGTTGAGTCGGACTGCACGACCCACGTGCGCCCACGCGCCGCAACCAAGTTACCGGGGACAAATTGCGCCATAGAACCTACCTAACATCTCCTAACAAGAAAGCAAAACAAGCAAAACATGGCGCCCGGCTCACGACCGGCGCGCCGCCTAATCATCCCACAGCGCCAGCCGCTCCGCCTGCGCCGAGAGCACCTCAGCCCAGTCACTGCCATCAGGCTTAAGCTGCAAGCAGGTGATGCCCGAGTTGCTCAGCTTCTGCGCGACTTTCTCCGGCAGCGGCTCAAAGGTTACGGCGCACATGACATGCTCATAGCACCCAGCTAAGGCATAGTTGTGGCGCTTGAGCACCCACGGCATCTTGGTCGGCACCTTATAGCCTTCCTCAATCAGCCACAACTTAAAGCGCTGTAGCAGCGCAGGATCGCTATTGCGGCTCCCTACCTCCGCTTGCACCTCAGGCGCAGCAGGCGTTTCTGGGGTTGCTGGCACAGTTGGTGGCAGCTTTGGAGCATTGGTCTGTTCTGACGCCACATTCGGCACCGTGGGCGGCTCAGCCGACTGCTCGGGCGTCGCTGGTGGCTCAGCTGGTGGTACCGCCTGCGGGGCTAAGGCTGAGCCCGAGAGCTGGCAGCGCGTCAGCTTGGTCAGGAACTCAAAGACCTTAGAGTTTTGGCGGTTGATGCGATCATGATCGGGCTGGTTGTAGTAGGTGAGTAAGCAGTCGTAGCAGCCCAAGCAATCAGAGCGCCGGTCATACTCATCTTGGCGCTCGGCTGACCACGGCTGATTCTTGTCCTCGCGCTTATAGTGCATCAGTTCTAAGGCCACTTCGGCCACCACCGCAAGCGTCGGAGTTTTGCCCGGCTGACAGAGGCGGTTTAACACGCCTGAGCCGCCTTCGCCGCTCTCGTAAATCAAGAGCTGCTTGGGGGTATCGCGGTTAGGCAGCGGCTCAATGAAGATCTCGCTCAGCTCAATCTGGAAGTGTTTGGTAATGGCACGGGACAAGGCCGCTTGTAGCGTCGCCATGATGCTGCGCACCTCCTCCTTCTTATCAAGACTGAGACTGCGGGTACCGCTTAGGTCAAAGCCCCAAGCGGTGAGCGCTGGGCTTAAGTCCATGATCAGGATGTTGCGGATATCACGCACATACGGGATGATGCGCAGCGGCTTGACCGCATCCGTGGTCTTGCCCCCATTCTTTTGGGCCTCTTCGACCGTTTTTTGCGCCAGCCACGCACCATCGAACTCGTTGATGTCAAAGCCCGGCTTGCTCTCGTCGTGGCCGCGCAGGCCCATGTTGGCACGGCGCAGCTCGGCACTGGCGCCATAGGAGAGCAGCGCTAAGTCCGCGCCATCCGCTGCGACCGTCACGGAGTGGCACTTTAAGTGGCTGTCGCTGCCGGTGAAGTGATAGAAGGTACGCAGATCAAAGCCCTGACGGCGGCGCTCTTCGTCGGCCATGGTGATGCGCTCAACGCGCTGCGTTTCTACCACCGAAACTTGGTAGAGCGGCTTGATCGTGTTTTGTTGGATCTTATCAAACGGCTGCTGGCAATGCGGACAGGCATTGATGGCGCCCTCTTGTCGGAGCTCCACGAAATGGCCGCACTGTGGGCACACCAAGATCTCGGCGGTGCTCAGCATGCCCGAACGCGTGCCTTGACGCTCGCCTTGGCGCCCGACACCAGCGCTGAGCTTTAAGCGCACACACTTATAGACGCGGCCGTTGTGGTAGATGAGATTGTTCGGGCCAAACTCGTTGATGCCGAGGAAACGGGCGCGCGAGAGCCAATCACCACGCTGAGCGTTCCACTTGTGGCGCCCACGCACGCTGCCGCCCTCAGGCGATGGGATCCATGCAAGGAGCGGCTGCGCCGCAAAGCTATAGCCCGGCAAGAAGCCTTGGCTCGCAAGATAGCGGAAGAGATAGAAGTCGCTGTAGGTGCTCTCACTGCGATCGGAGCCACTGAGCAAATTAAGCTGCTCGCGTACTTCCTGCTTGCGCCGCTCGCTGGGGTCATCGCGCTTCTTGCCGAGCTCATAGTACTCACGCAGGTTGGTAAAGTAGAGCTCGCGCCAGTAGTCAAAGCACAGGTCAAAGTCGCGTGCGGCATCACGCATCACCATGTGCACCTTATCGGCACTCCAACTTGCCGCCAAGAGCGCCCGCTCCTCGGGCGTAGCCAAATGCTGCAGATTGTCAAGCAGCGCAAGGCCGAGCTCCGTAGCCTGCTGCCGCACCATAGGCTCGGTCAGCGCCGCCTGCAACTCCGGCTTGAGCGCGTAATATTGGCGCAAGCGTGCTTTAAAGGCGGCATCATTGCTCGCGTTCTTGAGCTCTGGGTCAAAGAGCACTTCGTAATCTAACTCGTCTCCGAGGCCTGTGAGCAACTGGGCCACCTGCGACGGCAGCTCCTCGGGGGCCACATAGTACCTTAAGGCGCAGGCCAGCCAAATTGAGTGCAGATGCGCGGTGAGCAAGGCGTCATTGGTCAAATCCAAGGTTGGCTCGCGCACTACACCCTGCACCATGTCTTGCGGGTGCTTAAAGAACCATTGGTCATGGGCATTACGCGCGGTGCAATAGGTCACCACCAAGGCAGGCTGCCCCGAGCGCCCAGCACGACCGGCGCGCTGGACATAGTTGGCCGCGGTCGGCGGGACATTGCGCATGTAGACGAAGTTGAGCGCCGAGATGTCGATGCCGAGCTCCATCGTCGGCGAGCAGAAGAGCACCGGCAAACGCCTAAAGCTCTGCCCCAAATGCTGCTGACGCCACTTGTCCTGATCGGCGAGGCCGCCTCTAAAGCGCAATTCGAGCTCTTGGCGCTCCAAGTTCGACAGCTGCGCCGTATGCTCATGCGCCTCAAAGGAGAAGATCGGGGGCAGCGCCGCCACGCTCTCTAGCGTTTGGTGCAGCGCCACGGCGCTGTGCGCGGCAAAGTCAAGGAAGTCTTGGGCATAGCTGCGGTAAAGCTCGCGGTAGAAGTAGCCCTGATGGTTATAGGCTGCCGCCGGGTCATAACCGTGCCCGCCCGCCGCCTGCACGGCCGCGCCCGGATACCAGCGCAGCATCGTGACATCGAGGCTGTAACGCTCGTAGCGCTCAAAAGACGTGGAGCGGCGCAGCAAGAGGTGGAAGCGCGCCAAGTACTGACACATGGCGGCCAAGGTATCTTGCACCGCATCCGCCGTGGGATTAATCGAGGCCGCCAGCTCCGGGTGCTCACGCTTAAACTCGTTCCAGAGTTTGCTGGAACGCAACAAGCGATTGAAGCTGGTGCGATGGTTGATCACCAAGCAGCCCTCATTGCTGCGCTCGCGCTTCTCTTGTGACTGCGCCCAGTCAAGGCAGGTGAAGGTGCCTTCGCTGCGCCAATCACCACGGGCAATGCTCCAGCGCTCGGTAAAGTCACGGCGCAAGATCTTGCCGAGATCCTCTTGCTCTCTTTGGATCAAGAAATCCGCAGTCAGGCATTGGCGTCGTCTGAGCTCATTTAAGAAGAGCTCAAAGAACTTGATGCGATACTCCGGCGTCAGGTGGGTCAAAAGCGACCTGCGCCCGGTGACGGGGTTATCAAGGGCAAATAGCTCATCGCGCTGGCAACACTCCTCTAAGTTGCAATAGCCGATGCGTAGGAGCCCAAGGCGCTCCAGCGAGGGGCAGGTGTAGAGGTAGCGCTCGCTCAAGTCGAGCGTGATGTGATAGGCCAGCAGGTTATGGAGCGTGGAGTAATCGTCCTTTAAGGCCTGCGCGGCCAAGGAACGGTCGTCATCGGGGTTCACCAAGAAGAGCTCGCGTCCGGCCTGATTGGGCTTGCCCTCATACCAGCCCAAGAGCTGCTCCATCTGCTGAACCAAAGCATCAAGGCGCAAGCCTTCAGACTCCGACTTGCCTACTTGCTGGAGCAATACCGCGGTCAAACACGAGCGGATGGTCAGATTCTTTACAAAGTCGTTGAAGTGACCGGCTTGCAGCGCCGCGTCTTGGCGATTGTCCGAGAAGCCCAAGAGCTTGCGCTTGTCCGGGGCCAAGCCGTCTTGGAACATCTGGCGCAAGGTCAGCAAGGTCAAGGTCGTGCTCGCAGTGCTGCGACCTTCGCCCGAGAGGCCAATCAAGAGGTTATGGATATTGGCTTGGGTCTGATAGCGCTCGCCGCAGTTGACGCACAAGCGCATATCCCCGCGGATCACCCAGAACTCGCTTGCGTACAGCGCCCCGCGCTCACTTACATGGCCGTAGCGATTGAGATAGTAGCTCTGCGGCTCATACTTGCGGAACTCGCGGCGCAGCTTGCCGCTATCCTCAGGATCGAGCCACTCCGGCGGGAATAGCTCAAAGCCGACTGCTTGGTACTTTTGAGATGGGCGTACCGGGCAAACAAAGCCCGGCTCTTGCTTGAGGTCATAGCCCACGGCCGCGCTATCGGGGGTGGTGGTATTGAGATCGCGCGGGCTGACATGCTCTAAGGTGTCAATCGTAGCGCGGCCGGACTTGGTGGAGCGATAGTGCAGCCACACCGGCAGATACTCTTGGCCGCAGTGCAAGCAAAAGCGCACCTCAAAGGCCGGGTAGTGCTTGCTCTCGCGCACCGCCTCGGACTCCTCGGGCACCTCCGGCGCCTCCACCTGCAAGGCCGCAGCCGCCTGCGCCCGGCGCGCCCCCGCCTGCTCGACAAATTGAGTTTTACCATCCAAGGCAAAGCGGCGCAGGCCCGGTGCCTCAAGCGAGGTGCTGAGCTGGCCCGGGCTGCTGATGAACTGGTGCAGCTTAAAGGCAAACGGCGTACGGCCGAGCTTAGTGCGCAGGTGATGGCAGCTCGCGTCTGAGATGAAGTTCATGAAGTTGATCAGGGCGCGGCGCACCGTATCCTGACTTGGGCCCGCGCCGAGGGTCTCATGCAGCGCCGTGACCACAGCGTTTAAGTACTTAGGTCGCGCTCGACGCCAATCATTACCTTCAAGCTCAACACTGAGCGTTTGCTCCAGCCAAATGGCCAAACGGCTTTCCTTGAAAGCGGCAAGGGAGTCTGCTAACTGAGGACGCGGCGTCAGGAAGCCAAAATCGCCCTGCGCGGCGCGCAGCACCTCTTGGCCTAAGAGCTCGCAATTGGCCTGCCCCTCATCTCCGCTAAAGGAGCTGAGCTTAACCAGCGGATTGGTCTCGCGCTGCAGCTTCTCGTTGATGATCTGCTCTTTGCTAAAGGCACAACCGAAGATCTTGGCGGCAAAGCTCGCCACGACCTGCTGGGAGTCAGAGTTATCGACCGAGGACATGGTCGCCGAAGTGCCGATGCAGATAAGCTTAGTCCCCGTACGCTCCTCGTCTTGCGGGCTACGTCCGACGCGCTGGCGCAAGCGGCTGACGAGGAGCGCCACATCCGAGCCTTGGCGCCCACGATAGGTGTGCAGCTCATCTAAGACCAAGAACTGCAGCCCGTGGCAGTTCTCGATGATGCGGCGATCCTTGGGGCGCAGCAGCATCAGCTCCAGCATCATGTAGTTGGTCAAAAGGATGTCCGGGATCTCGGTGCCGTTTTGCAAGCCTTCGCGCTCTGAAGAGCGCTCTTGGCCGGTATAGCGCTTGACCGAGATAGCGCCGGGCACATGGCTTAGGAACTTGTTGATCTCCTCTAACTGGGAGTTGGCAAGTGCATTCATCGGGTAGACGATGATGGCCCGAATGCGCGGCTGCGGGTCACGCTCCTTTTCTTGGAGGATACGGCTGACCATCGGGATAAAGAAGGTCAGGGACTTGCCCGAGCCCGTGCCCGAGGTCACGACATAGGACTGACTGTCGTCGGCTTGGACAATGGCCATGCCTTGGTGGTGGTAGAGTGACAGCGGCACCGGCCCTGCCGCCCCATCGACAGTGAAAATATCAAGGCAACGCTCATGGAGGATGGGAACTCCGCGCTGCCCCTTGTTTGTAGCAAAGTAGGCCAAGTCATGCTCGGCCTCGGCGTAGGAGGGGTTGATTTGGATCAGCGGCTCGGGGCAGAAGTTATTGGAGTCGTTGAGCTGGTCTTTGACATAAGCTGCGATGTCAGCGCTGTCGAACTTGGTAAACGACCGGCTAAAGGTCTGATAGCCGTCGATCAGATTGTTACGGAAATCAAAGATGTTGGCCACATCTACCTCTCACATCCACCCCTGCGCCGCGCGCAGATCTAACCATTTTAGCTAATATTCTAACGCATAGATGCATCGTCCGTCAACAAAAACGATGCAACCCCCGCCGCGCTCGGCCGCAGGCGCCATGCAGCGCGCCTCGAACTCTGCTAAGACTGACGTCGTGGAGTTAGAGATGATTTTTTGGGTATAGCCCTACGCTCCCCGATAAAATGGGGATCCTTTGGTCTTGGCTCAATAAGAGCCGCGGCCAGCTACACCTGCGTGGAATCGAATGCGAGTAAGTAGCAAAGCTCCCAAAAGGATGATGACGAAGCGTACTCGTAACAACTACTCTCCTGAGTTTAAGGCCAAGGTGATCACCGAGCAAAAGCTCTCCGTCGCTAAGGCGCACCGCATCTACGCCGGAGCCGCCCCTGTACTCTTGGGTGACGGGCATCGAGAAGAAGAGTAGCGACAAGCTCACGCCTCAGCGCCTGCGCGAATTAGACAAGGAAGGCATTCCCCCACGCCCAAGTCTCTGGGCGCATATCGACCATAAGGCCGAGATTTATCTGTACATGTTAGCGACAGTGGACGGGGTGGAGAGCCCTAAGTTTAACTAAATGCCGCGAAATTCCCTATGCGTAAGCGTAGGGATGAAAGCGGCAATACCGAGATGATGCTTGGATATAGATACATATGTGATGTTTATCACAAAAACAACAACATATAGTTGCTAGATATTGATTGCTCGTGATATATGTCTTAGTGTAGGTCACTTGTTACAAAAGTAGGTGGTAACATATGGTAGAGCGAGTTGAGCGACA
>CALXNA010000019.1 GCA_944389615.1 uncultured Anaerobiospirillum sp. | reverse complement strand
GTGGCGTTATCAGTTGTTTTTGCTTGGCCTGAGGACAATTTCCATGTTTGGTCACGATCAAGATACCGCAAGTGCCCTCGAGGCCATTTCGTGGGCGCAAACCATCTGCTTTGCTCCCATGCTCTTTAAGACCGCGGTGCTGCTCAAGCGCTTGGGCGTGCTCGCGGCGCTCAAGGCGGCGCGCCGCAGCCACGGCCTGACCAAGGCCGAGCTGGCGGAGCAGCTTGAGCTCTCAGAGTATGCCTTGGGCGTACTGCTTGATATGGGCCTGTCCGGGCGCATCGTCATCGAAGATGACGCCGGGCGCTTTAGCCTGACCAAGACCGGTCAGTTCTTACTTGATGACCGTATGTGCGCCGTCAATCTCGACTTCACCGAGGACGTGTGCTATCAGGCCTTAGCGCAGCTGGAGGCGTCCTTAAAGACGGGGCGCGCCGAGGGCCTTAAGGTCTTTGGCTTTGATGATGGCATCATCTACTCGCACTTGTCGTCACTGCCGGAACCGGCGCGCTCAAGCTGGTTTAAGTACGATCACTTCTACTCCGATGCCGCCTTTGCCCCGGCCTTAAAGCAGATTGCGCCCTTGCAGCCGCAGCACATCTACGATGTGGGCGGCAACACCGGCCGCTTCGCGCGCGTCTGCGTCAACACCTTGCCCGAGGTTAAGGTCACCATCCTCGACCTCAAAGAGCAGCTGGCGCTAGCCCAAGCCCAGCTGAGCGCCCAGCCTCATGCTGAGCGCATCAGCTTTTGCGCGGTCAACGTCTTAGAGGACAAACCGCTGCCGCAGGAGGCCGACGTCTGGTGGATGAGCCAATTCCTCGATTGCTTTGCCCCCGAGGAGATCGTCGCCATCTTACGGCGCGTGCATGCCGCTATGCCGGATCAGGGCAGCCTGTGCATCTTAGAACTCTTCCCTGATGCCCAGCGCTTTGAAGCGGCAGCCTTAGCCCTCAATGCCACCTCCTTGTACTTTACGGCCCTCGCCAATGGCAACAGCCGCTTCTATCGCGCGCGCGACTTCCTTGAGCTGGTAGCGCAGGCAGGCTTTAAACTCAGCGCCCGCACCGACGATCTGGGCTTAGGCCATACCCTTCTTATCCTCAACAAAGCGTAAGGTAGCGCCGATGAGCACTCAATTTTCCTTGGACTTAGTGGCGGCCACCGCCCAGACCTTGGGCTTTGCTGATGACACCGCCCGCGCGCACTTTCTGACGAGCGGCGTGGTTGACGCTACCGCGCCCGCCCCTAAAAGCACGCGCATTCCGATGATGATGGCACGCCGCCTCACCGCAGGCGAGCGCATGGCCTTAGACTGCGCCTTAAGCTTGTTGAGCGAGCACACCCAAGCCTTGGTCTATGCCAGCCATCACTCCGAGCTCGAGCGCAACCACCGCATCTTAAGCGCCTTAGCTGAGCATCGTGACGTCTCGCCCACCGACTTTACCTTGTCGGTTAACAACAGCGCTCCAGGCAACCTCACCATTTTGACCAAGCGCCCATTGACCGTCAGTGCGATCTCCGCCTCCTACGAGTCCTTTGGCGCGGCTTTGACCGAGGCCTACCTCATGCTCTCGGATGGCTATGAGGAGGTCTTAGTCGTCGACTGCGATGGCGCCGTACCGGAGTTCTATCACCCGCATCTGGCCGCAGGTGAGTTCACCTTACCTTTTGCCAGCGCGTGGCTCCTACGCCGTGGCGCCAACCTCGCGGTCACCTGCTCTGAGCACCATGAGGCTGAGCCCAGCGCAGTAGAGCTCCCCGCATCGCTTGCCGCATGGCGTGCTTTGCAGACCTCTTCGAAGCTCTCGATTAATCTGCCGGGGCAGCACTTGCAGCTGCGCCTTGCGCCTGATGCCACGGTCACGTGGGCCTAATGCTATGTACACGCTCTACCGCGCGCTGCTCACGCCCCTGTGCTTTATCGTCTTCAATGTCGGTGCCTTAGTGCTCTCGCAGGTGTGGTTTCACCTGCTCAACTTGGTGGTGCGCAGCCCTCAAAAGCGCCAGCTCTACGCCCGGCGCAGCATCAGCCTCTCCTTTCGCTGCTTTATTGGGCTGTTGTGCCTGCTCCACCTCATCAAGGTGCGCTTTGAGCACTTCGAGCGCTTGCGTCCTGAGGTGGGCGCAGCGCGGCAGGGCGTGATCTTGGTGGCCAATCACCCGAGCCTCATCGACTATGTGCTGATTGCCTCGCGCCTTGAGCATGTCAACTGCGTGGTCAAGGAGCAGCTTAAGCACAACTTCTTCTTCAAGGGCATCATCAAGGCCAGCGGCTACCTTGCCAACGATGACCCAGAGGCCTTTTTGCAGCAGGGCAGCGCGTGCTTACACCAAGGCGAGGACTTGCTTATCTTCCCTGAGGGCACCCGCACCTCGCGCCTACGCGAGTTTCGCCTACGCCGTGGCGCGGCCGCCTTGGCCGTGCACTCAGGGCGCCCGCTGCAGGTCATCACCATTACCTTAAGTACCGAGTTTCTATCCAAAGAGAAACGCTGGTACCATGTGCCTAAAACCTGCCCGGAGTATGTGCTCAGCGTCGGTGAGCAGCTCACGCCTGAGACGCTACCTCAGGACGCGGGCGCAGATGAGCACCTTGCACTGCGCACCCGGGCGCTCAACCGCCGCCTAACCGCCATTTTGCAAACTGCCACTAACAGGAGCTTTACTTATGGAACTTGAGGATCAACTCAAGCAACTCATTATCGACACCTTAAACCTCGAAGGCATGACGCCTGCGGACATCCCGACCGAGGCCGCCTTATTTAGCCCCGACGGCGTCGGCCTTGACTCGATCGATGCCTTAGAGCTGGGTCTTGCGGTCAAGAACACCTTCGGCGTCACGCTCTCGGCCGAGAACGAGGAGATGCGCTCCCACTTCTACTCGGTTCAGACCTTGGCTGACTTTATCCGCTCCCTACAGTAGTCCCACCGCCGAGCGCGGCTCCCCCTTAATGCTGTGGCATGCGCCGATCATAGCGCTCTTACAGCCTTGCCCTAGGACACTTCTCCGAGGTTTGTATGGAAAAGAATGAGATTTTTGCTGAAATCAAGGCGATGCTGATCAAGCAGTTTGAGCTTGAGGAAGATCAAATCACCTTGGAGTCCAACCTCTTCACCGACCTTGATTTAGACAGCATCGACGCCATCGATATGGTGGTCTATTTGCAAAAGAAGACCGGCAAGAAGTTCTCGCCTGAGCAGTTCAAGACGGTACGTACCATCAGCGACGTCGTGGACGTGGTCTATCAGATCACCCACGAGTAGCCTGCCGCAAGGCCTGCCATTGTGTCCGTCGCCGCACCTGCTGCCGTCGTATTAAAGGTCGTGACCTCAGTGCTCACCGCGCTGTGGCCACTTATCATCTGCGCGGCGGTTATGGCCGACGTGTGGCGCTATGTGCTGCCCATCTTAGCGCTGGTGCTGGGCCTGAGAATCATCTTGGGCCTCAAAGCGCGACCGAGCGCCTTGATGCGCGCCGGGATCACGATCGCAGGCTTGGCGCTGGGACTGTGCTTGCTCTCGCTGACCTTTAGCTCCATCGGCTTTATGTTCTACTACCCGGTGGCGGTCAACCTCGTCTTGCTCATCGTCTTTGCCCACTCCCTGCGCGGCGCGCAGAGCATCGTCGAGCGCCTTGCGCGCCTGCAAGACCCTGAGCTCAGCCCCCAAGGCGTGCGCTATACCCGTAAGGTGACGCAGGCGTGGTGCGTCTTCTTTGCGCTCAACGGCACTATCGCTGCCGTAACCACGGTAATCGGTGACCTCAAGCTCTGGACGTGGTGGAATGGCCTCTTGTCCTATGGGGCCATGGGCCTGATGTTTGGCGGCGAGTATCTGCTGCGGCGGCGCTTGCAGGCACAAGAGCGTGCGGCGCAGGACAGCGCTGCCTCAGAGCGCGCGGCTGCTCCCTCAGAGCACGCTCCTGCGGCCGCGGTCGCAGCTCAAGGACTCACTCAAGGATCTGACATGCCGGTATGCTCCCTTGCCACTTGGCTCAATGACGAGCGCATCATCGCCACGGACGGTACGCACTGCTACACCACGGCTCAGGCCCGCGCCTGCGTAACGGACTTGCGCGCGCAGCTTACTGCGTTGCCGACAGCACAGCGCGTGGCCTTGGTGCTGATCTCGCCCTATAGCTTTACCTTAGCCTTCCTTGCGGTCTTAAGCTTAGGACGGCGCCCAGTGATCTTAGGGCACCATAACGCCAGCTTGGTGGCAAGCCAAACTACGCTCTTTGATGCTGTCATCACCGACCTCCCGGCGCTAAGCTGCGCCCGCCCTGTACTCACGCTGGAGCAGGCCAGTGCCGTCGAGAGCGCAGAGACT
Source organism: uncultured Anaerobiospirillum sp. (assembly GCA_944389615.1). Taxonomy (GTDB): domain Bacteria; phylum Pseudomonadota; class Gammaproteobacteria; order Enterobacterales; family Succinivibrionaceae; genus Anaerobiospirillum. Next base: position 63,774 of record CALXNA010000019.1, on the reverse strand, counting down.
TGGTTCGCCCTCAACGCCATCCCTTCCTCGGCCTGCTTTGAGCTCTTTACCTCCGGCAGTACCGGGACGCCTAAGGCGGTCGTCAAGACCGTGGGGGAAATGGAGGCCGAGGCGCGGCTGCTTGCAGCCTTTTTGGGGCCGCAGCTGCAGCAGAGCACGCTCTTGACCACGGTATTCCCTTACCATATGTATGGTCTGACCTTTAGCGTCTTCTTGCCGCTGAGCACTAAGACGCCGCTGCACTTGCCGCAGATCCACTACAGCGAGGAGCTTGCTGCCCGCACCGCCGGGCGCTATCTCTTGATTTCGTCCCCGGCCTTCCTCAAGCGCCTTGATTTCACGCTGCCCGCGCCCAAGCTTACGGCGATCGTCTCAGCCGGTGGCCCGCTGGCATTAAGCACACGCCAGCAGCTGCACGCATGGTGTGGCCTCACCCCAACTGAGATCTACGGCAGCACCGAGGCCGGGGTGATGGCCCACCGCGCGGCGCTGAGCGACGAGGAGCCCTTTACCCTGTTCTCTGATGTCTCGATGGAGATAGGCCCAAAGGTTAGCTTGCGTTCGGGCCATGTCGCCACGGCGCTGACCTTAGATGACAAGATCGAGCTGGTTTCCGCTCGTACGATTCGGCTCTTAGGGCGCAGCGATCGTATCGTCAAGATCGAGGAAAAGCGCGTGTCCTTAAGCGCGATTGAAGCGGCGCTCACTGAGCTGCCCGGCATCAGCGCGGCGGCGGCCTTAGTGGTAACGCGCGGCGGGCGCGATCTGATTGGCGCGGCCGTGGTCAGTGAGGAGGTCACTGCGCCCACGCCCATTACGGGCGCGGAATACGTGGCGCTGCGCCGGAACCTTGCTGCAGTACTTGAGCCTTATGCCCTGCCGCGCATTGTGCTCAAAGTGCCTGCTCTGCCCGAAACGGCGCTGGGCAAACGCGACAGCCGCGCGTTAGCGGAGCTGTTTGCGACCAAGGCTGAGCCCTCTTACAATGACCGCAGTCATGTCAGATCACAGGGGAGAGAGTCATGCAGCCCACAACCGTAGCCTTGACCTTAGTCCACAACGACTGGGAGCGCACCGGCAGCGCGACCTTTACCTTTTGCTTGGAGCCGCAGCTGCTCTACTTTCAGGGCCACTTTCCGCAGCATCAGATCCTCCCGGCCGTGGCGCAACTGAAGCTCTTGATGGACTGCGTCCATGCACTCGACCCGAGCTTGCAATGCTGCGGCGCGCCTGCCATCAAATTCACCAACCTGCTGCGCCCGGGCGATCAGGTCAAGCTGGAGCTGCACCTCAAGCGCGAGAGCCTCAAGCTCAGCTTTACCTATTACAAAATCACCCCAGACAGTGAGTGCGTCACCTCCAGTGGCACGCTGACCTTGGTCAAGGAACAGTTATGAGCACCTACGGCATCATCATCCCCTGCTACCGCCATGGCACGGCCTTAGGCGCGGTGCTTGAGCAGCTGCAGCCCTTGAAGCTGCCCATCGTCGTGGTCGATGATGGCAATGATGAGCATGAGCAAGCCTTAATCGCGCAGGCGCTTGCGCCCTATCCTGAGGTCAAGCTTCTGCGCCATGAGCACAACCAAGGCAAGGGCGTAGCCATGGTTACGGGTCTTGCCTATGCTGAGGAGCAGGGCTGGAGCCATGCCCTGCAGATCGATGCCGACGGCCAGCACGACATCAGCGCCGTGCCGCAGATGCTGGAGCTTTCTAAAAAGGAGCCTACGGCCTTGATCTCCGGGCTGCCGCAATACGACGACTCGATCCCGACCGGGCGTAAGATCGGACGCTACATCACCCACTTTTGGGTCTACGTCGAGACTCTGTCCTGTGACCTCAAGGACAGCATGTGCGGCCTGCGCATCTACCCGGTCGCTGACAGCTTGGCCTTATCGCGCCACAGCGGGCACTATATGGACTATGACACCGAGATCATGGTGCGCCTCTATTGGCAGGGCCATCCGGTACGCTTTGTCCCGGTCAAGGTGATCTACCCGCAAGATGGCCACTCCAACTTCCGCATGTTCGCGGACAACGTCAAGATTTCCCTGATGCACACGCGCCTTGTGACCCAAGGCCTGCTGCGCCTCATCAGCGCGCCCTTCCGCCGCCCGTCACAGCCGAGCAGCGCAGCCGGAGCTGGCGCGGCGCACTGGGCGCAGGAGCCGGAGCGCGCTGGGCTCCTCGGCATGCGCCTCATGGTCTGGACGTATAAGATCTTAGGGCTGCGCGCCTTTAAACTCTTGCTCTATCCGGTCATTGCGGTGTTTTATCTGACCGCCAAGCAGCAGCGGGCGGCCTCGGCGCAGTTTCTTAAGCAGGTACGCACGTTCCGGCGCGCCTCGGGTATGACCGATCTGCGCGACCCGTCGGTCTTTACCCACTTCTATAACTTTGGGCTGACCTTGCTCGATAAGGTCGCCTCATGGCAAGGCGATATCAAGCTGGGGCAGCAAGCGGTCTTTGCCCGCGGCAGCGAACAGGTGCTGAACTTCCCGCAAGGGGAAGGGCGCTTGCTCTTGGTCTCGCATTTGGGCGATATCGAGCTGTGCCGAGCATTAGTCGCGACAGGCAAGATCCGCCCGGTCACGGCGCTCGTGTTCCATGACAATGCCCAGCGCTTTGCTGCCATCATGAAGACCTTTGCCCCGGAGAGCGCGCTTAACTTGCTTGCGCTCAAGGACTTTGGGCCCGAGCTCATGATCGACCTCAAAGAGCGCCTCGAGCGTGGCGAGCTCATCGCCATTGCCGCCGACCGGCTCGCGGTGCCAAGCGCCAACTCGGCCACCGCGCGCACCGTCACGGTCGACTTTATGGGGCGTCCGGCGCCGCTGGCGCAAGGGCCCTTTATCTTAGCGGCGCTGCTGCAATGCCCAGTGATGGCGCTCTTTGCTCTGCGCGAAGGCGAGCGCCGCGTGATCTACGCCCATGAGCTGCGCCCAGCGGCCAAAGTCGCGCGCGCCGCACGGGCTGAATACATTGCGGCCTTGGCGCAGGACTTTGCCCACTTGCTACAAGAACACGCGCTGAGCCACCCCTACGATTGGTTTAACTTCTTTGACTTTTGGCACTCAAACCATGGCTAAACCCCAGTTGATCTTAACTTGTCTTGATTACGAGATCCCCTTTCACGACAACGACATGGTCGGCATTGTCTGGCATGGCAACTACTTCAAGTACTTTGAAATGGCGCGCGATCAACTGCTCAGCCGTATTGATCTCAGCGTCCCGACCTTGGTCAACGACTATCAGATCGGCCTGCCCGTGATCAAAAGCTTTGCGCGCTATCGCGCCCCACTGACCTTTATGGAGCGCATCAAGATCTACGCTTCAATCAGCGAGTACGAGAACTACCTGTGCTTTGACTTCGCCATCAAGACCGCCGCAGAAGGCAAGCTCGTCACCACCGGCTATACCAAGCATGCCGCCTTTGACCTTAACAAGCGCGAGCTGCTCTTTGCCGTCCCCGACTTCATCCAGCAACGCATTAGCAACTTTCAGCCATGAGATACCTGATCGCCTTAGCCCTGTTCCTCGCCACCCAAGTGTGGGGCGCCGAGCTTACGCTCGCGACGCTCACCGCGCAGCTCGCCCAACCCCAAGAGCTGCGCGCTAACTTTGCTCAAGAGCGCAGCCTAACCGGCTTTGCCCGCACCCTCAAGGCCCATGGCACCTTGCTGGTCAGCCGCAGCCACGGCATTTTGTGGCGCCAGAGCGCGCCCTTTGCCCAAGATGTGGTGATCGATGAGCGCGGCATCTTGGTCGATGCGGGCACAGGCCTTAAGGCCCTGACCTCGGCGGACAATCCTCAGCTCCAGTCCTTTGCCCAGATGTTAAAGTCCCTCTTTGCCGGCGACCTCAGCGCCTTAGAGCAGTACTTTAGCTTAGAGCTTACGGGTACTGAGTCCCAGTGGCAGCTCACCCTAACGCCGACCCACGAGCCGATGAGCATCATCTTCGCAGGCATCACCTTGCAGGGCGGGGCCTATGTCACGGATGTAACCTTGACCGATAAGGCCGGAGATCACACGAAGATTGTCTTTACTGCGCATGACCCGACGGAGCAGCCGCTCAGTGCGGCCGAGGAGCGCCTCTTTGCGCACTAAAGTCCCGCTGCGCCTGAGCTGCTACCTTGCGGTCATGGCCGTAAGCCTCATCCTCCTTATCGTTAAGGTCCCGACCGCGCGCTTTGATGCCTCGGTGCTCGCGATGCTGCCCAGTCACAGCGTCAAGGCCCTGCCCCCAGCGTTAGAAGATGGCCTGTTAGAGCGCCTCGACCGCCAAGTGATCTTGGTCTTAGGCGGCCCTGAGGTCAGCGCCCAAGATGCGGTACACCTCACTGAGGCGCTGACCGCAAGCGGCCTTTTTGCCCTCGTGCAAGGCCAGTTATCTGCGGACTTGATGCGCGCCTACGGCCAAGAGCTCTATGCCCAGCGCAGCGCCTTTCTCACGCAAGACCTCACCACGGCCTTGAGTAGCGGCACGCGCACGGAGCAGGTCTTAGCCCTGCTCTTCTCGCCCTTTGCCGGGGTCAGCGCCACCGAGATCATCCATGACCCATGGCTCGTGATCCGGGACTTTCAGCTCCACCAAGACCTCAGCAAGCTCACCCTCAAAGACGGCTGGCTCGTCGCCCCAAGCAACGAAGGCATTTTTTACTTTATCCGCGCCGAGCTCAAGGAAGCGGCCTTTTCCCTTGCGGCCAATGAGCGCTTAGTGCAATTCATTGACGAACTCAAGCAGCAATACCAAGCGCAGGGCCTGACCCTGCTCACGCGCGGCACCGTCTTCTATAGCCATGCCGCCGCCACCGCAGCCAAGCACGATGTCACGGTCTTAGGCTCGATCACGGTGTGCTTGGTCTTTGCTCTGATCATGGTCATCTTTCGCTCGCCTCTGCCGGTGGCCTTGGTGCTGATTTCCTCTGGGAGCGGCGCGCTGGTGGCCCTTGCCGGCACCATCACCCTCTTTGGCGGCATCCACTTGATCACGCTGACCTTGGCCATCAGCATCGTCGGCGTCTCGGTCGACTACTCGCTCTACTTCCTGACGGCGCGCCTGACGCGCCAAAACGAGGCGCCCCTGACCACCTTACAAGCGGTACAACCGGCCATTCTCTGGGCCTTAGGGGCGACCTTAATCTCCTATGCCGCCTTGGCGCTTGCCCCCTTCCCGGGGATTAGGCAAATGGCGGTCTTTGCGGTCTTAGGCTTAAGCGGCGCCTGCCTCACCGTCTTGTGCTTGCATCCGTACTTAGCGCGCTATCTCAAGGCGCAGACGCAGTTGCCCGGGGCGCGCCTCCTCCAGCCGAGCATCGCCTTTTATACCCAAAATCAACTCTGGCGCCGCGCCCTGCCTATCGCCCTGCTCGCTCTCAGCTTAATCGGCCTGCTCCGCCTGCACGCCTCAGACGACGTCGCCTCCTTTCAGCAGTTGCCTGAGCACTTAGTGCGCGCCGACCAAGCCATCACCGCCCTGACCGGGCAAAGCCCCGAGCAAAAATGGCTCTGCGTCTTTGCAGAAGATCCTGAGGCGGCGCTGCAAGGCCTGACACGCCTGCGCCCGGTGCTGGATCAAGCCCCGGAGATCAGCGGCTACCAGACCATTCCTCTGGTCAGCTTAGAGCAACAAAGGGCCAATGCCACCTTGCTCAATGCAGAGCTGCCTCAGCTACAACAAGCCCTGAGCGCCGCAGGCCTCACCGAGGAGCTAACAAAGTACCCAACCACCGCGCTGACCTTACCGGACTACCTCAACTCACCGCTTGCGCTAGGCTTTAACCTGCTGTGCCTTGAACATGAAGGCATGTGGGGCATCCTCGTGGCCTTACATGACTTAAGCGACGGCGCGGCGCTGCAGCAGCGCGTCAGCAATGCGCTCACCGCCTCGGAGGCGCAGGTCGCCCTGATCGACCGCAAAGCGGCCTTCGATGAGCTCTTTGGCTTCTACCGCGAGGTCATTTCGTGGGCCTTATTAGGGGCCTTAGGGGTAATTGCGCTCGGCTTCATCCTGACTAAGGGCCTTAAGCAAGGGCTCTTTGCCTTCATGCCGGCGCTGATTTCGCTGCTCGGCGCGGTGGGCGGCTCGGCCCTCTTGGGCTTTGACTTTACCTTCTTTTCGCTCTTGTCTTTGGTGCTGGTACTCGGCATGGGAATTAACTATGCCTTATTCTTCACCAAGACCCAGGCGGCCGCGGATACCACCTTATTGGCGGTGACCATGGCCATGCTCACCACCATGCTGACTTTAGGCGTGCTTGTCTTCTCGCAGACTGCGGTCATACGTTCCTTTGGCGTGACCTTGGTGTGCGGCCTGATCTGCGCCTTTTTGTTAGCACCGTTACTGATCAAACCCAAGGAGCAGTCATGAAGCTCATCGTCCTACTGAGCGCCGCCCTGCTAGCAGGCGCCACTATCCTGAGCGGCTGCGCCACTACCGTAAACAGCCAAGACTCGGTCGTACACCTGACCAAGCAAACTACGGTCAAGCTACCCGCGCTGCAGCTCACGGAGCCGGTAAGCGCCGAGCAGCTGCTCACCATTGACTACCAAGGGCACCACGAGCAAGCCTTAGTCCTATTAGAAGGCCAAGACCAAAGCTTAAAGCTCTCGGTGCTCAATCCCTTGGGCATTCGCTTGGTAGATGCAAGCTATGACCAAGGCGCGCTCACCATCACGCAGCATATCCCGATCGCGGAGCTGCCTCCGGCGGCGCAGGTGCTCTTTGATATCTTCTTGGGACTCTTGCCTGCTGCCGACATCGCCGAAGTGTTGCCGCCGGGCTTTAGCCTTAAAGATGAAGGCACCACGCGCACCATCTACGATGAGCAGGGCCAAAGCGTGGAGCAGGTGCACTTCACTAACGGCCAAGCGACGCGCCTTGAGCACCATGTCTTTGGCTATATCATTACCATTGAGAACCTAAGCGCAGCGGAGGAGTAAGGTGGAGCCCATTGCAATTCAGTCCTATGCCTGTGAATGTGCCTTAGGGCGCAGCCGCGCCGACATAATCCAAGGTTTGCTCACGGCCCATGCGCCCTTTATGTATGAACGCCCGGGCTTGTTAGCCGACGGCATGCCCCTGATGTTAGGCGGGGTCGATGGGGCGCTGCCGGAGATCCCAGCAGAGCTCTGCGCCCACAATAGCCGCAACAATCAGCTTTTGCTCTCCTGCCTCCAGCAAATCGAGGCCGAGGTGCGCGCCACCATGGAACAAGTGGGCCCGGGGCGCTTGGGCATCGTCATGGGCACCTCGACTTCGGGCCTTGATGAGGCCGACCATAAGGTCTCAGACCCAAGCTATGAGCGCTGGCACTATCCGATGCAGGAGCTCGGCGACCCCGCGCGCTTCTTACAGCACTACCTCAAGACCACGGGCCCGGCCTACTGCGTCTCCACCGCTTGCTCATCGAGCTCACGCGCCGTGATCTCAGGCCTCCGCATGCTCAGCTCAGGCCTCTGTGATGCCGTCTTATGTGGCGGCGCTGATACCCTATGCCGCATGCCAATCAACGGCTTTAAGGCCTTAGAGCTGGTCTCCGACGAGCTCTGCGCGCCTTTTGCCGCGGAGCGTAAGGGCATCACCATCGGCGAAGGCGTAGGCCTCATCTTGCTGACGAAACAAAGCTCCAGCAAGTTAGCCCACAAGTTGACCTTAGTCGGCGTCGGCGAGTCCAGTGACGCCTACCATGTCTCCGCGCCCGAGCCGCAAGGGCGTGGCGCTGAGCGCGCCATGCGCATGGCCTTACAACACGCCGGGCTCGCCCCGCAAGACATCGGCTATGTCAACTTGCATGGCACCGCCTCGGTCATGAACGATCAGGCCGAAGCCTGCGTTATGGCGCGGGTCTTTGGGGATCAGACGCCATGCTCTTCGACCAAATACCTCACCGGGCATACCTTAGGCGCCTCGGGCATCGTCGAGCTGTGCTTATGCGCCCTCACGCTCGACGAGGACTTGCCCTTAGTGCCTCAGGACTTCAGCCACAACCACCTTGACCCTCAGCTCCCAGCCTGCGGCCTCATCAGCACGCAGCAGCAGCTGAAGCGCGAGTTTATCATGACTAATGCCTTCGCCTTTGGCGGCAATAACACCTCACTTATTCTCAAGCGCTGCGTTTAAAGGAGGGACTATGTACGAACGCCCCCAAGACTATCTCTTTCACCGCAGCCCGATGCTGCTCCTCGAAAACGTCCGGGAAGTCAGTGCCGACGCGGTCACCTGCACTGTGGCGCTGAACTCCCCGCTGCTTGCCCCCTTTCATGAGCCTCAGGGCCTACCCGCCTACTTTGGTATTGAGCTCATGGCCCAAACCGTGGGCATTTGGTCAGGCTATCACGATAAGTGCGCTGGGCGCGCCGCGGCCTCAGGCGGCCTCATTCTCTCGGTGCGCGCCTTTAGCGCACAAAGCCCGTTTCTTACGGGCAGCGCCGAACTCATCATCACGATGCAGCAATTGCTGCAAGATGGCAGCTACGCTTCGTTTGAAGGCACCATTACCCACGCAGGTCAAGAATGGGCGCGCGGCCGCCTGAGCCTATGCCAGCTCGATCCTGAACTCGAGCGCAAACTGGGCCTGAGCGCATAAGAGGAGGAGAGATATGACCAGCAATTCCCAACGCCGCGTCTTAGTGACGGGCGGCAGCCGCGGCATCGGACAAGGCGTCGCCCTGCGTTTAGCGCGCGCTGGCTTCTTTGTCGTAGTGCACTACGGCCACGATGAGGACGGCGCCCGCGCCACCTTAGAGCAGATCCAACAAGATGGCGGCTCAGGCTCGATCCTCGGCTTTGATGTCGGCAATACCGAGCAGTGCCGCACCATGCTCGAGACCGAGATCGAGGCCCATGGAGCCTTCTACGGCGTGGTCAGCAACGCCGGGATCACGCGCGATGATGCCTTTCCCAGCATGAGCGCTGAGAACTGGCAGCAGGTGATCAACACCAACCTCAACTCCTTTTACAACGTGGTGCAGCCTTTGATCATGCCGATGATTCGGCTGCGCTGCGGCGGCCGCATCGTGGTGATGTCCTCAGTCTCCGGCCTTGCCGGTAACCGCGGGCAAACCAATTACGCTGCCTCGAAGGCCGGGCTCATCGCCGCCGCCAAGTCCTTAGCCTTAGAGCTGGGCAAGCGCCAGATTACGGTCAACGCGGTCGCCCCGGGCCTGATTGCCACCGAGATGACGCAGCTTGATGCCACCGTCTTAGATGAGGCCATGAAGCTGATCCCGCTGCGGCGCATGGGCACGGTCGACGAGGTCGCAGGCTTGGTTGCCTATTTGATGTCAGATGAGGCCGCCTATGTCACGCGGCAAGTTATCTCAATTAACGGAGGTCTAGTGTGAAGCGTGTCGTGATAACCGGAATGGGCGCCGTTACCGCCTTTGGTGAGAGCTGGGAGCAGCTCAAGCAGGGCCTCCTGTCCTATCACAATGCCGTGGTCTATATGCCGGAATGGGAGTGCTATCAGGGCCTTGGCACCAAGCTGGGCGCCCCCGTGCCCAATTTCAAGGTACCCGACTACTACCCGCGCAAGAAAACGCGCTCGATGGGGCGCGTGGCGCAAATGGCCACCCGCGCCTGCGAGCTGGCGCTTAAAGACGCCGCGCTGCTGAGTGACGACCAAACCCCATTACCTTGTGTCAGCGACGGCAGCACCGGCATCGCCTATGGCTCGTGCACCGGCAGCACTAAGCCGATCCGCGACTTTGGCTCGATGTTCATCAATCACGACACCGGCGATATCACCAGCACCACCTATCTGCAGATGATGCCGCACACCACCGCAGTCAACGCCGGACTGTTCTTTGGGGTCAAAGGGCGCCTCATTCCGACCTCAAGCGCCTGCACCTCGGGTTCGCAGGCCATTGGCTATGCCTATGAGAGCATCAAGTATGGCCAGCAGGTCATCATGATCGCAGGTGGCGCCGAGGAGCTGTGCCCATCGGAGGCGGCGGTCTTTGACACGCTCTTTGCCACCACCCAAAAGAATGAGAGCCCCCAAACCACCCCCGCCCCCTTTGATCAAGACCGCGACGGCATCGTCATCGGCGAAGGCGCCGGTACCGTGATCTTAGAGGAGCTGGAGCATGCCAAAGCGCGTGGCGCCCACATCTACGCAGAGGTCATCGGCTTTGCCACCAATTGCGACGCCTCGCATATCACCCAGCCTAAGAGCGAAACGATTGAGCTGTGCGTGCGCATGGCCTTAGACCAAGCTCAGGTTGCGCCGAGCGACATCGGCTACATCAGCGCCCACGGCACCGGCACCACGCGCGGTGACATCGCCGAGAGCCAAGCCACTGCCCGCATCTTTGGTAACAAGACACCGATTTCGTCGCTGAAGAGCTACTTTGGCCACACCCTCGGCGCCTGCGGCGCGGTCGAGGCCCTCACCACCATCAAGATGATGCACGAAGGCTGGTTCCACCCGACCCTCAACCTCAAGACGGTCGATCCCGAGTGCGGCGACCTCGATTACATCGTGGGCGAGAAGCGTCTGATCGACACCGACCTCGTCGTAACCAACAACTTCGCCTTTGGCGGCATCAACACCTCGATCGTGCTCAAGCGCTGGTAAAACAAGGCCTAAGAAAGTTTCCTCTCTTAGGCCTAGCATTAATCAGCAGCGCAGCGCTTACTTATCGTGATCGCGCTTGCCGCTTGGCGTATTGTACGGCCACCCGGCACTCGGCTGCTCCGCAGCGGGCTTATCTGCAACCGGCTTATCCTCCGCTGGGGTAGCCGGAGCTTCCGGCGCGGCCGGATCCGTCGAAGCATTGTCAGTCGGCTGCTCGGCGTTTGGCGCGTCCGGTTTGGCCTCGCTTGGCGTACCCGAACCCGTGCTGTTCGAGTCCGAGGCGCTCGAGCTGGAGCTCGAGCCAGAGCTCGAGCCTGAGCTCGAACCGGAGCTGCCCGACTCCGGTGGCCGTACCGGACGGCGGTTCATCAAATCGTCGATCTGGGTGGCGTCGATGGTCTCGTACTTTAAGAGCGCATCCTTCATCGCCTCTAAGATGTCGCGATTGTCAGTCAAGAGCTTCTTAGCGTGTGCATAGCACGAGTTGATGATGGCAGTGACTTCCTCATCGATGATGAGAGTGGTCTTGTCGGAGACCGGCAAGGTCGCGACATGGCCGCCGCCCAAGTACTGCGATTGATCTTGGTCTTGGTCAAACTGCATCGGTGGCAGGCGCTTGGAGTAGCCCCAGCGCGTTACCATGCGCCGGGCAATGTCGGTGGCACGCTCGATGTCGTTGGAGGCACCGGTGGTCACGGCATCCTCACCAAAGGCGATCTCCTCGGCTACACGGCCGGCAAACAAGGCACAGATGCGCGAGAGCAAGTACTGCTTGCTCTGGCTGTAGCGATCTTGCTCGGGCAGATAAGAGGTGACACCCAAAGCGCGACCGCGCGGGATGATCGAGACCTTATAGACCGGGTCGTGATCCGGCACGAGCTTGCCCACAATGGCGTGGCCGGCTTCGTGGTAGGCGGTATTGGCGCGCTCGTGCTCGTTCATGATGAGGCTGCGGCGCTCGGCGCCCATTAAGAGCTTGTCACGGGCTTGGTCAAAATCTTTCATGCAGACGGTGCGCTGATTGGCACGGGCTGCAGCCAAGGCCGCCTCATTGACTAAGTTGGCGAGCTCGGCGCCCGAGAAGCCCGGGGTACCGCGGGCGAGAACCGCCGGATCGACGTCGTTATCAAGCGGCACCTTCTTCATGTGCACCTTTAAGATCTGCTCGCGGCCGCGCACATCCGGCAGGCCCACCGTGACCTGACGGTCAAAGCGGCCCGGACGCAGCAGCGCCGGATCTAAGACGTCGGGGCGGTTGGTGGCAGCAATCACGATCACCGCCTCAAAGCCCTCAAAGCCGTCCATCTCAACTAAGAGCTGGTTTAAGGTCTGCTCACGCTCGTCGTGACCGCCGCCTAAGCCCACGCCTCTTTTGCGACCGACGGCGTCGATCTCATCGATGAAGACGATGCACGGGGCATTCTTCTTGGCTTGGGCGAACATATCGCGCACACGTGAGGCACCGACACCGACGAACATCTCAACGAAGTCCGAGCCCGAGATCGAAAAGAAAGGAACCTTGGCCTCACCGGCAATGGCACGGGCAAGCAAGGTTTTACCAGTACCTGGCGGGCCGACCATGAGCACGCCGCGCGGAATGCGGCCGCCCAACTTTTGATACTTCGATGGGTCACGCAAGAAGTCGACCAGCTCGACCACATCTTCCTTGGCCTCATCGCAGCCTGCGACATCAGCAAAGGTGGTCTTCACTTGGCTATCGCTCAAGAGCTTGGCCTTGCTCTTACCAAAGGACAAAGGATTGCCCTTGGCGCCGCCGTTCATCTGGCGCATGAAGAAGATCCACACTGCAATGAGCAGGATCATCGGCATCCACGAGATCAAGATCGACGTGAGCAGGCTCGGCTCTTCTGGGCGCGTGCCCGAAGTGCGCACATTGTGATTGAGGAGGGAGTTGAGCAGTGCGCTATCGTGAATCGGCATGACAGTGGTGAACTGCTCCCCATTGCGCTTAATGCCGTTGATGACTGCACCATCAAAGACGACCTCTTGCACCTGATCGGTCTGCACCGCAGAGACAAAGCTCGTGTAATCCATGGTGCGACCAGTGGGCTCCGAGCTATTAAAGGACTCAAAGAGCGACATCAAGATGATCGCTATCACGAGCCACAAGATTAAGTTTTTTGCCATTCCATCCTCAAAAAACGCACGTTGACGGCAAAGTTCCTGGCAGGCTGCGCTGCCACCCTCAAGTCCTGCCACAGCGCAGGCCTCAAAGGAGTTATGGTGGTGAGCCTAGTTGATTTTGACCCCCGCACCACTGAAAGCGAAAAATCTAATCACCATTATAGGAGCCCGCACTTAGCTCAAGCTAAGGTCGCCCCGCGTCCCCGCACCGTAGCGCTACCGCTCACCGCGCCGCGCTCTGCGGCTACGTCGCCGCGAAGCTCACCGCAGCTACGCCTCTTCGTTGTCATCAAACTCCGGCGCCACGCCCGAGAGCTCATGGCCCTTAAAGCCGGTGGCAACCATGTAGACCTCACTGGAGCGATCGCGCGAAGCTTCAGGCTTGCGCACCTTGACCGTAGTGAAGTCCTTTTTGAGCTCGGCCAAGAACTCCTGCGAGCCTGAGCCGGTGAAGACCTTGACCACAAAGGAGCCGCCGACCTTGAGCACGCGCCGCGCCATGTCAAGCGCAAGCTCCGTAAGGAGCATCGCGCGCGGTTGATCGATGGCCTTATTGCCCGACATGTTCGGTGCCATATCCGACATCACCACGTCGGCGCCTTCCCCGATCATGCTATAGAGCTTAGTGAAGACGCTGTTTTCACGGAAGTCGCCCTGCAAGAACTCGACGCCGCGAATCGGGCGCATCGGCAGGATATCGCAAGCGATGATGCGGCCCTTCTCGCCGACACATTTGACCGCAAACTCCGACCAGCCGCCGGGGGCGGCGCCCAAGTCCACGACAATGTGGCCAAACTTAATCAGGCGATCTTTTTTTTGCAGCTCTTCGAGCTTGAAGCTCGCGCGCGAGCGCAGGCCGCGCTTATGGGCCTCCTTGACGAAGGGATCGTCAAAGTGCTCTTTTAACCACCTCGTTTGACTCGCAGTTCTCTTACGTGCAGGCATAAACTCTCACAACATCAACTAAGGGCGCCCAGCTCAAGCAGGCACTGCCGCAGGCACTGCAACAGGCACCACTGCAGGCACCACCGCAGGCGCTGCAACAGGCACCACCGCAGGCGCTGAAAGCTACCCAAAAGAGTAATTATACAGAGGACAAGGGGATTTTTCAGCCCGCCCACCGCCACGGATCAAGCTTTTTTGCTACAATGTCCGGCCAAAATCAGGCTTTTCACGCAAGCTTCGCCCGCAGCCAAATGAGGTAAGTAAACTTATGGCACTAAACGCCAAGCAACGGCAATTCTTAAAGGCTGAGGCCCACGCCTTAAACCCAGTGGTCATGTTAGGCGCCGATGGCCTGTCTGAAAACGTGATCAAGGAGATCGACAGCTCCATCGAACACCACGAGCTCATCAAGATCAAGCTCAACGCCGGTGACGGCCGCAAGGAGCAGGCCCAGCAGGCCGCTGACGCGGTCAAGGCCGAGCTCATCAATGTCGTCGGCCGCGTGGCCATTCTCTTCCGCCAGCGCAAAGACGACAGCCGCTTCATCCTGCCGCGCTAACGCGCTTGCGGCTATCGCTGCTTTGGCGCCTGACGGCGCCCGCGCCCCGCGCTGACGCGCGGACAGCCCCGTCCCCGGCTGGGTACGGGGCTTTATTGTGCCCGCTGTCTCCGTGGTGTACCGCATTGAGGCCATTAAGGCCTGTTCCAAGGTGTACCAATGAGGCCACTGCGGCTGCCCACCCACCACACCCTACACACGGCCGGGCCGTTCCAAAGGCCACTACGGCAGAGCTTCTTGGTGTACCGCTTTCGGCCACTCTGGTGGCGGCTTGCTCACCGCGCGCCGCTGCCCGCTCCGGGCAGGCTGTATTGGTCTCTAAGGCGCAGGGCCTTACGGCACTCTATCAGGTTGCACCAAGCTTCCACGGCGGAGGCCACCGCACAGTGCCGCGGTATCCGACCTACTACAAGGTGTACCAATTGGGCCTCTTGGGCTGCCCACCCACCACACCCAAGCCACGGCTGGGCTGTTCCAAGGCCACTGTGGCCGAGTCGTCATGGTGTACCGCTTTCGGCCACTCGGGCAGCAGCTTGCTCACCCCGTCTCACGCTCCGGGCAGGCAGCATTGGTCTCTAAGGCGTAGGGCCTTACGGCGCCCTCATGATGTTGCACCAAGCTTACACGGCGAAGGCCACCGCACGGCGCCGCGGTATCCAGCCTGCTCCAAGGTGTACCAATTGGGCTGCCCACCCACCACACCCAAGCCACGGCCGGGCTGTTCCAAGACCACTGTGGCCGAGTCGTCATGGTGTACCGCTTTCGGCCACTCTGGTGGCGGCTTGCTTGCCCCACTTCATGTTCCGGGCAGGCCGCATTGGTCTCTAAGGCGCTGGGCCTTTCAGCGCGCCCTCATGATGTTGCACCAAGCTTCCACGGCGAAGGCCACCGCACGGCGCCGCTACCAGCTAAGACACAGGGTCAAACTGCGGTGGGTTATTAATGCTCTCGGGCTCTACTGCCCCGCAACCGAGGTCTTGGTTGCTGGTGAAATAGCGCCAGTAGCAAACTTGGCGCGTTACCTCCGAGATCACCAAGACCACCCCATACCAATGCTTAATCACAGGAGAGAAGCTGGAGCTCCCATAGGACTTACCAATGAGTTGATCATAAGCATTAAGTGCAATGCGGGTCCGGGCAGCAAGGCTCGGTGGATCAAGATCAACCTCGGTCGACTGTGCCTGAGCTTCCTCTGCAGCGGCTGCGCTCTGAGCAGCCTTCTTCTTGGCAGGGATGAGCTTGAGCTCAAACACAAAGAGGTCGTTACCAACGATCGCCTCAATATCACTGCGCCCAACATTGTTAGCCACCTCTTGGCGTACATGCGGCGGGTCGAGCAAGATTTGCAAGAAAAAGGCAATCAGCACACGATAGAACGCCTCCCGCGACTGCCGAGGCCAGAGATCATAATGAACCCGTACCAGCATCGAGTTGATGGCAGTCACGGCGCGCACCATATCATGCGCCCTCAAGGCGTCGATCAAGTTCTGCGCCAAGCTTCCCACCATCGAGGTATCAATGCTGGCATCAGCTTGGCCTGTAACGTAGGCCATGACAAGCTCAATGAACTCTTTCTCAACCTCGAGGTTGGTGAAGTTGCAGCGGTATTGAAACCAATCAGCCAGAGTGGTCTCTTGCGAGTCTGTCACCTTCTCCTTGATGGTCAAGTAGCCAGTTTGCAACAAGAGGAGTGCATAAGACCCACTGTCAAAGCTGTAGGAATTTAAAATATACTTCTGCTTGAGCTGAATGCCGTTGTCCTTGATGGTATCGAAGAAGGTAAGGTCAGGCTGGTGGGTCTTGATAAAGCTACGCAGTGCATTGGCAGCATTGGAGCTCTTCATCCAAAAACACCTAAAGAGCGGCTCGCTCTTAGGATCTTGTACCACTTGGGCAAAGAAGCAGTTGATCGACCACGGGCTGTAAACCCGAACCTGCCCCTGCTCATCAAAGCAAAAGCCGTCGTAGAAGAGCCTAATCTTATCAAGCAAGGACTCTTCGCTTATGTGACAAAGGGCGGCGCTGCGAGTGATGTAAGGGGCAAAGTAAGTCCTTAGCTCCTCTTCGGTGTACCCCACTAACGCGGCGAATTTACTGTTCAAGCTGATATCAGTGATGAAATCACCAGTAAATAACGTCGTATATTGATACCGGCTGATGCCGGTGACGAGCATAAACTTAATGAATTTGCTTTCGCGCAGCCAAGTGTAAAAATCGCGCATAAGCGCTGCATTGGCCTCAAAGGCCGCCCGGTCATGCAGATTGCTTGAGAGGGGATCATCCCACTCATCGATCAGCACTA
Organism: uncultured Anaerobiospirillum sp.; assembly: GCA_944389615.1. Lineage (GTDB taxonomy): Bacteria > Pseudomonadota > Gammaproteobacteria > Enterobacterales > Succinivibrionaceae > Anaerobiospirillum. The sequence goes on along the minus strand of CALXNA010000019.1, from coordinate 47,242 downwards.
CAAGCTTCTGGCCCTTGATCACTTGACATACGATGCGCTGAGCCAACACCTTGAATTCATTACAGTCTGGGAGGAAATCGTATATCTCATCGAAGCCCGCATCAAAGAGGGCGTCTCGTAACTTGTTGCACAGATCCTTCTCAAACGTAGCAGGATTGCTCATGTTCAAAAAGGAGAGCTGCAATACCGGGCATCGCGGTTCGCGCCAAAGCTCAGCGATCGCCAAGTGCTCAAACTTCCCAGGGCCATTGGTAAAGAGCTCATTGAGCATGGATATGAGCATGGTTTTGCCCAAGCGCCGCGGCCGTCCCAAAAACACGCGCTTTAAGTCGACGAGCTCTTGGAGTAATGCCGTTTTGTCTACAAACAGAGCGTTGCCTTCTCTGACACTCAAGTAATCAGAGATACCGGTGTAGATGGCTGGCAAAGGAATAGCGGCAGAGCCCAGAGCCTGAGTGGCTGCAGCGACCTGAGTCGTCAAGAGCGAAGGCTGAGGATGGAGCGAAGCAGGAGTTTGGGGCATAACTTGTACTTAGAGCCAGATACCATACCCCTACTATAGCACCGAGCATGCCTCACAAGAAGGTGCGCTATCCCCATTGGGAAGGCGATGGCACGCAGTCCCAGCTGCGTGGTGTACCGCTTTTGGCCACTTGGGTGGCGGCTTTGATCGCCGCGCGCCGCTGCACGCTCCGGACAGGCCGTATTGGTCTCTAAGGCGCAGGGCCTTACGGCACGCCCTCAGGTTGCACCGAGCTTCCACAGTTGAGGCCGCCGCACGGCGCCGCGGGATCCGGCTCGCTCCAAAGTGTACCAATTGGGCCACTGAGGGTACTCGCCCGCCGCCCCCTAACCACGGCCGAACCGTTCCAAGGCCACTGCGGCCAAGCTGCGTGGTGTACCGTATTCGGCCAATATAGCAGCGGCTTACTTACCCCGCTGCACGCTCCGGGCAGGCCGTATTGGTCTCTAAGGCGCAGGGCCTTACGGCACTCCCTCAGGTTGCGCCCAGCATCCCCAGCTGCACCAGCGCCGCGGTAGCGGGCTTGCAGCGCGGGATAGCGCTTTAGCGCACGCCGGGGAAAGCGTCGACGTATTTAATCTTGAGGTCAGGGAAGCTCTCGACGAACTGTACCGTAAAGTCCGGCCATTGGGTCACGGCCTGCCACTCGCCGCAGTCGTCCGGGAAGTTGCTCACCATCTTGACCTTGAGGTCGGGGAAGCTGGTGACGACCTTGACCTTGATGTCGCCGTGGTTCTCGACCACCTTGACCTTGCCGTGCAGCGGGATGCCATGGTAACTGCAGCGCCCTTGGTCAAAACCATCGCCTGCCCAGCACGGGGCAGCCACTAACAGGGCTAATGCCCACAAGATCTTCATTACACTCCTCTTAGACGCAAAACCGCCATGGGGCGCAGCTTGTATTGCTGCTGCCACTATGACGGTATGAACTCAGAGCTAGCGGCCGCTTATGGCAGATACTCAACGGACACAATCTCGTACTCGACCGTGCCCTTAGGGATCTTGATGGCGACCTCGTCACCTTCGACCTTGCCTAACAAGCCCTTGGCAATTGGGGTCTTGTAGGAGATGAGGTTGTTTTCAATCGAAGCCTCGTCCTCACCTACGATCTTGTAGGTGATCTCCTTGTCGGTGTTGAGATCTAATAAGGTGACGGTGGCACCGAAGACGACCTTGAGCGCACCATTGCCCTTGAGCTTGGTGACGTCAATGATGTTGGCCGAGGCGAGCTTGGCCTCGATGTCCTTGATGCGGGCCTCGCACAGGCCTTGCTCTTCTTTGGCCGCGTCGTACTCAGCGTTCTCGCTTAAGTCGCCGTGGCTGCGCGCCTCAGCAATCGCGGCCGTGATGCGCGGACGCTCCACGGTCTTCAAACGGTTTAACTCTTCGCGCAGCAATTGCTCGCCCCGAGCAGTCATTGGAGTCTGTTCCATGATTCATTCACTCAGCACAAAGGCTTGCCTATAAGGCAAGCGCAACCGCTCGGAGCAAATTCGGGCACCTGCCCCACGGGCGCAGGCCCATGGCGTGCCCTGCTGCCTTTGCCAGCATACCGATCGGTCTTTAGACAACAAAAACGCTCAACATCGCATGCCGCAGCATGTGACATCAAGCGTTTCTTAAAGAAATCTTTTATGCCCGTCACGGGCACGGACAAATTATAGCGCGTCTGCGCGCCTCAGGCCATGGCCTGAACCGGCGGCTGCGCCCGATCAGGGCGCGACAGACGCGCCGCGGCAGGTGGGCGCGCGCAACAGGCGCAGCGCTTGGCGCGCGGCGCCGGGCGCGGGGCCTTACTTCTTCATATTGTCGATGAAGTCGCTGACGCTGTCAGCAAAACTCTTCCACAGCGGCTTGTGCGAACTTGCATCCTTGCCCTTAGCCTTGCTGGAGTTCTGCTCGTCACCGTCCAAGGATTGCTCGAGCTTGTGCAGGAGATCCTTTTGGTAGTCCGTCAGGTTAACCGGAGTCTCAACCACGACCGTGCAGTAGAGATTGCCCTGCGGGCGGTTGGACATCGCGGCCTTGATACCCTTCTTGGCTAAGCGGAAGGTAGTACCAGTTTGAGTGCCCGGCTCGACCGTAACGGCGAGCTTGCCATCTAAGGTCGGTACCGTGACCTTGCCGCCTAAGGCAGCGGTAGCAAAGCTGATCGGAACCTCGCAGTAGAGGTCGTCGCCATCGCGGCGGAATAGTTTGTGCGGCAGCACCTCGATGGTCGCTAAGAGGTCACCGGCCTCACCGCCATGACGGCCTGCTTGGCCCATATGCGGTACGACCACATACTGGCCCGTGTCTAAACCGGCCGGAATGTTGATCTTAACCGTACGCGACTCTTGGACGCGGCCATCACCATGGCACTTGGCGCATGGCTTGGTGAGAATGGTGCCTTCGCCGTTGCAGCGATCGCAGGTGCGCTGCACGCTAAAGAAGCCATTCTGCTGGATGATGACGCCTTGGCCGTGGCATTGAGGGCATTGCTTGCGGCTCGATGGATCGGTCGTGCCTTCACCATGGCAGTCTGGGCAGGTGACCAAGGTCTTAAGTCTGATCTCCTTGGTGATACCACGCACCGCTTCCTCTAAGGTCAGGCGGATTACGATGCGCACATCGCTGCCGCGCGTCGGAGCGCGCCCGCCCGGGCGTCTGCGGCCCCCGCGTGCGGCGCCCCCAAAAGGGCTCTCGCCTGTGAAGATGGAGCCAAAGATATCGGCAAAACTACCGAAATCGCCGTCAAAGCCACCGCTGAAGCCGCCGCCAAAGCCTTGACCTTGGCCCTCGACCGCGTCAAAACCACCTGCATCGTAAGCTTGGCGTTTTTGCGGGTCACTTAAGACCTGATAGGCTTCATTGATTTCGCGGAACTTCTCTCCGGCATCAGCGTCCTTATTGCGATCAGGGTGATACTTGATCGCAAGGCGCTTGAATGCGCGCTTGATGTCATCTTCGCTGGCATCACGCTTTACGCCCAGCACCTCATAATAATCACGTTTCGTCGCCATGCTTTTATCCCAACTAAGCCGGTCGCACTATTAGGCTTTAGCACTCTCTTGACATTAGGCGTCTGAAAGCGCGCTAAAGCCTAAAAAGCGGAAGGATCAGCTCCCACCGCTTTAGCATTACATTGAGCCAATCATGTGGCTCCCTAGGGAAAGATTCACGCCTTGCAGCAGTGAATGAAATCTGTGGCCCTGCCCAAGGCGTCCTTGGGCAGGAGGGCGCAGCCTGACGCTGCGCTACGCGCTCTTACTTGTCGTCCTTGACCTCTTCGAACTCGGCGTCAACCACCTTGTCGTCGCGGTTACCGGCACCAGCGTTCTGCTGGGAAGCGCCTTGCTGCTGGTAGGCACCTTGCTGCTGCGAGGCACCACCTTGCTGGGCCTTAGCTAAGACGCCTTGCAAGGTCTCTAAGACGCGCTTCTCGGCGCTCTCGATGTCGTCCTTGTTGTCGCCACGGATGGCCAACTCTAAGGCGTTGATGGCGCGCTCGACTTCAGCCTTGTCCTCGCCGCTGACATTCTTCTCATTTAACTCCTTGCGAGCCATGTGAATGGTGTTGTCAGCGCGGTTGCGAGCCGAGGCTAACTCCTCGAACTTCTTGTCCTCAGCCGAGTGGGCCTCAGCCTCACGCACCATGCGTTGGATATCATCCTCCGACAAGCCCGAGCTCGACTGAATGGTGATCTGCTGCTCCTTGCCGGTCTTCTTGTCCTTAGCCGAAACGTGGATTAAGCCGTCGGCGTCGATGTCGAAGGAGACCTCAATCTGTGGCATGCCACGTGGAGCTGGATCGATGCCCTCTAAGTTGAACTGACCTAAGGACTTGTTGTCAGAGGCACGCTTACGCTCACCCTGCAGGACGTGAATGGTAACAGCAGGCTGATTGTCCTCGGCCGTCGAGAAGACTTGCGACTTCTTGGCTGGGATGGTGGTGTTCTTAGGGATTAAGGTGGTCATAACACCGCCTAAGGTCTCAATACCTAAGGACAGTGGGGTTACGTCCAGTAAGAGCACATCGTTCTTAGCACCGGACAGTACGCCACCTTGGATCGCAGCACCGATAGCAACGGCCTCGTCTGGGTTGACGTCCTTACGTGGTTCCTTGCCAAAGAAGTCAGCTACTAACTTCTGAACCATTGGCATACGGGTCTGACCGCCGACTAACAGCACGTCGGTGATGTCGCTGACCGATAAGCCCGAGTCGTTTAAAGCAGTCTTAACCGGCTCTAAGGTCTTGTGAACCAGATCCTCAACTAAGGCCTCTAACTTAGCACGAGTGATCTTGATGTTCATGTGCTTAGGGCCGGTGGCATCAGCGGTGATGTAAGGCAGGTTGACATCGGTCTGCTGCGACGAGGACAGCTCGATCTTGGCCTTCTCGGCAGCTTCCTTTAAACGCTGCAGGGCTAATTGATCCTTACGCAGGTCAACGTTCTGCTGGTTCTTGAACTCCTCAACCAAGTAGTTGATGATGCGGTTGTCGAAATCCTCACCACCTAAGTGGGTATCACCGTTAGTAGCTAATACCTCGAAGGTCTTCTCACCGTCGATCTCGTCGATGTCGATGATGGAGATATCGAAGGTACCACCACCTAAATCGTAAACGGCGATCTTTTGCTCACCCTTGGCCTTGTCCTCGCCGTAAGCCATAGCAGCGGCGGTAGGCTCGTTGATGATGCGCTTAACATCAAGACCAGCGATACGGCCGGCGTCCTTAGTGGCCTGACGCTGCGAGTCATTGAAGTAAGCCGGGCAGGTGATGACCGCCTCAGTAACAGTTTCACCTAAGATGTCCTCGGCGGTCTTCTTCATCTTCTTTAAGACTTCAGCCGAGATCTGAGGAGGGGCTAAGCGTTGATCGTTAACGCTAACCCAAGCGTCGCCGTTGTCAGCTTGGACGATCTTGAATGGCATGATCGACAGGTCACGCTGAACCTCAGGATCGTTGTAACGACGACCAATTAAGCGCTTGATGGCAAACAAGGTCTTCTCTGGGTTGGTAACGGCCTGACGCTTAGCAGCGTCGCCCACTAAGATCTCGCCATCATCAGCATAGGCAACGATGGAAGGGGTGGTACGGCGGCCTTCGGAATTCTCCAGAACGCGAACCTTATCGCCATCTAACACTGCAACGCAAGAATTAGTAGTACCTAAGTCAATACCAATAATCTTTCCCATTTGAATTATCTCCGCTATCAAAGCTTGAAACCGGGAAGTACCGTAAGCTCGAGTAAGTCTTACGTCTCTTTGCTTAGCTAGAGCTTAAAGCTGCTGTCGAAGCGCCATCCAAGTGGCAACTAGCAGGTTGCGGTACTTGCAATCTTTTTCTCTAACCACTTAGTCAAATGGGGCTAGGCCCAATTTTTTTCAAGGCAAGATCACAAAATTTTTTGCCGCCCTATTCCCCAAGCTCCCGGCGCCGGCCCACGCGTCGCCTCCGCGCGCCTTCCCGCGACCTGCGCTGGGCGCACGCGCAGCGCACACGCTGCGTGGGCGTAGACGGAGCTGGTCTGCCCCAAAGACAGCACAGCCTGCCCTCAGGTCACACCTCAAGGCAGGCTGCTCTCTTGACCTAAGCTGCGCTTAGGACTTGGAGACTACGACCATAGCTGGGCGCACGACGCGGCCATTCAAGGTGAAACCCTTTTGCATGGTAGTGCAAACGTGACCGTTTGGTACGTTCGGATCCGGCACCATCGAGATGGCCTGATGGAAGTTCGGGTCAAACGGCTTGCCGGTTGGGTCGACTACTTCGACGCCGAAGCTCCCCATTTCCTTGACGAAGAGATCTAAGGTCTGCTTGACGCCGTTGTAGGTGTTCTGCGTGGCCTCGCTGTCAGGATCAGAGAATTTCAAGGCCTGCTCTAAAGCGTCGTAGATCGGCAGTAAGGAGCGGACAAAGCGCTCGAGGGAGTACTTGCGCTCGCGCTCGATCTCTTGCTCGGTGCGCTTTCTGATGTTCTCAACCTCGGCGACGGCACGCAGCATCTTGTCGTGCTCTTGAGCTGCGGTCTTCTTTAAGATCTCCAGCTGTCCTTGCAGGTGATTGATCTCGGCCTCTAAGGCCTCGGCATCGAGCTCATCGTCTAAGTCGAGGTCGTCATCGACGTCCGGGCTATCCTCTTGGATGGACTGACCTTGCTGTTGATACTGCTCCTTGAGCTCAGCAAAGTTGGGATCGGAGCTCCCGGCCACATTGTCCTCTTGCGGATTGCCATTGGCATTGAAAGCGGCCTTGGAGTCGGAGGCGCCATAGCTTTGGGTCTGCGCGTAGGCGGCGGTCGCAGCAGCCGCGTGCGGATCGCGCACTGGGGCCTCAGCCGCCGGGGCAGCCGCAGGCTGCTCTGGGGCTTGCGCATTGGTGCCAGCAGGATTTTGGGCATAGGCACCGGCCATACGAGCAGCGTAATCGGCATCGTACTTGGCCTGTCCTGCTTGAGCTTCGTTGCCTTGGTCTCCAGACTGAGCCTCTAACGTCTTGACCGCATCTTGGAGTTTCTGGTCATCACCAAAATTTTGTTGCATCTAACTTTCCTGCCACAAACAATACCGCAGCCTGCAGGCTGCAACCTTCTTCGTGCCTGCGCCCAGCAAGGAGCAGCACCGTCCGCATGAGCGCACCAGCCTCATGAGCGCACCGGCCGCATGAGCGCACCGGCCGCATGAGCCGCGCCCCCAAACGAGGCTTAACACATGATCTCAGACTAAATGGGGGCGGCTGCGCTCCTTTTCAAGGCTTACGCCGAAATCAAGATAGCCCTAAGCAAAGTTTGCTAAAATTGGGGCGCCGGTAGCAGCCGCGGAGCGTCCCTCCGTCGGGCTTGCGGCGCCGCGAAGCTTCAGGTGCCGCAATGCCGCAGGCGCCGCGCCGTTGATCGTTGACATTAAGAAAGGCTTTCACCCATGCAATTGCGCAAATTACTGTTGGTAGGTGCGGTCTGCGCCTCAGTTGCCGCTCTCTCCTCTGGCTGCGCCTATCGTACCGATTTGGCTCAGGGCAACTTTGTCGAACAAGATGCGGTCGACCAACTGCGTCAAGGCATGAGCCCAGCCCAAGTACAGTACATCTTAGGCACGCCGATGCTGACCGATCCCTTCGACAACAGCCGCTGGTACTACGTCCACTACCTGCGTCAAGGCTGGTCTGATCCGGAGATCAAGAACTTAGTCGTGCTATTCCAAGGCCGTGTCCTGTATGACATCGCAGGTGACTTCGATAAGCCTGAGAACTTCTACGACGGCACCCAGAACATCCAAAAGATCAACTTCGGGCAGCAATAAGCAGCAGGCTAACCGCTATCAGCAGGCTAAGCCAGCAGGCTAACCGCCATCAGCAGGCTGAGCTGCCACCTGCGCCCGCCCCACGGCCTGACCCGCCTTTGCGCCAAGGTCAGGCCGTGTGCTTTTGGGCCCAGCACCAAGGGCCCTGCCCTGCGCTCAATGGGAGTTTGTTATGCATGTAGCTTTTGGCGCCTTGCGCCCTCTCACGCTCGCCCTAGCGCTTACCACGCTGGTGCTAAGTGGCTGTTCCATTGAGCAAGAAGATGCCCAAGAGGCCAAGCTGGCCGTCGACCGCGTCACGGGTGAAGAGCTGCTCGCGCAAGCCAGCAACGACTACGAGCGCTTCCTTGCCAACTGCCGTATCTGCATTGAGGGCAACCTCGGCGCCGAGCAGATCGATGAGCTGGTGGCCACCTACCTAAGCAGCTACACCGGCAAGCTGGAATGGGGCCCTAACGCCTTTATCTACCAGCGCATGGAGCCTAACAGCGCCTTTGAGAAGTGCGCCCAGAAGGCCCTCGTCATGGGTAATCGCAAGCCCTTTGACAACATGATTGTGCGCCAAGGCCGCATCGCGCGCACCGCCCGCTTCTTTTACGCCAACAATGAACCGGCCGAAGGCGCCTTTTGGCTGAGGCGCCTTGTCAACGTCAAAGGCGAACGCGACGGCTTAGAGGTCGCAGGGCGCGTCTTCATCCAAGACCTGCGTACCATCTCCGCTGGAGTCAAGCTCCTTGAGCAGTCGGCGCGTATGGGCAACCACAACGCCCGCCAGATGCTCCTAGGCCTCATGAACCCGGGCTCGACCTACTACCAAGAGATCACTGCCAACACCTACGTCGACGACGACAATAGCGACTCCGACGCCAAAGACAAGGCCGAGACCAGCAAGGCCACATCCGAGTCCAAGGCTGAGGCCAAAGCTGCCGCCACCACCGCCGTCGCGAGCAATCCGCAACTGCGCAACCGCATGGCGCACCAAGAGCGCTTAGCTGAGATGGAGGCGCGGACGCAAAAGATGCGCGCCGCGGCTATGGAGCGCATCAAGAAGCTCCAAGCTGAGCCTGAGGCTAATTCAGCCTCAAAGCAGTAGCTGCGCCTGCACCTCAAGACGATCACCGCGCTCGCCCCACTTAACGCGGACTTAACCGCGATTTAACCGCAAGTTTACCCGGCGGCGCTATGCTGCCTATTTTGCTGCGCGGTCGGGGCGCAGGTCACTTTTGTGCGCAAACAAGTCACTTGTGTGCACAACGGCAGCGGAGCATTATGCTAAGCTTGAGGCCGTGTTATTGTGGGGGTAATGGCACCCGAAATGCTCCCTGCGCGGGGCATCGGCATTCCCGCAAACTTGGACACAGCGTCCCCAGTACGCGACCGCAGGCCGCCGAAGAGCACTCAGGCGCGACTTCTCTTACGCTAAGGGCCTTGCGCTTAGGGCTTATCGTTTTTGCTGTTACGAGGATCAAAGTCAGGTCATGGCAGACGTAGAAAAGATCAATTTGGTACCAAAAGAACTCAGCTGGCTATCGTTCAACGGGCGCGTACTCCAAGAGGCGGCCGACAAGTCCGTACCGCTGATTGAGAAGATTCGTTTCATGGGTATCTACTCCAACAACCAAGACGAATTCTTCAAGGTGCGGGTGGCCGACTTAAAGCGTCAGATCATCATCAACAAGGCCAAGGGCAACGCCTCTGAGGAGGTCAAGCTGCTCAAGGAAGTCCAAAGCACTGTCAGCGAGTATCAGGGCGTCTTAAACCAGATCTACCGTGACCTGATCAAGGAGCTGGCCGACAACAAGATCTACCTGCGCGACGAGACCGAGATCACCGAGAGCCAGAAGGCATGGGTGCGCAACTATTTCAACTTACACGTCCTGCGCCACATCAACCCGATCATCATCGCCGACAACATCCACTTAGACCAGTTCCTCAAGGATCAGTACACCTACCTCTTGGTGCGGATGTCGGGCAAGAACGAGGTCAACTATGCCTTAATCGAGATCCCTTCGGACGTGCTGCCACGCTTTATCTCGATGCCAACCCAAGAAGGCGAGACCACCTTGATGTTCTTAGATAACGTCATCCGTATCGGCCTTGACGATATCTTCAAGAGCTTCTTTGACTACGACACGATCGAGGCGTACTCCATCAAGATGAACCGTGATGCCGAGTACGACCTGCAGGGCAATGTCGACATGTCCGTGCTTGAGAACATGTCCAACTCCTTAAAACAGCGTCTGAACGCCAAGCCCGTGCGCTTTGCCTACGACCGCGCCATGCCTAAGGAGATGGTCGAGTTCATGAGCAAGGAGCTCAAGCTCTCGGACATCGATTCGTGCATGCCGGGCAACCGCTACCACAACTTCAAGGACTTCTTAAGCTTCCCGAGCATTCGCTCCGACCAGTTTGAGAACCCAGCCCTCCCGGCCATTGCCTCGACCGCCTTTGACCGCCACAAGAATGTCTTTGAGGCGATCAGCGCTGGGGACATCCTGCTCTACTACCCATACTACTCGTTCGATTACTTCACCGAGTTCTTGCGGCAGGCCTCCTACGACCCGAAGGTCAGCTCGATCAAGATCAACATCTACCGCGTGGCCAAGAAGAGCCGTGTCATCGACTCGCTCATCGATGCGGCCAACAACGGCAAGCGCGTCACGGTCGTAGTCGAGCTCAAGGCCCGCTTTGATGAGGCCAACAACATCCGTTGGGCCTCGCACCTGACCGAAGCCGGCGTCAAGGTGCTCTTTGGTCTGCCGACCTTAAAGATCCACTCCAAGCTCTGCATCGTCTCGCGCCGCGAGAACGGGGCGCACGTACGCTACGCCCACATCGGCACCGGTAACTTCAACGAGAAGACGGCCAAGATCTACACCGACTTTGCACTCTTCACCAAGGACGAGACCTTAACCCAAGAGGTCAACAGCGTCTTTGACTTCATCGAGTACCCATACACGCGCCCACGCTTTGACAAGCTCTTAGTCTCGCCGCTCAACGCCCGTCAGCGCATCTACGCCATGATCGACCGCGAGATCGAGAATGCCGCCATGGGCCTGCCGTCCTACATCAACATCAAGATCAACAACTTGGTGGACAAGGGCTTAATCGAGCGCCTGTACAAGGCCTCGCAGGGCGGCGTGAAGATCCGCGCCATCATCCGCGGCATGTGCTCGCTGCGTCCGGGCATCCCGGGCCTGTCCGAGAACATCTACATCACCTCGATTGTAGACCGCTTCTTAGAGCACCCGCGCGTCATGATCTTCTGCAACAACAACCAAGAGGAGCTCTACATCTCCTCGGCTGACTGGATGACGCGCAATCTCGACTACCGCATCGAGGTGGGCACCCCGGTCTTAGACCCAGTGCTGCGCGATCGCATCCGCACCATCTTCAAGATCCAAGACTCGGACAATCAAAAGGCCCGCATCATCGATGCCGACCAAAAGAACGAGTACGTGCCGCACCTTGAGGGCGCCCCGAAGATCCGCTCGCAGATCGAGATTCAACGCTACCTGCAAGCCGTCGAGGTCAAGTTAGACGAAGCCGCCCAAGCCGCCGAGCTCGAGGCTGCGCGCAAGGCCCAAGAGGCCGCCGCCAAGGAAGCCAAGGAGAAGAAGAGCAAGGACAGCAAGGAAGGTAAAGAAGGCAAGGACAGCAAAAAGAAGAAGTAGTCCGCATCCTCCCGCTTAGGCCCAGCTGACGCTGGGCCCTACTCCGCCCGCGCCCGCTTCACTGCGAGCGCGGGCGTTTGCTTGCTACGTAGCACAACTTTCTTGAGATGAGCCCTGCTGCCCAGCGCAGTTTTTGTCTAAGATTGGGGCAGTACGAGCCACCGGGGCCAGCGCGGCACTGGGGCTAGATGTTGAGAAAGGATTTCACGCGTGGACAATCTCTTATTAATCGCCCTCGTGGTGGTAGCGCTGGGTGCGGTGGGCTTCGCGGCCATGGTCAAGACCAAGAACAGTAGCCTGCAGCAAGAAGTCATGCGCCTGCAGCAAGGCGCGGAGCGCCAAACCCAAGAGCTGCAGCGGCTGCAGCAAGAAAACGTCAGCTTGACGAGCACCAACGCTGCCTTAAACGCCGACAAGGGCAACTTCGATACGCGCCTGAGCGAGCGCGAGAACTTCATCAAGGAGCTGCAAGCGAAGCTGGAGCAGAGCGACGCGGTGCTGACGGCCAAAGAAGAGCAAGTGCGCACCCAGTGCCAAGAGCAGCAGCAAAAGACCTTAGAGGAGATCAAGGCGGCGCACCAAGATACGGTCGCTAAGCTCGAGCGCAACGTCGCCGCGCAGCAAAGTGAGCTCGAGAGCGTGCGCAGCAAGCTGCAAGCGGTCAGCAACGACCTTGCCACCGCCCAAAGCGAAAAGGAAGCGCTGCAACAGCTGCGCAGCGAAGACCAAGCGCGCCATGACAAGGCGGCCCAAGAGCTTGAGCTGCGCCTTAACAACTTAGGCGAGCGCTTGCTCAAGGAACGCTCGGAGTCGCTGCAAAAGCTCAATAGCGAGCAGATGGGCACCATCATCAAGCCGCTCGCCTCCGAGCTTGCGACCTTCCGCACGCTCTTAACTGACACCCAAAAGAGCAACTCCGAGCAGGCAGGTCAGCTGCAAAACGAGCTCAAGCACTTACATCAGGCCCAACAAACCTTAGGCTTGCAAGCGGACAAGTTAGCCGCCGCCCTGCTCCAAGGCAATAAGAGCCAAGGCATCTGGGGTGAGCAGCAATTAGAGCTGGTGCTCGAGTCCTCAGGGCTCGTGCGCGACGTCACCTACCAGCGCGAAGTAGCGGTCAGCGATGACCAAGGCAACCGCGGCCGCGTTGACGTCTTGGTCAACCTGCCGGGCCACCGCGGCATCGTTATCGACGCTAAGTGCTCGCTGTCGGCCTACACCGAGTACGTCAACCTCGAGCAATTGGCCCAGAGTGTCGGCATCGATGCCAACGCCCTGCTCTTTAGCAGCGCTACCGCGCAAGATACCGCAGACACGGCGGCGGTTGAAAGCAACGCTACTGAGGCGCTCAAGAGCGACATCACCACGCTCACGCCTTCGGACTTGCGCGCGCGCCTGAGCAACGCCTTAAAGCGCCACATCGAGTCGATCGAAAACCATGTAGCGGAGTTGGTGACCCGCAACTACCCGCAGTATGAGCAGTACGGCAGCCCCGACTTAGTCTTCATGTTTGTGCCGATCGACCATGCCTTAGGTCTGGCGCTACGCGCTAAGCCTGAGATCTACGCCAAGGCCCAAGAAAAGGGCATCTACTTAGTCTCGCCATCCTCGCTGCTCCCGGCCTTACGCTTAGTGGGCAACCTCTGGGTCTTAGCAGACCAAGGCGAAAAGTTTAAGCAGCTGAGTAAGCTCGCCGAGCGCATCGCCCAAAAGAGCGATAAGGTCTGCCGTGACTTTGAGGCGCTCACCCGCGCCTTAGGCTCCCTGACCAATGCCACCAAGACCCTCTCGACCTCGCTCTACGATGGCCGCGGCAACCTCTCAGGGCTCCTGAGCAACTTCGCAAGCCAAGCTCCAGCCCTCACGGCTCAAGCGATCGCCCAAATCGAAAACGATTTGGCCCACGACATGACCAGCCCTGAGGTGCTCACCCATGACCTGAGCGCTGAGCCGCAGGCCCTGCCGCCTGCTGCGCCCGAGCGCAAGCCACGGCGCAAGAGCAGCAAAGCGGCTGAGGCCAAGGCTGCCGAAGCTGCGGCTGAAGCTCCAGCTGAGGCCACTGAAAGCGCACCATAGCGGCGCTGCACGCCTGCGGGCGCGCGGGTCTCTTAGATCTTGGTGAAGGCGGCTGGGGCGGCGCAGACGTCGCTGCGCTTGCGCACAGGGCTTGGGCGCACGCTCTTTTGCACGAAGAGGTCTAAGAGGCTGGCCGCATCATGGGTTTTGCGGAAGGCCAGCTCCATTGGGTACAAGAAGATGAGCTCAAAGAAGCGCACGTAGCTGCCGTCAGTTAAGATGGCTTCTTGGGCTTGGTGGTTGTAGCCGCCTAAGGCGGTGAGCATGCCGCCGCTAAACTCGGTGGAGCTGTGCCATGGCTTGTCGTTGCTGAAGGTGTAACCAAAGCCGACAAACTCGCTTCCGGCCAAGATAAAGTTGATGAGCTCGCATAAGGCGTTGATGGGCCAGAGGTTGTACTCTTCGCTCGAGCTAAACTGCCACTCAGGCGGCAGGCAGAGCGCCAGCTCCACATGGCTGTTGGTGAGCTCGTCGACGCCTAGCGGGACATTGAGCTTCTTGCCTGCAAGGCCCTTGGTCACGATCAGATTCCACGGGTGGGCCTCATCGGGCTTGACGTGCAGAAGCTCGTAGCGGTCAGTCTTAAACAGGATCTGATAGATGCCAAAATGCTCCTTGATATGGGCATCGAGCACCGCCTCGTCCGCCGCGCTGAGCTTGGTGCTGTTATTGTCCGGGTCGAAGCTCTCGCACAGGGCCTTCATACGCTCGATGGTCGGCAGCAAGGCATCGTCGACGCCGAACTTGACAAAGCGCAGCGCGCGGTTAAAGCGAATCAGCGCGTCGTTGACTAAGCCGAGCTTAAAGAGGGCATAGCCCTTGTAGAACAGAAACGGCGCGTGATCCTTGCCTTGGGTGCCATACTTATCGAGCAGGGCATTGGCCTGCAGGTAGCGCTCATCGCCCTTGCCTTGGCCCATGGTATTACCCAAGTTGATGTAGGCTCGCGCCAGCTCCAGCGCCAAATCAAATTCCAACTCAGCCACGCTGGGCTCAAGCAGATCAATGATGCCCTCAAAGGCATCTTGCTCATAGAGCTGATGGACTCGAGCTAACAGCTCCTGTTTGGCCTGAGCCTCCATGACAATCTCCTCACAACAATCTTCCCTCGCCGCCCGGCCCCGACTGGCCCGGCGCAGGCCTTCGCGGCTACTTCGATGCTGGGCGCACTTGCGCCGCTGAGCGCAGGCTATTTGCGGCGCTGAGCGCAGGCTACTTGCGCTGCTTGAGCGCAGGCTACTTGCGGCGCTGAGCGCAGGCTACTTGCGCCGCTTGAGCGCAGGCTACTTGCGCCGCTTGAGCGCAGGCTACTTGCGGCGCTTAAGCGCGCGCGGCAAAAAGCGCGGCACTTCGGACTGGTAGATGCTCCACTCCTCAGGGAAGTCACGCTTTAAGCGCGGCTCATCGAGGACGATGGCATTAAAGTACGCAAAGACGATAAAGGCCAAGGGCACGAGCAGCGCCATAAGGGAATTTAAGGCGCAGGCAAAGCCCGCATAGTAAAAGAAAACTCCAAGGTGCATCGGGTTGCGGCAGATGCTGTAAGGCCCGGAGCGCACAAGGTGGCGCGTCTCGGTCATGAGCTTGACCGGGCCGAAGTTGCCCGCTCCGCCTTCGCCTTGGACGATCAAGGTGTAATTGGCCCAGAGCGCCAAGGCAAGGCCCACTGCGGACATGAGCCCGGCAAGGTACAGCGTGGTGCTCTTGTTATCAAGGAAGGTGGTGTCATCTAAGGTCGACAAGTAGACCATGATGGCCGGGCCGACCACCAAGAAGATGATAAAGCCCAACACCGTTAAGACCTTGTCTTTGAACGTCAAGCGCATCGCCGCCCCCGCAACCTAAAACCTTAGGCCTCAGTGTACAACAATCAGGCGGCGCGCGGCGCGCCCGCGGAGCGCTCGCCGCTCGCCGGGCGCGCCCAGCGTTAGCGCTGCGCCTGCTGCAGCAAGGCATGTAAGACATGGATTGGGTGGTTGGCGCGCTGACCTTCCATGCGGGCCACCTGCGAGCGGCACGAGAAGCCGGTGACCAAGCACTGGGCAAATGGGCGCGCGCGCAGCTTGCTCTGCCAGTTCTGCTCGTAGACTTGACGGCTCTCGGCTTGGTTCGGCAGCATATGGCCAAACAGGCCTGCCATGCCGCAGCAGGCGACCGGGATCGGCAGGAGGCGCAGTCCGAAGTGGGCGAAGATCTCCTGCCACATGCGCACCGAGGTCGGCACCAAGGCCTGCTCGGTGCAGTGGCAGAACAGGTAGAAGTCCTGATTGAAGTGGCATGGCGCAATCGCGTCTGCGCTCTCAGCTGAGACCGGATCGGTTTGGTCGGCAGCGACGACAGCTGGGAGGCGCGCGCGCAGGGCGGTGCGCTTGGCCCAGTTGGTCGAGGCCAAGGCCTGCTTTAACCACTCCTCCGGTAAGAGCACCTTAAACTCCGGGCAGTTTGGCACCAGTGCTGGGTACTCATCGCGGTAGCAGATGGTTAAGGCCGGGTCAAAACCGACCAAGGTTACGCCCTTTTGGTACAGGCCGCTTAAGCGCTGGGCCTGCTTGCGCGCGCACTTGATAAACTGGCCTCGTGCGCCACGGATTACCATGAGCTTGCCGTTGGTGTACGGCTTTAAGATCGCCACTCTAAAGCCCATGGCCTTGATAAGCTGGGCCCACTCGATCAAGGCGTCCGCCTCGTAGGCGGCAGTGAAGGCATTGGCCACAACCACCACCTCGTAGTGGGCAGCGCGCTCGGTGGCTTCCTTGATCTTGAGGCATGGGATGCCTGCGGCCTTGGCCTGCGCTGCCAGCGGCACGGCGTTAAAACGCGGCACGTCGACGAACTTGCAGACCTTCTCTAAGAGCAGCTTGCTCAAGCCATTGTCCATCATGGCATTGCCAATGGTCGGGAAGCGTGCCATCAGCGGCGTGGTGCGCTCAGCATTTAAGGTCAGAAGATCCATGCTCGGGCGCAGATAGCGGCTGTAATAGAAGTTTAAGAAGCGTGAGTTGAGCTCGGCGGCATTGACGTGGGCGGGGCATTGGGTCTTGCACGACTTGCAGGCAAGGCAGGTGGCGACATGGCCTAAGTACTCATGGTTGAAGTCGTCGCGGTCAAAGAGGGTGTGATAGGTGCGCGGCCCTAAGTTCTTAAGGTAACCAAGACCTTCTTTGAGGTAGTCGCCCCACGAGCGATCGGCGCGCGAAGCGGACGCTAAGAGCTC
This sequence comes from uncultured Anaerobiospirillum sp., assembly GCA_944389615.1. Lineage (GTDB taxonomy): Bacteria > Pseudomonadota > Gammaproteobacteria > Enterobacterales > Succinivibrionaceae > Anaerobiospirillum. Next base: position 30,474 of record CALXNA010000019.1, on the reverse strand, counting down.
GTTTTCGACCGCGTTGATGTCCACTTGGCGCTCAGTCATCAGGCGCAGCCACTCGCGCATCAGGCCCGAGTAGCCCTTCGGCGATTTGACATGGTCGTGGCTATAGCGATAGCTTGGGCACATCAGCGCGGCCTGCGAGTAGCTAAAGCACTGGCCATTGCCATTGCAGTTTAAGGCGCCCTCAAAGGCGGTGCGTACCTTAAGATCGATGGTGCGGTCGAGGTCGCCGCGCATCGGGTCATCTAAGGCTACGAGCTTATCGTGCTCATTACCCCACGGCACGCAGATCTTGCCCGGGTTTAAGCGATTGTCCGGATCGAAGATCGCCTTGATCTTGCGGGCGACCGGATAGAGTTCGCCGAAAAAGACCTCGCCAAAGCAGGAGCGATAGCCGCGGCCATGCTCACCCCACATCTGGCCCCCGTACTTCTTGACCAGCTCCACCACGCCATGGGAGATGGTGATGAGCTTCTGCTTGTCTTCGTCCAAGGTCAGGTCAAGGGCTGGGCGCACATGCATCAGGCCGGTATCGACATGGCCGAACATGCCATACTCGACCTCAAGGCCATCGAGCAGCGCCCGGAACTCCACGATGTAATCGGCCAAGTTATCAGGCGGCACCACCGTATCTTCGGTAAAAGGTACCAGCTTCTTGGCCCCGGCCGCTGAGCCCAACAGGCCCACCGCCTTCTTACGCATACCATAGACGGCGCTGATGCCACTGGGAGTGTCCACAATCTGCGCCCCCAAGATGCCCATCTTCTCGGCGCTCGAGCGACGCCCCTTGCCATTGCAAGCTGCGGCCAAGGCCTCAACTTGCGCCTGCTGCGCGGACGCTTCGGCCGAGGCGCCATTGAACTCGACGATGTTGACGCCCATGATCTCCGCGCCGGGCACATCTTGGATGTACTCTTGTACCGTAAGCCAGACCGGATCCTTCTTGGCAAGGGTTAAGACCTTGGAGTCGACGGTCTCAACGGAGAAGGCCCCAGCCTTAATCAAGGCATTAGCATGGCGCAGCGCCGAGATATAGTCGCGGTACTTGATCACGACCAAGGCGCGATAGTCTGGCTTGACGGTTAAATCAAGCTCCGCCCCGACGATGGAGGCTAAGGTGCCCTCGGCGCCGCAGATAAGGCGCGCCAAATTCAAGGTATCGCTTGCGGCATCATAGGCATGAGCGAGGTCATAGCCGGTCAAAAAGCGATTGAGCTTAGGGAAGTGCTGGGCGACTTGGGCCGCATTGGCCTTGAGCAGGTCGTAGCACTGCCGGTAGATCTCACCCTCAAGCCCGGGCAAGGCGAGCTTGGCCTTAAGCTCAGCTCCAGTCACCGGACCGAAGGTGGTCAAGGTGCCATCGCGCAGTACCACCTCCACGGCGTTGATATGCTGTGAAGTACGGCCATACTTTAACGAGCCTTGGCCCGCGGCATCATTGCTGATCATGCCGCCGATACAGGCACGCGATGAGGTCGAGAGCTCCGGCGAGAAGAAGAGGCGGTGCGGCGCGAGTATTTCATTGAGCTCGTCTTTGATGACACCGGCTTCCACCCAGACCTTATGAGCGGCGACATCAAGCTCCGAGACGCGCTTCATATGGCGCGACATATCGATGATGACGCCTGAGGACAGCGACTGGCCGTTGGTGCCGGTACCGCCGCCGCGCGGCGTGAGGACGATGGAGGCAAAGGTGCTCTGCGCTGCCAGCTTGAAAAGCTGCACCACATCGGCCTTATCTTGCGGGAATACGACCGCCTGCGGCATGCGCTGATAGACCGAGTTATCGGTCGCGCACAGCAGGCGCGCCGCGTAGCTGGACTCAATCTCGCCCTTGAAGCCTGACTGCGCTAACGCCTCCAAAAACTTTTGGTAATGAGCCTCGACCTTGGCCAAATTAGCAATGCGCGGAATTACCCCAGCCATTACGCCTCCTGAACCTGCAACACACAAAGCTGCCGTGATCATAAGCCATTGCGTGACCGCGATCAAAAAACGCTGCCCCACGCAGGCCCACGCCCCTCAGCCGCCGGGCCCTACTGCACCACAGTGGCGCACGCAGTCAAGGGGCTGCGGACTCCACGGTCGCCACGGCGCGGCCAGCGCGGCGCCGCTCGCACAGCGCAGCCAGCACAGCCAGCGCAGCCTTGGCGCGCAGACACAGATAAGGCGGTACCAAGTCACCTCGGACCGCCTTAGGGTCAAATTGCAAGTCAGATGATGCGCTCAAAGAGCGCGGCGCTCAGTTAGCGTGGAACCGGACCTTGCATGCCTTGTGGGCCGCGTGGGCCTTGCGGTTGGGCAGCCGGGCCCTTCTCTAAGGAGACCGCGCGCTTAACATCGATCGTAGTCGAGAAGAATTCCTTATCGACCTTACCGGTGATCTCGATTAACTCGCCCTTGGAGATGGACGACCAGTTGTAGTCGTCATCGAGCTCGACCTCAATGGTGCCGGTGTTGTCGGCAAACTCGTAGTGGTCGTGGCCTAAGTAGTCCACTAAGCGGCCGCGTAAGGTGACGTACTGATCGTCACGGGCATCGCTCTTGACAGCTTGTACCGTGTTTAAGTTGGCGCCGAAGCCCTGTGGTGCACCGCCGTTGTAGTCGCGGTACCAATCATCGGCCATGGCGGCAGAACCGGCTAAGCAGAACACGGTGGTTAAGGCTAAAACTGATAACTTCTTCATTCCTATCCGGCGCTGTGCGCTTCTTTGTGAAGCTGCGCCGCCTCCAAAACAGACAGATCTGAGACGAGGTCACTTGACCTCACATGAGCGCTGACGCGGAACTCTTACTTAACTGGGCGGGCGTCCTTAACGTCGATCTTGACGGAGTTATAATCGCGGTCGACGTCGCCATAAATGGTGATGAGCTCGTCCTTGGAGATAAAGGACCAATCGCGATCATCATCGAGCTCGATCTCAATGCGGCCCGTGTCATCGCTGAACTCATAACGGTCATGGCCGAAGAAGTTGGTGAGACGGCCGACCAAGGTGACGCGTTGATCGTCATAGCCCTGCTCTAACACCTGCTGCACCGTTTGCGGATTGGCCGACGGAGCGCTAAAGCCCGCTGGCCCTTGTGGGGTGTATTGGCCGCCTTGGGCAAAGCCACTGGCTGGAGCGGCAAAAGCAGTACTGGTCACAACAGCCAAAGCTGCGGCACTGGCTAAAGCAATGAACTTGTTCACGATTACTCTCCTTATGTCAGAAAAATTGCACAGTTCCAGCCCCAAGACGGGAGGTCAAAAAGAAAGCTAAAAACACCACGGAACTGTAAAGCGGCTACGGAAGGTGGCGCGGTAGCAGGTCGCGCGCACTTCTTTGAGGCAAGTCTAGCCTTTTATGGCTAGCCTCACCCTTGCATGGCTAGCGCCAACTGACAGTGTCGGCGCGCTGCGCCCTAGCTCCAGCTACTCGAGTGGACGGGCGTGCTTGACCTCAACTTCGATCCGGCCATCGTCGTAGTCGACTTTGCCGTAGATCATGATGAGCTGGTCTCGGTTGATGTGCGACCAATTGCGGTCATCGTCTAACTCGACCAAGATCGTACCGGTACTGTCGGTGAACTCGTAGCGGTCGTGCCCGTAGAAGTTGGTGAGACGGCCCTGCATCGCAACTCGGGCATCGTCGTGGTAGGACTGTTGCAGCTGGGCCACCGTCACGACCGGCAGATTCGGGGCGCCAAAGCCGCCCGGGCCTCCGCGGTGGTGGGCAAAGCCCCCCGGTCCCATCCCGGAGGCTGCGGCCATGGTCGATCCGGCTAAAGCTAAGGTCACAGCGCTTGCTAAAACGGCAATCTTATTCATATCAGTCTCCTCGTCGTTAGGGCAGTAAGCGCAGTGCACTTACCGCAGCAATCACTGACTTAGCGCCGCAGCCTAGGACAATCGGGCGCGCCCGCGAAGGGCTTAGGTCAGATACCAGTGCTAAGCACTGGGTTGCGTGTCTATGATTGCATTTAAACATGCGCTTCTTAGGCAAAACTTAGCGTTCTGCCTCTTTTTGGCTCTTTTGCTAAAAAGTTCGCAAAAGGTGACCCAAATCACTCAAAAACGCGATAAATAAGCCATTTTCCTAAGTTTCACTCAAGACAGCACTAAGCCCCAACTAAGGCTGCGCCCAACCTTTAAGTGAGCTATCTCCCCAAATTGCCATAGACTCCCCCAGCGCAGGTCATGCTCACCACCCAGGTCACGCACGACCACTGCGCAGCCGTAGCGCAGGTCGCGCCGATACCCGCGCAAGCTTGGTGCAGGCTATGCGCGGCCACCGCGCAGGCAGGCGGAAGCGCCGCGCGAGCACTAACAGCGGGCAGCGCGCGGCTTTTCTGTGCGCTAGCTCAACTCTCCATGCAAGAACCTGCAGCCAGCGCATTGGTTCGGCCGCCCTCTGAGGCTACAATAACAGGATAGCGTATTGGGTGGCAGCGCCGACACGGCACTGTCTTGTGTGGTGAGGGGAGAGAGCATGGAAGGTAAAAGCAGCAAGCCCTTGATTATCATTACTGCCGCTTTGTCATTAGCCGTCATCACCCTCTCGGTTCAGGTGGTGTTCTTAACCTTCACGGTCAAAGACCAAAAGGACTCGCTGCGCTATCTCTCAAGCAGCTCCAACGTCTTCACCGTCAAGAACAAGATGAACAGCCTGCAAAACAACTTGGTCGACATCTCGCGCGAGATTGAGCTGCTCAGCTCTGACTACAGTCGCATGCGCGACGAGGTCAACGCCATGCAGAGCATGGTGAGCAAGGCCAGCAACGACTACCAGTTCCTGCAGCAGGAGCTGGTCAATCTCAACACCCGCATCGCCGCGGTCGAGAAGCATGCCGCCAACTCGGAGTTCATCTTAAAAAGCTTAGAGCGCGCCTTGGTCGACTACCAGCAACAAAACGAGCAAGCAGCCCCCGACAAGGAATAAGGAAGGGGAAGGGAGAAGGCGCGGCAGCGCCGCCAGAAGATGGGGAAGGTGAGGCGCGCGACCTGCGCCTGCGCGACCTGCGCGCAGCAAGATCTGCGGAAGCCCCAAAACAAAAAAACACCTTGAGTTGCCTCTTGGTGCCTTTTGGGAAGTCATGGTAGCTATGACTGGAATCGAACCAGTGACCTCAGCATTATGAGTGCCGCGCTCTAACCGACTGAGCTACATAGCCACTTCATGAAAGTTGGCAGGGGTACAAGGATTCGAACCTTGGAAATGGCGGAATCAGAATCCGCTGCCTTACCGCTTGGCTATACCCCTGCGGCTAAGTGACTGGCAGGGGTACCTGGATTCGAACCAGGGCAATGACGGGATCAAAACCCGTTGCCTTACCGCTTGGCTATACCCCTAATCACTTAGGTTTTGTTGTCTCGTTCGTGACAACGGCGCTCATTATAAAGGAACGATTTTGGGTGTCAACCAATCGTTGCAGATTTTTTACCGCAGGCGCCGCGCAGCTGCGCCCCCTTCGCGCCAAAACACGATAAACAAGCCATTTTACGACCAACCTACGGGCTCAAACTTTGATCGAAATCATATTTTCGCCCAATACCCCCAAGTTATCACGCCGTGGCCCGCCCCACGGCTCAGCCTCGGCGGCAGCGCCGCTGCGGCCACCTACGCCTTGGCCTAGCAGAGCGGCCCGGTGGCCCTAAGCTTGGCCCAAGCCAAAAGTGGGATGCTACCGCTAAGAAGTCATTTTTCAAGGGAGGGGTCACCTATGTCTAATCATTACCTCACGCGCTCTGAGGGCGCTGCGCTCTCCCGGCCACATTCCCGTGGTCTGACCTACGCTCTTATGACTGCAACCGGTCTCATGGCACTCATGGTCGCAGGCTGCGCCAGTGAAGCGCCCACCCCGGAGGGCTCTGAAGGCCCCATCAGCGCGCAGACGCGCTCCATCCTCAATGACATTAAGGCTGAGACCCAAGAGAGCTTGGCGCATACTCCGGTGGATACCACGTGGAGCCCGAACAATAGCGTCCTCTACCAAGACATTCTGCGTGACACCGACATCGTCTACGACGAGCAAACCGCTTCCTTTATCAACCAAGAAGGCGCTCCGGCCTCACGCCAGCTCTGGCAGCAAGCCCTGCAAGAACGCCGCTCCCAGCCCATGAACCTCGACCAAACGCCCAGTCCAAGCGGATCATGACCGCACCTTGAGCTTAGCTGAGGCCATTGCTCTCGCCCACCAAGATGGTCTTGGCACTGAGGGCGGCAGCTTAAGCGCCGACGAGCGGGTGGCACGCTCCGCCTACACCAGCCGCTGGCAGGCACTGCAGTACAACGCAGATCAGGCTCAGCCTGCCCCTAAGCCCCCACGACCGCAGACGGTGGACGATCCCGACGCTCAGGGCTTTTGGTGGGGCCCGGTCGGACGGCGCTATTACCCGCGCGAGTATGAGGAGCGCTACCTGCGTGACCCTTACTATTGGCGTCCGTGGTACTACCACAACCCTGTACCCCACTACTACCGCTACGGGCCACGCGGCAGCCACATCGGCACCGGGGTGTACTTTCACCTCGTCCACTAACCAAAGTCCAGCCCCAGCCATACGCAAGCCCCAAATAGAGTAAGCCGCCAATAGAGCAAGCCCCCAAATGCCGCAGCACTTGAGGGCTTACTTATCACGACGCGCAGGCGCGCTTAGCGGGGCTGAGGGCGTTGGTTTTGCCCCGGCAAGGTCGGAGGCATGCCCCCACCGGGCATCGGGGGCCGCCCATAGTGTGGGTGGTCATAACCCGGACGGCCATGGAAGGGGCGATCATAGCCCGGGCGCCCGTGATACGGGCGATCATGGTACGGCCGCTCATGGTATGGACGGTCGTAACCCGGACGGCCATGGTACGGGCGGTCATGATACGGCCGATCGTGGTATGGCCGGTGATAGCGCTCACCGTACTCGTCATAGCGGTCATCGTAGTAGTAACCGCCATTGCCCGAAGAGTAGTACCAGCCTCCGCCTGCGGCGTAGCCATTACCCGCGCGTACAGGATTGCCATACTCATCGTAGTACACCGGATCGCGCTCGTACTGCGCCTGCTCGCGCGCTAACTGATTGCGGTACTGCGCCACTTCTTCTTGGGTGCCGACAAAGGTCGGGGTCTTATTGCCGTAGGTGCGCACCAGCGGCTGATTGCCTCGTGCCTGCGGCACAGTAGCAGCCTCAGACGGAGCGCGGGCTTCCGGAGCGGCCGATGGGGCTACAGACTGAGCTGTAGCAGGCGCAGCGGCGGTAGGAGCCGCCGTCGGCACGGCGGTAGTCGTCGCAGTTGCCGGGTATTGCTCAGTTGGGGCCGCACCGGCGCTGGTAACCAGCAAGCTGGCCACTCCCAAGGCTAAAGCGAGCTTCTTCACAGCAAATCTCCTCTATGGCAGCTCGTAGTTAATGCGCTCCAGCTTGATGCCGGTAGCCGCCTCATCGACCAACAAATGGACATTCTGGGCGTCATCGGAGTTCTCAAGCGGCAGCTCCTCTGACTCTAAGCTGGATGCCGGAGCCTCCGTAGTCTCGGCGGCGGCAGGAGCGGCGGCAGCGGCAGGAGCAGGCATCTCCTCTAAGATGCGATAGCTCTTAGCGTCGATGCTGATCTTAAAGAGGTTGCGCTCGACCTCACCGTAGATGGCAATGAGCTGGTCTTTATGCACCGGGCTCCAATCGACGTCGTCGTCTAACTCCACTTCGATCGAATTGCCCAGCTCATCGGTGAACTCGTAGTAGTCCTTGTACAGGTAGTTGGTCAGGCGCCCCTTGATCTGGACTTCTTGGTCATCAAAGCCGCTTGACTGAATCTCCGCAACTGTGCTGAGCTCGGTAAAGCCCTGCGGACGCGACTCCCATGAGCCCCCGGCCACCGCAGCCCCAATGCCGCAGACCAAGGCCGTGAGCGCGACGCTATATAAGATGCTCTGTCCGAGCCAACGGCCCCAGCGCGTAAGCCGAGAACGGCACGACATACTACGCAAGGCCGCTCCATGAACCCGCGCAGTGCGGGCCATACGGCGGGCCGACGCTTGTGCCATGCGGCAAGCCGAAGCTTGTGCCATGCGGCAGGCCGACGCTTGAGCCAAACGGCTAGCCTGAGCTTGGGCCTGAGCGTGGGTGCGCTTGAGGCGCGTACGCGCGGCCGCCGCCCACGAGCTGCGGCGCCACGAAGCCGAGAATGAGCCGGAGCGCGGCGTAGCCTTATGGCGTAAATACGCCCTGCAGTGCTTGAATGCAAGGGTGAGACGATGTGCGTAGCTCATAGGGCACCTACAAAGCAAGGGCAGGGTGCGCCGCAAGATCAGCGCAAGGAGCGCCTCAAGTTCGGCGCCGGGCCTGCCTAAACCGCAAAGTTCGACTATGACCCAACGGCGCCAGCCCTCTGAGCGCGCCTTAGGTCAGATAGCTCCATAAAATGGCAAAAGTCGCCTTCTCATCGAGCATGATCACATGATAAAGCACCAAAATTAGCCAATCCTTAGGATCGTGCCAAATGTGCAAGCATCATCCCAACACCCGCCTCACCCAGTGACGCAGGTCAGATGCGCCTGCGCAAAGTGGGGTATAATGACCCACATTTTGGTTGAGCGGGCCCAGCATTAGGTCGGCAGAAGACTTGCGAAGAAGACTGGTGCTGCTGCCCCACAGTACAAAGGTGCACACTACATGGCTGAGCTTACGAGCATCTCCCTGAATCATCCGGTCAAACTGCAAATGGGCACGTTCTACGTGGGCGTGTGGGGCTGTCAAATGAATGTTTATGACGCCGATCGGATTCGTGACTTGATGCGCGCAGCAGGCTTTGTAGAGAAGACGGAGCCGCAGGGCGCTGATGTCATCATCTTGGTAACCTGCGCCGTACGCGCCAAGGCCGAAGACAAGGTCTTCAATCAGCTCGCGGCATGGCGCCATCAAGGCGTCATCACCAAGGACACGGTAGTGGCCTTAGGCGGCTGCATTGGCTCAGAGCTTGCCGATCAGATCTTAAAGCTCGATGCCACGGTCAACATCGTTTTTGGCCCCCGCACCGCGCACCGCCTGCCCAACATGATCGCACGCTGCCGCACCACCGGCGATAAGGTGGTCGACGTTGAGGCCAACGCCTTAGAGAAGTTCGATGCGCTCCCTGAGCAAGGCCAGCGCGGTGCCAGCGCCTTTGTCACCATCATGGAAGGCTGCTCAAACAAGTGCTCATACTGCATCGTGCCTTATACCCGCGGTGAAGAGGAAAGTCGCCCTGAGCAGGACATCTTAGATGAGATCGTCACCCACGTGGCCCATGGGGTCAAGGAGATCCACCTCTTGGGCCAAAACGTCAACTCCTATCGCGGCCTCACCCCGGAGGGCACCATCGGGCGCTTCTCGTCTCTGCTCTACGAGATCGCCGCGATCGATGGGGTCGAGCGCCTGCGCTTTACCACCTCCAACCCGATGGAGTTTGGCGATGACATCATCCAAGCCATTGCCGACCTGCCAATCATCGCCGATAGCATCCACATTCCGGTACAGTCCGGTTCCGATCGCATCTTACAGCTGATGCGCCGCAACTACACCTCCGATGACTATCGCACCTTAATTGGCAAGCTGCGGCAGGCCCGCCCGAACATCTACATCTCCACTGACATCATCGTGGGCTTCCCGGGCGAGACCGATGCCGACTTCAATGAGACCATGCGCTTAGTTGACGACATCAAGTTCGACACCAGCTTCAGCTTCATTTACTCCAAGCGTCCGGGCACTCCGGCCGCGGAGATGGCCGATGAGGTACCGCTTGAGCACAAGCGCCAGCACCTTTACACCCTGCAGGCGCGCCTTGAGGAGTACGCCACCCAGTACTCGCAGGCCATGTACGGCACGCGCCAGCGCGTCTTAGTTGAAGGCGTCTCGCGCAAGAATGAGCACGAGCTCAAGGGCCGCGCCTCCAACAACCGCATCGTGGTCTTCGCCGGAGAGCCTAGCCTGATCGGCTCCTTGGTGGACGTCGACATCACCCAAGTGATGAGCCACACCTTAAAAGGCCAATTGGTTTAGTCAGCCCAAGCACCAACCTACCATGGCGCCCCCAGCGCCCAGAGAACACCAACTATATGTCACAACACAATGCCGAGGCCCTTGAGGAGGGCCGCCGCTTTAGCTTAGAGCCTGTTGAGCGCGAGCGTCTCCTCAATATGTTAGGCCCAGAAGACGAGAACCTCGGGCAAATCGCTGCCCGGCTCGGCGTGGAAATCTTAAACAACGGCCCGCACTTCATCATCAAGGGCCCCAATAAGATGGCTCTTGCCGCCGAGCGCATCATCAAGCAGCTCTACTTAGAGACCGCGCCTATAGGCAAGCAGCGCAAGGCCCAGTTCATCACCCCTGAGAAGGTGAACTTAGCCATCATCGAGAACACCCATGTCGAAGCCGACCAAGAGGACAGCGCCAACCCGCTCGACTTTGTCGACCAAGCGACGCTTTTAGAGCAAGCTGAGAACGCCCGCGCCACACTCAAGAAGGGCAAGGACGAGCCCGGCGAGCGCGGTAGTGTCGGCGCCCTCTACCACAAGGCCTCGACCTTAAAGACCCAACGCGGCGTGATCAAGGCCCGCACCCCCAACCAAGCAGGCTACATCGCCCAAATCATTGGGCACGATGTCAGCTTCGGCATTGGCCCTGCGGGCACGGGCAAGACCTTCCTTGCGGTCGCAGCCGCGGTCGATGCCTTAACGCGCAACGAAGTGCGCCGCATCATCTTGACCCGTCCGGCGGTCGAAGCCGGTGAGAAGTTAGGCTTCCTACCGGGCGATCTGACCCAAAAGGTCGATCCATACCTGCGCCCGCTCTACGACGCCTTATTTGAGATGCTCGGCTTTGAGAAGGTCGAGAAGCTCATCGAGCGCCAAGTCATTGAGATTGCGCCGCTCGCCTACATGCGTGGCCGCACCCTCAACGACAGCTTCATCATCTTAGATGAGGCCCAGAACACCACCATCGAGCAGATGAAGATGTTCTTAACCCGCATTGGCTTCAACTCCAAGGCCGTGATCACGGGCGACCCAAGCCAGATCGACCTGCCGCGCAATGTGCGCTCAGGCCTGCGCCACGCCATGGAAGTCTTAAAGGATGTGGACTCCATCTCCTTTACCTACTTCCTCTCTGACGACGTGGTACGCCACCCCGTGGTCGCCGCCATCGTCAACGCCTACGATGCCTATGACAAGCTCCACGCCCACGACGACGACCGCGACCGCGGCGAGCGGGGCGAGCGCGGCCCGCGCTGGGAGCGCCGCCCACCGCGCCCGGCCGAGCAGCCAGCCCCAGAGCTCGCTCCAGCCGAACCTGCTCCGACCGAACCAGCCCCTGAGCCAGCCGCGCCGGTAGCGCCGCCTGCGCCACCGGCCGCAACGCTGCAGGAGTAATCACCGCGCTTTAGACTCACGCAGGGGAAGGCACGTCACCTTCCCCTGTTGTCATCAACCAGATTTTGGTGCTGCTATGCCTCAAACCATTGTGGTTAACTTATTCAACGACCTTGATGAGAACGTTGCTATTCCCAGCGAAGCGCAGATCGTAAGCTGGGCGCAGGCTGCCTTTGCCGCGGCCGACTATACCAAGGACAGCTCCTTTTCCCTGACCTTTACCGATGATAGCCACGTGCAGGAGTTTAACCGCACCTACCGGCATATCGACAAGCCAACCAACATCCTATCCTTTCCTTTTGCCGAAGGTGACGACGACCCGCTAGAGGGCATCCCTGAGGAGTGCCGCGACGAGCTGGAAGCTGAGCTTGGCTGTGACATCGGTGATCTCATCGTCTCCTACGAGACCATGCAGCGCGAGGCCCAAGAGCAAAACAAGAGCCTCGAGGAGCATTTGGCCCATCTCATCATCCACGGCTGCCTACACCTGATCGGCTACGACCACATCCAAGACGATGAAGCCGAGGTCATGGAAGGCCTTGAGATCAAGGCGCTCGCCGCCTTAGGCTACCGTAACCCTTACCTCACCGCCGACGAGCGCGCCTAAGCAGCTTAAGCCGACGCCGGATCATGATCCGAAAGTAGGTCGCCACGCGACCTTGAGATCGCGACCGTAATCGCCCTTGCGCAAGCGCACCAGCTCAAACAGCTCGGGGTTGAACTTGTGCAGGAAGGTGATAGGCATTAGCTCTCTTCTCAGTCTTCACCGCCGCGTGCCAACGTACGTCCAACGCGTTAGCACGCTGGCCCAAACGCCGCCCTATTCGGAAGCAGGCATCTTGTCGCATACATCAGCTCGTGGAGCGAACACCGGCGCGCCCACGGTCGCAGGCGGAACGCTTAACTTGAAGAGCCAAGCAAGTCCAAAAGGGCTTGCACCAAGAACGCTCGGTCAACCGTTATGAGTTTAGGGGTTTTGATCGTTTGGGCAAGGTTAGTTGCCAACTGCACTAGACTTGTGACTTCAGCCTTACTGTAGTTGACCTCCGGCTTGAGCAGGTCTGCCACAATCGCCATAAAAGAATTGATGACGCTGTCTTCATTGAGAGTAACAATGTCCTTGCTATCAGGTCTAGGCCGGGACGCTGCCAAGATTGTCTTAATCGAAGTTGGATTGATCAACTTAAGCTCTGCGCGCGCATTGCCCCCAGTCGCAGGATGCTTACCCTGCGGTAGGTTACCAGCCGCAACGCTGGAAGCCGAACCTGTTTCAATGGCCGCAGCAGATGACTCACCCGCACTGACAGTGGAAGCTCCAGCATCATCATCTCCTTCTCCGCCCTCAATCGAAGTGACCTCACCAGAGGTGGAAGGTTTACTCTCATCACGAGCAACGTCTTGCTTAGCAGCGCCACGCTTAGCAGACTTCTTCTTTGGCTTCTTACCAGCCTCATCCGCGGAGGCATCCTTGCTCTCTGCAAGCGGCAATGGCACAACCCAATCTTCACCCAGCAGGGGATCTTGCTTGAGCTCAGCCTTATCCAAGGAGAGCAACCGCCAGTAAACGATCTGGCGAGCCTTAGATGAAATTACTACAACTACAGCATTGCGCTCTTTGTATGGCGGCCTCTGCATCGCATCGAAGTTCTGGCTATACTTACGACCAAGAACTTGGTCTTGGGCTTCTTGGGCCACGGCCAAGCAGGCGTCTGGCTTGCGCCTGCGGCGGGCAACTGCTTAAGCTCAAGGACGAGCAGCTTATCTGCGGCTGCAAGTTCGATATAAGAGCGCTCATGGCTGCTATCGGTCATCACGGGGACAGCGCAAGGAAGATGGGCCGCCCGCAGGCTCAGGCTAATGAAGGTGTGATACTGACCTTCGGTCAAGGTCGCCCCAACATCGTAATAGATACAAACCAACAGTGCGTTGAGCGCATGCGCCATGGCGGCCATGTCCAGCGCTCTTACGGCGCGACTCAGCTCAGCTTCGACCTGCTCAAAGTGACTTTGCCCCATTTGAGCCGACATCGCCACCGCGAAGGCTACTTCAACAAACGGTGCTGCAACCTCTAAGTTAGGGAAGCCACAAGCATACCAAGCTCTGTAGCTCGGGCTACCCGGCGTGACATTCTTCTTCAGTGTCAGGTAGCCTGACTGCACCATGAGCGCAGGCAAGTTAAGCTGCTCAAACGCAGCCGGGGCATCGAAGTCCTGCGCTGAGACTTCCAGCTCGGAGCGCAGCGCTTGGTCTAACAACTTAAGGTCGGCGCGCCGTGCCTGCAGAAACGAGTGTAGGGCCTGCGAAGCTGTAGCACTATTCATCCAAAATGGCTCAAAGTCCAGATCTTGATTTGGGCTCGCACATTGCTGAAAAAAGTTGTTGATTGACCACGGGCAGTAGAGCGAGACTCTCGCTTCAGAGTCAAAGCAGAAGCCGCCATACTGGAGCTTTAACTGCTCTAAGAAGGCCGCGCGGCTCAGCCCCAGCATCTCTGCAGCCCGCGCAATGTAAGGGGCGAAGTTGGTCTCCACCTCGGCTTGGGTATAGCCCATCAAGTCAGCAAAGTCCGGCTCCATGCTGATATTAATGATGTCCTGCCCAGAGAAGAGGCTGCTCGGCTGGTAACGCATGATGCCGGTTACAAACAGGTAATGCACATTGCGCAACAGACGCAGTTGTACAAAGAGCTCGCGTAACACATTGTCATTGGCGTCGAAGGCCGCGCGGTTGCCGAGATTGGCCGCCAAAGGAAAGTCCCACTCATCAATCAACCAAACAGTATTGAGAGCAGCTAAGTCAGCCCCAACCTCACCAAAGAAATCTATCAGCTGAGTGATGTACTTGGTTCTATCATACAGGTCACGCAGGCCCGCATCTTTAAGGGCAACAGCCAGCTTCCCGCACAGCATGGCCTCGAAGGTCTCCGGCTGATCCAAGCCATACAACGATATCATGATCGTTGGATAGCACCGATTCTCGGGCCATGTGTCGTACACCGCCAAGCCCTTGAACATCTCGGTGCCATGCCTGAACAGCTCAAAGAGCATGGAAACGAGCGTGCTTTTACCAAAGCGGCGCGGGCGGGCAAAGAAGACACAGTTATACTCCAGCAACCACGGTAACTTTGCGGTTTTGTCGACAAACAAGGTACCCCTTCGCCGTATCATCGGGAAGTCAGACTTGCCAATAGTAATACTGGGCAACTGAGTTGTCGCGGACACCGGCTGGGTAAAGGACGAAATCTCTGCCATGATGCTCTACCTGTCCCCCTTCGGCCTAAAGCAGATACTTACATCATAGCACAGGGTCACAGCGGCTTACGCCACCAAGAAGGCTTAAACAAGCCAACCGTGACCGGCGCGCCTCTAGGGGAAGGCGCGCGCCGCCTTAGGCTACCGCAACCCTTACTTCACCCCCGACACGCGCGCCTAAGCAGCTTAAGCCGACGCCGCCCGGTGCCGGATCAAGATCCGAAAGTAGGTCGCCTTGCCCGCAACCTTGAGATCGCGGCCGTCATCGCCCTTGCGAAAGCGCACCAGCTCAAACTGCTCGGGGTTGAACTTGTGCAGGAAGGTGATAGGCACACCCATGAGCCCGTAGTAGTCGCTCGGGATGTCGGCGGTGCGATTGACATTGATCGCGTCGCAGTTGTCATAGCGCGGGTACAGCTCTTCGTGGCCGTAGTAGCGCTGCTTAAGCGGCAGCCACGCATGACGCTGCTGATGGTCGAGGTTAGTCAGCCACAGGCAGTTGTTGGAAGCCACAATGCGCTGCCCCAGCTCATTGACCCGCGTCTCGCGCCCGTAGAGCTCATAATGCTCAGGCACGATGAAGCCCGAGATGCCGCGGCCCATATTGACGCCAAGCCAGACCTGCTGGCGGGCGATGAGCGCGAAGACCTCCTTGTAGGTGATAGCATTGATATTGGCGATCACGAGGAACTTCTTGTGATACTCCAGCAACTGGTTAAGATAGGCGCGAAACAGCGAAAAAGGCGGATTGGTCACTACGATATCGGCTTGCGCAAGCAAAGCGCGGCCCTCGGCACTTAGAAAGTCACCATCGCCTTGGAGGGTGATATTAGTGATATGACCCTGCTCATAGCAGGCGGCACGGCCCTGCCCTGCAGCATGATAATACGAGCAGATCAGGCGCTTAAGCCCAAGTTCATCGAAGTGATCGATAAAGTAGCGCGCGAAGTTGCTCTGAGCGAAATCATCGCAATTGCAGAGCACTACTTGGTTGCGAAAGTGCTGCTGATAGTGCATCAGCTCGCGGGCAATATCATCAAGCTGGGTATAGAACTCATCGCTT
The DNA here is from genome assembly GCA_944389615.1 of uncultured Anaerobiospirillum sp. Lineage (GTDB taxonomy): Bacteria > Pseudomonadota > Gammaproteobacteria > Enterobacterales > Succinivibrionaceae > Anaerobiospirillum. The sequence continues at coordinate 14,796 of CALXNA010000019.1, read as the reverse complement.
TTGCGCACCTTAGCTTGATGTAAGTGTGCTTGTCCAGCTCTGCGGGCCATGCTGCCTTTCACCTCTTATGCGCCCTGCCAAGATGCGATAGTGCCTAGAAGAGCCTGTATAGTCAATTACTACCATAAACAAACCATAAAAATGAGGAACCCAGGCTCGGGCGCAAGTATCGCATAGGCGCACACCGCGGTCAACGCAGGCCAAGGGCGGCGCGCGCGACCTGCGCGCAGGCGCTGCCGCGGGCATTTTCTTGAGCGGCTTCACGGCCCATGGCGTCAGGCCAAGGAGTTGGCCCCGTTTTGGATATAATGGGGCATCCTTACTGTTGGAGTTTTTGGTTTTCTTATGGGATCTGATCTGCCTTCCGCTGCTCAACCAACCTTGTTAAACCGCGCCCGTGAGCGCCTCATGCGGGCTCTAACCCGGCGCAATGCCCCGGCGACCCAAAGCGAGCTGGCCAAAGTCATCGAGCAAGCCAGCCAAGACGACATCATCAACGAAGCCACGGAAGATATGATCCGCGGCGTATTTGAGATCACCAACCGCCGCATCGGCGACATCATGATCCCGCGCTCGCAAATCATCGCCATCGACTCAGAAAGTACCATCGCCGAGGCTATCGCCATCGTCAAGGAGTATGGTCACTCACGCTACCCGGTCACCTTCGAGGACAAAGACCACGTCTTGGGCATCATCATGGCTAAGGATCTCCTGCCCCTCGCCGGTTGCCTTGAGCGCAAGATCTCCGAGTGCAAGGACATCCTGCGCAAGCCCGTGGTCGTGCCTGAGAGCAAGCGCGTGGACACGATGCTCAAGGACTTCCAAAAGAACCGCTTCCACATGGCCATGGTGATCGACGAGTACGGCGGCATCTGCGGCCTCGTCACAATCGAAGACATCTTAGAGCTGATTGTGGGCGAGATTAACGACGAGTACGAGACCGAAGTCTCCTCCAACAACATCGTCAAGAACCCAAACAGCACCAACGTCTACACCGTCAACGGCCAAACCCCGATCGAGGAGTTTGAGGAGTTCTTTAAGACCAAGCTCCCGGACATCGACGTCGATACGGTCGCAGGTCTGGTGGTGCACAGCTGCGGTCACATCCCGCACAAGGATGAGACCACCACCATCAACGAGTTTACCTTCAAGGTGCTCTCCATCACCAGCCACCAAGTGCACTCCCTCTTAGTCACCGTCGCTAAGACTGATGACTAAACGCCCACAGGTAACTTGAGAGCCTAAGGCAAGAAGTCGATAGGATTGAGCAAGACGGGTTGCGGTGCCCGCGCTACAGTAAAAGCTCCACTTATGCGCTTTTCTGTTGAGGGCACCATCATGAGACCTGTTGCTAAGACCTATCTTGCCCTACTTACGGCAGCTACCTTGGGTTTGAGCGCCTGCTCGACCACGCCTGACCGCGCGGAGGCCAACGCTGCTCCTTACGCCGACGACATCGTGCGCCTCTCGCGCATCGAGATCGCCCCAAGCCGCATTGATGAGTACAAGGCCTTTCTCAAGGAAGAGGCCGAGACTTCGGTACGCATTGAGCCGGGCGTGCGCGTCCTCTACGCCACCTTTGAGCAAGAGCAGCCTGACCATCTCACCATCCTTGAGATCTACGATAGCCCCGAGGCTTATCGCAGCCATATCGCCAGCCCGCACTTCGTCAAGTACAAGGAAGGCACCTTGGACATGGTCACCAAGTTAGACCTCATCGACTGTGACCCGCTCTCCGCGCAGATGCCGCTCAAGGCACCGCACGACGGCGACTACAACAACGATATCATGCGCCTCTCGCGCATCGAGATCGACCCGAGCCGCATTGACGAGTACAAGGCCTTCCTCAAGGAAGAGGCCGAGACTTCGGTACGCATTGAACCGGGCGTCCGCATCCTTTACGCCGCCTTTGAGCAAGAGCAACCGAACCATCTCACCATCCTTGAGATCTACGACAGCCCTGAGGCTTACCGCAGCCACATCGCCAGCCCGCACTTCGTCAAATACAAGGAAGGCACCTTGGATATGGTCACCAAGTTAGACCTCATCGACTGCGACCCGCTCTCGGCCCAGATGCCGCTTAAGGCTCCGGCTGCTTTGCAGTAGCAGGCGCCACAGGCTGCGCCGCGGGCACTACCGCCGACTGCGGCCCCACCGATGGCTGCGCCACTACCGGCTGCGGCACTACCGCCCGCTTAACGCCCTTACCCTCTGGGCACAGATAGGCGCGCCCGGAGAGGTAGAACTCTGGGGCGTTGATCATCGAGGCGTAACCCGGGAACTCAAAGTCGCGCTCACTCCACCAAAAGGAGTGGTACGGGGTCACCACCAAGTGAGTCTCGACCACATGATTGGCCCCCAGCCGCGCCGCTTGCAGGCGCAGGTCATTGCGTGCGCCTTCGATGGTGGGACGCAGCATCAAATTGTCGACATTGCCCACGAAGCTGCAGCCCTCGACCTCAGACGGCAGCGCGGTGACCACCGAGTCGATCAAGGCCTGATCCTCAGGGCTGATGCTGCACGCACTCAGGCCCACCGCGGTTCCGACTAAGACCACCAGCTTACCCCAACGCATAACCTCTCCTCCCGCTAAAATTGCACCAATTGCACTTGCAAGACGTGCTCGGCATTGACCTTGGCCGAATGCGGTTTGACCAAGAGGCGCGCAGGCGTCCCGACCAACGAAGTCACGCAGGCGTCCTTGATCTGTGCCAAGAGCTCCTCATACTCCACCGCAGCAGCACTCTCATCGGATAAACGCAAAAACACGCTCGAAATGAGCTCGGTTTGCCGATACGAGATGCGCAGGCGCGCGCTAAAAGCTTGAGGTAAGCACAACTCAAAGCGGAAGGCATATTGGCACGGGTCGCATTCCTTAAGCTGAAGCTTGGGATCAAAGGAGCGCACGATGAGCTCCAAGCGCTCGCGCACCGAGAGGAGCTGGCCCTTGCCCTCAGCGGCGAGCGCCTCAACATTGACCGCCCCCTCTTGCACCACGCGTGCGGCCTCTTCGGTCGAGGCAAGCTTAAGCTCAGCATTGCGCTCGGCCAAGGTCTTGCGCTTGCGTCGCTTGCTCTTAGAATTGAGCTCTTGCTTGAGCTGCGCGATTTGCTCATCACTGAGCTCTTCAAGCCGTGGTAGATTGCGGATGTCAAAGCCCACGAAATCTCCCATGGTGCGCACCGCGCTCTGGGCCTTGGCCCCAGTCCCTGAGCTTTGGACATAAGAGATTACACCCGACTCTTTGTAGAAGACCGAGAGCTTGAACTTGTAGGCGCCCGCTTTGAGGGTGCACAGCTTCTGATAGCTCTTATCCTCAATCGACACCACCTCAAGGCCCAGTGCCGTAAATAGCTCCTGTACCCGCTCCTCAAAGTTGCCCGCAAAGCGCACCGCGCCCGGCCAGCCTTGCGCATACTTCTCATCAAAGGCAATGTCATCGGCACTGGCCGCCACCTGCCAGCCATCAAGCTGCTGCCCCGCCGCAGGCGCTGGCGGCGATGCAGGCATCTCAGCCTCACGCGCAAGCGCCACCGGCTCGCCACAACCAAGCGCCCGCGCCGGACGCATCGTAGTGGCCTCTAACGCCGCCTGCTCCGGATCGGCTACGCCCTCACGGCGGTATTGCGCCACCAGCTCAAGGTAAAACTGCTTGGGCAGCGCCAACAACGTCGCAAAGTCTGGCATATCCGCATAGATCGCTGCGGTACTGGCTGCAGCTTTGCGCTCAGAGTCCTCAGCCGCCGTAGTCAGCGCCGACTCAGCCTGCACCGGCTCGGCTTTGGCCCGCTTGGTTTTAGGCGCAGGTTTATCGCAGGTCGGCGGCTCCCATGACTCAGCACTATCAGACCAGTAATCAGGCCGTCCGGCATCCGAAGAGCTCATCTCCGGTGCGCTGTCGCGATTGGCGACAAACCACGGAGGCATCGTCGTGTCATGCGACTGAGCTTGATATGGCGCAGAAGGCTGCGCCTCACCGCTCAGCCATGGCGGCAGATCTTGCGTTAAAGGTGTGTTCGCAGGACGGCCGGGCGATGCAGGCGGCACCTGAGCTGCCATATGAGCATAAGGCGACAACTGAGCGCCTTCCGGGGCAGACTGCTGTGGCGCGCGCTCCCCCTCTGGGCGCTCACTCGTGAGCTCGGAGGCAGAAAGGCTCCACTTCTGAGTCGGCGTAGCCTCATAAGGGGAGGCATATGGCGCTGACCCGTTAGGACGCACCGCGGGCGCATCCTCATGCGCCCATGGCGCTTGCGGCGCAGGCGCGCGATAAGGCTCATCGAAGGCCTCAGGTGGGCTGTAAGGCGGGATATCAGGTTGCTGGCCCTCGTACCAAGACGGATCTTGATGGTACGGGCGATAGCGGGAGTTGGGGTGCAGGTTTTGGTTGAGCTCGCTCTGCTGCCGCGGCTTACCTTGCTGCGCTAAGAGCTGTGAGATATTGACCTTACGCGTGCGCTGCAAGTACTGACTGTAATCACGCTTGTTGGTTGCCATAAGAAGTCCCTGCGCTAGCCTAAACCTGCCCGCTCTGCGCCGAGCCTGACACACTTTGCTCAGAGCGATTTGCTAAAATAGCCCATCTTACATGATGTGATTAGGCTCGGCAGGAGGCAAAGGTTAATGTTAGCTCAAATTACCAAGTGGGTACACCAAAGCCCGCTGAGCGCCTTACTGCTCAAATGCATTAACGCCACGTGGGCGCAGATGATCGCCGCCGCGCTCTTAGGCGCGGTAGGTACCTTGGGCTTTGCCCCCTATCACCAATGGGTGCTCTTGCTCATCAGCCTCTCCTTTGAGATCTTCTTGCTGACCCGCCTGCGCTGCAAAAAGCATGTGTTCTGCTCGCTGCTGATCTACTTCACCGCGCTCAATGCCTTGACCTTGGAGTGGCTCAACTTCGTCATGACCGGCTTTGGGCAACTGCCGCTTATCGCCTCATGGCTCATCGAGCTGCTCTTTAGCGCCTACCTCGCCATCTTCCACGCCCTCTTGGGCACCCTCGCCTTTAGCCTAGCCTTAAAGCGCCTTAAGCCACAAGCTGCTAACTCAACCGCCGTAGCGCCAGACCCTACCGTCCCAGTGCAAGGCGCAGAGAGCACCACTAACGCGGCCGCCACGGCTGCTGACGCTGATACAGAGGACGACGAAGACTATGACGATAGCGATGCCCTGCCGCAACGGGGCATGGCTGCCCTTGGGGAGGAGCGCGAGCTCACTGGCGGCGCGCTGCCGGGCTGGGTGCCCAACTCGGAGCAGTTGAGCGGCGTCAGCATCAAAGGCTATCCGTGCTTTAAGCTCGGACAGCATGAGGTGCGCTTCTACCAAAACGCCTTTGTCCTCTGCTTCCTGCCCTTGGCCTTGATCGGCGCCGACTTCATCATCGGCTGGCTCTTTACCGGCTTTCCGTGGATGTACTTGGGCTATGGCCTGTTAGATAGCCCGTTTAGCGCCTACGTGCCCTTAGTCGGCGTACGCGGCCTGAGCTTTATCATCTTGCTCTGCGCCGGAGCCTTGGCTTTGACCGTGGAGCGCAGCTACGTCTATCTGCCGATCGCCGGTGTCCTCTTCTTAGGCGCGCTCTTTACCCAAGGCATCAGCTACGTAAAAGAGCTGCCACCGATCACCATGGCCGGAGTGCAGGGCAACATCGCCCAAGCCATCAAGTGGGATCCCCGCAACACGCTGCCTACCATCGACAAGTACCTCAATCTCACCACGCCGCTGATCGGCTCCAATGACCTCATCATCTGGCCTGAGTCCGCACTCCCAGTCTTCATCGGGCAGGTAGAGCCGCTCATGGCTGACCTCAACCGTTACTCCTATGAGCGCCACAGCCCGATTTTGGTCGGCATTCAGCGCTATGAGCCGCCGCGCACCAGCTTCAACTCGATCTTCATGTTGGGCCAAGCAGCCGAGCTTGCCGCGGCGCAGGTTTACGACAAGCGCGCCTTAGTGCCGTTTGGCGAGGTCATACCGCTCGAGTCGCAGCTGCGCTCCTTAGGCCCGCTCTTTAACTTCCCGATGTCCAGCTTCACCCGCGGCGCCTATGAGCAAGCGCAGCTTCAGCTGACCCTCGCCGCCAAGGACAACGCCGCGACCAGCACCGCAGACAGCACCAAGGACACGGGCAGCGCCGAAGCCACGAACAGCGCGAACCGCGCAAACGACGCGTCCCGCACACTCAACTTTGTGCCTGCGATCTGCTACGAGTCGATCTTCCCGGAGCTAATCGCCGACATGGCCGATGAGTCGACCAATGGCATCATCATGGTCTCCAATGACTCATGGTATGGCGACACGCGTGGCCCAGCTGAGCACTTGGCGATCGCGCGCATCCGGGCGCTGGAGCTGCAAAAACCGATGATGCGCGTCACCAACTCCGGTATCACCGCCTACATCGACGCACAGGGCCACATCGTCAAACGCCTGCCGCAGAACGTTGACGGCGTACTGCAAGTTGACTTTGTCCCCACCCAAGGCCAAACCCCTTATGGCCGCTTAGGCAACCTGCCGCTCTACGCACTGCTGCTCCTTACCGCCATCGTGGGTTGGGCCCTGCGGCGGCGCACGCTGACACTCGAGCAGGCCAGCCTGAGTACCTTAATTCGGCCGTAGTACGGCGCCGGAGCACGGCGGCGCCATCATGCGAACTAGATATATTGGCATAAAAATTGCTCATCTAGATATAGTAGTAGTAAAATTGTGCTAATAGAGCGCCAGTAGAGACTCCTGCCACTAAGGATGCGTTATGGATCCATTCGATATTAACGAGCTGCTTAACCAGTTGGCCGAGCAGATGCCCGAGCAAGCCAAGGCCATCGGCAAGTTGCGCCAATGCGAGAATGAGCTCACCCTTTTTCTCCAATTCCCGGATGCCAGCATCGTCTCGTACTTGGCCACCCGCTGCCCTCGCTTCGCTGAGATCTTCGAGCATCATCAGGATCTGCTGCTGCTTTTGGCCGAAAAGTCCGCCTTATTCTCAGCCCAGCAGCAAAACCCTGAACTCACCGAGGCGCTGGCCGTTGCCGGGCAAATGATCGTCAACACTGAAGCCGCATGGGGGCCCATCTTTACCTGCGCCGAGTGCGAAGGCAAGGATGGCACCATTGATCCTGAGCTGCTCAAGAAGCAGGGGCTCAGAGAGCAAGCCGCCCAGCAATTTAGCACCGCCTATCACGCCACCAAGCTCTATCTTGATGCCCATCCGGAGCTGAGCGCAGGTGTCGCTTGCCTCCGTCAGCTGATGGCGCCGCTCAACCAGCCTAAGGAGCGTGATAACGTCGCCGTCCTCATCAGCGGTGAAGCCCAGTGCCTCGGCTTGTACTTACTTGGGCACCTGATCTACGGCACCGGCTTCTCCGTTGACCAATGGCATGACGAGGTTAACTACAACCCCATCACCCGCGGCATCATCTCCGCTTTGTTACCGAGTTGGTCGTTACCACCCCGTGCCATCCATCACGGGGCCATGATTGAGCTACCGGCGGACTTTGCCCATCAGTACTATCAAGAAAAGCAAGACCCGCTCGAACTTGACACCGCGCTCGATGACTTAGCTCGCTTCTTTACCTACTGGCAGCATTGCAATGAGACGGCGCGCCGCCCGCTCACGCAGTATCAGCCGTTGCATGGTTTCGTCAGTGGCTTTGAGTGCACCGTCACCAAGCCCCGGTTCACGACCATCATCCCGGAGCATAGCACGCTTAATCCAGACAGCACCATTGATACCATCCTGCTGTACAACGGCACCAGCCAACAAACCATGTTGCTCAATGCCCTGCACTACTATCTCTTCCATGAGATCTATGAGGCCTCATCAGATCCGCACCATCTGCCGACGCGCAAGTTGATGACGGAGGTTGATGCGCTGCCCGAGCCCAGCCTCACCGAGCAATGGGGTAAGTATCTCGTGCCAGCCCTCAAGGACTGCTTAGAGCAACCGTCACCGCTGCTCTTTTTCATGTGCAAGCCTGAGCACCTGCCCAATACCTTGGTCGCGCCGATTGCTCAGACAGGCAGCTCCTTCCTCATGGACATCGAGCAGTACGCCCCGGCCTCGATCCACGATTACTTGGAGCGCGTCTTCAAGAGCAAGCGGCGCGAGGCCCAGACCCAAGTCTTTACGAGCAATCCGTACTACTACCAACATTGTCTGTGCCAAACCACGGTCTCGGCGGTACGCCTTGAGTACGTGGCCAAGGCCCTGTCCCAGCTCATCAACACGCATTGCCCGAAGGTACGCTCCTTGATCAAGTTCGAGCGTAAAGACTTTATCTGCCAAGCCCAGCCGCAGATCTTCAACTCGCAGGCGCGCACCATCTACTTTGTCACCAACATCAACTGCGAAGCCCCCGACAGCTTCGACAAGATCCTCTGCGCCTTAAGCGAGTTCGAGCGCCACGAAGAGCTCTATGAGCTGTTACTGACCCAAGACGAGCGCGACAACACCAGCTACAGCTTAAACAAGGCCTTTGACAACATGGCTATCGACCACCTCTGTGAGCAGCTTGCGACCTATGCGACCAAGCGCCGTGTCTTAAAGAAGACCGGCCTCCCGGCCGCCTGCCCTGAGTTTAAGGAGTTAGGCCAAGACGCCGCCTTATACAGCTCCTACCTGTACAAGTGGGAAGGCCTGCTCAAATACTTGCCGCGCATCATCAAGCCTGAGGCCTAACCTGTCCCGCGCTCCCTGCGCCGGGGGCGGCACGGCACAGGCGCAGCATGGGCGGGGGCAAAATGGCAGCGCGCCCACAAAACGGCGCGAACTTGCCCCACGGCGCAGAAAATCTTGCTAAGATGGGGTGCTTTTGGGCGATAATGGCTTATCGACTAGGCCCCGCTTGCGGCGGAGTGCGGCTGCACGGCACTGCGCGACGCTGCGCTTCAGGGCTGGGGCAGAGAGCAAGGAAGGAAGTATGCGCGAGATTTTTTTTAGCAGTTCGAAAGTTCTGACTTACATCATCAAGAGATGCTACCTTAAGGGCTACCACATCAATCAGGCAAAGGCCCAGCGCCTCCTTTATTGCAGCTACGGCTCCGTCATGGCCTTGTTCGAGATGCGTCTGACCGACGAGCGGCCGATTACGTGGGAGGCAGGCCCTATCTTCCCGCGGGCTCTGTTTGACCACATGCATCACCAGCTCAACTTCTCCGATCCGCAAAACCCGCTCGAGCAGAACCTGTGCCCTCCGGCCATCCTCTACGTGATCAACCAGACCGTAGACAACTTCGCGCGCATGCCCTCAGACCAGCTCACCGACTTCTTGACCGCGCCGGGCACCCCATGGTTCATCGAGTCCCAGCAGGGCGAGAACTTGGGTGTCATCATGGGCGACCAGCTCATCCACGACTACTTCTTGCAAAACGTCGTCAACCCTGACGCCTACCATGGCCCGACCATGGAAATCTCCATTGCCGGTTACACCAACACCGACAATATGTGGGCCTAAGCCCCCAAAGCCAAGGAGCAGTACGAGCCTTGGCTTTGTTGTCTTAGCGCTATGGGCGCAGGCCGTTTGCCGTCGCAGTCTTTGGGGAGAGTGGTCGGAATTAAGTATAGTGGCAGCCACTACGCGAGTGGCAGCCCACCAGACGGGCAGCCCTACGCGAGTGGTAGCTCACCGTACGGGCAGGCCTGCACAAGTGAGGCCCATCCAACTCAGGATAGGGGACATGTCTTGGGTCGCCGCTTGGTGCTACTCGCGCTGGAGCCGTGCCCGCCGCTCTTGCAGCGCTGTTGGATTGTCGTGCGCCTGCTCGCGGCCCTTGATCAAGATCCCGCGGCTGCGCTCACCATAACGGGCTTTGAGATAGAGCAGCGAGTAATGGATGAAGGTGCCTTGCTCGCGCGCAAAGGTCGCGATCTCAGTCCCTTGCTCCGTCTTGCCATCGGGGGCGGTGAGGTTAAAGTAATGGCCCCCGCGCCGGGCTAAGAGCGCAGGCTGCTCGGCCTGCAAATGGTCAAAGATGTCCTGTTGGGTAATCTTAGGCTGACGGGCCACCTTAGGCGTGCGCAGATAATTGAGCACGGCCGACAGCGTGCCCATGCGCCCCATGGTCGAATGCAAATAGCTCGACATGCGCTCCTCTTCGGTGCTGACCCGCTCATGAAAGTCCGCATGCGTTTGCTCGTGAGCGCGCAGCTCCGCGCTCTGGCGCGCCTGTAAATAGCGCTGTCTAAAGCTCTCCGGCCCGTAAATACCGCCATAGAGGGAGTTGAGCGCCGCAAGCGGAGCCGCCTGCTCTCCGCCCGCACCTTCCGCACCAGCAGCAGGCCCCGCGGTACGAGCCTCATCAGCGCGCTCCATGGTCGGGGCTGTAAGGCCTATGGCATCCTGCGCTCCCAAGGCTCCTGGCATCCCGACACTGACCCCGCGCTCAATCTGGGCGTGGGACTCTGTCCCCGCACGTACCCCATAAAGCGTCGCGGCGGAGGTAACGTGCGGCGCTTGCTGAGAGGCCCCTGTCAGCGCATCGATACTGGCACCGGCGCCCAGAATCTGTTCCCACTCCTGCTCCTCAGACTGCTCCCACGCACCAAAAGCAGCGCCGTCCGGTTGCGGTGCCGTCAGCTGCTGGAACAGGGAAGTTCCTTGCGACTCAGGCGCTGGCAGCTCAAGCGCAGGGGGATCAGCGGCCGTATCAGATAACGTTGCACCAAGGGGCAGCGGTGCGGCCGTGGCCCCATGCCGCTCCGCCGCGTGCTGCAGCTCAAACTCGTCCAAAATCAAGGAGTCGAGCATATTGGGCGCGCCTTCGTCCATGAGGCGCACTTGCGGCACCGTGTGGCGCCGCTGAGGATCGAGATGCCATTGCTCAAGCCAATCCAAGGCCTGATGTATGTGCTGCTCCTGCCATTGCACATGGGCGCTCATAGACATAAGCGGCGTCTCGGCCGCCCAAGGTGGGGTGCCGGGCAACCACAACAGGGCAAGGGCCAGCACAGACGCAACCATCCGCAGTGTCCGCGCCAAACACGACACTGAAGACCGAGCCCGTGCCGCGGCCTTCGGCCGTGCACACCGCTCCGCGCTCGCATCAAATCGTGCTGCGGTGGTCATATCCCATCCTAAAGACAGCATGGCAGCTGTCTACGCCCCGGTATCTAGACCATACTCCATCCTAAGCACACATGATATCAGCTCTAACATGAGAGCACGTATGAACTACCGACTGACTTACGTCAGCGGTTTCGCAGCGTCGCAACTGCTTTTAGTGAACATCCTAAAAGTTAGGATCTTCACGGGCATGTCCACAATGCCCCCATCAAGTAGGGACAAAACGTCCTTTCTTGAGTTCTTGGGAGCATTATAACATATGTTGGTATTGGCCGCTTACATCCCTACGCTTACGCATAGGGAATTACGCGGCATTAGTTAAAGTGATAGGAATTGCCTAAAAAGTCACCTTTTTGCGCCCCCGCAGGCTCGCAGGCAAAGTGCCGCACCACCCCGATGAGGCAAAACATAACCAAAAGGGGAACGCCCTTAAGAGCGCGGCAAGCTGCGCCTGCGAGATCGCACAATGATCTCTTGAGCACGCTTGGTGCATGCTAAAATTAGCATGCTGATGCTTTAGGTACAGATTGCCTCAAGTCGCAGCAGCACAAGCAATAGCGAGAGTTTTGGGCAAGCCTTGGGGTGTGCGATGAACAATAATCTTGATAGCAAGCTGCAGCGCACGATGGAGCAGGCCCCGGTACGCCCGAGCAAGGCTTCGCTCAAAGCACTAAACGCCAGCACGCAGGCCGAGAAAAGCGGCTCCACGGCGGCCTTAAATCGTCCGGCGACCACCCAATACTTAAACACCATCGCCCATGAGCAAGACGAAGTCGGCGAAACCCTCGCCCGCTCCATCAACCGCGTCAACCAAAGCCTAAGTCAGGCCAGTGAAGCGCCCGATGACGCGCCGACCGACGTCAACCAGCAAGCCAAGTCGATGGCGGTGTACACGCGCCTTGCCGGTAAGCTCATTGACCGCGACCAAGGGCTCCAAGAGAAGGTCGCTCACAACCTCTCTGAGCCCAGTAAGCCGGTGCGCACTAAGGAGGCTGCAAGCAGCCTGCAACAGGCGATGACTAAGCTCCCTGAGCGCCTGCAAGAGGGCACGAGCAGCGGCAAGGAGCTAGCCAAGTTCATGGTGCAAAACTTAGTGCACCTGACCAACACCAAGAATATGGGCGCCGGTCTTGAACGCGACCTTGCCATGCACCAGATTAAGGTACCGCAGCATCAAGTCAGCGCGCGCATGCAGCAGGCCAATGCCAAGGTGCTATCGGCCTCGATCCAATACATCAAGCAAAATCAGCCGGAGGCCTTAGCTCAGCTCAAAACCACCGCGCCCGCCCCACAGCAGCCCGCCCAACCAACTGAGGCTCAGCCCACCATTACCAACGCCGAGCTCGAAGGCAAGACCTATCTTGATATCTTCAAGCAGCGCTCGGCCCAAAATGCCGGGCAAGGAGTGACCTTCGCGCCGCAAGGGCGCCATGGCGTGCCTTATGACCAGATGAGCGCGGAGATCTCCCAGCGCATCCATGAGCTCATCACCAAGGCTGCCAGCAACGCCAAAAGTGGCAATCTGATCAAACTCTCCCCGGAGGAGGCTGAAAACTTCGACCGCACGGTCAAGGAAGCCCGCGCGCGCCAAAGCAGCGACACGCGCCTGCAAAGCATGCTCGATGAGCGCACCAGCACCCAGCAAAAGGCCCTATCGGGCCAAGGCCCCGACGGCGTCTTGCCCCCTGAGCACAAGGCCACCAAGGCCGAGCCCGTCCGCGGTCTATCTTTAAGCGAGCTCTCCGCCCGCGCCGCCAAGCTTCAAGAGCAATTCCGCACCGAGCGTCAGCGCATCGTCTCCGAGGGCAAACTGCCCAACCCCGCCGAGCTGCCTGAGACCAAGTTTGAGGCCCCCAAGGCCCCAGTAAACCCGCAGCCGCAGAGCAGTGAGCATGTCGAGCGCAACACCGACCAGTTACGCGCCGCCCTCGCCCAAGCCAAGGCCGCTCTGGCCGCGCGCATCGCCCAAGGCGCAACCATCGAGCAAGATGGCACCCAGCCCCCTAAGAGCGATACCACCCCAGCCACCAAAGCAGACCCAACAGCCAAACCAGCCCCAAGTGCTACCCCTAGTGACGCGGCTAAAACCAGCGCTGAGCCAGTGAAAGCAGAAGGGGCTAAGCCCAGCGCCGAGGCCAAACCAGCCCCTGAGGCCAAGCCTAATGCCGAAGCTAAGCCAACGGTAGCCGAACCGGCCAAGGCGGAAGCCCAAGTCAAGGCTGACGCCAAACAGGCTGCACCCGTCCCCGCCAACCCAGCACCGCAAAACGCCACCACACGCTCGCAGGTTGACCTGAGCTTGCTCAAGAGCACTTCGCTCAACGTCTCCTATCAGGCGGTACAAAGCACGCTCTACGGGGATCTCGACATCATCCCAGGCATGACGATTCCGGTCTCACACTTTGGTGACCTGCAAAACGAAGTCATTACCCCTAATGACAAGGCCATTGAGGTCTTAAAGGCCCAAGCCCGCGTCTTAGCGGCCCAGCAGCAGGCTCAAGGGAGCAGCAATCTCACCGAGCTCGTATCCTCAGCCCCTAAGGCCCAAACTGCAGCCGCGCAACCGGCTCCACAACCTGCCCAGCAGGTCGTAACCTCAAACCCGCCACAAGCGGTCGCCCAAGGCGCTGAGCCCGCTCAAACCGCCCAGCAAGCGCAGACTGCGCAACAGCTACAAACCGGCACTACCCAAAGCGCTCCGACCTCACAGGTCGTAACCTCGGGCCCACAGCAAGCCGCCGCTCAAGTTGCTGAGCAAGCCCAAGCTGCCGCGCAACAAACGCAGGTTGCACCACAACCACAGACCCAGACGAGCACGACTCAGAGCGCTCCAGCCTCACAAGTCGTAACTTCCGGCCCACAACAGGCTGCCGCCCAAGTCGCTGAGCAAGCCCAAGCTGCGGCCCAAACGCAAGCCAATCAGCAGCCATCGACCCAGACGAGCACAACTCAAAGCGCTCCGGCTCAACAGGTCGTAACCTCCGGCCCACAGCAAGCTGCCGCCCAAGTCGCTGAGCAAGCCCAAGCTGCCGCGCAGCAAACGCAGACTGCTCAACCACAAGCCCAGACCGGCACCACCCAGAGCGCTCCGGCTCAACAGGTCGTAACCTCGGGCCCGCAACAAGCTGCTGCTCAGGTCGCGGAGCAAGCCCAAGCGGCCGCACAGCAAACGCAGGCCGCTCAGCAGCCATCAACCCAGACGAGCACGACTCAAAGCGCTCCAGCCTCACAAGTCGTAACTTCGGGCCCACAACAAGCTGCGGCCCAAGTCGCTGAGCAAGCCCAAGCGGCCGCACAGCAAACGCAGGCCCCAACACAGCAAACTCAAACCGGCACGACGCAGAATGCTCCGGCCCAACAGGTCGTAACTTCGGGCCCACAACAAGCTGCGGCCCAAGTCGCTGAGCAAGCCCAAGCTGCCGCGCAACAAACGCAGGCCCATACTCAACAGCCACAAACCGGTACGACTCAAAGCGCTCCGGCCTCACAGGTCGTAACTTCCGGCCCACAACAAGCTGCGGCCCAAGTCGCTGAGCAAGCCCAAGCGGCCGCGCAGCAAACACAGGCCCCTACTCAACAGCCACAAACCGGTACGACTCAAAACGCACCGGCCCCACAGGTAGTAACCTCGGGCCCACAGCAGGCTGCCGCTCAAGTCACTGAGCAAGCCCAAGCGGCCGCGCAGCAAACACAGGCCCCTACTCAACAGCCACAAACCGGTACGACTCAAAACGCA
>CALXNA010000018.1 GCA_944389615.1 uncultured Anaerobiospirillum sp. | reverse complement strand
TAGGTCGCGTAGAGCGGCGTGATGACGTCGCAGGTGATGCGCTCCATCGGCTGAGGCATGAGCTGCGGCATAATCCACAGCTCGCGCTGCGGCTGTGTGGTCGCCGCACGGTTCGCAAGGAACCGCGCGTTGTCGGCGGCGTCCATCAGTGGTGGGAAGCGCCCGGCAGGCATGGACTTGAGCGCCGCCGGGTAGAAGTAGGCATGCCCCTGCTGCAGCTCCGCACGTCGGCACGTAATCAAGTGCGCGCCCAACGGCTCGTCCGCCGTCAAGAACAGCGGGCGTTGCGGCTGATGGCGGCACAGTTCAGTGAGCTCCGCGACATCACGCAGCACCTGCGCCAAGGCCCGGCGCGCCTCCATTAAGAGGTCGTACTGGGCCTTGTTATAGACCCAGCCGCAGGCGCCTAAGGCCCGCACTACCGGCTGCGGACTAAAGCCCTGATTGACCAAGTCGCAGCTCAAACCAAAGTTCAAGCAGCGGTCGGCAAACCAATGCACGTGCAGCGCGGCCGCGCTGAGCTTGGCCTCAAGCTGCGCGATGCGCTCTTGATACGCGGCAAAGGATGCCCCGTGCTGGGCGCAGGCCTCGGCCTTGAGGAAGCGCAGCACATTGACGTACTGGGTCAGACCGAAGTCGGCCACCATACCGTACGGATGCGCCGTGCTGCCGACCACGCTTGAGACCACCAGCTGCTCTAAGAACAGCTCGTCGTAGGCAAAGCTCGCCTCCATCACAGCACCCTCGGAAGCCGCGACCGCAACCGGCTCGGCCTCGAGATAGTCCGCCGACTTTGGGTCGGTGCAGACCGGATAGCCCTTACCCAAGTTGGTATCACGCCAAGCTCCGGCAAAGCCTGAGAGCACCGTGGCGGTGGCATCAGCGGTCAGGAAGTACGAAGGGAGCTCTTCATGGCTTAGGTGCTCAGTGATGAGCCACTCGACGCGTGGGCTTTGGCCTTGAGTTGCGAGGCTCTCGACCTGAGCCTGCGGCACGCCCTGCTCATCGCAGACGGTGATGGCCTGCGGCAGTACCCAAGTAAACGGCTCGCTGCCGCGGCGGGCACCGTACCAGCGCTCTGGGTTTTGGGCGTTGACCAAGACCGGCTGCCACAGCTCAATGGCCCACTGGTTGGCAGCGACCAAGGTCTGCGTGCCGTAGATTGGCCCGGCAGCCGCATGCCACAGGCGTTGATCCTCGGCCTCGTAGGAGTAGGTGACCTTGCCCTCAAGCACCGGCAACTCGCTGCACACGTACGCCTGCCCCATACGCAGATGCGGCAGATCCGGGTCGAGCAGCTTCAGCCCTTTGTACTTGTAGGCATCAGCCACGCCCCCATCCTCATATGGCGGCAGCTCAACCGGCTGCGTTTCAGCCTCAGCAACTGCTTCCTCGACGGCAGCGCCCACCCCCTCGGTCTCGGCACCTGCTACTACAGCGCTTTCCTCAGCGGCAGCCTCTGCAGCTACGACTGCATCACCCTCAGCGACCTCAGCTGCAACTGCTTCGTCCTCTACGGACTCGGCGTCAGCCTCATCAGCTTCGGCCGTAACGCCGTCCGCGCCCGTCTCGGCGTCATACCACTCGGCAATGGCCTCGTCCTCGGCCGGAAGGTCGACCTCGACTGCCTCAGCGTCGTACCACTCGTCATCAGCTGGGACATCGTCCGTAGCCTCATTGGAGTCGTACCACTCGTCGGTGGCCTCAGCCTCGTCCCATGCGGTGGCGTCCGCGCTTACGTCCACGACATCATCAGAGGTCGGCACCGGCGTGCCCCCACGCGGTGGTTTATCGGGATCGTCGGGATCAGGCTCCGGAGCCAGCGTCTCTAAGAAGGCGGCGTCGTTGCGCTCCGCGAGCTTGCGCAGCTTGCCGCGGAGCTTGCCCTCGCTGCTCCTAAGCAGCTCAACGACTTGGGCTTGGGCCCAAGCACACTCATCCTCAGGAGAGAGGTCAGCCTGTGGCTCAAGCTCTAAGAGCGCGGCTACGGCATACTGCTCCGGGACGCTCTGACCTAGGGCGGCAAGGCCTGCGATGAAGCCATCGCTGTCGCGCTTGAAGAGCGGGTTGAGCTTGCGCAGGAAGGTGCCCGCAGAGCGTGGCTGGAGGTTGCCCACGAACAGGCTCAGGTCGTTGAGGGCCGGTTGCAGCGCGACGTCCACGCACGCGGCGCGCTGGCTTAAGGCCAACAAGCAGCGCTTGAGGTCGTAGGCCTTAGGGCGCTCGGGCAGCTCATAGGCGCAGCACTCAAACGCGGCAAGGTCGTCGACCGACCACGGACGCGTGAACACCGCGTCGCCTTGGAAGTCGCGGGCCCAGTTCAGGAACTCTGCAGGTTCGACGCTCATCGGCTTGAGCTCGCTGGAAGCGAGCACAGCACTCAGGCAAGTGTTGAAGTGCTGAGCGCGGGCGGCTGGCTTTAAGTGCTGCAGCACTAAAGCCATATAGTCGTACTCAAGCTGCTGCTCCGGGGTACGGCAGTGGGTGGTCGCCTGCTGCGCCTCAGGTACCAAGGTAATCGGGTGCGCGCGCAGGCACTTGCACAGGACATTGACCTGCGTGGCCTTAGGCGGGAAGGCGGTGGTGAGCTTGGCGCTGAGCTCCGGCTTTAAGCAAGCAGACGAATCCTGCTCCTTTACCGGCTGCTGGGTGAGCCAGCGCTCAAAGCTGAGCTTGCGCTCGTTTAAGTGGGCCTTATGCTCGGCGTTGACCGCAGCCATCTGGGCCCAGCGTGGAGCCTTTAATGGCATGGCTTGCGCTACGGGCTCGTTAGCCGCGGCGACCGGCAAGGACTCGTTGGCTGGGGTCAAGGCTACTGGGGCAGCCTCGGGCGAAGTCAACGCCGACACCTCGGTCAAAGAGGACGGCAGCGCTGGGATGCGCTGCTCGGGGAGCGCGACCTGCGCCGCGACCGTGGCTGGAACTTGATACTGACTCATAATAAAACCTCATAAACAAGGGGTTTTGGGCCCCGCAGAAAGTAAAAAGCCTTTGAACAAGTCAAAGGCCAATCACACTATGGACAGTTTAGCAAGTCCGCGCGGGTACTTTCCGTAGTACTGCGTGCAGGTACCAAAACGCAAAGCCCTATCCGATCAGGCTTTGCGGCCACTTTTAAGCTGAATGTGAATGCGGTCACACTTTTTGTCCAAGAGCCTGCAAAGCCGCATCAGATCAAGGCCTCAGACTGTGGTAAATAATCTCCGTCAAAGTATAGTTATATATCAACCCAAATTAGCGATTTTTGACCCAAAGCGCCAGATTTGTATCTATCAAAGTAACAAAACCGCATATTTATCGGGAAATTTTATAGATACATACACTTGCAAGCAGTTTTAGAAGCTAAAAGGGGATCCAGCCCAGTGTTTATCAGGCTTCGCGCCGTTTTTGCCCAGCTCAACGAAGGTGCCGGACTTCTCCGGCGAGCATCTCATTGCCGTGGCATTTGGTGGCAACGCCCGCGCTGAACTGCGCTCAGCAGCGCGCCCCTAGGTAGCGCAAGGCGGGGCGTGTAGAGTGCCGTCGCATGTTGTAACTACGACAAACGGCATAGCTGTGCGCTTTCGCGCACATGGTCTAAATATTATGGGTTTCACTTTTGTGATATACTGCACACGGCTGAGTGCTTGAACCAAGGTGACATGGGGCTTGAGGGCCGCGGTCACGGGCAGGTAACCTGCGCTCCGTTCAAGTCGAGCCGGTGTGGGGGCTTGAGGCTTAGGATGAGCTAAGAGCTCGGTTGCCGAGGTTGCTTTGGTGGCTGGTGCAGATTTTTATCGGGGGGAGTCCCGTGTCCTTTCTCAACAATCTTTGGTATGGCAAGACCCTGTCAGGTTACTTGCTGCAATTGCCGCTGTTACCTTTCTCCGGACTGTTTGCGGTCATGGCGGCAGCACGCCGCTCCTTTTACGCCAATGGTTTATGCCATAAGAGCGGCCCAGTGGTGCCGGTCGTAGTGGTCGGCGGCCTGACCGTCGGCGGCACCGGCAAGACCCCAATTTGCATTGCGCTCGCCCAAGAACTGCAGGCGCGCGGCTTCAAGCCCGGCATCTTAACCCGCGGATACAAGTCCCATTGCCCAAGCTTCCCCTGCCAAGTTCCGCTCACCGGTACACCTCAGGTCTACGGCGATGAGCCCTGCCTGATGCGCCGCGCCACTAAGCTGCCGGTGGTGATTGACCCTAAGCGCAGTCGCGGCGCGGACTACCTTGCCGGTTTAGGCGTCGACGTCATTATCACCGATGATGGCCTGCAGCACTATGCCTTAGACCGCGATGTTGAGATCTGCGTACTCGACGGCTCGCGGATGTTAGGCAACGGCCACCTGCTTCCGGCTGGCCCACTGCGTGAGGCCAAGTGGCGCCTCAAGACAGTTGATTGTATCGTGGTCTCCGGCGCCGTGGCGCACTTAGGTCACTACCCAATGCGCTACAAGCAGACCTCTATTACGCCACTTAACCCAGACAGCCACGAAGTCTTGGAGCCGCAAAGTAAGATCTGCGCCTTAGCGGGCATTGGCAACCCCGATCGCTTCTTTAAGACGCTCGAGGACTGCGGCTATGTCGTCGCCCAAAAGGTAGAGCTCGGTGACCACGGCAGCATCAGCTTGGACAAACTCAAGAAGCTGGCGCAGACCAAGCCGGTCATCATGACCGCCAAGGATGCGATCAAGTACCAAGGCGCCGCGCTCGACGACAGCCTCAACAACATCTTTGTGCTGAACATCACCGCCCAGCTGAGCAAGCAGTTCTACGATGATGTCGTCAACAAGATCAAGCAGGCCACCTACAAGGTCGCCCAGCGCCGCAAGCAGCGCGAGACTAAGGGCTACACCTTAACGCCGATCGAGCCGGTCGACGCCCCAGAGCCGATCAGCGCAGAACCAGAGCTCACCACTACGGACACAGCCCCAATGGACGAGGCTACCATCCCCCCCGAAGTATCCGCCGCACCCGACGGGGCGGCCGCCGACGACCTCGGCAAGGAGATGAAGGAGACTACCCCTGAGGACGCTCCGGTCGAAGAGGTAAGAGCTGACGACGCTCACACTAATTCTGAGATCGAGACCGCTGAACCGGAGCCTGCTGTAGAAGCAGAGTCTGCCGCAAAGCCGGAGGTAGACGCCGAGCCAGCCACCGAGCCCAAGGCAGCTGAGGAGCCTGAAGCTGTAGCAGCTGACAGCGCTGAGCCCGAGGCGACGGACAAGGCACCCCGGGCGAAGCGCAGCAAGTCGCTTAAGAAGACCCGTAAGGATTCTGACAGCGACAACGGCAAAGACATCTTTGCCCTCAAAAAGCAGCGCAGCAGCTATGATCCAGCGCAGCTGCCACGCGAGCTTAAGCGCAAGCACTCAAACTAACGGACGCCCAGCGCCCGCCCCAGCGCTCTGAAAGCCTGCTTCGCCCCATGCGCTGCCTTGAGAGGCGCATGGGGCGGTGCTACTTGATGTGCGCTGGCGCCACGATCGTCTCTTCGGGCAGCATCACCTCAAGCTTGGCTAAGACCTCTTCGTATGGGATATACTCTTGCTCAAGGCGCAGCTTGGAGCCGTGCTTGTGCGAGATGAGATCCTCATAGCACTCGAGCTCGGCCTTGGTTAAGGCGGGCATCGGGCGCACCACCAGCTTGTCTTCGTGACTGCACAAATGGCGGTAGCTCATGAAGGTGGCTTGATCCATGAACATCGAGCGCACATTGAGATCCCGATAGCTGAAGTCCGGGTCAGCGCTGCCGAAGCGGCGCCGTGTCACCTCAAGGCGCACTTCCATCAGGGCGCTGCGCAGGTGATTTAAGATATCAAAGCCGTGGGTATCGATGTCGCCCCAGTAGATGATGTCATGCGTATGCATAAAGGGCACGGTCGCAAGCAGCAAGGCGGCGTAGCCGGAGCCAAAGAGCGCAATGGTATTGGTAATGTGCGGCAGCGCCAAGCACGAGACCTCGTTTTCGCAGATGATGACATGCTGAAACGGGCCCTTGAGCTCCTGTAAGGCATCGAGCTCTAAGCTCAAATCGAGCGTCCCGTGCAGGCCTGTGCCAAACCATCCGGACAGCAGCGCCGGGTCGAGCACGCGCACCCGCACCATGTCAGGCTTGTCACGGAAACTCCAGCGCTGCAAGAAGCCCCGAAAGCCGCGTCTCATAGGCCGTCCTGTCCGCGCTTGCGCAATGGTCAGGGCATCAAAGTAGCCCTCTTCTACCGTATTGCGCGGGCCACCGCTCTTGAGCACCTGCGGCTCGACTTCCGGCACGATACTATGAAAGCCCGGATCGAGGTTCTGCCAACCTGCACCAAACGCCGACTCGAGCACCGTACTGTGAAACTCAGCCCCTGAACCAGAGCCGATAGCACTGAGCCCGAGCACATCCTCCGACAAGCCCGCGGCCGTATCCTCAGGCTCTGCAGTCGTGGCGCTTGCCGCATCAGGCTCCGCGCTCGCAGCATTAGATGAAGCCTCCGGCCGAGCCACGATCTCATGATTAGGCTCATCCTCCGCAAGACTGGCATCCAGTTGCGCCAGCAGGTCTAATTGCTGGGCCTCAGGCTCCGTCGCAGCGTCCGCAGGCGCAGACGGCCCGCCTTCAGCTGCAACCGCTATTCTCTCGGCCGCTAACAGCACATCATGGGTCTCCGACGGAGAGCGCTCAAGTGCTACTTCGTTCCCTTCAGCCGACAACCGAGCCCCAAGAGATACCTCTTGACTATCAGCAGCCCAAAGAGCGTCAGCTCCTGTCTGCTGTGGGCTGGCTCGCTCTACCTTTTGCTCTTTAGCCGTCAGTGATGAGTTCTCAGGCACCAATGGAGCTTCATCGATCGCTGAATTAGTAGCAGCCGGTGCGGTGGATGGAGCAGAGGTCTCTGCAGGCTGGTCAGCGCGCACTGCCTCATAGCCGTCCTCTGTCGGGGCTGCGGCAGTGGCGCGGGGCTTAGGCAAGACCTCGTCGGGTAAGTCCGGCAATTCCCAGATGTTCTTGGGCGGCGGATAGCTGTCACCAATGCACATGCCAAAGAGCTCATGGAGCATGGAATGGTGGCGCTCGATGAACTTGGTATCCATATGCGGCAAGGCGAGCTGACGGCAGAACAGATCGATCGGGCGCTTGAGGCAGGCCATATAGTCGACCAACTGCATCGCCACCAAGAACTCGCGCCCAAGCTGCGCGACCAAGCGCGGGTGGCTCTCGATGAAGAGCTTCATGCCGTCCATGCGGCGCTCAAACTCCGGGCTATCGGCAGCCAGCTTGGGATAGAGCGGCACCTTGGTGCGGGACCAGATCTCGTCTAAAGCGGCAAAAGAGCCCGGCTGCGGCAAGAACTCGAAGCGGTCGGTCGGCCGATTCATGGCCGACCAATCCTCATCGCTCATGAAGAAGTCGGGCTCGACCGCGGCGGTCACATCCTTAAACTTGCCATATTCGGGATCGTCCGGGCGCACGCCTGCGGCGAAGTTTAGGAGGCTAAAGGAGTCCCACTTGTCTAAGTGCGGGCCATCGCTCATGCTGGGCGCGGCGTAGATGTTGGTATTGACCTCGTGCTGATTGACGATGTAGTGCAGCTTCGAGGTGACGATGCCAAACATGGCAAACTCAGGTGGTGGCACATCGAATACACCCAGCTCTTGAGACCGGCGCGCGGCGGCGGCGAGCTTATCTTGTGAGATGTTGTAGCTGTAGTGCGCGGCCGCCCCCATGCGCTCATGGGTGGCGGGATCCAGCGAAGACACCGGCGGCAGCTCCAACAGGGCGGGCATGACCTGCACCGCGCCCCCCACCAAGGCATGAGGACGCTCCTTGATGTAGTCCAAGCAATTGGTACTATCATCAAGACCTAAGGCATAGCGGAAGGCGGCCAGCTGCGCGCGACGGCAATCGGTGAAGCGCTGATTGACCATATCGGCCGTGACGTACTCGGTCTCATCGCCATGGAGCAGGCGATCGATGCCCGCCAAGATCACGGTGCCGCGTACTGAGGAGTCGGCGCCCTGCACCGGCACGGTGTGCATGTTGATAAACAAGGGCTCGGTGCGCACCGCGTAAAGCTCAGACTCAGTCATTGCGGCGCGATTGGTGCGCAGCTTCTCGGCCAAGGTCTGCACCTGCGGCTTGTTGCGGACATACTCGGCCGCCAAGTGGGCCTTTTCGACCAGACGGTAGTCCGGGTGCTGATTTGACGGGCACATGTTGGGCGCGATCCAATGCTCGAAGTCATAACGCGTGCGAAAGCAGACCTTGGCGAGCATCTTGTGCTTGCCGAAGCCGTCGCGCGCGCGGCGCTTCTCGTAGAGCAGAAACGGCGCTAAGTCGCTCTTTTCGTACGACTCTTGCCACGCCCGCACCCCGGCGATGTCCTTGAGCATCAGCTCAAAGCTGGGCGGCCGCACCGAGACCTTATAAGGATAGGACTCCGGACGCGAGAGCATCCAAAAGCCACTGTCGCGTTCATAGGTACGCCGCAACTGCGCCACCAAGTCTTCATATGGGATCAAACCAAACCTCACTTAACTCAGCTTGCTTACGCCACAAACGGCAAACTTAGGCCGCAGCAAGCCCGGTCACACCACCCCACAACTACCTCGGTGCAACCTGAAAGCAGAATGTCAGCACCAATAAGGCCTGATAGGGGACAGGCTGTGCGTGAGTGATACTGCCAAATAACGGCAACAATGGTAACACATAGCCCCAATTCTGCTAAATCTTAGATCGCGCTACCCTCAGCGCAGGTGAGCGCGCCGCCACGGCGCTCCGACGCAACCTGCCGTCTAGTCACAGCGCCCGCCCCGCACCCGTTTCGGGTCTAGGCAGCGCTCCGCGCAGTGACCCGCGGCACTCCTACCCCCATGGCTAAATTTTGCCGCCGCCTGCGGAGGCAAGGAGCAGTCTACGGGCACCTAGATGCCACTGCTATGGCCACAAGCGGTGCTAGAGAGCCGAGCGCTGCTTTAGATGGTGAGGTATGGAGTGGGCCTACGCGGAGAGTTGGCCCAGATCGTGCAAACGGTGGGGCATAAGTTTGCAACTAGCCTGATTTACTGGTTAGGTTTAGATCGTCGTAAGAGCAAGTCACCCCCTATCTCGATTTGCCCTTGGGCCGAGGTCATCACCCCCTATTGAGATGATCACGGCAGGCTGCCTTCCCTAGGCGCAGCCCGACTCAGTGAATACGACACGGCGACGTGTCTTCAGTTTGCGTTGATTGCACGAGCTCCCCCTATACTAAGCTCATGCAGCGTAGGATCAGTGTAGCTACTGTCCTTGCCACGCACACCCGCCTTCACGATCGACTCCTCTCCAGCCTTACAAGTCAGGCGTCGCGAGAGAGAAACTACGATGGCCCTTTATGTAAATACCAACGTATCGTCGATCAACGCTCAACGTAAGCTGACCAACGCTACCAACTCGCTGAACGTCAGCTACCAGCGCTTAGCTTCGGGCTTACGCATCAACTCCGCCAAGGACGACGCTGCAGGCCTCATGATCTCCGATCGTCTGACCTCGCAGATCAATGGTCTTAATCAAGGTAACCGCAATGCCAACGATGGTATCGCTCTTGCCCAAACGATCGAAGGCGCGCTCGACGAAACCACCAACATGCTCCAGCGCATCCGTACCTTAGCCGTCCAATCGGCCAACGGCACCAACAGCTCCGAAGACCGTGCTGCCCTACAACGTGAAGTTTCGCAACTGTGCCAAGAAATCAACCGTATCGCTGAAGATACCACCTTTGCCGGTCAGCTGATTCTCGATGGCACTGGCAATAATAGCCTTATTCCTGATGACGGTGTCATGACCTTCCACGTCGGCGCAAACTTCGACGATACCATTACGTTAGATTGGGCTACCAACTTCAAGATGTCCGGCATTGCCACCAAGGCTAACGTCCAAACCGCTGCTACTAACAGCCCGGGCTTATACGTCTCTAACGGTGTTTTGACTTGGGACGTACGCGAGCAAAGCACCTCCGAGTACGTCATTGCCAACATTGACAAATTCATTCAGTACGTCGACAGCATGCGTGCGGACTTAGGTGCGATCCAGAACCGTATGGAGGCGACCATCCGCAACCAAGCCAACATCTCCGAGAACGAGTCCGATGCCCGTTCGCGTATCCGCGATACTGACTTCGCCTCCGAGACCGCGGCGCTGACCCAAAACAACATCATCCAGCAGGCCTCGCAGACCGTGCTGGCTCAGGCCAACCAGCGTCCTACCATCGCTTTAAGCCTGCTCGGTTCGTAGTAAGCCCTCTCTCTAACATAACAGGTCATCTTAAGGCAGACGTCATCTCCTGCCTAAGCGCCCCGGCTCAGCCGGGCGCCTACTAGCACTGTAAGCCTGCGCCGTCCGCACGGACAGGCTTAGCGCCAAGGGCAAGCTCCGGCTTGCCTTTCTTTTTAGCGTTTACGTGCACGTGCACGTCCATACGGCGGGCACAAAAAAAGCACCCCGAAGGTGCTCTTTTCGTCTTGGTCGGTGATGAGGGATTCGAACCCCCGACCCACTAGTCCCTAACCAGTTGCGCTACCTGACTGCGCTAATCACCGACGTCTTCGATTATATCAGCATTAAGGCCCGTCTACCAGCGGCGCAAACAGTAAAAAAGCACCGCAAGGTGCCTTAATTGCTCTGGTCGGTGATGAGGGATTCGAACCCCCGACCCACTGGTCCCAAACCAGTTGCGCTACCGGACTGCGCTAATCACCGACGGCGCATATTATAGTCACAAGCAGCCCGCCTTGCAAGCACTTTATGCCGCGCGCCCCGCGCAGGCCACCCAACCTACGCCACCTGCGCGATATTTAAGCCATTAGCGTAGCAGAAGGCCTTAGCTACGCAATTGCCGTAGGCATGACCTCAATTACCGCTACTGCTGCTCCGGCCACCATGAGAGCCCCTGATTGATCTGGAATAAGGCGCGGTAGACTTCCTTAGACACGGAGTCCGCAGTCAAAAACTGCAGCGCGGCGGTGCTGAGCTCTAAGCGAGTCTGCCCAGCTTGCACCGTAGCGATGACCGGCAGCTGCGTCAGGGACTCAATCATGCCGACGTTATTTCGCTGCATCAGGGAGCTCGGCTCATAGTGATTGAGGATGATGGCCACCCGACTGAGGTCAAAGCCCTCGTACTTGAGGCTCTGCACGGTGGTCAGGACATCGTTGATGCAGCCAAGCTGAGCATCAGCGACCACCATGACCTTCAAACCGCAGCGTCCCACAAGCTCACGCATCAAATCGCAGATGGTATAGCACGACGCGGCGCGCCCCATCCCCAAGCTCTCGGGCTGGCACCACAGCGGGCAGTAGATGCCACCGCTGCCTTCGAGCACGGTGAGCGCGCAGCTGTCGTGCACTGCCGTAAAGTCCGTCAGCACCTGCGAGAGCTTAGGCTCAGGCGGCGTCTTGCCTGCCGCCACCTCATTGCAATAGGCCAAGTGCGGCGACACCGGCTCACGATAGAGGTAAGTGGTCGCCGTGCGCAGGTCTTGGTGCAGGCCTGCCATCTTGATCACCCAACCAGCATCAGAGTCCGCGATACTGTCCGCGCCGCTGATGGCGGCCTTGTAGTAGCGCACTGCCGCTTGCCCCGCACTCTGCGCGCTCTCACCTGCGCTCAGCTGCGCTTGCAGCGCGCGGCACAGCAAGGCCGTGACGTAGGTCTTGCCCACATCGGTGCCCGTCCCGGTAACAAAGATCGGCTCAAATGGCATGGCATCTCTCCTCGTGGTTGATGTGCTGGCCAGCACAAAACTTCGCTTAAGGCCAGTATCTTACAGGCTCCTTAAGTACAATGGCCAACATTGTCGTCGGCCCGCGCATCAGAGCGCGGCCGCGGCATGTCGTCACTAACGGAGTATACGTATGAAGGGTACAGATACCGACATTTATCACTTCATGATGGGATTCAACCATTACATCGTCCCGATCTACCAACGCAACTACTCGTGGGACATCGAGCAGTGCGCCACCCTCTACGATGACATGCTGAAGCTGTACGAGAAGCGCCAGAGCATCAAGGATCCCAGCATCAATCACAACCACTTCATCGGCAGCGTCGTATACCAGTACGACAACGATCCAATCTCGCAGCCCGGCATCTACCTGATCGATGGCCAACAGCGCGTGATCACCATGTACCTCTTTTACCTCGCCTTGTACCGCGCGGCTAAAGAGAGCGTCGGAGATGCCAACACGATTGCCCAGCGTCTGTGGCTAACTCTGTTGGACAATATGAAGGGCCAACACCGCTTCACTTTGTCCTCGCAAGAAGATCAAAACGCCATGGATCGACTCTTCGCGGGCAACGTTGATGAGTACAACCGCGACTCGCGCCTCACCAAGAACTTCCTCTACTTTTACAACCGTCTCACCAAAGAAAAGCAGCTCACGCTGACGGAGATGTTTAACCTGACCGAGCACCTGAGCTTTGTCCAAATCTCCCTCGATAAGGACGATGACGCTCAGTTGATCTTTGAGTCGGTCAACTCCAAAGGTCTCTACTTAAGCCACGGCGAGAAGGTCAAGAACTTCGTGCTGATGGGCATCTCACCGGCGCAGGCTCAAACGAGCTACGCCGAGCAGTGGTACCCGCTCGAACTCAACAGCAAGGCCGCCGAAGGCGAGAATGGGCTCGACAACTTTATCTTCTACTATCTCACCATCAAGAACAGCAAGCTGCCAGAGTTCGGCCAGCTGTACGCTGAGTTCAAGAAGTTCTACAACACCTGCGGCCTTGACAAGGTCGCGCTGGTGGAAGAGATGCGACGCTACTCGGAGCTGTTCCTGCGGGTCAAGAAGTGCTCGTATGAGCTCTACCCAACTTGGGATAAGGAGTTAAGTGATGACCAGCGCCAAGAGATGCAGACTGCCATCGAGCTTCAGCTCAAGCGCCTGAGCTACTTCCCGTACCAGCGGCACATCCCATTTGTCATGCAAACCATGTGGCTGCATCAGCAGCACCAAATCAGCGCCGCGGAGCTGCTAGAGACGTTGAAGCTGGTCGAAGTCTTCTACTTCCGCCGCTGGACAAATGGCGTCCCTACCAATACCATCAGCCGCTTCTTTGCCTCGTTGCATGAGGAGGCTAAGGCCGTCTCCGATGAAGAGGCCACCGGCTTCTTAGGCAAGCTCAAATGCGTCCTACGCCGAGAGTCAGCCCGCCTTCCTAATGATGTGATCTTCAAGGAAGCCTTCAAGCAGTTCGCCTTCTTCGATAACTCCTATAAAGACTTGCTTTACTACACGTTAGAGCGCCTCAACAACTACGGGCAGCGTGAGCAGGTGCCGATCATGGAAGGAATCAACCAAAATACCTTCTCAATTGAGCATGTCATGCCACAAACTCTGACCGAGGAGTGGTGTGCTGATTTAGGCCCGGATGCCGAGAAGATATACGATTTGTGGAAGGATCGCATCGCCAACCTTACCCTCACCGCTTACAACAGCGCCCTGAGCAACCGTCCTTTCGCCGAGAAGCGCGATATGCCTAACGGCTACAAGGACAGTATTCTGCACCTGACCAAGTCCATTGCCTCCCACGAGCACTGGACTGAGGCTGATCTCGAGCAGCGCGCCGAGGAGCTGGCCGAGCTTGCTCTTAAGATCTGGCCTTACCCAGCCCCATAACTGACCGACCGCAGACCTGCTGCTGGTCTTCGCCCGAGGCGCCGCCCTGTCATGTTTGACAGGGGTAGCGATCTCGGGCTTTTTTGTCCGCTGTGAGCGCAAGAAGTGCAAAGCTCGACCACGAACGGGCGACCTGCGCTGCCATGAGGCTGATGGGGTGGGGGCTGCTGATGGCAACCTTGATGCTAGATAGCGCAAGTTGGAGGTGCAGCGGGCGGCCAATGCACCAGCATGGGGTAAAAGGCGGCGATTTGCGTCCCAATTGGGGGCAAATACCCCCATATGTGCGCTGTCATTGGGCAGCAGACTGGGGCAAGGCCTTGGGGTGGCTATGATGAATCCAACAAGTTGCAGCTTGCCTGCTCCTTGTTGCCGTAGTACTAGCAGCCAAAGACAGTTTACCTTCTGCCTTTGCGCCAATTGAGGTACTTACCTGTACCTGATGCGTTAGTACACCACTTCAGGGCTACCCGTTTTGCCTTGACCTTGCCTCCGTTCCGTTACGTTGTGTGCAAGGGCATGCGACGGGGTAATTATTTGTCTCACGCCAAGATCCGCAGGCGCAGGCCTAGGTCTAATCGAGTCACCGCGAGGCGTCAGACAGGTAGACATACAGTCCATATGTTGGGCTCTGCAGTGCCACTTAAGGCTGGACAAGGTTTAGTCGAGCGTTTGCTCAGCGAGCACCAGCTCATACGAGCGTCAGCTCATGGGAGCTTTAGCTCAACTTTGAGCGTTAGCTCATCTAAGGTACAAGAAATGGCCAATTACTTTAATACTCTTAATTTGCGTGAGAAGTTAGCCCAGTTAGGCTGCTGCGAGCTCATGGATCGGAGCGAGTTCGCCTCCGGCTGCTCGTGCTTGAAGGGCAAGCAGATCGTGATCATCGGTTGCGGTGCCCAAGGCTTAAACCAAGGTTTAAACCTGCGTGACTCCGGCCTGAACGTGGCCTACGCCTTACGTCCTGAGGCCATCGCCGAGAAGCGCCAGTCCTACGTGCGTGCTACCTCCAACGGCTTTAAGGTCGGTACCTATGAGGAGCTGATTCCAACTGCTGACTTAGTGATCAACCTGACCCCAGATAAGCAGCACTCCCCAGTCGTCGAGGCCGTCATGCCTCTGATGAAGCAGGGCGCCGCCTTAGGCTACTCCCACGGCTTTAACATCGTCGAAGTCGGCCAGCAGATCCGCAAGGACATCACTGTCGTGATGGTCGCCCCTAAGTCGCCTGGCACCGAGGTACGCGAGGAGTACAAGCGTGGCTTCGGCGTCCCAACCTTGTTGGCCGTCCACCCAGAAAACGACCCAGAGGGCAAGGGCTGGGATATCGCCAAGGCTTGGGCTGCCGGTACCGGTGGTGACCGCGCCGGTTGCTTACGCTCCTCGTTTGTCGCCGAGGTTAAGTCTGACCTCATGGGCGAGCAGACCATCCTCTGCGGCGTACTGCAGGCTGCCTCGATCTTAGCTTTTGACATGATGACCGCTAAGGGCATCGACAACGCCTACGCTTGCAAGCTCATCCAATATGGATGGGAAACGATCTGCGAAGCGCTCAAGCAGGGTGGTATCACCAATATGATGAACCGCCTGAGCAACCCAGCTAAGCTCCGTGCCTGCGCTATCGCCGATGAGCTCAAGACCCGTCTGCATGACCTGTACTTAAAGCACATGGACGACATCGAGTCGGGCGAGTTCTCGCGCGTCATGATGGAAGATTGGGCCAACAACGACGTCAAACTCCACACTTGGCGCGACAACTACGCCAAGAGCGGCTTTGAGACCGCCCCAGAGTGCGCTACTCCAATCACTGAACAAGAGTTCTTTGACAAGGGCATCCTCTTGGTCGCCTTCTGCAAGGCTGGTATTGAGCTCGCCTTTGAGACCATGACCAAGTCGGGCATCTACCCTGAGTCGGCTTACTACGAGTCGCTCCACGAGCTGCCACTGATTGCCAACACCATTGCCCGTCGCCGCCTCTATGAGATGAACGTCGTCATCTCCGACACGGCTGAGTACGGCAACTACCTCTTTGCCAACACCGCAATCCCGTTATTACGCGATTACATCAACAGCCTTGACCTCGATGTCATGGGCAAGGGCTTAGAGGGCGACAACTGCGTGGACAATCTGGCTTTAATCAAGGCCAACGAGTCCATCTACAACCACCCAATCGAGGTGGTCGGCCGCAAGCTGCGCGCCTACATGACGGGCATGAAGGAGATCTCGGTCGGTAACAAGTAATTACCGCCCTTTATCCCGTCCCTCAAGGTGACCTTGAGGCTCCAAGACCCGAGATCAAACACCAGTAAGTTCTTGGGTCTTGTTGTTTTTATCGTGGGGGCTGCCCCCACGAAGCGTGGGGCTTCGGCCGTAGGGCCGCCCCTCTGAGGGTGAGAATAGACCACCGGGTGGTCTTCACCCTACCTCTGCTGTGGGGGCTGTCCCCACTGATGGTGAGGAGTAGCCTCACCTCTGCCGTGGGGCTGCGCCCCACCTGAATTTGCTTCCTCAAGCGAAGGCGCCGCGGCCGCGACCGCGTGAGACGCCCGCAGGATTGGATTTTTGCAGGAGCATGTCATGGCTAAAATGACCGGCGCTCAAAAGTTAGTGCGCACCTTAGAAGAATTGGGGGTTGAGTACTTGTTCGGCTACCCGGGTGGTGCTGTCATCGATATCTACGATGCCCTCGCCCACTCCGAGAAGATCAAGCACGTCCTCGCCCGCCACGAGCAAGGTGCCGTCCACATGGCTGACGGCTATGCCCGTACCACCGGTAAGGTCGGCTGTGCCTTAGTGACCTCGGGCCCGGGCGCGACCAATGCCGTCACCGCCATTGCCACCGCCTATATGGACTCGATTCCATTGGTGGTCTTAACCGGTCAGGTCGCCACCAGCCTCATTGGTACCGATGCGTTCCAAGAGGTTGACACCATGGGCATCACCCGCCCAATCGTCAAGCACTCCTTCCTGTGCAAGAGCCCGCTCGATGTCCCTAAGTACATCCGTCAGGCCTTCTACATTGCCGCAACCGGCAAGCCGGGCCCAGTCGTCGTTGACTTGCCTAAGGACTGCGTAGGCGTCGCCTCAGCCGGTACTGACTTCCCAGTTCTGACCGAAGAAGACTTAAAGCTTGTCACCTACAACCCAACCACCGAGGGCCATAAGGGCCAGATCCGCCGCGCGGTCAAGCAGTTGATGCGCGCCGAGCGCCCGATCGTCTTGGTCGGTGGCGGTGCCATCGTGGGCGATGCCTGCGAGAACTTAGCTAAGGTGGTCAAGCGCTTTAGATTGCCAGTTACCTGCTCCTTAATGGGCCTTGGTGCCTATCCATCAACGGATCCGCAGTTTATGGGTATGCTCGGCATGCACGGCACCTATCAGGCCAATAAGG
This sequence comes from uncultured Anaerobiospirillum sp., assembly GCA_944389615.1. Lineage (GTDB taxonomy): Bacteria > Pseudomonadota > Gammaproteobacteria > Enterobacterales > Succinivibrionaceae > Anaerobiospirillum. The sequence continues at coordinate 53,742 of CALXNA010000018.1, read as the reverse complement.
CGATCGCGGAGTCGGATTTGATCTTCGCCATCGGCGTCCGTTTTGACGATCGCGTCACCAACAACGTCGCCAAGTTCTGTCCACATGCCAAGGTAATCCACATCGATATCGACCCGTCGGCCATCTCGAAGATCATCGAGGCCGACCTGCCGATCGTCGGTGATGCCAAGACCATCTTAGGCCAAATCCTCGATATGGCCGATGAGATGAACACCGAGGCCAAGCACGACACCACGCACTTAGACCCATGGTGGGAGCAGTTAAACGAGCTCAAGAAGTTCGACGGCTTACACTACGACACCTACAAGGATGTCTGCCACCCAGCTCAGGTCATCGAGGCCATATACAAGGCCACCAAGGATCATGACGCCATCATCTGCACCGACGTCGGTCAGCACCAGATGTTTGCCGCATTGTACTACCCGATCGACCGGCCGCGCACCTTCGTCACCTCCGGTGGCTTAGGCACGATGGGCTTTGGCTTCCCAGCTGCGATTGGCGCTAAGCTCGCGCATCCGGAAAAGGAAGTCATCTTGATCACTGGTGACGGCTCGTTCCAGATGAACATCCAAGAGCTCTCGACCTGCCTTGAGTACAACGTCCCGGTCAAGATCTTCATCGTCGACAACCACACCTTGGGCATGGTACGCCAGTGGCAGGAGCTCTTCTATCAGGGCCACATCACCTCAACCAACTTAAACTACAACCCAGACTTCGTTAAGGTCGCACAGGCCTACGGCCACGAGGGCTTTATCGTGGGCAAGCCGGAGGAGTTAGAGCCAACTATCGAGAAGGCCTTAGCCCTCAAGGACAAGCTCGTCATCGTCGACGTCATGTGCAACACCGCCTCCTTAGTCCTGCCGATGCAGAAGACCGCGGGCGCGATGGACGAAATGATGTTGCCATGCACCGAGAACTCGGCCAGCAAATAACCCACCCATGCGCCGCCGAGCGTCACGCGCACAGCGCGCCACGCGCTAAGCGCGCGGGGCGCTTGGGCTTACAAGGAAGATCGCTATGCGTCATTTGATTTCTATTTTGCTTGAAAACGAAACTGGTGCATTGTCGCGCGTAGTGGGCTTATTCTCACAGCGTGGCTACAACATCGAGACCTTAACCGTAGCTCCGACCGAAAACCCACACATGTCGCGCATCACCATCTCGACGGTGGGTGAGGACATTGACCTCGAGCAGATCAAGAAGCAGATCCACAAGCTCATCAACGTCCTGACTGTCTCGTCCTTAGAGGACGGCAAGTCCGAGGGCACGATTGAGCTTGAGCTCATCTTCTTGAAGGTACGCGCCACCACCAACGTCCAGCGCGACAACATCAAGCGCTTAGCCGACATCTTCGATGCCCGCATTGTCGATGTCAGCGCCGAGACCTACACCGTGTGCTTGAGCGCCGGGCGCAATAAGATCAACCGTCTGATGAAGGCCTTCCAAGAGCAAGGCGAGATCTTAGAGACGGTACGCTCCGGTATCGTCGCCATCTCGCGCGGCCCGAAGGCTTTAGGCAGCAAGCAGCTCAAGGCCGACAAGACCGAAGAGTAACAAAAGAGTCACTACAAAGTAACTCCAGTTCTGAACTAAGAAACTCAAGGCCGGTGCCGTCAGGTATCGGCCTTAATGTTATGGGCGCCAGCGCGCCACGACAAAGTACGGCTGCCACGTCAGAGGAATGGCGCCTGAGGCATCGCTATATTGCTGCTCATAGCGCAGCATGAAGCGGCGCAGCTCCCCGGCCGAGAGCGGCGTCGCGCTCACGCTATTGACGCCGGTGGCCTTGAAGTGGCGCAGCAGGTGAAAGCTCGAGTCAAAGTGCTGCACCACGGTCTTGGTACAAAAGTGCAGCAGCGTGCAGTGGCGTGCCAAGATATCCCGCGCCGCAGCCTCTGTGAGATAGTTCAGCCCACGGCCCAAGAGCTCTGTGAGCTCGCGCATCGTGCCGTCAAGAAAGGACGAGTACACCAAGAGCCCTTCCGGGTGCGCCCGCAATCTAAGCGCCACTAACGCCCGGTCTAAATCGGCAAACCATTGAAAAGTGGCATTGCTGATGATGAGGTCATAGTCCCGAAAGGGCGCTGCCACCGGAGCCGTGGTCAAATCGCCCACTACGCTGTCCACGACACAGCCGGAGGCCCGCGCCTGCGCGCGTTCGACTAAGAGCGGGCTGAGGTCATTTAAGGTGAGCCGCTGCAACGGCAGCGCGCCGAGTAAGCGCTCGGTGAAGTTGCCCGGGCCACAGCCCAGCTCCAAGGCCTGTCCTGTCACCGTAAGCCCGGTACGTGCCAAGACCGCTAAGAGCTCGGCGCCCATGGCGTTTTGCACCAAGGCCGCTGATTCATAGGTGGCGGCAGCTTGCTCGAAGTTACGCGCAATGACGGCTAACTCACGCTCTGCGCCCATAGCTCTCCTCCCTAAAAGAAAAGGCGCGGATAGTAGCGCCGCCACCGTTTGGTCTTGCGCCGCTTGCGCACCAGGGCCGGAGCGGGAGCGCGCGGTACATCCGTGTCCGCGCATCTAAGTAATGGCGCTCCTCCCGGGCGACACGGGCGGTCTCAGCCTCAGCACGCGGCAGCACTAAGCGCTCCGCCAACAAGTCCGCAAGATCCTTAATATCACTTGACTGCCAGCGGGCCGCCGACGGCACCTTAAACAACTTCATCCCTACTCTCTCGCACCGTGATTAGCTCAGGGCGTCCCAATCCGGATGATTTGGGTTGAGCAAGAGCTCGATGATCTGCTGGCAGTTGAAGTGCGGGCTATCGAGCTCGCGCACCTCGGTCTCAGGCCCAGCATCGGCCTTGATGTTGGCCACCGGCCACATTACATCCTTAAGATAGGCGTACTGGAGCTTGAAGCATTGATCAAAGCGCGTGCGCCCGAGGTTGCCGAGCGGAATGATCGGCGTAAAGCACAGGTCAGCACTGAGGCGCATGATGCCCGGCGTCGACATCTTCGAACTCATGTTCATGAAGCTGCGGGCGATGCCCTTGAGCTTTTGGAATACGAGCGGCCGCGCCGACTGATAGCAGATCGTCGTGGCGATCTTGCCATACTGCTCGCCCAGATGCGCGCAGGCGCACTCTTGCAGGCGCTTTTTGTAGTCGGTGAGCTTAGGCAGCGGCGACTGGTTCATGCGCGGGCTCTTTTGCTCGAGATCAATCGGCGAGTTGCGCAAGTTGTAGTAGCAGTCCGGGCTGTTGAAGAGGTTGAGGTAGTACTGCTCCATCTGGCCTTCGCCTAAGTGATCGAGCATATGCTGCCACAGCTCAAAGTTCATGCCGTTGGTGTAATCAGCCCCTGACACCGTACCACCTAAGGCGATGCCACGAATGGTCTTCGTGCGAAACCACTCCTCGGGGAATTGGTTGAGCAGGAAGGCCGCATAGACCACACTCAAACCGCAGGCGATGATCTCAATGCGCTCGTAGCGCTCCAGCAGATCCAAGTTGCCCGGCTTGATGTACTGAGCCATATTAGCGATGAGCTTTTGCTCGTAGCGCCACGACTTGCTATCGAACTTGATGAAGGCAAAGGGCAGGCCTTGTGCTACGCGCACGATATCAGCACCGATGCCTTGCAGCAAGAGGAGATCACCGTGGAAGAGATTGCCCTTATGCTGCTTCTTCGTCTGCTTCACCCAAGCATTGATGCCATCGGCCCAGCCATAAGGCATCAAGCCAAAATCGCACAACAAGATGCGCGCCTGCTGAGCATGCGTCGTCTCGTTCCCGGGCTGAAATTGGCTCCACGCCCCGGACAATATATCAAAATACATAACTTACTACTCAACCAACAACGACACCAACTGAGTTAACTCAAGATGCGGCCCGGCGACCACCTGCGCCGTCCCCAAATCCCGCTCGAGCGCCGCCGCCGGGCAGATCAAATCAGAGCGAAAACCATAGGCCCGCGCCAAGCAGCGATCAAAGCGCGTGCGGCCGAGGGGCCCGAGCGGCAGCTGCGCCGCCGCCAGCTCACCGCGCAGCCGCGTCAAATCCCCTGAAAACAGATAGCTCAAGGACGACTGATAGCACACCGTACAGGCCAGCGCGCCATAGGAGAGCTCAGCGCTACACTCATGCAGCCGCGCTAAGAACTCATCGGCCGTCAGCGGCTGCTGATGCGGCCGTGCCCGCCGCACCGTAACCGGCGCCCCGCGCAGGTTAAAGTAGCGTGCCGCAGTATTGAACAGATTCAAGTAGAACTGCTCCATCGTCGCCACGCTCATCCCCTCGAGCGTGCGCGCCCAAGCAGCAGAAGGCACCCCCACACCATCGCCGACCGCCGAGACAGTGCCCGCAAGCGCGCTACAAGCAATACGCTTACTGTTAAACCACTCCTCCGGCAGCAGGTTGAGCAAATAGGCCGCGCGGCGCACCCCAAAGCTGTGGGCCACAATCTCAATGCGCTCATAAGGCGCAAGCTGCGCCACCAGCTCATCAGAAGACAAATCAAGCGCCGCAGCATCGGCCACCAAGAGGGAGTCGTCACAATGGGGCGGCACCACCGAAGCCAAAGCCTGAGCCCATGCCGCTGCGGTTTGGGCAAAACCGCATACGAAGATCCGCGCCTGCGCGCTCGTGCCCGCGGTGACAGCAACTAACATCGCCCCTACTCCACAAACAACTGCCGACAATGGGCAATGACCCGCGTGATGTGGTCGATATCGTCGATCAAGAGGCTCGAGCTCAAGGACAGCCGCAGCCGCGCTTGCCCCTGCGGCACGGTCGGATAGCGAATGGGTAGCGCCAGTATGCCCGTGCGCTTGAAGGTGCTGCAGGCAAGCAGCGCCTTATCGTTATCACCGGTGATCAAGGGCTGAATCTGGCTCTGCGAGGGGGTTAGCCCCAGCTCGCGCAGGTTGCTGTGCAAGTAAGCGGTGATCTTACGCAGATAGAGGCGCTTGGCCTGCAAGGCACTGGAGTGTAAGAGGCCCAAGATGTAGAGCGAAAAGGAGATGTTGATCGCCGGAAGCGCCGTGCTGTAGATGAAGGGGCGCATGAAGTTGATGAGGTAGTCCTTAACCACGGGCTTACACAGCAAGAAGGCCCCATACGAGCCCAAGGCCTTGCTCATGGTGCACATCAAAAAGTCGACCTCGGCCAAGAGACCGAGCTCTTCGCACAAACCAAGGCCCCCCGCGCCAAACAGGCCAAAGCTATGGGCCTCATCGACATAGAGCAGGACATTAGGGTAGCGGCGCTTGAGCGCCACAATCGCCTCAAGCTGCGCCTGATCGCCATCCATGCTGAAGACCGACTCGGTCACGATACACACATTTTCATAGGACGCGGCATGGGCCTGCAGCAGCGCGGCCAAATGCTCCATATCGTTATGGCGATAGCGCAGTGTCTTAGCGGGGCTATGCAACATGCCATCGATGATCGAGGCATGGGCCAGCTTATCGACCAAGAGCAAGTCATGCTTGCCAAAGAGCGTCGACAAGATCCCCTCATTGGCGGCAAAGCCTGAGCTCAGATACAAACTCACCCACGGCTCCGCCGCAGCTCCACCCGCAGTCCCAGCGCCTGCCCCGGACGAAGCGTCCGCCTGGCCCGCCGCGTCAGTGGGCGCAGTCGGCTGCACGCGATTGTACAGAGAGGCGATCAGCTCTTCGATGTAGAAGTAAAAGGAGTGGTTGCCGGTCAGAAGGCGCGAGCCGGTGGCTCCGGCGCTGATAGCACTCATAAGGAAGTGTCCGGCAAACTCGCTGCCGCTGCGCTCGGTATCGAGCATGGTGTTGAAGAAGGTCTTGGTGTACTTGGGGTCACGCGCAATACCCAAGTAGTCGTTACTTGAGAGGTCAAGATAGGACTGGGCATCGAGCACAATGCGATTATCACTAAAGGACACCAGTGGTAACTCGCGCCAAGTACCAGCGCTCTTACGTGCGCTCAGTGCTTGCTCAAGACGCTGATACAAAGCCTGCTCCATACTCTCCCCACAAACCAAAGCCGTCTGCGCCTCATTATAGCTGAGAACGGCGCTCCATCGTGCGTCGGCGCCGCCCCGCCGCCTCACGCCTGCCAATGATCAGGCGTCGGCCCGCACCCGCGATGGCCCAAGAGCCAAGGGGGTACAGCACCCATGCTAAGATACGGCCTCAAACCTACTCACTGACTACGGGAGGCTCTGTGCACCCTCAAGCTCCTTTCAATGTACCGGCAGATCTGTATACAGCATGGCGTGCCGACCAAGACCGCCAAAGCTTAGACTTAAGTGCCTTAAGCCCAGCGCAGCAGCGCTGCTTTAACGCGCTGACCGAGCGCATTGCGCACGACGAACCGGCCTTAGGCGCAGGCAGCACGCTGCTCGTGCCGCTTATCACCGCCAAGCCCCAAGACCTGCCGCTCTTGCTTAAAGATCCAGCGCTCAAAAACTGGCTCTTGCAGGGCGACTTAAGTGAGCTTGAGGCCGCCGCGCGCCTAGTGAGCGTCTCCTGCGCGCCCCGGCAGGCGAGCCTGTGCTCGATCACCAACGTTAAGTCGGGCAAGTGCAGCGAAGACTGTAAGTGGTGCGCCCAGTCCAAGCACTACCAAACGGCCGTGAGCAACTATGAGCTCAAGCCTGCGGCTGAATGCCTCAAGGAGGCCCAAGACTACTACGCCCACGGCGTGGAGTATTACTCCCTAGTCGCCAGCGGCCGCGCCCCGAGCTCCAAGGAGTTTACGCAGCTCCTAACCATCATCGATACCATCAAAGAAAGCTGCCCGATCAAGCTCTGCGTCTCCTTAGGATTGGTCACCAAAGAGCAGCTGACCGCCCTCAAGGCCCATGGGGTGGTGCGCTATCACTGCAACTTAGAGACGGCCCAGAGCTATTTTGAGCAGGTCTGCTCGACCCATAGCTTTAGCGACAAGCTGACCGTACTCAAAAGCGCACACGCAGTGGGCCTTGAAGTCTGCTCGGGCGCCCTCTTTAATATGGGCGAGAGCATGGAACAGCGCTTGGAGCTGGCGCTGACCTTACGGCAGCTTAACATCAAGTCGATCCCGGTGAACATCCTGCACCCGATCCCGGGTACCCCGCTTGCGCAGCAAGCGCCCCTGAGCGCAGATGAGGTGCGGCGCACCATCTACCTGATGCGCCTCATCAACCCGACCGCCTACCTGCGCTGGGCCGGAGGCCGCGCCCTCTTAGCCAAGGAGCTGGTCACGGCCGCAACCGCCGCGGCCATGAACGCCGCCATCACCGGCGACCTTCTGACCACCACCGGCAGCACCATTGCCCAAGACCGCGCCCTCTTTGCCCAAAGCTACACCGTGCCGCCCGCCCCGGCCCTAATTCCGCACCACACCACTACCGAAGCGCCATCCGCAGCTGACAAAGCAACGGCAAACCAAACGGCCGCAGCTGGCGAGAGCACTGCCGCCACTACGCCTAATGCTGTCCAGACAACAGCATCTGTAAGAGCTGTTGAGGGGCAAGCAAGTACGGCGCAGTCCGATGTCACAGCCCCAGATAGCGCAGGCGCTGAAAGCACCGCTACCGCGGGCACGCTGAGCCCGGAGGCCGAGGCTTGGCACCACATCAAGGGGCGCCTGTGTCCGGCGTTTGACCGCCAGCATCTGTGGCATCCTTACACCTCAGCCTGCGAGCCGCTCCCGGCGCTCAAAGTCGCTTCGGCTCAAGGCGTGACCCTGAAGCTCGCCGACGGCACCGACCTCATCGACGGCATGTCGTCATGGTGGTGCTGCAACTTAGGCTACAACCTCCCTGAGCTTAATGAGGCGCTCAGCGCCCAAGCCCAACAGCTTGCGCATGTCATGTTTGCCGGGTTTACTCATGAACCGGCGATCAAGCTCGGGCAGCAGCTGCTGAGGCTCGCCCCGGGCATGGATCATATCTTCTATGCGGATTCAGGGTCAGTTGCGACCGAAGTAGCCCTCAAGATGGCACTGCAATACCAAGTAGCCCGCGGCCGCCCGGCACGCACCGGCTTTTTGACCTTTAACCAAGGCTATCATGGCGATACATGGAATGCCATGTCGGTGAGCGACCCTCACGGCATGCACCAACTCTTCCACGCCAGCGCGCACCAGCGCTACTTTGCCCAAGACCACCTACCTCCTTTCCCCGGCAGCGAGCTCTTAAACACCCATGAAGAGCCAGCCCAAGACGAGCAAGCCAAAGAGAGAGCAGCAGGCAAGCTGATTCCTGACTTCAAAGCCAAGATCAACGCCTTAGAAGGCCAAGTCGCGGCCGTGATCTTAGAGCCGATTGTGCAAGGGGCAGGCGGCATGAACTTCTACGCCCCTGAGGTGCTGCGAGAGGTAGCCCGCCTGTGCCATGAGCACGACATCCTGCTCATCGTCGATGAGATTGCCACAGGATTTGGGCGTACCGGCAAGCTCTGGGCCTCAGAATACGCAGGGATTAGCCCTGACCTGATGCTCTTAGGCAAGGGCCTGACCGGCGGCTATATGACCCTCTCGGCGGTGCTGTGCACGAAGAATGTGGCTGAAGCCATTAGCCACAGCGCCTTTGGCCCTCAGGTCTTTATGCACGGGCCGACCTTTATGGCCAATCCGCTCGCCTGCGCTGTCGCCAGCGCCGCGGTGGGGTACCTTGAACGCCATAACGTCCTGCCAAACGTCCAAAACATAGCAGCCAGCCTAAGACAGGCTCTGAGCGCGCTCGCGCAACGCTACCAAGCCATCGCAAAAGACCAAGCACTACCGAACCCGATCACCAGCATCAGAAGCTTAGGCGCTATCGGCGTGGTCGAGTTTGAGCAGCCGCTTCCGGTCGAGACGGTTGAGTACCTGTGCTACCAAGAGCGCGTCTGGCTGCGCCCGATGGGCCGCCTGCTCTACACCATGCCTGCTCTGACCATGGACGAGGTCGCCCTCAAGTGGCTCACCGATGCCTTAAGCACCATCGCCCTACGCCTGACTACGGGCAACCTGCCCGACCTCAACCCACGCCCATGCGTGGTCTAACCGAGCACCCCGACCACCAGCCCAGTCTCATCACCCGCGGGGTGGAGGCTGGGCCTGCTAAGGCGCAGTCTCCGAAGCGCTGGACTAACCCGCCAGCGCGTGCTAAAATACTATTAAAGTCTCTAAGTTGGTGTGATTGATTGCAATCACTATACCATTTTTCGCACAACCAAAGCACCGCGATTTTGCCTTGTTTACGCGGATCTCCGCGCAATCGGTGTGGCTCAGCCTGCCGAATTCACCCCACCCCATTGGGAGTGGTAACAGACACGCTCACGGCGTGCACCTTGTTTACCCTTAGTTGCGAGCAGCGCGAAGGGAGGCCTTCAGGAATGCCTTTGCAGATAGTACTGCCTTGCAACGTCACAGTGGGGATAAGATTATGGCAGTATACGTAAACACCAACGTCAGCTCGCTCAACGGCCAGCGCTACCTCAACAATGTTCAGAACAGCCTGAACACCACCTACACCCGCCTCTCCTCGGGCCTTCGCATCAACTCCGCCAAGGACGATGCCGCAGGCTTGCAGATCGCCGACCGCCTGACCTCCCAGATCAATGGCCTCAACCAAGGCAACCGCAACGCCAATGATGGTATCGCGCTCGCTCAGACCATTGAAGGCGGCCTCGACGAAATCTCCAACATGCTCCAGCGCATCCGTACCTTAGCCGTCCAGTCGGCCAACGGTACGCTGGGCTCAACCGACCGCGATGCGATCCAAAACGAGGCTGACTCGCTGGTAGCAGAGATCTCTCGTATTGCGACCCAAACGACCTTCGGCGGCAAGACGATTTTAGCCGGATTTAGTGGCAATGCCGGTTATAACGCAAATGGGGCCTCCATCTACGCCAGCGCTTCAGATGATGCCGTACTTACCAGCACCAAGGGCGGTAATCTGACGCTACACGTAGGCGCCAACACTGACAATGTCATCGGCATGCAAGTTTACAACTTCATGTTCTCAGCCTTAGCCAGTGCTGCTGAGCTCGAAGTCGGTGCTGCCAATGCTACTTTTGACTCTAATGCTACGTTCGTAAGGGCCGACGGCTTTTTCTTGAACACACAAAGCGCCGCCAACTACTCCATTGATTACATCGATAAGATGATTGCGGTGGTCGATGAGCAACGTGCCGACTTAGGCGCCATCCAGAACCGCTTGGAGTCCTCGATCCGCAATCAGTCCAACGTCTCGGCTAACTCCGCTGACGCCCGCTCACGCATCCGCGACGCCGACTTCGCCGAAGAGTCGGCTAACCTGTCGCAGCAATCCATCATCCAGCAGGCGGCCACCTCGATGCTGATGCAGGCTAATGCCCGTCCACAGCTGGCCCTCTCGATGTTAGGTTAAGTCCAGTTGGGATAAGCCCAGATTCCAACTCAAGATAGCAAGCAGCCTACGCTGCTGCCCAAGGCTCAGCTCCGCACGGGGCTGGGCCTTCTTACGTCGCAGCGTGCCTGCGCAGCGCACAGCGTTAGTAGGCTAAGGGGTCGGGGCGCACGAAGAGCTGCGGCAGCGGCACGCGGCAGTTAAGCTCGCGCTGGCCCTGCGCAACCGTGGCGATGACCTTGGTTTGGGTGAAGCGCTCGATCATGCCTAAGGTATCGCGGTGGTCGGCCGAGCGGGCGTTGTAGCCGTTGACGATGATGCCCACCGGGTTGATGCCATGGGTCTTGAGGTAGTGCACCGAGAGCGAGGCGATGTTGACAGCGGCGGTGGTGAGCTTGACCACTAAGATCACCGAGAGCTTGAGGCGTGTGATCACATCTTCTTGTAGCAGGATCTGGTTGGGCTCAAACATGAGCGGCGTGATGACCTCGCCTGAGCCTTCGACCACCATGTGGCTGTGGGTCGCAAAGTTCCACCCGTAGCGCTCTGAGAGCGTCTGCGTGGCGATGAGCACCTTGCTTTTGCGCGCAGCAAGGTACGCAGGCCCCGGCTGCTTTAACACGTACGGGCACATCTCCGCGGGATCTTGCTGGAGCCGACAGGCGCGCGCCACCTGCGCTGCATCGGACTTGCTCAGCTCAGCTTTGCCCGTGTCCACCAGCTTAAAGAAGCCCGGGTTGAGTCGTGCCTGCTGTAAGGCCTTTATGAGCAAGATTGAGCAGTACGTTTTACCCACCTTGGGTTCTAAGCCGAGCAAAATCACGCCTTGCGGTGTCATATGAGCCCCCACGACCAAATCAAGCACCAAAACCGCACGCCGCTGATAGGGCAGCGCATGCTGTATGGAGCTATCTTACTTGCGCCGTTCCCCTTTGTCTAACTTGTTGCACCGCCCAGTTACTGGCACCGCGGCGCTGGCCCGCTACGTCCACTTAAACCGCCACTGCGGCGCGCTCCGTGCGCGCGCCACGTACGGCCGGGGGTCTTAGAGTACAATAAGGGCGCAGGCTGAGCCTGCCTGAGTTCATTTGGTCGGGGGAGCGTGCAATGGCCGATTATGCCTTGCTCAAAAAGTTAGATCTCAAGAATCCATGGCATCTGCTGGCAGTCGGCTTTGGTACGGGCCTGTGCCCGAAGGCTCCGGGCACCTGCGGCTCCTTTGGGGCTATGTTCTTATGCATGGGCCTTATCATGCTGCCATGGTACGCCGCGGCGCTGGCGGCGGTCTTGTTCTTTGTCTTGGGCCTTAAGGCCTGCCATGAGGCCGAGCAGGCCATGGGCATTCACGACCACGGCGGTATCGTGGTCGACGAGTTTGTCGGCATGTTCGTCGCGATCTTATTTTTCCCGCAGGGCCAATGGCAGCTGGCGCTGCTCGCCTTCGTCCTCTTCCGTATCTTCGATATCTTCAAGCCCTTCCCAGTCTGCTGGGCGGATCGCTCCATCGGCGGCGGTTTAGGCGTCATGTTCGATGACGTCTTAGCTGGCATCTACGCCTTGATCGCAGGCCATATCATCTTGGCTCTGACCGGCTCCCTCCTGCTCATCTAAGCGCAGCGCTTGCCCTATGCAGCACCTGCGCGGGACTGCGCGGGACAGCGCGGCAAGCAAGCCTAGGAGCTGGAGCGATGACACGAGCGCGCGAGAGCGCGAAAGCGCTGTTAAGCGCGGACGTGCCGCGAGCGGGCGTGGGTTAGCCGCCGAGGAAGCCGCCGACCTGCTGACGCCACAGGCGCGCGTAGAGGCCGTTGAGAGCGAGGAGCTCATCATGGGTGCCCTGCTCGACGATGATGCCTTGGTCGAGCACTACGATGCGATCCATCATGAGCAAGGTCGAGAGGCGGTGCGCAATCGCGATCACGGTACGCTCTTGCATGATGGTGCCTAAGTTCTTTTGAATGATGTGCTCAGACTCGCTGTCTAAGGCTGAAGTCGCCTCGTCTAAGATCAAGATCGGGGCATTCTTCATGACCACGCGCGCAAGTGCAATGCGCTGACGCTGGCCACCGGAAAGCTTGACGCCGCGATCACCGACCATGACGTCAAAGCCCGAGGCGCCCTTAAAGTCCGAGAGGTTCTTGATAAAGTCCATCGCGTCGGTGAGCTGCGCGGCGTGCTGGAGTTCCTCTTCACTAAAGTCGGTGCAGCCGTAGGCGATGTTTTCGCCGATGGTGCGGTGCAGTAAGGACGGCTCTTGGGCCACCATGGCAAAGCAGTCGCGCAAATCGTCTTGGCGCAAATCCTTGATCGCGATGCCATCAAGCGTGATGGCGCCCTGCTCGATATCATAAAAGCGCAGCAAGAGCGCAATCAGGGTCGACTTGCCCGCGCCTGACGGTCCGACTAGGCCCACCTTCTCTTTGGGCTTAATGGTCAGGCTGATGTCATGGAGTACGGTCTTGTCGGGGCGATAGCCAAAGGAGACGTGATCGAAGGTCAAGGCGCCTTGCACCGGCACCGGCAGCGCCTTGGGCTGCTGCGGATCATGGATCTTCTGGGGCTGAGCGATAGTGTTGATGCCGTCGTAGACCATGCCGATGTTCTCGAAGATGGCGCCGACCTCCCACATCATCCAGCGCGACATATTGATCACGCGAATGGAGACCGCGATTGCAATGGCGATAGCGCCCGGAGTGATGGCCGAGATCGCCCATAAGTACAGCGCGAGCGCGGTCGTGGCGATGAGCAGCGCGTAGTTCATCAGCTGGACGCTGACATCAAAAAGCGTGAGCACGCGCAGGGCGTGGTACTCGGCCTTGATGTAGCGATTCATCGAGTCTTGGGCATACTTGCTCTCGCGGCCCTTGCCGCCAAAGAGCTTGACCGTGGAGATGTTGACGTAGCTGTCGACGATGCGCCCCACCATGTCCGAGCGCGTGTCGGACTGCTTTTGCGCCATGCGCCGGAGCTTGGGGATGAAGACAAAGAGCGCAGCGCTATAGACCACGAGCCACACGAGCAGCGGCAGCGCCAGCACCAAGTCGGCATCGGCCAGCATCCACGCCATAGTCGCAAGGTACACGCACAGATGTACCGCCACATCCATGAGCTTGAGCACCGAAGTGCGCACTGCCATCGCCGTCTGCATCACCTTGTTGGCGACACGTCCGGCAAACTCTTCGCTAAAAAAGGACAGGCTTTGGCCGAGCAGGTAGCGGTGCACCTGCCAGCGGATCTGCATCGGATAGTTGGGCGAGACGCTTTGATGTAAGAGTAGCGAGTGCAGAATGGTAGCCACGGGCAAGATGAGGCCCGCGAGCACCAGCATCACCGCCAAGGCACTGCCGTGGCGCTCAAGGAAAAATGAGGGATCGACCTGTGCCGTCCAGTCGACGATGAGTCCTAAGCAGATGAAGAAGAGCGCTTCACCGGCGGCCATGAGCGAGGTGAGCAGCGCCAGCATGGCCAGAAACGGCCACAGACCATGGCTGTAGAACAAGATGAAGCGGATGATGCCCCGGGGCGGCTCGCCTAACTCCTCATTGTCCGGAAAAGGCGGCACTAAACGCTCAAAGAAGCGCCAGATTTTCTCCACTACTCTCCTCCACCAGCCAAGGCACGCCTCGCCAAGGCGCGCGACGCGACCTACCATTGAGTTCCCGACTTATGGTAATAGGCGCAAGCCCTCTATAGCAAGCCCCCTCAAAGCTTACCCTCGCAGACTCAGGCCACAAGCCTCAGGCTGCGGGGTAGCTCTGCGCTGGTTGGCGGCTTGTTGGCCGCTGCGCTGCGCAGATTGCTGCGCAGATTGCTGCGCCGGTCGGCGGCTGTTGTTAGCGGATCATCGACTGGAGCATGTCGTTTAAGCGGTTATTGGTGATATCGATGTGGCGAGCGAGGGCAGCCACGTGATTCGGCATCATCGCATCACCGACCGTGTTGCCACCGGCCATGACGTAGATCGGGTTAAACTCGGCGATGTAGTCTAAGCGCTGCAGCGCTTCTTGTAGGTTCTCGGTGCCGCCGCGCTCGCTTAAAGTGCTATCGACCGCCACTAAGGCGCGCAGAACGTTGCCGACTACGGCGCAGATGCCCTTGGCGTAATAGATGTTGTTGTCGGTGCTAAAGTGGCCCATCTTGTCGTTGTTGAGCACGCCTAAGGCGTAGTCGGTCATCGTGACGCAGTACTTGATGATGGCGTAGATGTCATCAGAGCGCAGATTGAAGACCGCGGCAGACTTGCCCGTGGTGCCGACCGCAGCGGCCCAATCGGCCCAGTTCTTAATACCGGCACGGTACTTACCTTCGGCGTCATAGACAAAGAGGAAGCCCCACGCAAACTCCGAGTAGCTAAAGTAGCGCGAAGTCGCGTCTGCAAGGCGTGGATCGATGGTATCGCGGCTGCCATAGCGGCCCACTTCTTGGGCGATGACTTCCGAGGCCGGGCGCGTGGCGTAGACCACCCCGCGCTGATAGTACGGGGTATTGTCTAAGATCCAAGGCGCAATCAAGTCGTTGGGCAGGAAGCCGAAGGTCGACGATAAGCTCTCATCGAGCGCATAGGTCAAGCCGCGGGCAATCACCTGCGCGCGCTCTTGGTCGGTGGCGGAGGCAGGCAGCGGCTCGGGCTTGTATGCCGTAGTGCTCGGTGAGCTGATAAGGCCAATGGCTAAGACCCAAACCACCACTAGGCCGACGACGGTGCCTAAGCCATACTTAACAATTTTGACTGTGTCCATGAACCGATCTCCCCTCGTTGCGCCCCTCAGGCTGATAGCAAAATTCTAGCATGGTGCGCTTAGCCCAACCTGAGCTTGATGGCTCTCATGCCAAATTTGCGCCCCAACTCACGCCAAAGCGCCGCTGTGGGCCATTATCGCCCGCGATCGTGCCACTTTACGGCAGCATAACCGCGCCTTAACCTGCACCTGCTACCATGGCGCAGGCCGCCGCAAGCGGCGCAGTACGCTCTATCGGGCGGCGCTACGCCCACGGCGGGGCGGCGGGCCGCGCTTTTCACTGCCTAGGCGTTGTGGTATGTTAGGCCCCAATTGCTGCCCTAGATGCCGCGCGCGGCGGGCACCCTTTAACAGATTGCCTTGTTAGGCCGAGGAGCTTGTTGCACCAAGCATTGTCACTAGCGTTACGGGGCCTTGACCCTGAGGACTTGCCATGATCTACACCGTTACCACCTCTCCGTCCTTAGATCTCATCATGCAGCTGCCCAATGAGCTGGCCTTAGGCCAAGTCAATCGCGTGGTGCACGAAGAGCTCAGGCCGGGTGGTAAGGGTATCAACATATCGATCATGCTCCACAACTTGGGCGTAACCTCAACCGCCTTTGGCTTTGTTGCCGGCTTCTCCGGCGATGAGCTGATGCGTCTCACCGCAGCCTTGGGGGTTAAGACCGGCTTTCTGCGCGTGCGCCGCGGCCGCACCCGCATAAATGTGCGGCTCAAAGAAGAGCAAAAGAGCGGGCAGACCAGCATCAATGGCTTAGGCCCTGAGGTCTCAAGCGATGACATCGCCTACTTAGTACGCAAGATCGCCAAACTTACCGGCGAAGACTACTTAGTGCTTGCGGGCATGGTGCCGCCCTCGCTGCCGCAAGACATCTACTCGACCTTCTTTGAGTGCCTAAGTGAGCATCCTACTCGCCCTAAGGTCGTGGTCGATGCCCCCGCCGAGCAGTTTAAGTACGTGCTCAAGTACGGGCCTTTCCTCGTCAAGCCCAACCTCAAGGAGCTTGAGACCTACTTCAAGACCGAGCTTAAGGACGCGCCCAGCGTGCTTAAGGCCTGCGCCCAGCTGCAAAGCGAAGGCGCGCGCAATATCCTCGTGTCCTTAGGGGCGCACGGAGCCATCTTCCTCGACGAGCACCAAAACTCCTATCGCATCGCTGCGCCCGGCGGCACCCTGCGCGATAAGACCGGCGCCGGTGACTCGATGATCGCAGGCTTCCTTGCCGACTACCAAGTCTCGCACTCCCTCGAGAGCGCCGCCTATATGGCGGTCGCGGCCGGTTCGGCCACCGCCACCACCTCGGGCATTGCCGACAAGGCATCGGTGATGGCGCTGCGCGCCCAAATGAAGGATCACTCCGACTGGGGCGAGTCGCTCATCTAGAACGGCAAAGCCCAGCGACCGAAGCCGCTGGGCCTTGCAAAAGCGTGGGCTCATCGCCCCCGTTTTGGGCTTTAGCCCGGTTTAGGGTTTAGCCCTTGATGACGGTGGCTAAGGCGTCAGCTAAGTAGTCGACGTTGTTGTCGTTGATACCGGCGACGCAGGCGCGGCCGGAGCTGACGATGTAGATGCCGTACTTGTTACGTAAGGTCTCGACCTGCTCCTTGGTGATGCCGAGGAACGAGAACATGCCATTCTGAGTGACGATGAAGCTGAAGTCACCGGCACCGGCGGCACCTAACTTGTCGGCTAAGAGCTCACGCATGCGGCGCATGCGCTCACGCATCTCCGCTAACTCCTGCTCCCATTGGGCGCGCAGCTCTGGGGTCGAGAGGACGGTGACCACGACCTTCTCACCGTGGGCTGGTGGATTGGAAATAGCGCAGCGGATTGAGAGCTTGATCTGGGACTCGACCTTCTTGGCAATGTCAGCGCTGGTGCAAACAGCGGTTAAGGCACCGACACGCTCGTTGTACATGCCAAAGTTCTTGGAGTAGGACGAGGCGATTAAGAACTCAATGCCGGTCTTTAAGATCTGACGGACGCCGTAGGCATCTTCCTCTAAGCCGCGGCCAAAGCCTTGGTAGGCAAAGTCAAGTAATGGCAACAGCTTCTTGTCAGCTAAGAAGGCGGCCAACTTGTCCCATTGCTCATGGGTCAAATCAAGGCCGGTTGGGTTGTGGCAGCAAGCGTGGATGATGACCACGTCACCTTCGGCCGCGCCGCTTAAGTCCTTGAGCATAGCGTCAAAGTCTAAGCTCTTAGTCTCAGCGTTATAGTAGGTGTACTTAGCGGTCTCAAGGCCGGCAGCCTCCATGATCTGGAAGTGATTGCCCCAAGTTGGGTTGGAGATCCAAACGCGCTTTGCGATCTTCTGCTGGAATAAGAAGTCACCGGCAATACGCAGGGCACCGGTACCACCTGGGCAGTGGAAGGTGACAGCACGACCATCGGAGACAATGGCGGCGTCCTTGCCGAAGATCAACTCGCGGGTTAAGCGACCAAACTCAGGTAAGCCCGAGATTGGCAGGTAGGACTTGGACTGCTCCTTGTCCACCAAGATCTGCTCGGCGGCCTTAACGCACTTTAAGACCGGAGTTACACCATTCTCGTTTTGGTACACGCCCACACCTAAGTTGACCTTCTTAGGGTTAGTGTCAGCCTTGAATGCGTCAGTTAAACCAAGAATAGGATCTGCTGGAGCTAATTCCAAATGATCAAAAAACATGTAATTCCGTCCCTGACCTAGGTGCACGCGCTCCCGCACAAACGGGGCGGCGGCAATGAAACAAAACGAGCAAGGGGTGCGCTGCGCGCTGCTGCGAGCCTGCGCTCAAGCACGCCGAAGGGCATAAATAAGCCGACGCCGCGCGCAAGTCCCAACGCTTATTATAGCCGCGGTGCCCACAAATTTGCGCTACCTCACAAAAAAGCCCCAGCCCCAACCAGCACCGCCTTGTACATCTAGCGACGACAAGGGGGCGCTAAGCCCGATGCTATCAGGCTTAGCGCCCCCTAGTGTCGACGGCAGGCGCCACGTCCTACCGGGTTAGACGCACTATTTTAGTGCGCCGTTAAGCGGCCTGCGCGGCGCTCTTGAGCTGCGCGCGCTGATGCTCTTGGGCCAGCGTCTGCTCGTAGACGCGGCGTGCGGCCTTTTGCCACGCCTTGGAGCGCCAACGCAGCACCATGGCGATACCACGTACCCACTCATCGGCGGCAAAGCCAATCCAGACGCCCATCAGGCCCCAGCCGAGGTAGACGCCGAGGAAGCAGCCGAGCGGTACCGAGATACCCCACATCGAGATCACAGCCATGATCACTGGGAACTTGGTGTCGCCGGTGGCGCGCAGCGAGTTGATGATGATGACGTTGAGGATGCGACCCGGCTCTTGGAATACGGTGATGATGAACAAGGTCGAGGCTAAAGCCATGACGCCCGCATCATCGGTAAAGAGCGAGATCAAGAAGGCGCCAGTGCCCAGTGGCATCGAGAAGGTGAGCAAGATGGTGGCAACTTCGCCGATCTTGACGCTGCGGATGAGCTGGCGGTTGGCCAAATCGAGCTTCATGGCGCCGGTATAGTGCGCCACCAAGAGCTCGGTACCCATGCCAATCGAGGCCGAGAAGATCATGAGCACCATCACCACCTGCATGTAGATGCCGTGGGTCGCAAGCGGAATGGCGCCCATCGCCGCAACCACGCCGGTCATGAACATGTACTGCGACTGCCACGACAGGTTCTCGCCCGCGCCCGGCAAGCCGATGCTCAAGATCGAGCGCAAGACCTTGCGGCTAAACACGAACATGAAGCGTGGGATGATGCGGGTCTTGGTGCGCGCGATGATGAGCGGCACGAAGATGAAGCAGGCCACGGTACGGCCGATCACGGTGCTGACCGCCACGCCTTCGACGCCTAAGACCGGGACGCCGAGATAGCCAAAGAGGAACAGGCTATTGCCACAAATGGTGATGAGGTTGATCACCAAGGTGACATACATGGCGTCACGGGTGCAGTTATGGGCACGTAAGATCGCCGCGCACACAAGGCAGATGGCCTCAGGCAAGAAGCAGAGCGCCAAGATGCGCAGGTAATTGTGCGAGCTCTCCGCGATCTCCGGCGGCACCCGCATCACCTCGACGATGAGCCCCGAGCACAGGAAGATGCCCAAGGACACCAAGGTGCCCATGATGATATTGATACCAAGGCCGACGTGGATGAGGCGGCGCGCAAGGCGTTTGTTGTTAGCGCCCAAGGCCTGAGCGCAGACCACGCACACACCGATGTTAAAGAAGTTGAAGATGATCAGGGCTAAGTCAAAGACTTGGTTACCGATGGTCAGCTCCGCTACCGCTTTGACCGAGACCATACCCACCATGATGGTGTTGATAATCAAGGTGGCAAAGTGCAGCGAGATATCGATGAAGATCGGCCAAGTCAGCGACAGCAGCGAGCGCTGCGGCTCCTCGAGGTCGAGCTTGGCGATACTGGCATCGACCGCCTCCGCCACTTGGCTCACGGTCTGTTCAGCAGCATCGCCCTTCAGTCCGGCCTCAGGCGTGGTGACGTTGATCGCGATCCCGCTATTACCGGCCGCAGCGGCCGCGGCCGCCACGGCGGCGGCCTCTTGCAGCGACTGCGAGCCCCCAGCCTCAGCCGCCATCACCGCGGCCATCTGCGCGGCATCAAGTGCGTGCTCATTGCTCGCGACCACGATCGGCGCGGCCGCGGCGCGGCCCACTTGCGCCGCCGCTTCCTGCTCCTGCGTCCAGCCTGCGCCCGCAGGATTAGTCCAGCCGGTGGCCGCAGCGGCCGACTGAGCGGCCGGCTGAGCGCGATCGGCTTGCGCCAAGGCCTCAGCCACCGTCTGCGCTTGGTTCACACTGTGCGCCAACACCTGCTCATGCTGCGGGGCCGCCCCGATGGAGCCACAACTTAACTCGGCGCCGTTGAGGGCGCGAGGCTCCGCTCCGGTCGGCTGCGCCGGAGAGCTTGCTGAAGTGAGGTGATTGGCATCTGCTGCCGCCAAGGTGTGGTTGGTCTTGAGATCCTGCATAGTAAACCGCGCACAAACATGCCGCGACGTTCGCTCAAGCGACGCTGCGGCCCCGAACAGTGGTAAGTCTTCAGCCCTCAGGGCTAAATCGCGCGCATTATAGTGAGGCCATGTTAAGTTGGAACAGCACCCCCACAAAAATAGTGGAAGCGGCGCGTAACGGCGCCCGCCCCTACGCCGCCTTGCACCAAATCAGAGCAAAATAAAAGCCCCAGCACCGCATGGTGCTGAGACTTTGCTGTGAACTTGGAGATGTTTTGAGCAAGTTACATCGTGACGCCATCCTTCCAGATGACGATCTCGTGATAACCCTTTTCCTCGGACTTGGTGAGCTTGCCCGAAGCGACCGCTAAGACGTAGTCGAGCAGCTCTTGGGTTAAGCTCGTAAAGTCCTTACCGTCGACCACGGCTCCGGCGTTAAAGTCGATCCATGCACCCTTGCGCTCGTAGAGGCTTGAGTTGGTCGAGATCTTGACCGTTGGGATCACGGTGGCAAACGGGGTACCGCGCCCGGTCGAGAACAGCACCAGATGGCAGCCAGCAGCGGCTAAGGCAGTGCAGGAGACGCCGTCGTTGCCCGGGCCTTGCAGCAGGTTGAGGCCGGTGCGACGCAAGGTGTCGCCATAGTGCAGCACGTCGGAGACTTGGGCCTTACCACCCTTTTGGACGCAGCCTAAGGACTTATCCTCTAAGGTGGTGATGCCACCGGCCTTATTGCCCGGGCTTGGGTTCTCGGAAACTACTTGGCCGTGTGAGGTGAAGTAGTGCTTGAAGTTGTTGATCAAGGTGACGCACTTCTCGAAGGTCGCCTCGTCCTGCGCGCGGTTCATCAGCAGCTGCTCGGCGCCAAACATCTCCGGCACTTCGGTCATGACCGAGGTACCCGCAGAGCCGACCACGACATCGCTTAAGCGGCCGATGAGCGGATTGGCGGTGATGCCCGAGAGGCCATCGGAGCCGCCGCACTTGAGGCCAATGCGCAGCTTGGAGATAGGCACCTCAGTGCGCGTGTAGCGCTGCGCCTGCGTGAGCATCGCGTCGATCTCGGCCTTACCGGCCTCGACTTCGTCGGGCACCTCTTGACTGTTTAAGAAGTGCAGGCGTGGGTCGGAGAGATCTAAGAATTGCTTGAAGACCCCGATGTTATTGTTCTCGCAGCCTAAGCCCAAGATCAAAACCGCACCGCAGTTGGGGTGGCGCGACAAAGCGGCGAGCACGCGCTGGGTGGTGGTTTGATCCTCGCCCATCTGCGAACAGCCATAAGGGTGGGTCAAGGCCAAGCAGCCATCGATATGGCTGAACTGGTCGGGGTGGGCTTTAATCTGCTCGTTGGCGTACTGCTCTAAGACCTTGGCAACATTGTTGACACAGAAGACGGTCGGGATGATCCACAGCTCATTGCGGATACCGACAGCGCCGTTTTCACGGACATAGCCCTGAAACGAGGCCGTGACCTGCGGCAAGGAGGCGGCAGGGAGCGGATTGAAGCGATACTCTTGCTCGCCGTGCAGGTCGGTCTTGACGTTGTGGTTGTGGACATGCTGCCCGACCGCAATCGGCTCCTTAGCCCGGCCGATGGCGAAGCCATACTTGATGACTGGCGCGCCGACCGCGATGTCCTTTAAGGCAAACTTATGGCCGCGCGTGATATCGTCCAAGAGCTCAATCGACTTACCGGCAACCTCGACCGTAGTACCTTTGGCTAAGTCTTGCAGCGCGACGGCGACGCTATCGGCGTCGTTAATCAGAATTGCTTGCATCACGCCCCCTTTAGTTGTGCTCGAGCAGGTCTAACATGGTGGCCCGGACGCCATCGGAGATGATGGCATGCAAGAGGCGCGCGACCAAGGCAGTCAAGTCGACATCCGAAGAGAGGTCACAATCCCAGAGTTTGGTGTCCGAGAGCACGGTCTTGACCGTGAACAAGGCCGAAGCTTCGGTCTTCTGATAGACCGACCAAGCCTTGGCCATAACGGCGCAAGCGTACTCATCGTCGACAAACTCGCCGCGCTTGTCCTCGGCACGGGTAACCTGAACCGGTACCCCCGACGAGCCATGGTAGAGGGCGATGTAGGCGGCTAAGGCAAAGCACAGCTTCTTAGGCAAAATACCCTTAGCACGGGCATCTAAGATGGTAGGCAGGACGCGGGCCTTAACCTTCGAGGTCGAGTTCATCAAGATCGAAGCTAATTGGTGGTGCATCGCCGGGTCGCTAAAGCGCTTGACCACATCATCGGCAAAGGAGACCAACATATCATGATCAAGGTTGACCGCCGGGATGATCTCATCGTAGATGATGGAGCGGGCAAACTTGCCGGTGACCGGATCGGCCATCATTTGGTCGACGGTATCGAGGCCCGCAAGGAAGGCCGCAGGCACATTGGAGGTGTGGGTGCCATTTAAGATGCGTACCTTACGCAGGCGATATGGGGTGATGTCGGCGGCGACCACGACGTTGAGACCGGCCGCAGCAAACGGCAGCTCACGGCTGACTTCCTCATCGCCTTCGAGCGCTAAGAAGTGGAAGATTTCGCCGCAGGTCATGAGCTCGTCCTTATAGCCGAGCTTAGTCTCAACCTCAGCGGCATTGTCCTTAGGGTAGCCCGAGACCACGCGGTCAACCAAAGTGTTGATGAAGCGGCACTGCGTCTGCACGTACGCCACAAAGTCAGCACCGAGCCCCTGCTCGGCAGCATGCTTGAGCACGATCTCCTTGAGCAAGGTGCCGTTGTTATCTAAGAGCTCGCATGGTACCACCCACAGGCCCGGCAGTCCGGCCTTAAAGCGCTCGTGCAAGATCGCGGTGAGCTTGCCCGGGTAGGTCTCAGGGCAGACGTCGGTGTTAAAGGCCTGCTCGGGGGCATAGGTGATGCCCGCCT
This sequence comes from uncultured Anaerobiospirillum sp., assembly GCA_944389615.1. Lineage (GTDB taxonomy): Bacteria > Pseudomonadota > Gammaproteobacteria > Enterobacterales > Succinivibrionaceae > Anaerobiospirillum. The sequence goes on along the minus strand of CALXNA010000018.1, from coordinate 30,845 downwards.
CGGTGGTGTTGGAGAAGACAAACTTAAGATCAGATGACATAGCCGCAGCGAGCACCTGCTCCCAAGCCTCATATGGGTTTAAGGCCGCGGCGATGGTATTGATGACCTCGATCTCCTCGTGCTCACCGCCCTGCTCATCGACCCCATGTAAGATGGTGGTGTACAGGCCATCTTGCGCCTGCAGCTTCGGCACGACGCGCCCGCGTGGCGTGCACTGCAGCGCCAAGACACGGCCGTTGAACAGACCCTTTTGATTGGCCTTGAAGATCATCCAGTCGATAAAGCCGCGTAAGAAGTTGCCCTCACCAAATTGCAGCGCCCGGATCGGCAGCTCCGACTTGGCATCGCCCTTAGTTGCTAACGATAAGCTCTCCATACCTCAACCCCAGTGCAAACTACCATACAAGTTGCGCCTTAAAGGCTTGTCTATCAGCTTTAAGCGCATACTACCATTTCAGTTAAGAGTATTATAAACAGCCCACCGCGCCCGATGCGGGAAAAATTGCAAAAGTGCATACCGCGTCACATCGGAAAGGCCAAAAGGGAGCAAAGAGGAGGGAAGCAAGAGCCCGGCCGGGCCCCAAATGAGGCCCTGCGGGCCCCTGAAACGCAAAAACCACCGAAAGGTGGTTTCTGCGGCCGCGCGCAGCTTTGATGCCACTGCGCCGCGGGCTTAAGTTTAAGCTTGGCGATGACCTACTTTCGCACAATCGTACGTTGCACTATCATCGGCGTGACTTCATTTCACTTCTGTGTTCGGAATGGGAACAGGTGGGACTAAAGCACTATGGTCGCCAAGCAAATTCGATAAATTGTGGCGCATATTGTAAGCCAAAACGGCCTACTGTCAAGCCAAAACGCCCACCCCACCGCCCCAACTTTGCCCTCCACCCTACCGCGCGCTATACGCGCCTACGCGCAGGCGGCCGTGCAAGCTGACGCGTCCTACCGCACAGGCGCTAAAAAGGGGCGCGAAGTCACCTCCGTGCCCCTTGGGGCGCCTTGGTAAACCAAGGCTCTTCTGTTTGCTTGTTGGGTTCGATGAGACCTACTGGTCAGCGCCCTGCAGGTCGGTGACCTGCAGGTCGGTGACCTTCGGTCAAAACTGGTTAGAGATTGGTGTAGCTGCGCTCACCGTGGTAGGACAGGTCAAGACCGGTGCGCTCGTCATCAAGCTCAACGCGCAGGCCGCGGCAGCAGACACCGGCAAGCTTAAAGGCGATGTAAGCGACGACGCCCGACCAAACAATGGCAATGACGACGCTGCCGAGCTGGCCCATAAACTGGCTGAAGATGCCGTCGTGGAAGCCCTTAAAGCCGGTGCCGCCTAAGCTTGGGCTGCAGAAGATGCCGGTCAGCAGGGCACCGACAATGGCACCGATACCGTGGATACCGAAGACGTCGAGGCTATCGTCGATCTTGGTTAAGCGCTTAAAGCCACGGACACCCCAGAGGCAGACTAAACCGGAGATCGCGCCAATAATGACGGCACCGACCGGGCCGACGAAGGCGCAGGCTGGGGTGATGGCAACTAATCCTGCGAGCACACCCGAGACCGTGCCTAAGGAGGAGACCTTACCGTTGAGGCAGTACTCACCGATCGACCAAGCTAAGGCCGCGCCTACTGGGCCAAAGACGGTGTTAGCGAAGGCTAAGGCGCTGATGCCATCTGGAGCTAAGGCCGAACCGGCATTGAAGCCAAACCAACCGATCCACAGTAAGCCACCACCGATGAAGGTCAGAGGCAGAGCATGTGGCGGCAGGGCAATTTTGCCTAAGTCATGACGGGAGCCGACTAACTTGGCGCCCACTAAGGCCGCGACCGCGGCGTTGATATGTACGACGGTACCACCGGCGAAATCATAGGCAGCGCAGACCTGCTCGATTAAGCCGCCACCCCAGACCATGTGGCAGAGGGGAATGTACGAGGCGACTACCCAGACGGTCAAGGCGAGCATCAGAGCCGAGAACTTGATACGCTCAACTGTGGCACCGACAATCAGCAGCGAGGCAATGCCGCAGAAAGCGCCTTGGAAGATGACGAAGTTGTACTCGCTGATGGCCCCGGAGAGCGACTCAAAGGTCATACCTGAGAGAAAGGCCTTATCGAGGTCACCGACGATGAGGTGAACGTAGTCACCAAGGCTTGACGCTGTGGCCAACTCACTGGCGCTACCAAAGGCGAGGCTATAGCCTGCCACCAGCCAAATGACAAAGCACAGGCCAAAGAAGACCAAGCTCTGCTCCATCACCGAGAGCACGTTCTTAGCGCGAACCAAGCCGCCATAGAATAGCGCAATGCCCGGGATGGACATGGTGATAACCAAGATCGCGCTGATGAGGACGAAGGCATTGGCCGCCGAGTCCAAGACTGGCACTGCTTCGACCACCACCAGCTCCTCTTCCTCTTCTTCGGCTACGGCCGACTCATCGGAGGTGGCGACCTTGACCGGGAGATTGAGGCTGCCGGTGATGCTGAGGTTCGAGGTAGCCCCCGCCTCGTAGTTTTGGTTGACGCTGGCAGCCCAAGCGTAGTCGCTGCTGACAGCGATGGCGAGGCTCATCACTATGAGCCAAATCAGGTTTAGTCTCTGCGCTAAGCGGCGCATCATGTCTGAAATCATTATGAGGGACTCCAAAGGACTGCTGCTTTTTGGCTTTGCTGCCAAATGGCTTGAGTCGATTGTGACCCGCCCAGCGTTTTGTGACAAACGCCGCGTTTTGCTTGCACCATGCCCATGGCAGCGCAGGGCCCTTTTGCCATGTCATGACACACGTTTTGCTACATCACGCAGCAAAGCCGACTGCCGTGCACTATCGCGGCACGCAGCCAGCGACAAACCGCATCCGCAGGCGCTTTGTGACCCACAAACGGGCACATGCCGCCCCTTGCTTCGTGCTAGGGCACAATGCCCAACCACAGCGCCCCTTTTGCCTCAAAAGGCACCAGCGCGCCCGTGCTCGCCGCGGCCTCCCCGCCCCCACGCTCCGGCCAGTCGTTGCTCTCGCAGGGGAAGTCCGTGCGCGCACTCAGGCCAGTGGACGCGGCCGCTACGGCACAACCTCAGGCGGCGTCAGCCCCAACTGGGCGGCCCACCCGCCCAACCCCATCCCACGGCCCAGGCCACTGCGCAGTTGGGCAGGCCGCGGGTGCGCGTCCGGAGACGCTCAGGCTCAGTCCACTTAGGCCGCATCAGACTGCGGGCCACTGCGCATTTCTGCCATCTGTGCCGCGGCTGCGCTTGCCGCTTGCCGTCCCACGCTCCGGGCTGGTTGGTGGGTCTCTATGGGGAAGGAGTTGGGGCTGACCTTGCGTGAGCTCAGGCCGCGGGCCACTGTGCGTTTCTGCCATCTGTGCCGCGGCTGCGCTTGCCGCTTGCCGTCCCACGCTGCGGGCCAGTTCGTGGGTCTCTATGGGGAAGGGGCTGAGGCTGACCTTGCGTGAGCTCAGGCCGCGGGCCACTGCGCGTTTCTACCATCTGTGCCGCGGCTGCGCTTGCCGCTTGCCGTCCCACGCTGCGGGCCAGTTCGTGGGTCTCTATGGGGAAGGAGTTGGGGCTGACCTTGCGTGAGCTCAGGCCACGGGCCAAGCGGAGTCCCAACTGCCGCAGAGAGCGAACAGCTGCAGCGTGCGACCTGAGGCAAGGCCGGATCGGCCCTCCTCCCCCTTAGAGACCTTAACGGCACCTTGGGGCAGCACAGCCCCGAAGAGCAGAGGTACCAAAGGGGCCGACTACGCGTGCCGCGTCGCCGCGGCCCCGGCCGTGAGGTCGGGGCCGCGCGCGGAGCGGGAACGGCACAGCCGCTATTGGGAGGCGACGTCGAGGTAGGTGATGTCGATCTTCGAGAGGTCGTTGTAGGACGGGTACCAGCCAATCAGGCTCGCGATCTTAGCGTTGACCGTCAGGATGCGCCGTGGATAGAAGTATTGGCTGATAGTGTTGAGCGAGCGGCCATTCATCACGCTGCTGATGACCTGCGCCTGATAGTGGCGGAAGCTCTCAGAGTAGCCATAGCTGTAGCCCATCAGGGCTCCGGCTTTGACCTCGGCGGTGCTACCGCGGGCAAAGACCGCGATGCCTTTGGAGGTGAAAGGCCAGAGCTGGCTGTAGAGCTTGTTGATCGTGGTGGCGCTGTTGCGGGTCACATAGACCGCATCGACGCCTTGGTCGATGAGCTCGGTAGTGCAGCGCTCAAACTCGCTGCGGGCCTTGGCGCGATCCTTGGTGATGAGCTCGCCGGTGCACACTTGGATTTGCACATCAAAGGAAGCGAGCGCCGAGCGGATTTCATCTAATGAGTGCAGCTGCCGGAAGGTCTTGCCCGTGTCCATAATGACACCGAGCTTCTTAAAGCGCATCATGTGGTAGAAGTTGACCAAGTCATCGAAGTGCATGATGGGGTCAAGGTGGACAAAGATGTTGCGATAAGGCGAGAACTCCCCTAAGGAGAAGGCATTGTCGGTGACAATCCCTAAGGTCGCCTCGGCCTGCCCGCCGATTTCGGCCAAGATCTCAGCTGGGCTGTCGTCTTGGGCGTTGAGGCCATAGTTGGGCGCTGCATGATCGGGCGGCACAAAGTACGAGCCCGGGGCCGCGCCGTCCTCATCTGTGGTGACAGCTTGGGTCAGCGTGCCGTCGGGAGCGCGCACCACCAAGGAGTTAGCCCCATATTCGACGTCCAAAGCGGTCACGGGCGATGCGCTGGCGCGGCGCTCTGCGGGCACAGGCGGTATGATGCTCGGCATGCTCAAGGACTGAGCATCAGCGAGGCTTTGGCCCATGCTGTTGTAGAGGATGTCTTGGTCATGGCCGACCACAATCACTGGAATGTTAAAGCCCATCTGGGCAAACAAGGAGATGTCGTAGAGACCGAAGACTAAGACCATATCGAGCTCGCCGCGCTGGGCGCGCTCATAGATCGTCTGGATCTGCTTGCGGTGCAGCTCAATGTCCCACTCGGAGCTGTAATAGCCGTCCGCTTGCAAGCTAAAGCAGCTGTCTTGGGTCAGCTCGACATAGTAGGCATAGCCTGAGGGCTCGGTGAAGTTCTTAAAGAGCGGCATGTAGTAGTCGCTGCGGTGGGTATGGTCATCAGCCCCATGCCAGAGTCTGTAGGCATCATAGGAGATCATCTGCGGCTGCAGCATTTCATCAGGCTGCGGCTCGCGCGACGGCTTGGCGCTAGGAGCGACTTCGGCGTTTTGGCGCGCGCCCCAATGCGGATCGAAGTTCGAGGCGCGCTGCGCCGGGAGCGGGGTCGCATTGCGCTCGGCAGTGCGCCCAGCGTTGCGCTCCGCCGCACGCTCCGAGCGCGTGCCCTCGCGCTCGATGCGGTTGAAGGCGACCACATCGTAATTGGCGGCAAGGCCCGCGCTCGGTGCTAAGGTGCCATCGCTCTCTAGGCCCTCTAACACATAGTTGCGGCCGCGCTCGGTGGTGCGCACGTGCGGGCCTTGCTCGATGCTCAGCTGCGAGGTATCGATGAGCTTGTGCGCAATCAGGCCGGTGATGGTCTGATAGAACTGCTCGTCGTAGTAATAGTTGGTGCCAAAACGCAGCACCGCGACGCGCCATTGATGGCCCATTGGGCACTGGGCGTAGCGCTCCGTCTCCTTGCCATCTTCTTTGGGCTCGGCGCTGGGGGCGCCGGAGCGTTCCTTAGCGTGAATTAAGGCGGCCGTCTGCAGGGCGGAAAGGTCGGCGTTCTCAAGGCGCGGATCACTCGGCGGCGAGGCCCGGGTCAGAGCATCAAAGCCGATGATTTGGTCATCAAAGCCGACGCGGATGGCGCTGCTGGTGGCCGAGCTGGCATCACCGATGTAGGGTACGGCAAGGTCATTGTTAGCAAGCGCGCTGCGGTTGTAGCCGTAGCTTTGGTCAAGCCCGGCACCGCTGGAGCGCAACGAACCCTTCGAGCGCCAGACCCGGCGAAAGGACGTGGCCGGAGGCGGCGGCTCAAAGCGCGTGATCTCATCGTCCTGCGCGGGCGCAGCCATGGCGGCACTGAGCTCATTGAGCTCATCTGGGAACATCTCCTCAAAGACCCGCGGGGCGGGCTTTAAGTTGCGCAGATCAATGGCCTGGACCGAGTGGGCGCCCTTTTGCTCGGGGCGCTCAAGCTCTTCGGCCCCGCTGGGCTCGCACAGGAAGCTTGCCCCCAAGAAGCTTAAGGCCAGTAACGACACTGAACGCAACCACGAAATATGCAGTGACATAACCTTCTCCTCAAGCCGAAGCCGCGGGCGCGGCACGCGGCGCCTTGACGGCGGCGCCCGGGCCTGCACGCAGACGCAGGACGCGGACGCCGGGCGCACGCTCACCTTAGCACCGGCGTGCGCTCAGTACCAAGCGCTTTGCGCGAAATTGGTGAGCTGGCACGCCTTTAGCGAAGGGCTTAGGTGGGCCCGGCAAATTGGCGCCAAAATGGGATCACCCCAGTCTTTTTGCGTTGCCACCGCTGCAAAAAGCGCGCTTGGTTCATACAATGGATAGGATGGCCTGCGGTGGGTTAGGAGCTTGGGCCCAAGTGAGGTAGCAGATGAGCCTTGGATTTTCCAGCATTAGACGCCAGATGATCTTTTACGCCATGGCCTTTTTCATGGCCTCACTGTGCACTTCGGTGGGCATCAGCTACTACTATCTCAACCGCGAGAACGTCACCGACCAGTACCTGATGCAGCAGACCTCGCTCAACTTCTGCCTGCAGGAGCTTGAGAACAATATCTTCTACTCGAAGATCTCCGAGCTCTCCAACCTCTCGATCATCAGAAACGAGCTCTATCGCCTCTACCGCATCGTCGACATGTCCCTCGTCAACGCCGACGAGCCTACGGCCATCCATACCCCCTACCGCGCGGCACCGAGCGCCCCAGAGTCAGTCGCCCCGCCCCTGACGATTGCAGAGCTCAGCTCCACCCGCGCCCAAGACCAGCTGCCCCTTGACCGTGCGCCCAAGCCTGAACCTGCCCCGGCAGTAAAGCCCACAACTCCGTTCACGAACGCCTCAAGCTTACAGCAGGCCCATGACCAAGCACTCTCAGGCACGCAAATTCCTAGCGATAGCCCCCTTGCGGGCTTAAGCCAGCTCTCAGCGCAGCTTAAGCAAGGTACGACCACGCAGCCGCGGCAGCCGCACTTTACCAATGGCACGGACAACGCGAGCTTCCACTCGGCGGCCGACATCATTGCCCGGGCCAATACCCACTACGACCAGATGCTCGAGCGGCTGTCTGAGGTGGACTTATCCGGATCCAATCTCATCACCACGCTCAACCAAAACCGCGCTTTGATCCCGATGCCGGGCATGGGGGTGTTGAGCCGGGTCGACCCCAATCGCTTGGTGCTCTACAAGCACTTAAGCCAGCTCCAAAGCTTAGGCTTTATCGCCTTCTCGGTGAACATTAAGAGCTCGGCCCAAGACCTCTATATCCACCGCGGCTATGAGGAGCTACTTGACAAGCTGGTCAATGACCAGCGCCGCCTGCGCGATCTGCTCTACAACAACCCCATCCCGGACAATGGGTACTTTGTGATCTTAGAGAACGTCGACGGCTCGATCGTCACGACCAATCCGGCCTTAAGTCCGGAGGCGCGTGCGCTGCAAGATCGCAATCGCCCGGCGCCCGCTGCCCCACGCCCGGCGCCCGCTGCCCCACGCCCGGCCCAGACCACGAGCCCTGCCCCCCAGCCGGCAGCACCGGCGCCTGAGGCGAACAGCGCCGCTGTGCCCGTGGCTGATGGCATCATGGTGCACGCCGCAGACTTAGACCAAGGCATTGCTGCGGCGGCAGGCATGGATCTGCCCAGCAGGACGTACGAGCAGATGGTCTTAGCCCCGCACGATGTCCCAGCCGAGGCGATCGAAGAGGAAGAGGAAGTCAAGGCCCAGCCGGTGCCACCGGCCCAGCAAGTGGTCGCGCCCAGCATCGAGCCAAGCGGGAGCGACTTTAGTCGCCGCTATGATGAAGCGCTGGGCAATCGGCGCTTGGGGCGCGAGAACAATGACATTGCGACCTTGACCGACCATGGCACCTATTTAGGCCTGATTGCATCGCTCAGCTTCGCTCCCGATCAGATCTTGGTCATCATCTCGGACATCACCAAGCTCCAGCAGCAAGATGAGGTCTTAAAGCGTCTCATTGCCAACTCCTTAAACGAGCTGGTGCTGTCAGTCGGCGCAACCACCCCAGTCTCGATTACGCTCTTTGATGAATACTTCAACCCGCTCGCAGGCGACCTGTCGCAAAACGAGCTGACGCGCCTCATCACTCCGGCCGTACTCGATGAGACGCGCAATCACGGCATGTTCCAAGGCTACAACCACCGCTGGGGCCACTACCTGACCACGGGCTACTTCAAGCCGTACAACTGGTACCTGCTCATCAACACCGACAATGTGCGCGCCAGCAGCGCCATCTGGCAGTACCTCATCATTATCTTTACGGTGCAGCTCATCATGTCGATTATCTGCGTCTTCGCCATCAGCGAAGTGGTCGACCGTGACGTCAAAGACCTCAACATCATCAACCACAAGATCAAGAATATGGCGACCTTGATCCAAGACGCCGACTTAGTCAAACGCATCAGCGATGGCATGCCGCAGCGCCAAGATGAGCTCGGCACCTTGGCCAACTACGTCCGGCTCTTGGGCAAGACGCTCTATCAGAGCATGCAAGAGCTCATCAAGAGCAATGCTCGCCCGGTCACGCCGACCCAAGAGAGCGAGCGCCTGCTCTTTGAGCGCATGCGCCAAAACAATATCAACCGCGAGATCTTCTTAAAGGAGTACTACAAGAACCGCTTCAACGTCCACACCGAGCACGCCGAAGATACCACCGGCGACTTCTACGATGTCATTGAGCTCGCCCCGGGCAAGGTGGCCTTAGTCGTCGGCTCAAGCAACGAGCGCGGCCTCACTGCGGTCAACATCTCGATGCTCAACATCGCCCTGTTGCGCCAGCTCATCCGCCTCACCGAGAGCATCAAGCTGCCTCTTTCCAAGGCGGTGATGGAGCTCAACCAAAACATCGTCGAGAACAATGTCCAAGCCATCCTGACCTCGGTGTGCGTCGTCATCATCGAGCAGCAAACGGGCAAGGTCGAGTACCTCAACGCCGGGCATACCCTGCCGATGCTCTATCACAAGGACTCGGGCTTTGAGTACATCGATATCCGTACTGGCCCGGTCTTAGGCGTCAAAGGCAACCAACAGTACACCTCGGTCAACTTTGAGCTGCAAGATGGCGACAGCCTCCTGCTCTACAGCGACGGCCTGTTAGATTGCACCAATCACAGAAAGGAGAAGCTGGGCCAAGAAGGCTTTGAGTCGATGCTGCACGATGAGAACTTCGACCGCGCGGTCGACGTGGTCAACAATCTGTGCACTAAGCTCAAGCGCTACACCAAGGACAGCACGCTGCAAAAGGACTACACCATCGCCTGCTACCACTTCACCAAAAACGCCTAAGGCCGCAGCCCAGCTGGGCCGCGGCAACCGCGGCCCGCTGCCGCGGCCTAATGGAAGTAGTCGGCGATTTGGTCGTGGTCAAGCGGCGGCAGACCGCGCCGGGCGCGCTCTTGGTTGAGCAGATTCTCCTCGACGTCGTCTAAGTCGATGCGGAGGAAGTAGCCCTTATCATCGAGCGCAGCGCTGAGCTGCTGGGGCGTGACCTTAGGGAGGTTGCGCTCGGGGCGCAGGGCAAAGACCATGACAAATTGGGGTGCACCAAAGGCATCCATCAAGGCCGCCGGGATGTGCGAGAACACATCCTTCTCGGGCACGTACAGATAGGTCTTGGTTTTGCGCAAGCTCTTGTAGACATAGACCAGCCGTTCCATGGCACCTCCAAACAAACCGGGCAGTTGGGGCATAGCTTAGCGCAGCGCGGCCAAAACGCAAGTAAGGGGCAGCCTGCGCCGACCTGCGTCGGCCTGCGCCGCTGCGCAGCGCGCACGCAGCGGCGCCCAAGCGCCGGCGCGCAGGCGCTTGCGCACGCTGTGCTAAAATAAGCCATCATGCTAGAATTTGGACTTACAATAAGGCCGGGTGACCGCGCTGAGCTCTTTTGAGCGTGCGGTCTGGGATTAAGGATTTTGATTTGTGATGGACTCAGCGCCAAGCGCGCAGCAAGAGCAGGTAGAGCAAAGTGAGCGCAAGCCTAAGGTGTCACCGGTAGGTGACATCTCGCACACCGGATTCTCTCTTGCCGCGATTAAGATTCAAAGCGGCAGCCCCGACGAGTTAGAGCTCATCTTAAGCACGAAGATCGATCGGGCTCATGGTGCCTACCGCAATGCTCCCGTGGTGTTAAATGTCGAGGATGTCACCAATCTCAACGATCTCGACTTTTGGGCCTTGCAAGAGCAATGTCGGCGCCACCGCCTCTTCTTGCTCGGCGTCACAGGCGTGGTCAACGAAGACCGAGCTGAGGCCTTGGTGCGGCGGCGCATTCCGGTGGTCAACTCCAACCGCTATGCCCGTATCCGCGAGGAGAATCTCAAGCCGAAGATCGTAACGCAGCTGCTAGAAGTCAAGGTGCCGGTACAAGTGCCCGTGCCCTATGAGGTCAAGGTGCCCTACGAGGTCAAAGTCCCCGCTCCGGTTAAGATCGTGCGCCGCAACGTGCGCTCAGGCGAGACCATCAATGGCCAAAATAGCTCCATCGCCATTTATGGCTCCATCGGCTCGCATGCGCGCATCATCGCCTCGCACCACATCTTTGTCTTTGGCAACGTCAACGGCGCTGACCTCTTTGCAGGAGCCCCTAAAGACACCAATGACCCGGGACTGACTGACGCCATCATCCATGTGCAAGGCAACTTAGTGCCGGGCGTGCTCGCCATTGCCGGTAACTACCGCACCGCCGAGGATTTCTACAATGACCCGCAGCTGGGACAAATCAAGGCCCAGCACAACGGCATTGTGGTGACGCTTGAGCACACCAATTTCCGCTACTTCTCGGCCACCGACTACGCAAGCGGCAACTAGCACCAACCAGCACCAAGCCTCGCCGCCAGGCAAGAAATATGCGGCAGAGGACATCACAACACATTGCAACCAGAAGGCGGCGCAATCTCCACGCTCTTGCAGCGGGAAGCGCGTCGAAAGATGATGAAGAAAAATAACTCTCGTGCCAAGAGCAAAAGCTCGCCTTCCACCGCTGAGACCAAAAAGCCCGAGCTGACCGCCCAGCCTGAGGCCAAGACCGAGGCCGCAGAGGCTACCGCAGTCAAAGATGTAGAGCAGGCTGCTGCCGCCAAGGCCCATGAAGACAAAGCCACCGCGGTTCAGACCGAGCAGGCAACCGAGGCTAAGGCTACCGAGGCTACCGAGACTCAGGCCGAGACGGCCGCTAACCAAAAGGCCGAGGCCAAGGCTGCAGCTCAGAGCGATACCAAGAACGAGTCGAAGGCTGAAGAAGACAAGAATGCCGCTCCGGGCGAAGACAAGGCTGAGGCCGCTAAGGATAAGGCAGCAGAAAGTAAGGAAGCTGCCGCGGACAAAGCCGAAGATCAGGCTGCGGATAAGGATGCAGCTCAGACAGATTCAACCACCGAGGATAAGGCACCTCAGGGCAAGGCTCCCGCGGGGGCCCGGGCGCTGAGTCCTAAGATCCGCAAGAGTACGGCGACCAAGAAGAAGGAGGCAAAGAGCTTGGCAACGACAGAAGACACTCCAATTGCTGAGGCTTTTAAGGCCCGCATTATTGTGGTCACCTCAGGTAAGGGCGGCGTCGGCAAGACGACCTCCGCCGCTGCGATTTCCACCGGCTTAGCCCTCAAGGGCCATAAGACCGCCGTCATCGATTTCGACGTCGGCCTGCGCAACCTCGACCTCATCATGGGCGTGGAACGGCGCGTCGTGTACGACTTTATCAACGTGATTCACGGTGAGGCCCAGTTAAATCAGGCCTTAATCAAGGATCGCCACAGCGACAACCTCTACATCCTGCCGGCCTCGCAGACCCGCGACAAGGATGCCCTGACCTATCATGGCGTGGGCAAGGTGATGCAAGAGCTCTCGGACATGGGCTTTGAGTACATCATCTGCGACAGCCCGGCCGGTATCGAAGCCGGTGCCTTGATTGCCCTGTACTATGCTGACGAGGCCATTGTCACGACCAACCCGGAGGTCTCCTCGGTACGTGACTCCGACCGCATCATCGGCATCTTAAATGCCCGCAGCCGTCGCGCTGAGCAAAACTTAGATCCCGTCACCCCTAAGCTCTTGCTCACCCGCTATGTCCCAGAGCGTGTTGAGAAGAAGGAGATGTTATCAACCGGTGATATCCAAGAGCTGCTCTCCATTCCGCTCCTTGGCATCATCCCGGAGTCGCCGGACGTGCTCAAGGCATCCAACGCCGGTGTCACCATCATCCTCAACCAAGAGTCCGAGGCCGGTCAAGCCTACCAAGACGCGGTCGAGCGCCTCCTAGGCAACGACGTGCCGTTTAGATTCTCACAGGCCAAGAAGAAGGGCTTCTTAGCCAAGCTCTTTGGCGGAAACTAACTACTACCACCGAGCCCCCGACCAAAAGGAAACCCAAAGGAACTTCTACCAAAAGGCGCGGGGCTCACGAGCACCATGGCGCCGCTCACGCAGGCCATGGCCTCGCTTCAACCCAAGTGCTGGCACCAACCCAAGCTTACGCAGTTAGGACCAGTCACCAAAGAGCAGAGCTAACTCTGCGCCGACCCGCGTAAGCCTTGCAAGCAGCCTTATGCGCAGCAACCTTGCACGCAGCAACCTTGCACGCGTAAGCGCGGCACTTAAGGTACCCAAAATGTCACTATTCTCCGCAATCAAAAGCGCGCTGGCCAACGAAAAAAAAGAAACCAACGCTGATATGGCCAAGCAGCGCTTACATCTGTTGTTAATCAGCGATCGCGCCGGGCTGGCCAAGCCTGACTTTCTGCCGCAGCTGCGCCTTGAGATCATCGAGGTCTTAAAGAAGTACATCCCGATCGTCGACAACGAAGACGTCGAGATCAAGTACGACGGCGACAATGCCGAAGGCACCCACATCCTCGAGATGTCTGTGTCCTTAGAAGGCAGCGATGCCCAGCGCCTCAACCTCACGGCCGGCACCAGCACCAAAAGCCCGTCAAGCCGCGACTAACCAGCCCAACCCCCCTCTCCTTCAGGCCGGAGCCCAAAGCTAACCCAAACAGCGCCACGCCCGGCCTGACCGCCCAGCCCCCAAAACTCCGCCCCGCTTTTCCAATAAATTTAACATAAAGTCGAGAAAAGCGTTGTAAAGCACTGCATACTGATCAGGCACCGCCCAAAGCGCAGGCAGAGGCCAGCACCCGCGGGCCCCGGCTGCGCCTCAGGTGGTGTGAGCTCCAACTGCGGCGGCCCACCCGCCTCACCCAACCCACGGCCCAGCCACTGCGCATGAGGCAGGCCGCGGGTGCGCATCAGGAGACGCTCAGGCTGAGGCTAATCTTGCCGCATCAGGCGCGGGCAAGCATTTCTGCCATCTGGACCGCGGCTGCGCTTGCCGCTTGCCGTCCCACGCTCCGGGCCGGTCGGTTGGTCTCTATGGGTAAGGGGCGAGGGCTGACCGTGCGCGCATTCAAGGCGCGGCCCTCTGGGCGCGGCAGTTCTGACCTTATCTTGACCTAAACTTAATATAGATTTAACCAACTGCACCGTGCTGGTACCGCCGAGCGCACTTAGAACTTTTGCGCGGCGCTATCTGTCTATGAGCCAAACATGGCACCACGTGCCGCAGGCGCACTCAGGGCTGTTCACACGGCCGTTCCCTGCACGCTGGGCCTAAAATTATACAGCATCCGCCCAATTTCAGGGTAGGCTCGGGATGTTAGGTTGAGCTACGAGGAAGCAGAGCATGACTTGGACTCACTTGATGCAACAGCTGTGCGCACGCTTGGGGCGCAAAGATCAACCAGCGGCACAGCCCCCAGCACAAGGGCAACCACAAGAGCAACCACAAGGGCAAACCCGGCGCGGCCACCATTTCCTCGGGGTGGTGGCGCTCCTCACGCTCTTATTCACCTCGGTCTCCAATCTGGCCCTGTGGCGCCACGTCTATCAGATCATCGGTGATAACGAAGGGCTCTCGTGGTTCTTTGTGCTGTCGGTGCCGGTCGCGATCTTCTTATTGCTCTACGCCATCTTCCTTATCTTGTTTTCATGGCGCTATGTGCTCAAGCCCGCCTTTGTCGTGCTCTTGCTGACCTGCGCGGGCGCGACCTACGCCGCGTGGAGCTACGGCACTATCTTTGACTCCGGCATGATCACCAGCGTGCTGGAAACCAACGTCGCGGAGGCCAGCTCGTACCTCTCGTGGTCATCGCTCGCGACCATGGTGGTGCTCGGCATCATCCCCAGCATCCTGCTACTCAAGACCAAGATCTACTACCCACGCTGGCTCATGACGCAAGTGCAACGCGGCGGTGCCATCGTCGGCAGCTTGGCTTTAGCGCTGGCGCTGATCGTGCCCTTTTATCAGCAATACTCCTTTGTCGGGCGCAACAACCACACCTTAGGCAAGGAGATCTTGCCCACGAGCTACGTCTTCTACAGCTTCCGCTATGTCAAAGACCGCTATTTCACCGAGCCCATGCCCTACGTGGCTTTAGGGGCCAATGCCCGCAAGGCCTCAACCTCCGATAAGCCCAAGCTCATGTTCCTTGTGGTAGGCGAGACGGCGCGCGCCCAGAACTTCTCGCAGCTGGGCTACACCCGTCCCACCAACCGCTTCACCGACATGGAGCCGACTTTAACCTTCGACATCGCCTCGTGTGGCACCTACACCTCCTATTCGCTGCCCTGCATGTTCAGCAACCTCAGCCGCGAGCAGTTTGACCCCAAGAGTGGTGCGGTCGGCTCCGTGCGCGATGGCATCTTGCAGGTGCTCAAGAAGAGCGGGGTGCAAGTTACGTGGCTCGAGAACGATGGTGGCTGCAAGGGCGTGTGCAAGGACATTGCGACCATCGAGATCAAGCCGCAGCAGGACGATCCCAAGTATTGCACCAAGGACACCTGCTATGACAAGGTGATGCTAAGTTACGCCGACCAGCTCAGCCGCAACGTCACTGAAGACACAGTGATCGTATTCCACCTCATCGGCTCGCATGGCCCACGCTACTACGAGCGCTACCCCGAGCGGTTTCGCACCTATCAGCCTGACTGCAATCGCCCCGACGTCGAGAACTGCGCGGTCGCTGAGATCGTCAACGCCTACGACAACACCATCGCCTACACCGACTACGTCATCTACCAGTTGATCGAGATCCTTGAGCAGCGCTTCGACCACAACGACCCGATGCTGCTCTATCTCTCCGACCATGGGGAGTCCTTAGGCGAAAACAACATCTACCTGCACGCCGCCCCGTATGCGCTCGCTCCCGCAGAGCAAAAGCGCGTGCCGCTGCAGCTGTGGCTGCCTAACGCCAGCGCCGATGATATGCGCATCGACTTGAGCTGCCTCAAGGGCTTGACCGCACGCAAGCACTTCTCGCAAGACAACCTCTTCCACACCCTGATGGGCCTGATGCAGGTCACAAGCAGCGAGTATGACTCAAGCTACGACCTCTTAGCGCAGTGTCCGCTCCCGGCAGGCCAGCAGCTCAACCACGTGGTAGCCCATCCGGCCGAAGACCCGAACTTACAGCCATAGTCGCTCCTGCCCATTCCGCGCAGCCTACCCCTCCCGCGCCGCAGCTTTTCGTGCCGCGGCGCGCCTTCTTCACGAAGCCGTCCAATTTCTCTCAAAAAGCCCGCAAGAGCTCTTAGTGGGCTTTTCTCCGGCTACAGCCTCACAAAACCTCCATATTTTTGCTGCGCATGCGTCACTTTACGGCCGCGAAGCGGCCGCCCGACGTCGGGCGCGGCCTGCCCGTGGGCGCTCTACCGCAAATCATGGTGCATTAGCCCAACTTAGGGCAGTGGATTGACGCTAGGAACCGGAACATGGCTCAACTCACTTGCGCCAGCTCATCGCAACTCTGACCTCCGCCCACAACAAAACGCCGCAGCGCGGTCGCCATTTCCTCGCAGTAGTGGCGCTCATAACGCTCTGTTTACCGCGCTCTCCAATCTGCCCTTATGGCGCCATCTCTACCGCATCTTAGACGCCGCCGACAATGTCTCGTGGCTCTTTGGCCTGACGGTGCCGGTTGCACTCTTTTGCTTGCTCTACGCTATCTCCCTCATCTTGTTTTCATGGTGCTATGTGCTCAAGCCCGCCTTTGTCGTGCTCTTGCTGACCTGCGCGGGCGCGACCTACGCGGCGTGGAGCTACGGCACTATCTTTGACTCCGGCATGATCACCAGCGTGCTGGAGACCAATGTGGCGGAGGCCAGCTCGTACCTCTCGTGGTCATCGCTCGCGACCATGGTGGTGCTCGGCATCATCCCGAGCATCATCTTGCTCAAGACCAAGATCTACTACCCCAGCTTGGGCAAGGCCCAACTGCAGCGTACCGGCGCCATCGTGGGCAGCCTGCTCGTCGCGGCGGCCCTGATTTTGCCTTTTTACCAGCAGTACTCCTTTGTCGGGCGCAACAATATGTCCCTGCGCAAGGAGATCCTGCCCACCACCTACGTTTTCTACAGCGTGCGCTACGTCTAAGACCGCTATTTCACCGAGCCGGTGCCATACGTGACCTTAGGGGCCGATGCACGCACGGCCGCGACTACCGAGAATCCTAAGCTCATCTTCCTCGTGCTCGGCGAGACGGCACGCGCCCAGAACTTCTCGCAGCTCGGCTATGCCCGTCCCACCAACCAATATACCGCTCAGAAGCAGGCCCTGACCTTCGACATCGCCTCGTGCGGCACCTACACCTCCTACTCCCTGCCGTGCATGTTCAGCAACCTCAGCCGCGAGCAGTTTGACCCCAAGAGTGGTGCGGTCGGCTCCGTGCGCGATGGCATCTTGCAGGTGCTCAAGAAGAGCGGGGTGCAAGTTACGTGGCTCGAGAACGATGGTGGCTGCAAGGGCGTGTGCAAGGACATTGCGACCATCGAGATCAAGCCGCAGCAGGACGATCCCAAGTATTGCACCAAGGACACCTGCTATGACAAGGTGATGCTAAGTTACGCCGACCAGCTCAGCCGCAACGTCACTGAAGACACAGTGATCGTATTCCACCTCATCGGCTCGCATGGCCCACGCTACTACGAGCGCTACCCCGAGCGGTTTCGCACCTATCAGCCTGACTGCAATCGCCCCGACGTCGAGAACTGCGCGGTCGCTGAGATCGTCAACGCCTACGACAACACCATCGCCTACACCGACTACGTCATCTACCAGTTGATCGAGATCCTTGAGCAGCGCTTCGACCACAACGACCCGATGCTGCTCTATCTCTCCAACCACGGGGAGTCCTTAGGCGAAAACAATCTCTATCTGCACGCCGCCCCGTATGCCCTCGCCCCTGAAGAGCAAATCCGCGTGCCGCTGCAGCTCTGGCTACCGAACGCGACAGCCGCCGCTCTCAAGCTCGATCAGAACTGCCTCTCCGAGCTGACGGCGCGCCGCGACTTCTCGCACGACAACCTCTTCCACACCATGATGGGCCTGATGCAGGTGACGAGCAGCGAGTATGACCCGCGACTCGACCTCACCGCCCAGTGCCCACTCTAAGTCTACCGCCCCGCCGCGCGCAGGGGCCCCCTGCGCGCGTTTCAACGCACGCAGGAGCCTAAAGTAATTGGGTGAGAACTTACCTGCACGTTCTACTATAAACGTAGGCACTCCATCTTACTTGTAACTTGGTATGACTTGTTTAAGTTGGAGCATTGCAGAAGGTTCTAACATTCACAGCATCCTTCTCTCCTGCTACTTGTGCGCACCATGACCAAATAGCAATAGTTGCAATATAACTACCAATACGGAGCAGGCATTAGTTCAAATATCGGCTTTGCCGTGTAAGGATTAATAGGATTTAAGAAGGTCTGGCTAGGGAACAAGGTCATGCCCAAAGAGCAGCATATCACAGGGCGGGCGTTAACTTCTCTTAGCTTTCTCATGAATCTTAGCATAGAACGGCCCTTAGTCACTACATCGTCGAAGACGATGACATCCTTCCCTGCAAAGAACTCGCGGTCAAACGACAAAACTTCTTCAGTTTCGACCCCACTAATGTGCTTGGGCGCCTTCTCTTGGACGATCTTGATATGGGCAAAACCATCTTGTACATTGATACGCTTGCAAAGCTCGCCGGAGAAGTCGTGATAACGGCGATGATTGGCAGCAACAGTAGACGCGGGGATACAAGCCAACACTAAGTTGGGATTGGTTTGGCCGTTATAGCCCAGTTTGTTGAGCACATTTGCCACCGCACCAATGGCCCATTCTTGATGTAGACCGGCCTTGAAATCCCAGACATAACGCTGAAACTCAAGGGCGTCATTAGTCACCTTCGGCAGGTTGGCCTCAGCCATGTAACCTTTAGGAATGTAGTAATACAAGAAGAAGGCGACACTGCCGATGTAGTGAGTAGCAACAAATTTAGCAATAAAGCAGTTATCTACCATGGCGTTTCACAACTTCAAAGGCCTTCCTCTTCCCTAGCCTCGGATTGATATCAAGCCTTAAACGCCTGAACATAAGAGTAAGGAATGGCACAAAGACGGTCAAGCAGCGATGATGTCTTGAGCAAGGCTGTTCAAGTAGTTGCTCATTTGAACCTTATCCCTAGTCGCGGAGATACAAGTAGCACCGTACTTATCAACCAGCAAGCGATTGCCATCAGTGTAATCGCTTTGGTTGAACGCGGAATCAGAGTATTTGACGGTGTAGAGCTTCTTACCTGCATTAGCAGCAGCAATAGCCGCATGCATCGTACCGCCATTGCTCTTACTCTGCACAACGACCACCGCGTTGGAGATCCCTGCCTGAATCATGTCACGAGCAACCAAGGTATAACCAACCGCGTTTTGCCCAATCGCATACTCAGAGATGAGAAGGCCGCCTTGATCTAAGATTTGAGCAGCCAGAGTGGTATTACTAGCAGGTTGAACTCTATCTAAGCCATTACCGAGAACAGCGATAGTTTGGCCTAAGCCGACGTTAAGCGCTCCTTTATGAGCAGCAGTATCACACCCAATCGCCAACCCTGAGACAATGGACAAGCCTCGCTGAGCAAAGTTCCGGGCCAAGAACTCCGCGGCCTTCTCGGCTTGCGGTGCAGCTTGTCGTGAGCCAATAATGGCGATGGAAGGCGTAAGCATCAACTGAAGTCTGCCCCTATAGTAGAGCAACAACGGGCTTTCCTTCCTTGTGCTATCCTTGCTCTTAACGTTGTTAAGCACGGCAGGGTAATTTGGGTCATATAACGAGACCCACCCGATGCCCAGCTGTTGGCTTTGCTTTAACGTCTTCTCTGCCTGCAGCAAAGCACCGGCAAACTCGTGCTCAGTAAAGCAGCGAGGAAGGCTGCACACCCTGTCATTGTATAATCTCATGATCTCAGAGTACAGCGCGCCATCATCCATGAACCCGTCGACCTGCGAGCCGATCTCTAGCACCGTCTTCTTGCCAATGCGCGGAAGCTCTAACAGAGCAACGATTTGTTTAGCAGTGAGTGCCATGTTACTGACTCCTGTGAACTGCCCATCAGCTAAAGCTGATAGGATTCGTCCTGCTTCAGCGAACTCTTGGAGCTCTCCACAGGCTTTAACTTCGGAGCGTTCCAACCCCTAGGGCACAGGCCGCCACCCTCCTGCCACAGCCGCATATCCTTCGTGAAGGATATTAACGACCGTAGCCACACAGCCAGTATAGCATTTTTTGGGGCGTTTGACCCACGACCTAAAGGTCATGGGATTGCGCGCCCAGATTTTTCAAAACACTAGCAGACAAACATACGCCGCGGTGAAAACTTACCAAGATTCAAGCCACGTTAACCCTGATCTTATAGCGCCTACGCCAAACTGCTGCTATATCCATAGTCTAACATCAAGGCACCGCACCTCATATTTTGCTGATAAATCAACCCTTTATGGCCAAGTGCTACACGATTAGATCTGCGAAGGTAAGCTCACTTGAGGAGCAAATCCGCGTGCCGCTGCAGCTGTGGCTACCAAAGCAGACCGTAGTCGCCCTCAAGCTCAACCCAGAATGCCTTAAGGGCCTGACGGCGCGCCGCGACTTCTCGCACGACAACCTCTTCCACACCCTGATGGGCCTGATGCAGGTGACGAGCAGCGAGTATGACCCGCGACTCGATCTCACCGCCCAGTGCCCACTCTAAGTCTACCGCCCCGCCGCGCGCGGGCCCCCTGCGCGCGTTTCAACGCACGCAGGAGCCTAAAGTAATTGGGTGAGAACTTACCTGCACGTTTCGCCCTAAGCCTCGGCACTCCATCTTACTTGTAGCTTGGTATGCCTTATTTTAGGTGGAGCATTGCAGAAGGTTCTAGCAAGCATTCCCCAAAGGGATCTGTATCAATGCCCTATCCCCGCTTAGCTCACTTTGGTGAGCAATGAGACCAACTCTTGCACTAAGTAACTGCGGTCAAACGTTTTGGCTTTCTCAGGTAAGGCAACCTGCTGGATTTTATCAATATAACGATCAACATAACCATTGATTTGCTCTTGGCTGCAGGAGCCCTTCTGGTTTTGCAGCTTAGCGGCATACGACTGCATGCCTCGAGCTAACATGGCAGGATCCAAGGTGACTACATTGTCAGCGCTGTCAGCAAGCTGTTGAGCAATGTCAAAAGCAATGAACAGATCAGTCTTGTCAAGCGAAGGGTTAGTTTTAACCTCACTATGAGACTTGCTTGCTGTACCAGCGACGACTGCAGCAGATGCCTCTACATCCCCTGATGGAGCAGAGCCTGCTTCTTCTTCACCCTTACGCGTAGTGACCTCGCCTGAGGTGGCAGGTCGGCCCTCATCACGAGCAACGTCGTCTTGCTTAGCTGCGCTACGCTGAGCAGACTTCTTCTTACTCAATGTAGCGTCAACCGCCGTACGCTTCAATGGCTCAATCCAGCCATCCATGATCAGCGGATCTTGCTCAGCCTTCTTCTTATCTAAAGAGAGCAAACGCCAGTAAACAATTTGACGATATCGCTCTGAAATCACCAACACGACAGCGTTGCTCGACACAAATCTAGGATGCTGCCACGTAGCTAAGTTATCGCCATAAGCAAGACCGAGGATCTGCTCTTGAGCTTCTTGGGCTAAAGACAAACAAGCTTGATGGCTGGCACCGGAGCTTTTAGGCAAACGCTTAAGCTCAATGACGAGAAGCCGACCGTTACACTCGAGCTCGATGTCAGAGCGGCCAAGGTAGTTAAAGGTCTCCGCGCGAACAGTAGAAGTAGCCTTCGCCGCAAGTAAAGCCCAAACGATGAAGGTACGATAATGAACTTCGGTGAGGTGCAACCAGTTATCATAGTACACTCTAACTAGAAACGAGTTAAGCATACGAGTCATAGTTGCGATATCTTGAGTTACCACCGAGGCATTAAGCTGACGAGCTACCGCATCAAACTCCGTCTGCTCCATGTTACCGAACTCGGTCATAGATACAGCAAAGGCGACATTGGCGAACAATGCTTCTACCTCTAGATTAGGGAAGCCGCAAAGATAAGTACCAAAACTGTCATCTTTGACTTTAGTGTCAACGTTGTCCTTGGCTGCAGTCGCCGCCGAAGAAGGCACACTCTTTGAGTCTGCCGACGGCGCTGAGCTTTCCGACGGCGCTCTGATCGTCAGGTATCCTGACTGCACCATAATCGACGTCATATTGAGCTGAGCAAAACTAGACGGGGCGTTGAACTCCTTCTTGGCGATAGCCAGCTCAAACTTGGTGGCACGATCTAAAAACTCAAGATCGGCCTTATGTACACTCAGATAAGAACGCAACGAGTCCGAGGCGTTGGAGCTATTCATCCAAAATGCACCAAATGCGGGCACTTTGTTAGGACTGCGAACCAATTGCTGAAAAAAATTGTTGATTGACCACGGGCAGTAGAGGGATACCGAGGCCTCGGTGTCAAAGCAGAAGCCATCATAATTGAGCTTAAGATGCTCTAAGAGCTCCTCTCTGCGCAGACCAAACAACTCTGCAGCCCGTGCAATGTAAGGAGCGAAGGAGGCTTCGACCTCGTCCTGAGTGTAACCCAGCAAGTCAGCAAACTCAGGATCCATGCTAATATTAATGATATCTTGGCCAGTAAAAAGACTTGTATTACTGTAACGACCGATGCCAGTCACCAAGATAAAGCGCGTGTTCTCTAAACTACGCAGGCCACCAAAAAACTTGTGCAGCACCTTCGTTAAGGCGTCGAAGACGAGGTGATTGTCAAGGTTGTTAGACAAGGCATAGTCCCACTCATCGATGAGCCATACGGTCATGCTTTCAGATGCGGAGAGTGGGCCGTGGATGCAAGTCCACAAGGTTTCAAGGTCACTAATGCCCTCGGTCTCTTCACCCAGTTCGGAAAAGCCCGCGCTCTTAAGAGCGGCTCTCAAACGTTGGCAGAGATACTGTTCGAAGGTTTGAGGATCATCTAAACCGTACAATGTCAGGCTGATTACGGGATAGCACTGCTTATCAGTCCAACTATCATAGACCGCTAAGCCCTTAAACTGCTCGACTCCATGCATAAACAGTTCTTTAAGCATAGAAATGAGCATGGTTTTGCCGAAGCGGCGCGGCCGAGAGAAGAAGACCTTGTCCAGCTCTGCTAAGGCAGCAAGCTTACCCGTCTTATCGACCAACAACTTCCCCTTCTTACGCACATCAAGAAAGCTTGATAGTCCGATAGCAATGGGCGACAACTCGACGTTCCGCAACTGCTGGGTTAAGAGTGAAACTTTGGCCACCGCTATGCGCTCCTTGCCCCCATTGGGCCTAAAGCAGATATTTACATCATAGCACATTCATAGGGTCAAAGCGAACCCTTAACGCCCATCAAAAAGGCTTAAACAAGCCAACCTTGACCTGCCCAGCTCTAGAAGCTGATGAGAACAAAGGCACCTTAACGGTGGCAGCAACCGCGCACCCAGCCTCGGCCCGCACCGCGAGTCTACGCCAACTTCACCGACAGCTCCACCTTTGGCAGAGCACGCAAAGCGAGACCGGCAACGCCTTGGGCCTGAACGTGGGCTCCCCCAGCTCAAGCAACGACGACCTCTCGGCCGGTGCTCACGCGCGCTTCTAACACCGCTTGCAAGCAAGCAAACAGATAAGCCTATCTGAACCTACCGCGGCGCCCTTTCACAGGCATAAGCTTCCTGCTCGAGGGGCTGACGCCTTCTTGTCTTCAGCCCCCCACCTCACAACATGTCAGCGTGCACGGGCACAATAAGCCAAGGAGCGCACAGCAGCATTCACCCATATCTCCCTATAGCGCAGTTAGCAAGTGCTCAGAAACGCGCTCTACGCGCGTCTATGAGCACAGACCCAACTCCACCTTGCTGCAGGCTAGGATTATTACCACATAACCTTCCCAATTAAATTTGCACCATCATTAGGCAAAAACCACGCCCGCGGCCGTCCCATGCTTTTCGTGCATCGCGGCCCCCTTATTTTGGCACCCTTAAAAGCGCGCTAAAGCGCGCTAAAAGCTTATAAGTCGGCGGCCCTTCTTCTTCTTACGCCGGGCGCAAGCCCGGCGTACCCTTGTTTTTATTCGCGCTCATTTGCGCCAACTTTCTGTTCGGGCCCCCGCGGCCCACCTTTTTGCGCCATATTTTGGTGCAAATCCTCAAAATTTTCACGTTGGTGCAAACTTTCCCTCTCCTCGTTACCACGCACACGGTACGAGCTTGACTTGATTAAGGCAGCAGGTGCACGCCCCACGGTTTCACCGCGGTTGACCACCTGTTCATGCTGCTCGGGGCGGGTTATGCGAGAGCCACGCCCTGCTTAGGCTGAATTACCCCTCTCCCGGTGCGACATGCCGTAGGCTGGATGAGCCCTAGGCTCCCTGCGGTGGCCGCACCCCACGATTTCCTTTGGTAGGTGGCCGCGCGCTGACGCGCGCGGTCAATTTACCAAGGACATCGCATTACCTTGGTAACCCATCGCGCCTTAAGCCTTGTGGTGACCCAAGGAACCCCGCCTCCGGCCTTCCCGATGCCGGAGGCGGTGGGGCAGGATGCCCCAACAGCCACTTTCATCCCGCCGCACCAACTCGCTTTCCTTACCAGCGACCAGCATGTCTATGGGCCACCCTGCGTGCGCCCTAAGACGCTTGCTGCGGGCATGATGCCTGCGCGCGGGTTACCGGAAGGCGAAGGGTGCGGCGCAGACCAGATGAAGGCTCAGCACGTCTTAACTCACTTCAAGGCCGAGGGGAGTCACTTGTCCTCTTAGACGATTTGAAGTTCACTTCAGTGAAAATCTCAAACAACGCCTTAAACTTCCTCTTGGCGCAGTATCGCGCCATCTTCAAGCGGGCCTACGTCAAAGGCCTCGCCGCCGCTGTTCTGATGACCGCGGGCTTAGCTGCCGGGCAGGCGCAAGCGGCCGCTCCATATCTTGGAGAGGGTAACAATCACTACTACTATAGCTCCGCCAACAAACAGTGGACAGAGTCCAACACTAATACCGCAGCCTTCCACAAGAAGGATGGTATTACTGCAGGCGCCATCGGTGGTAGCGGTATTAAAGGCCAAGAAGGCAATACTGACCTTGACCAAGAAAAAGAGCTCACCACGGTCTCTGGAGGCGTCCTCAACATCGGCGGCACTGCTAACGGGGCCTTTCAATACATCCAAAGCGGCACCGCAGCCGGTGGTTGGGGCCTGCTCAGCGCTGATGACAATGGTACCATTACGGTCTCGGGCAACGAGCTCTCTATCGTTGGCTCAGGCTCGATTACCAAAAACAATCAAGCTGCTCGCGGCGTAGCCTACGGCGGTTACGCTCAAGCTGCATCCGGTACGGCCATTGCCCTTAACAACAAGCTGTTCGTAGACAAGGGCGACAGCGGCTCGGCACCTGCAACCAGCGACGGCTTAATCGGTGGTAAGGCCCTCGGTGTTAACGCAACGGCCAACGCCAACGAGGTGCACGTCTCAGGCACGGCTACGACCAAACAAGTCTTAGGCCTTGCGGGCGAATTTGATGTCCTCGGCGGTTTTGCTACAACTAATAAAGATAACAACAACAGCGGCACCTACGAGGCCAGCAACAACATCGTAGACCTGAAGTATGTCAAAGCCACGAATATCGGCGATGCTGCTGGCTCAGACGCTACTAAACCAGTACTCACCATTGCGGGCGCGCGTGTGGCTCCTAATGGCACGGGCAAGTTAAGCGCGGTCGCGACGGGCAATAAAGTTGACATCACATCGCTTGATATTGAGACCACCGGAGGCAGTGGCGGCATCAATATCTTTGGCGCTTGGTCATCTAAAGAGCTCTTATCCGGCTCGGTCACCATGAGCCAGAACAGCATCAATCTTGCTAACTCGAAGTTAACCAAGAATGAATCTTATACCGGCGTCGTCTCCATTACGGCAGCTGCGGCCGAAGGCAACAAGAGCGAGCAGGTAAGCTTAACCGGCAACTCGATCACCCTCAGCGATAGCGTCAACCCTAAGGACAAGACTAAGCCTACTAACACCTTATACGCCACCAAGGTTATTGGCGCCCGTCTGCATAGCACAAGAAGCGAAGATGACGGCAAGCTCCAAGCCACGATTACCGGCAACAGTGTTGACGTCCAATCCGGCGTAGTACTGACCTTAAACGAAACCGAGGGCTTTATTGCCGGTGCCGACATCTTGGTCTCCGGCGATAAGGTTGCAGCGATCACCGCCAACAACAACTCGGTCACCATCGCCGGTGACGTCAAAGGCAGCGTTTATGCGACCCGCTTTGAGAACACCAACAGCGGCATCTTTGACGACAACGCTACCCTTTCGTTCCTCAACAACGACGTCACCTTAAAGGCCGGGGCCAAGGTGCAGTCGGGCTCGATTACCGGTGGCGTGGGCAACGACTCGGCCATCACCATTGAGAACGGCGCCACCTACATCGCCAACAAAGAAAAGCAAGATTTAGCCTCCGACGTCATCAACCTCGCCGGTACGGTACAGGTCGATGCCGACAAGGCCTTAAACATCAGCGGCTTCTACGAGAACGGCCTCAAGCCGACCGATGGTAATGGCAAGTACCACGACAACTTAACCAAGGTCGCTTCCTCGGCGGTGATTAAGAATGCCGGTACCATCAACCTCTACGGCAAGGCCGTGGTCGAGCAGGGCGCGACCTTAACCGGTAGTGCTGCAAACAGCAAGATTGTGGTCAATGCCGCCAAGGGCTTGACGACTGATGATAAACTGCTGCTTGAGGAGCAGGATAAGGTCGCAGGCGCCGACCAAGGCACCTTAGCCATCTTCAAGGACACCTTACATAGCTACCTTTCCGCCGATAAGGTCTTATCCGCCCAAACGGAAGATAGCGAGGGCTCCGTCGTCCTGACCTCCGGTGGCGTCTTGGAGCTGCGCGATACCACTAATGTCGATATCGCCACCTCGTTCAACTTCACCAAAGATGACGGTATCGCAGGCGCCATCAAGGTCGACCCGAACGATGATAATAGCGGTTCCATCATCCGCGGCAACGAGCTCACCGTCTCGCACAAGCTGGCTTCTAACGCCGTAGCCACCAAGCCAAGCGGCAGCTTTGCCACCAACTATGATGGCTTAAGCGGCGATAACTTGGGTGCAGGCGTTAAGCTCGAGGCCAATGTCCTGCACTTAGGCTCCAACTCGCTGCAATCGTGGCAGTCTGAGGAGCTGACCTTCGCCGAGGCGACCTTCCGCGACCAGCTGACCTTTACCGCCTTAGCTGACGGCAAGGCAGGCACGGACGTAGCCAAGACGCTCAACGACGGCTATCACTTAGTCTCCAAGGTCATCGGCGACCACTACAAGAAGGTTATGGAGCAGGCCGAGAACGATACTGACGTCCCAGTATCCTACTATCAGGCCCAAGACGGCGTCATCGAGGGCGATGTTACCATCACCAAGGCAGACTCGGGCTCTCTGACCATCCGCAATGGTAATTACAGCGCCGACGACAGCATCACTATCGCCTCGGGCGGCAGCTTAAGCGTCGGCGGCGATGATGGCATTGCTGAGAACTCGACTGACGCCACCAATGCCCCAGATGCGACCTTGACCTTGGGCCAAGCCCTGACCTTCGACCTGAGCGTCGCTGGCAGCGGCACGGTTACGGTCACCGGTGCGCAAACCGACCGCTACGACGCCGAGGCAGCTGCTGAGACCTTAGGCGACGACCGCCACGTCATGCTCGACCTGCGCAAGGGCATTACCTTAAAGGGCGACGACGCCAATGGCAAACTTCAGGGCGCAGCTCAGCTCAACGTAACCTCCGGCGGTGAGATTCTCTTAACTGCCTCCACGGTCAACAGCCTGCTGGCTCAGAACCATACCGAAGGCCTTGATGCCAAGTCCGGTAGCCTCCTTGCAGCCTCCTCGGGCGGTGCCTTTGTGGTCGAGGGTGATATCGACGCCACCTTTGATGACTTCAATGGCTCGGGCTCGACCCACGGCATTACCTTAAAGGACGGCGGCTACTTAGTGGCTGACAGCCTGACCATCAACAATTCTGAGTCGGACTCTCTAGACCAAGCTCAGGATGAGAGCGGCTATGAATTCTCGAAGGTCAATTGGGGTGATGGTACGGTTGCCGTCCAAGACCTCGAAATCTCCGACCTGCAGCTGACCAAGGGCGAGAGCAAGCCAGCTGGCGCTAACGACTACGCCTCGTACGTCACCTTAGCTCAAGGTACCGCCGAGATTGGCTCGTCCTTACTGTCGTACAACCACACCTTGAAGTTAGGTGGTGAGTCGACCTCGGGTAACCTCATCTTCTTTGCCGGTGATGAAGCCGCCGAGGGCACCATTACCGTCGACCACATCGAGGTAAATCAGGGCTTTGTCGCTGCCGCCAATGGTATCTGGGATGGCTCCAACACCGACTTGGCTCTGTCTGGCGCTAACACCAAGTTAGAGGTTGGTGACGGCGCAGGTCAGCGCAACGACGAGGACGAGGAGTACAGAACCAGCCTGACCTTAAACGACATCACCCTGACCGGCGAGGGCACCAAGGTCTTGGTCAATAAGGATGGCTCCTTGAAGGCCCACAAGCTGACGGCAGGCGCTTCGACCTCTTCGCTCTCGATTGCCGCTGGGGGCGAGGCGGAGTTCGACCAAGTCGACTTCTCGGCTTTAACCACCCCATCTGAGGGTAGCCCAGCTCCGGTCACGGTCAATGGCTACCTCAAGATTAACGGCGACGAGCAGGCCACTATCGTCCAAGGCCAAGGCACTGCAGATGACCCACATAACGGCGTAGCCTTAGCCCAAGATGGCGCCATTGCCATTGGCAAGAACGGCACCTTGGAGTTTGGCCTTGCTGCCGTCAACGGGGCTATCTTAGACACCACCAACACCACGCGCTTTAGCGGGGCTGACTCGATTAAGCTTGATGATGAGAACTATGGTGCCATCACCAACCAAGGCGGTACCTTAAAGCTCGACTTTGGCTCCGGTACGGTCTTTGACGAGGCGGCTATCAAGGCCTTAAAGAGCGCCTTATTCACCGCAGACAGCCTCGATGCCGATGGCGTCTTAGTCCATGGCGGTCTCCTGCACATCCATGATGCCACCTTCGAGTACTTGGACGGCAAGCTCAAGCAGCTCTCCGGTGCCGGCTTAGACGGCTGGACGGCTGCTTGGTCTGACGTCAAGGAGTTCTCGGACATCTACGGCAATGATGTCGGCAACAACCAGACCTTAAAGACCAACATCTCCGGCATCAAGGTCGATGACCAAGTCAAGGGTAAATGGGGCTCCTTGTCCATGGTGGCCAATGTCTCCGACAAGGCGCAGGTCACCTTGGTCGGTCACACCACCTTGAACTACGCGGCCGGTAACAATGGCTTCTTTATCAGCGATGCGAACCGCCAGACGGCCTTAGGCGCTAAGGTTGAGGGCAATCGTACCTTAAGCTTAGTCGACGGCGGTAAGATTGGCTCCATCTCCTTGCACGCTGCTAATGGCGACTACGAGCAAGAGACGGTCTTAGAGGTCACCTCCTCGGCCGAAGGCACCGGTGCCTTAACCACGATTGCGGAAATCAAGGGCTATGCTAATGGCCCGGCGTCAAATAACGGCGTCTACGACGGCACGGTCGTCAACTTCCGCGCTGATACTGAGGTCACGGGCGATATCGTCGGTATCGATGAGGTTACGGCCTTCACCGGCACTAACGTCAAGGTACAGAACACCACGGCGGTAGGCGAGCTTGATACCGAGAATGCCAAGATTACCGTGGCCCAGAAGGCCCAGTTTGGCACGGCCTATGTCTTCGGTGGCTCCATCACGGCTCAAGACGCCGAGATGAAGGATGGTCTGAGCTCCTCTGGCGAAATCGTGGTTGCCCACAACGGTATGTTCAAGGTTGCTGACACCTTGACCGCCCACGCAGGCGCCGCTATTCGCGTCGGTATTGATACCTCGTGGCACCCAGAAAAGGACTTGACCTTAGAGGACGGCACCGTGATTGGCGGTACCGGCTACTTTGAGGTTGGCACCTTAGAGCTCAACGGTGGCCGCTTAGTGGTCGACCCTGAGTACACTGAGGCCACCGCCATTGCCACGGTCGGCAAGTTCAAGGACGGTAGTAAGCAGAGCGATAAGTACGTCAACGACAAGGGCATTTTAAACGGTGACCTGCTCATCGGTAAGAATGCGGCCTTCGGCTTAGGTGCCACCGTTGCTGAGACCCAAGCTGCGATTGCGGACTTCCAAGTCGGCACTGCCTTAGACCCAGAGCAGTACGGCTCCATCCTGTACTTGAATGGCCAGCTCGATGTCACCGCCGGTTCGCACATCGCTCTGAACTCCTCGGACACCATCACCAAGGAAGAGGAAATCCTCAACGCCAACGTTTACAACGTAGCCGGTGAGAACGCTGAGGCCGGTTCGGTCGCCAGCGACCGCTACGCCGCCTTAGGCTTGGGCAAGAACACGGCCATCATCATGACCGATAAGGCCTTTGAGGACAATAAGGGCGAGAAGACCGGTACGGCCATCTACTTTGACCGCACCAATGCCGTCGTCAATGGCCAAGGTGGTGAGATTCTCTTAGCCGGTGACTTCGACCTCTCCGACAGCCTCAACATCTTTGAGGACAAGGATGCCGAAAAGCAAAAGGGTGTCACCGTTAAGGGCTCGATTAAGGTCAAGACCTTAAACGGCTTCCTCTACACCATCTTAGAGGGTGACAACCAAGGCTACGGCGTAAGCTTAGACGTCGATAAGGAGCATGCTCACTCCATCATGTCTGAGGCCTCCGACCCAGTAGTTGCGACCTTAATCGAGTACGCCACCGGGGTCACCGGCAGTGATGCCGACTCAGGCGCCGATAATGGCGCTGACAGCGGGGCTGACCAAGGTGGCGCTGCTGATGCCGGGCAAGGCGAGGCTCAAGGCCAGCAACTGGCCCAAAACCGCGCTACCCCTGAGCCAAGTGCTGAGCAAGGCACGGAGCAAGGCGCTACCGGCGAGAGCACTCCTGAGGATGAGACCCCAGCTCCAACTGCTGAGAAGAGCACCTTCCTCAATGCGGTGGTCACCAATACCCATGGCGCTCCAGCTGAGCAAGCGGCCCGCTTCGGCGTCTACGGTGGTACCGCTCAGGTCGGCTTAGCTGCTGCCAGCAGCAACTCCGATGTCTTAGCCGCGCGCTTTGGTATCGGGGCTAATGCCCAGAGCCTCAATGTCGCTTCCAACGGCATGGGTGGCACCTTGTGGGTCGCTCCAATCTACAAGAGCCAGGACTCCGATGGCTTTGCCGCGCAAGGCC
>CALXNA010000017.1 GCA_944389615.1 uncultured Anaerobiospirillum sp. | reverse complement strand
TGGAGCGGGAAACGAGGCTCGAACTCGCGACCCTAACCATGGCAAGGTTATGCTCTACCAACTGAGCTATTCCCGCTCTCCATGGCCGCACATTATAAGGAGATTTTGCGCCAAGGCAAGCACCTTCGTAACAAACAGCACAGACAATCGAAAATTTTACCACGAAGCAAAGGCCTGCGCGCCTGATAAATACAGGCTTTATGACCCATCTCACACCCCTGTCACAAAAAATTTTAGCTCCACATCCCCATCAAGATACCACCACCGGCCCAAGTCTCCGCGCGCTCCGCCTGCGCGGACATCAAAGCGCGTAGGTCTTAAGAGCGGGTGAGCCAAAGCGCAGTCGCGAGCAGGCTGCGCGCTGGACGCAGACAAGTCACGGGGAAGGCGGAGGCAGGCTCCGCGCAGGATCGGGCAGGCCGGAGCGCCGCGGTGGGCGGCACGCCCTACGCTGGGGGCCGATTTGACAGAGCACCTGTGCCTTTGCACAATGCAGCCACTGATTACCGCTCATGGAGATTGCCCTATGTTTGGGTTCATACTCAAGCTCTTTGAATACCTCACGCCGCTTTCGACCTTAACCTTCTTATCGGCCAAGCTCACCGACGCCAAGCTCGGTAAGGTCACGCAGTGGCTGATCCAGAAGTTCATCGTAAACTTTAAGATCAACCTCGACGAAGTCGCCGAGCAGGACTTAACCAAGTACGAGACCTTCAACGACTTCTTTGTCCGCAAGCTCAAGCCCGAGGCCCGCCCGATTAGCGACGCCGAGCACTGCGCTGCCATCTGCCCGGTCGATGGCACCGTCGGTCAAGCCGAAGCGATTAAGGCCGGGCGCCTGATTCAGGCCAAGGGCATCGACTACTCCCTCAAGGCCTTGGTCGGTGGCAACCCCGATGATGCTGCGCTCTTTGATGCGGGCAACTTCGCCTGCATCTACCTCTCCCCGGCCAACTACCACCGCATCCATATGCCCACCGACGGCAAGTTGCTGCGCACCATTCACATCCCAGGGCGCCACTTCCCAGTAGGCAAGCGCAATGTCTCCTATATGGATGATCTCTTCACTAAGAACGAGCGCTTGGTCTGCATCTTCGAT
Source organism: uncultured Anaerobiospirillum sp. (assembly GCA_944389615.1). Lineage (GTDB taxonomy): Bacteria > Pseudomonadota > Gammaproteobacteria > Enterobacterales > Succinivibrionaceae > Anaerobiospirillum. The sequence continues at coordinate 69,951 of CALXNA010000017.1, read as the reverse complement.
ACGCCCAAGGGCCCGCTGGCGGTTATCATGGTGGGCGCCGCCTTGGTCGGCTCCATCGCCACGGTCTGGGACGGCACCGTCGTGCGCCGCAGTGGCATCGAGGTCAAGGACTATCAGTCCCAAGACCTGACCTTTAAGCGCGGAGATGAGATCGGACTGTTCAAGTACGGCTCCACCGTCATCACCTTATGGCCACAGGGCATGGGCGCCATCGAGAGCACCATCACCCCTGACACCCCTGTCAAGATGGGTGAACCCCTCATCGCCAATCCGCGCCTGACGGACTAAGCACTTGCGCACCCGGATGCGCGCCCGGGTGCACGCCCGACCTGCGTACCCGTCTGCGCCTAACCCGGCGCAGGCGCAGGCCGCCCCCGCGCGGCACCTGCGCACGCCGCGCAGCTCATTCCTATCTGGCTTTGACTTTGCTCAGTATGCTGACTAGATCCCATTTTGGGCATTTAGTCAGCAGACAGCGCGCCCTTACAGGGCAAGGCCATATCGTCACGGGCCTTCTTGCCGCTACAATAGTGCTGATAAGTTGGGCCTGTTGCTCACTTCCTGCCTGTTCTCTTCCCCGGTTCATGCTTTAGCTTGGGTCTTGCGCCCTCAGTGGGTCAAAGACCGCCTTGGGTCTGAACCGTGTCCACAGGCGGAGGGCCGCATGCTCACAGAGGTTCGACTCAGGCACACTCGCGGTGCATGTGCTATCTAGGAGCAGATGAGTTGGGACGCTGCGCGGGAGGCCCGACGCATGGCGCTCCTCAGAGCGCCGCCTTGGGCGCCGTCAAGGGCGCACCGAGGCGCAGATTAGGGCCTGCTTTGATGGCTTCTAACACATCGTAGTTCCGTGATCGCACCAAGGGTTTAGACCGCTAAGATGGCCCATAATATGGTATATTAGACGCGATTTTTGCAGTTTGCCTGGGTGGGCTCTACTGACTTGAACCTGACCTTCTTTTCGGGCGAAAACAAGGGTGCGGGAACCCAGCAGTTTGTGGTAGCTACCGCTGAACACGACACTCAAGGCTTAGGAGATACACGTGGAAAAATTTCAAGCTGACGTTGCAATCGTCGGTGCTGGTGGTACTGGCTTACGTGCAGCTATTGCCGTTGCACAAGCTGATCCAAAGCTTCGCGTTGCACTTATTTCAAAGGTTTACCCAATGCGTAGCCACACCGTGGCCGCGGAAGGTGGTGCTGCTGGCGTTATCCGTGATGACGACTCCTATCAAAAGCACTTTGAAGATACGGTTGCAGGCGGTGACTGGCTTTGCGAGCAGGACGTAGTTGAGTACTTCGTCCGTCACACCACCGAAGAGCTGTTCCAGTTAGAGCACTGGGGCTGCCCTTGGAGCCGTAAGGAAGATGGCGACGTTAACGTACGTCGTTTCGGCGGTATGAAGGTACCACGTACTTGGTTCGCCGCTGATAAGTCTGGCTTCCACATGCTCCACACCTTATTCCAGACTTCGGTTCAGTTCCCATCCATTCAACGCTTCGACGAGCACTTCGCCTTAGACTTGTTGGTTGAAGACGGGGTCTGCCGCGGTGTCGTTTGCTATGACCTGCAAAACGGTGTATTCCGTCAGATCAATGCTAAGGCTGTCGTCATCGCCACCGGCGGTGCTGGCCGCGCTTACATCTTCAACACTGATGGTGGCATCGTAACCGGCGACGGTATCTCCCTTGCCTATCGTCATGGCGTACCAATCCGTGACATGGAGTTCGTGCAGTACCACCCAACCGGCCTGTTAGGCTGCGGTATCTTGATGACCGAAGGTTGCCGTGGTGAAGGTGGCGTGCTTTACAACAAGGACGGCTACCGCTACTTACAAGATTACGGCTTAGGCCCTGAGACCCCAGTGGGCCACCCTAAGAACAAGTACATGGAGTTAGGTCCACGTGACCGCGTATCGCAAGCCTTCTGGCAAGAGTCGCGCAAGGGCCGCACCATCAAGTATCCATTAGGCGAGGCTGTGCACTTAGACCTGACCCACTTAGGTGAGAAGTATCTGCACGAGCGTCTGCCAATGATCTGCGAGTTAGCCCAGACCTACTCTGGCGTCGACCCAGTCAAGCAGCCAGTTCCAGTCCGCCCAGTAGTTCACTACACCATGGGTGGTATTGAGACCGATGGCAAGACCGCTACCCGCATGCCAGGCCTGTATGCCGCCGGTGAGTGCGCCTCCGTTGGTATCCACGGCGCTAACCGCTTAGGCTCCAACTCCTTAGTTGAGACCATCGTCTTTGGTAAGGTCGCAGGCGACCAAGCTGCTGAGCGCGCTCACAGCATGGAAGATTACGACTCCAAGGAGCTCGATCGTCAAGCCGAGGCTGCCGAGGCTCGCGCCTTAGCCTTATTTGACGTTCAAGGCAACGAGTCGCAGTATAAGATCCGCACCGAGATGGGCGAGAGCATGGAGAAGGGCGTTGGTATCTACCGTGAGGAAGAGACCATGCAAGAGACCATCAACGTGCTCAAGGATCTGCGTCAGCGCATCAAGAACGTTCCTTTAACCGACCGCGGCCGTGTCTTCAACACCGAGTGGATGAACTTGATCGAGCTCAACTACACCTTAGATTGCGCCGAGACCATGGTTCACTCCGCCATTAACCGTAAGGAGTCGCGTGGTTCCCACCAGCGTCTCGACGGTCCAAACGGTGCTTACAAGGAGCGTGACGACAAGAACTTCTTAAAGCACACTCTGGCGATCTACAATGCCGAGACCGGCCTGCCAGACATCTCCTACAGCGATGTAAAGATCACCACCTTCCAGCCTGCTAAGCGTGTCTACGGCGCTGAAGCTGAAGCTGCTGAGGCCGCCAAAAAAGAGCAGGAGGCTAAGAAATAATGGCTGAGCAAAAGACTATGAAGATCACTGTCGTCCGTTACCGCCCAGAGCAAGACGACAAGCCATGGGAGCAGACCTTTGATGTTCCTTACATCCATGAGACCTCGGTCTTAGAAGCCCTCTTCTACATCAAGGACCACTTCGAGCCTAGCTTATCGTTCCGCTGGTCGTGCCGTATGGCCGTCTGCGGTTCCTGCGGCATGATGGTCAACGGCGTCCCTCACTTAGCCTGCAAGACCTTCTTGCGTGACTACGAGGGCAAGGACATGAAGATCGCCCCGCTTGATAACTTCCCGATCGAGCGTGACTTAGTCGTCGACATCTCCGACTTGATCGAGAAGATTGAGCGCATTAAGCCATACATCATCCCAGCTGAAAAGGACAAGAATAAGCCACTGAACGTCGCTTATCGCCAGACCCCTCAGCAAATGGAGGCTTATCGCCAGTTTGCTCAGTGCATCAACTGCGGTTGCTGCTACGCCGCTTGCCCTCAGTACAAGCTCAACAAGGAGTTCATTGGCCCGGCCGCCTTGACTCTGTTATACCGCTACAACATCGACAACCGTGACGGCGGCCAAGCTTACCGTCTGCCTTACTTGAATGCTGAGGAAGGCGTTTGGAGCTGCACCTTCGTGGGCTACTGCTCTGAGGTTTGCCCTAAGCACGTCGACCCAAGCTCGGCCATTCAGCTGGGCAAGAAGATGAGCGCCACCGATTACGTCATCAGAATGTTTAAGCCGGAGTAAGCCACATGAGCGATGTAAAGAATTTCCGCAAGCCTTACAATCCTCCGATTGAGGCTACTTGGTGGACCAAGAATCCATTCTACTTCCGCTATATCCTGCGTGAAGGCACTTCGGTTTGCGCCTTGTTCGTCGCCTTAGAGCTGATGCTGGGCGTATTCCTGTTCTTAATGTGCGACTTGGACACTGAGGTTGCCACCTCGCAGAGCGCCGCCCCATACCTGTGGTGGGTCAACTCGTTCCTTGGCAACCCAATCATCTTGTTGCTCAACTTGGCATCATTAGGTGCCGCCTTATTCCACGCCGTCACTTGGTTTGCTTTGATGCCGAAGGCTGTTCGTGTCTTCATGAACAAGCACACCACGGACTTAGTACCTGAGTACTTCGTCTCCGGCGCCCTCTATGCCATGTTAGGTGGTGCAACGGTCGTGATTTTGATTCTGGCCTTTGCCACCATGTAAGAGGAGATAAGACATGCACAACAAGCCAGCTCGCTCTGATGAGCCAATTTTCTGGTTATTATTCGGCACTGGTGGCATGACGGTCGCCATCGTCCTGCCAGCCATCCTGATTGTGTTGTTAGCCGCGGGTTTAAGCTCCCCTGACATGACTTCGGGCTTACTGAACTTCGAGCAGGTCAAGGGCATGTTAGGCAACTGGTTAGTCTCGCTGATCATCTTCGGCGTGTTAGCCACGGTCTTTTTCCACGCCTTCCACCGTATCTACCACACCCTGCACGACTTAGGCATCCACGTCACTAAGCTGCACTGGTTCACGTTCTACGGTGCCGCCGCTGCTTGCACCTTCGGCGCTTTCTTCTTACAGCTTGCTGTCTACTTCAAGCTCTGGTAAGAATTAACGCCCCCTAAGCCACAGCGCAGGCGTAGACGCAACCGCGCCGCCCACGCTGTGGCCCCTCAAGAGAAGCTGGCCTCAGGTCAGCTTCTTTTTCATCCCCCGACCGCACAGGGCAGAGGCCACCTCTCTGCCATCTTTCTTACCATGGCCCTCACTGGTAAGAATCCACCTCACTGGTAAGAATCCTCCCTCAGGTCAAGCCTACGCCGCAAGCCTACGCCGCAAGCCAAGCTTGCAGCGCCGTCAGATGCGCCGGCGTCAGGTACGGCACCAAGTCCCAGCGCTGCTCGCAGGCCATGAGCTCTGACAGCGGTACCCGCGCGGCCAGCTGCGCCAAATCCAAACGCGCCAACAGCTTTTGCGTGTAAGGGCGTTTAGCGTCGGCGAAGGTCAAGCTACGCAGCAAGTCCTGCACCGGAGCGCTATTGAGCAGCAGCATCAGCGCATAGCCCAGCTCAAAGCTCGGCACCGGCACAAAGTAGCAAGTGTCATCAAGCATGACCGGGCGCCCAGCTGGGTCATAGAGCAAGGCGCAGAGCGGCTCGTAGTAGAAGCCGCTTAAGGCCACCTTATAGCGGGCAAAGCTGTAGTCTCCGATGCCAAAGAGCGAGAAGTCGGGCGCTCCGCGGTAGATCGCGCTCTTACGGGCATCTAACAAGGCACGATGGCCATCAAGGTAGCGCCAGAGCAAAGGCGCAGTGGATTGCAAATGTGCCGTATCCTCGCGCAGCCGACGCTGTGGCACCACCACCTGCTTACGAAAGGTCGTTATGAGCGGGCTTTTGAGATGGCTGCTTTTGACCAGCGGGAATACGTAGTCCGACTCCAGCGCGACGACCTCGCCTAAGCCATTACGCCAGCGCTCAGCCCCTTCAGTCGTGAGCTCCATGACCTTGGCGCAGTCATGCTTAAGCCCCGAGCGCCACCGCCCGGGCCCCAAGTAGGCGCAACAAGAGCTCAAGGTACTCTGCGCCTGCGGCTGCACGACGCCATCCACCACGGTCAACTGCCCGAGCAACTCGGTGGGCCGATCCAAATGGTAGAGGTCACAGCACGCCGCGCCCGCCCCTAACTTCAGCACCAAGAGGCCTGCGGCCACGCTCACGCCAAAATGCTTCTTAGCATCGAACTCAAGGAGGGCGCAGTGGCTCCACGACAGGTTCCGCCGCTGCAGCGTGCCCAGCAGCGCGCGCGCTGTCGCCGTTTTGCACAGCATGGCCAGCACCGCGTCCGTTGCGCGATACTCCTCGACCAACTTGAGCATGATGGGCAGGCTCAGATCGAAGTTACTGGTTCCCGTCATAGCCTCCATGCCTCTCAGCCCCAGCGCCTTGGCACTTTGGGTGGAGCATTGCGGCGCGCCCAAGGCCCCGCGCGTGGCGCGATTCACCCACGGCGGATTGCCTAAGATCAGCAAGGGCCCGGCGCTGCCCAAGAGCGGCTGCGTGGCTGTGGCCAGAATGTCGCCTACCACCAGCTGCACCCGCGCATCAGCTCCCAACCGCTCCCGAGCCGCCCGCACATACTCCTCATTGAGCTCGATGCCGAGGTAGTGGCGCGCGCCCAAGATGAGGCTGGCCTCGAGCAAGTGCCCGACGCCACATGTAGGCTCTAAGACCGCCTGCGGCCGCAGCCCTACGGCCTCGTAGAGGTAGGAGCAGACTTGGCGGGCCAAAGCCTCAGGGGTTTGGTAGTCACCGTTAGCTCGCTGAATTGTCATAATTGGTCACACCGGGGCAAGAGTTGTTAAGGCCAATAGCACGGCCATACTGTAAGCGCCACTGTAAGGCGTTGCTGACCGTCAAGACGCCAATATCAGGCGGAGTGGCGATGATGTCATCAGCAAGGCGTGCGAGCTCACCTACATCGCCGGGGAGCTGACGCTCAACTAACAGCTGGATGATATCATCTCTGCTGGCACCGCCCTGCAGCAACTCATGGATAGCGACAGTTAGGTTGTGGTCGGCTGTCCGGTAATTCTCAATGAATGCGCAGTGCTCGAAGGTCAAAGAGCAGCCGTCGGCCCGATCCTGCTTGCGGTAAACAAAAATGAGCAGATTATAGCCAAGGCCAAAGACCTTTTGGCGCGCACTTTGGAACGGGCAGCTGGACTGCGGCTGGTTCACTGAGGTGACCTTGATGTCGGTCATGATGTCAGGCCCCGGCAAGTCAATGCCTAAGGCGCTATTGCCTATCACCACTTGATAGCGAGCTCGCAGATAGTCCTGAAAACGATGCTCAACGTAAGTACCGACCGCCTTACCATCGGTCACGCCCCACAGAGCCAGATGGTTGACTTGGCTCTCCTGTTCGCAGAACTCGCGCGCGGCGCCCACCAAAGCATCAAGAGTCAAACACGGTAACATACTGCCTCTCCTTGAAAACTACAGGCCTAACGCCTACATAAATCTAGCCCTCGCTAAATCAAGAACTTGACCTTATTCTAGCAACAAAACCATACAAAGACCGTAAATACAGGCCTCAAACCTAGGCCTTGCGCAGGCGCACCTGCCCCGCAAATTGGGGCCTCAAGCCCCGGCCTTGCACCGGTGCACCGGCCCCGCAAATTGGAGTCTCAAACCCCGGCCATCCGCAGGCACACCGCCTCCTCAAATCGAGGCCGCAAGCCCCGGCCTTCGTGAAGCTGAGGTCAAGCGCAGGTTAGGCCCAAATAAGGTGCACGACGCGGGCGTGTTTTTTTATCACAGGCTGGGGCTTTGGCGCATATTTATCGTGGTTTTCGGGTATAATCGCGCGCGAAAATCGTTAAAACGTTAACCCTGTCACGAGGTAGATCTAAGTGCTTAAGAAAACCAAGATGGTATGCACCATCGGCCCAAAATCCGAAAAGCGTGAAGTCATGGAAACCCTGCTCAACGCAGGCATGAACGTGATGCGTTTAAACTTCTCGCATGGCGACTTTGAAGAGCACGGCGGCCGTATCACCAACCTCGAAGCTATCATGGCAGAGACGGGCAAGATCTTCGCAATCCTCCTCGACACCCGCGGCCCTGAGATCCGTACCGGCTCCTTAGAGAACGGGCAGGAAATCCAGCTGGTAACCGGCCAGAAGATCACCATCACCACCGACAATACGGTCGTGGGCAACCGCGACAAGATCTCGGTGACCTACGCCGACTTAGCCCGTGACTTGAACCGTGGCGACATCGTCCTGTTAGACGATGGCCTGATCGCATTGAAGGTGCTCGACACCACTGAGACCGAAGTGTACTGCGAGGTCTTAAACAACGGTGCCTTAGGCGAGAAGAAGGGCGTTAACCTGCCTAACACCCACATCAGCATGCCATTCTTATCTGAGCACGATAAGAACGATATCCTCTTCGGCATCAAGCGTGGTGTTGACTTCATCGCCGCTTCCTTTACCCGCAATCGCCAAGACGTCCAAGACATCCGTGACTTCTTAAACGAGAATGGCGGCTCAGACATCAAGATCATCGCCAAGATCGAGAACCAAGAAGGCTTAGACAACTTCGAGGACATCTTAGCTACCGCTGACGGCATTATGGTCGCCCGTGGTGACTTAGGCGTTGAGATCCCAGCTCAGGAAGTTATCTTCCATCAAAAGCACATCATCAAGCGCTGCAACGAGGTCGGCAAGCCGGTCATCACGGCCACCCAGATGCTCGACTCGATGATCAAGAATCCACGCCCAACCCGTGCCGAAGCCGGTGACGTGGCCAACGCCATCTTAGACGGCACCGACGCCGTCATGCTCTCGGGCGAGTCGGCCAAGGGTAAGTACCCATTAGAGGCGGTCACCACCATGGCCACCATCTGCCGTCGCTCCGACCGTGAGATTCAGGCGCACACCGAGATCAAGTCGCAGAGCCCAACCGTCACCGAGGCGGTCTCGTTGGCCGCCGTTGACGCCTGCGAGACCTTACGCATTCCGCTCATCGTCGTTGCCACCGAGCACGGCAATGCCCCAGCCGCCCTGCGCAAGTACTTCCCAACCTCGCACATCTTAGCCTTAACGCCAAACCTCAAGACCGCACGTCAGCTGTGCTTAGTCCGTGGCGTCATCCCTAAGTTAGTTGACCGCATCACCTCGACCGACCAGTTCTTTGCCTTAGGCAAGAAGCTGGCCTTAGAGACGGGCCTCGCTAAGAGCGGCGACAACATCTGCTTGGTTTCCGGCGCCTTAGTTCCATCGGGCACCACCAACACCTTCTCAATCCACACTATCTAATGCCGCCAGCTGCCGCCAGCCTCTGCAGGCGGCGCAGCGCGCAGCCACAACAAAGGGCAGCCCCTTGCGGGAGCTGCCCTTTGTTATGGGCGCAGGCTTCAGCCCGACCGGCTCAAGCTGCTAGGCCGGGCTCCGCTGGGCCGCAGGCCCAAGGCTACAAACCTATTGGCCGAAGGCAAAGCCCTTACGATTGCGCTCGCGCTGGGCGGCGTCAATCTCTTCAAACTTCTTGGTGATAGCAAGGTTCTGCTCTTCGCGGATGTCCTCAGGGATCTGATCCCAAGCTTCCTTAATCGGGGTAATGAGCTTGATCACCTCGTTGATCGGCGCGATGTCGTTGTTGATGTTGGCGTCGTTTAAGCGATCCTTCATGTACTCGTACAGGCCGATGATGCGCTCACCAAGCTCAGGGTCATACGAAGGGTCAACCGAGCCCTGCAGGCCATTGATGATGCCGATCGCCTTACCGATGAAGGTCGCCTTCTTGGCATAGTCCTTTGACTCGATGAAGCCCTTCGCTTGGTTCAAGCGCTCGATTAAGCCCTCAAAGAGCATTTGAGTTACACGGTGAGGTGAAGCTACGAGGAGCTCAGCTTCCAGCTTTGTACGATTGTAAGCTTTAAGGTTACGTCCGTACATTTCATTCTCCTATGATTAAGGCAGCCCACAGCACAGTGACACCCTGCTGCTGCGTCTTTGCGCGTCCATACCCTGTGCCAAATATAACATATTATGCGCCCCATGATTATCGCAGACAGCCACGCAGCCGCACGGGCGCTTGCATGAGGGTTCAGGGTCGACATCCCAGTTAACGGCTCAGCGCCAACAAGTTACAGAGCAAAGCTCGCACCAACTTTTGAGCTATGACCAATCTTAAGGCCAAGCCTACGCCCCGCGCGCTCACGCTCCCCGCGCCCCGACGCCACAGGGCCCGCGTGGCGTCCAAGCAAGCAAAAGGCCTAGGAGCGAACCCCCAAGCCCTTTACTCCAACTCACATGGCAAGCAGCTTACGCTCTGCCGCAGCTTCTGCTTAAGCGCAGCTTAAGCCACAACTTAAGCTTCAAAATCGATGACGACACCGCGCAGGTCTTCGTTGACACCGGCGGTATCCACACCCTTGGCCTTAATGGAAGGATCAGCCATCATATCGTCATGGGCCAAGCGCTGCTCGTAGGCCTGCACGGCCGCCCGCACCCGCAGGATCTCATCGGATGGGATCTGGCGCAGCACTTCGCTCGTCTCCGAGTCCACGATGTTGATGACGCTCGCGTCGTCGTACTTATCGGCGGTATCAAAGCGAATGGCCAAGCGCTTCTGATTGAGGGACGCAATCACTTCCTTGGCGTGCTCGCGTACCTCTTTTTGGTTCTCTTCTTGCGCTAAGGCCTGCTCACGCTCATTCTCCGTGCGCAGCTCTTGGGCGAGCTCACTTTCCTCGGTGATGAAGCTATTGCGGATGGAGGCCTGCGCGACAAAGGACTCTTGCTGCCAAGCCGGATCCTTAACAAAGCGGCTAGGATCAGAGATACGCGCATCGCGCGGCCCCGTCGTGGCCGCCACCTGAGGCGCACTGGCCCCCGCAGAGCTAGCGTTGGCCGCAGATCCGGCAGATGCACTGGAGGCATCTAGAGCGCGTTTAAGGTCATTAGCACGAGGGGCTGCGCTCAGCTCCGCTAAATCCCTGTCTGCCTTAAATACACTTCCGATATCCATGTCAAACTCTCCTTGGGGTACCCTTGACGGCATCACACCCAAGAAGACTAGGACTTAGGACTAGTCATCTTGTTTGCTGGTGCGAGCCGAGACTACAGGCTGTTTGCAGCACAACATCACGTCCCAATTTCGTGTCTAGGCACAGGAGACAGCCCAGACACAGCACCCAAACCGCCCCCAAAAGAGAATGGCAACCATCCGTTTGCGTCGCGCTCACGTGCCACCTTACGCCACCTGCGTACCGGTTTGAGCATTTGCCGCAAGCTCGGCCCCAAGGCGTCGCCTTAGGTCTTCTCTCCTGAGCTTTGGTTCATAGGCCGAGGCCTGATCAATCAGTTGAAACTGGTAATGTCTTCACGAAGTTTCGGTACAACCGAAACTGAGCTTGTACTAGCACAAGTAGCACTTGCTCTCACTGTTATATATCGGAAAGGACGCTAGTTTCTTGAATCGGCCCGGTGCCTACGGCCCCTAGTTACCGCGCCCGCGCAGGCGCCGCGGAAGTTTATCGGCGCCGTCACCTACGCGCTCATTTCTCCTCTATAGGGCACGCCGGTGCGCTGCGAGCGCGCGTCGCCCGCGCTGCTGCTCCACTGTCGCCCGCCCTTGCAGCGCCTCGTCTGCGCCTTCGCCTGCGCAGAGCGCGCAGCAGCATACGTCAGCCCGGCGTTCAGCGAGAACTGACGCAGGCTGCCACGGCTAACGCATGTAATCGAACAAGGTGGTGGAGTGCACCAAGTTGTACGATTGCTGCGCAACCTGTAAGGCATTCTGGGCCACCAGCAGGTTCGAGACCGCCTCAAAGGCGTCCATCTCCGAGACGTTGGCCTTCGCCTCCCTCTTGATATCGGTCAGCGACTCATCCGACTGGATGATGGCGTCGATGTTGGCACCACGGGCACCGACCATACCGCGGTAGGAGTCGACCTGCTTCTTGGCAAGCTCAATGTTCTGCTGCATCTCCGCCAAGTCATGGGTCAGGCTCGACATGCTCTGATCTGCATCGTCCCACTCATCTTGCGGCAGCGAGAGCTTGTTGACGATGTCAGTCAGCTTGTTGAGGATGTTGCCTTGATCTGGCTGCTCTAAATGAAACATGATGAGCTCGCCATTTTTTGGCTCGTAGCCATCAGGCAAGGTAAAGGTCATACCATTAACTTCAACCTTACCGTCCTTAATTTCACCACTGGCTAACTCTCTGCCATTAGCATCATTTAAAGCGAAATTTGCACCGCCTGTAAACTCAATGTGGAATGCATTAGCCCAACTAGGTGAAGGATCACTTGCTTCCTCACCACCAGTGCCATAGTCAAAATTATCTTTGAAAAAGGCATTGAATTGATCGTAATCAGATACAGTGAACTCACCAGTATAATGACTAGGCACACCGCCTGGTTCAAGTGTACCGATCACACTAAAGTCATAGGCGTACATCACGTTCTCGAAGATGTTAAGGCCGGAGTCGGTGGTTTGGACGGTGATGGTCGGCGAGACGTTGACGTTCTTGGTCGAGCCGTCGGCGTTGCAGATGTAGCGACCATCGGAGGTGACGGTGTAGGTCGGAGTGTCCGACTGGGCGCCGGAGAAGATGTACTCGCCTTCGGCGTTCTTGGTGTTCATCAAGCTGTAGAGCTGATCGCGCGACTGCTTGATGTCCTCGGCCAAGGCCTGACGCGAGCCGTCATCTAAGGTGCCGTTGATGGCTTGGATGAGGCGGGTCTGGATGCTCGACATCACATCCCAGATCTGCCCTAAGGCGGTCTCTTCTTGGTCTAAAGCGTCGGAGACGACCTTAGCGTTATCGCCATAGCGCTCATAGGCGACAATGTCGGACTGGTACTTGATCGTGGCCGCCATACCGCCCGGGTCTTCGCCCGCGGTCTGGAACTTCAGGCCCGTATTGTACTGGGTCGAAGCATTGTCGAGTTTGGTGTTCGCAGTCTGCAGGTAGTTAAGGTGCGACTGGTACTGCATCGAGGTGGAAATACGCATGCTATTCTCCGAGCAGACGTTAAGCAACTAAAGGTCGTGCCTTCAAGGAGCGCGCCAACAACAACTTGAACCGAAGAGCAAGGCCCAAGGTAGGGCCCAAACCAAGGCCGAGGGCCAAGCCCGGGCCAAAGCCAAGGCGGCTGGCGGCAAGTTGAAGCCTAGATATCGCGTCTTGCGGGCACAAAAAAGGCGAACTCAAGTCCGCCCTTTTCCTGAGAGGTAAGCACGGCGCAGCGCGCCGCTCTATTAGCGCATGTAATCGAACAAGGTGGTGGAGTGCACCAAGTTGTACGATTGCTGCGCAACCTGTAAGGCATTCTGGGCCACCAGCAGGTTCGAGACCGCCTCAAAGGCGTCCATCTCCGAGACGTTGGCCTTCGCCTCCCTCTTGATATCGGTCAGCGACTCATCCGACTGGATGATGGCGTCGATGTTGGCACCACGGGCACCGACCATACCGCGGTAGGAGTCGACCTGCTTCTTGGCGAGCTCAATGTTCTGCTGCATCTCGGCCAAGTCATGGGTCAGGCTCGACATACTCTGGCCTTCATCAGCCCACTCGTCTTGCGGCAGCGAGAGCTTGTGGACGATCTCGGTCAGCTTGTTGAGGATGTTGCCTTGCTCCGGCTGCTGTAACACAAAGGAGATCACATCATTATGAGCTGGGGTGTAGCCGTCAGGCAGAGTAAACTCCATACCCATAACTTCCACCTTACCATCCACCACCTCACCGGAGGCTAAGGTTTTACCGGTGGCATAGCTGCGTAAGTCAAAGGTCGAACCGTCGCCGGTAAATACCACCTTGTATTTGTTGGTATTGCCCGTGGCACCCGTACCAGCCGTGCCGTAGCTAAAATTGTCACCAAAGAAGGCGTTAAACTGATCGTAATCAGAGATGGTGTAGACCGGAGTGCTCGTCTTTGGGTTACCATCACGATCTACTAGTTTGACCCCCTCGATGTCATAGGCGTACATGACGTTCTCGAAGATGTTAAGGCCGGAGTCGGTGGTTTGGACGGTGATGGTCGGCGAGACGTTGACGTTCTTGGTCGAGCCGTCGGCGTTGCAGATGTAGCGACCATCGGAGGTGACGGTGTAGGTCGGAGTGTCCGACTGGGCGCCGGAGAAGATGTACTCGCCTTCGGCGTTCTTGGTGTTCATCAAGCTGTAGAGCTGATCGCGCGACTGCTTGATGTCCTCGGCCAAGGCCTGACGCGAGCCGTCATCTAAGGTGCCGTTGATGGCTTGGATGAGGCGGGTCTGGATGCTCGACATCACATCCCAGATCTGCCCTAAGGCGGTCTCTTCTTGGTCTAAAGCGTCGGAGACGACCTTGGCGTTATCGCCATAGCGCTCATAGGCGACAATGTCGGACTGGTACTTGATCGTGGCCGCCATGCCGCCCGGGTCTTCACCGGCGGTCTGGAACTTCAGGCCCGTGTTGTACTGGGTCGAGGCATTGTCGAGTTTCGTGTTCGCAGTCTGCAGGTAGTTAAGGTGCGACTGGTACTGCATCGAAGTTGAAATGCGCATAAAGATCTCCTACAGACTAAGAGCTAGATCGCACTGATCAACGCATCGAAAATGGTTTGGGACGCACTGATGATTCGCGCGCAGGCCGAGTACGACTGCTGATAGCGAATCAAGTTGGCAGCCTCCTCGTCGAGGTTAACGCCCGCCGTCGAGGAGAAAAGGTTTTGGCTCTGCGCGCACTTGGCTTGTGCTGCCTTCAAATCGGTATTGGCGGACATGACCGCCGATCCCAAGGCCGACACCATATCAGCGTAGTCTTCGCTGATCGAGTTGCGGACGCTGTCGGTGCTGTAGACGATACCCTCTTGCTTGATGCCTGCCATCAAGTTGCCATTGGTATTGTCGTTGTAGCCGTCGGTGTTGATCTCAATCTTAAAGGACGAGCCGTTCTTGACCGTGCCAGTGAAGCTGACCTCATAGCCCGGATAGTACATGGTGTTATCGACCGTAGTGTTCGGATCGCCGTCAACCCCTGGCGCCGGGTTGAGAGTAGTATCTTTCCAAACCGTGTTGGCAAAGATGTCAACGCCATTGCAATCATCATCAGCACGGCCCAACTCGGTCAAAGTACCATCGTCTGCTTGATGGTAAACGACATAGGCGCCATTACCATTAGTATCAACCTCATAACGGATGTAGTTGGGCGCATTGGTGGTAAACTTAGGCTTGCCCGTAGTAGAGTCGATATCTACGCCCATGTCGGTACCCGTGGCAAACACGCCACTTAAGGAAGGCACGGCGTTGCCATCAACCATGTTCTCGCCACTGACGCGAACGGCCGAGGCAAAGGCGAAGTCCTCAGGCTTGGTGATGTTGCTCTTGATATCAAAAGCGGCGTTTAAGGTTGGCTGTACCTTAAACTCAGCCCGAGCATTAGCTAGAGCTTCGGCCTGCGTCCCATTACCAAAGTTCAAGGTAATACCATGACCTTTGACCTGTACTAGCAAGTTGCCTGTGGCATCACGATCTTGATTGATATCAGCCGGGTCGATCTCTGTTTCGTTGCCATCGGCATCGACCATGAAGACATGCGGACGAGCGGTTTTGCCATCGTCATCGTAGAGCCACAGCACGCGGTAGTCGCAGCTGCGGATGTCGGAGCCCTCGCCTTCGTTGAAGGTGAGCGACATAGACATGTTATCGGTGCCGTTGATGCGTACGCCTGCGACCGGCTCAGGGATCTTGAAGAGGTCACCGCCCTTGGTGCCCTCTAAGGTAATGCCGCCCTTGTTCTGCTCGTTTAAGGCATCGGCTAAGGCCAAGGCGCTCTGGCCTAACTCGCGCATGGCTTGGCGCATCTCGTTAGAGGAGGCCAAGTAGCCACCGATCTTGCCGCCCCATGCGCTATCGCCCATCTTGATCTCGGTGTGCGCTGGCACCTCAAAGACGATGTTTAAGGAGCGCTTGGTGTTGTCAGCTTGATCCTTGACCACCTTGATCTGCGCGTAGGTGTCAGCATTGGCAAGGAGCTGACCATTGCCCAAATACAGGCTGTAGGCGCCGTCGGACTCGACGGTCAAGTTGACATCGACTAACTCGGAGAGCTGGTTGACGATCTGGTCGCGCTTGTCATAGAGCTGTAAGCCCACATCAGTTTGGGCGGCGCGGTCGCTTAAGTTACGGACGCTGCGGTTGACCTCGTAGAAGGCTTCCACCAAATCGTTGATGTTGGTGGCGCAATCGGAGATCTTGTTGTTGATGTCGGTGAGCTCGTTCTTGATGTTGTAGTTTAAGGTGTTGTAGCGATCGACCGTGGTCTGCAGTTGCGTCAGCAACTCTTGGCGGTAGGCCGTCGAGGTCGTGTTGTGTACCGACTCCTCAAGCGAGGAGAAGAGGTTGTCTAACTGCGTGGCAATCGAGGTGTCTTTGCTTGAGAGCAGCTTGTCGACCGTGTTCAGGCCCGTGGCATATGCGTCGTAGAAGCCAACATTACCTTGGTCGCGGAACATCTCGCGCTGGGTGTACTTATCGTACAGGCGGCGGGTGATCGTCTCGCCGATGCCCCACTCAATGGCGCTAGTGTAGACGACCGTCTCTTGGCGGACGTAGCCTTCCGTATTGACGTTGGTAATGTTATTGGAAGTTGTGCCAAGCAACTTCTGCTGGGTAAGCACGCCGTACTTACCAGTCTGTAACAAATCGAGCATTGCCTTAAATTCCTACAACAACATGACAGCAGCGCCTGAGGGCTCAAAGCTGGTAACGGGGCCGCAGTGCGCAGCGCGGAGCGCAGGCCGCGCGAGGCGCAAGCCGCAAGTCGCAAGTCGCAAGTCGCAGAGCGCGCGGGGCGACGTCGCGGGCGCAGCTCGCCGCTAACGGCAGGGCGCAAATCTTGCCGCCTGCCCGTTTGCAGTAGCGCAAACCTGATAAATATCAGCTTTTTGCCCGTAATTTAGGCCAAACTTGCACCCTGTCGATGCTATTTGTATGCCATGAAAGCGATCTGACGCGTAATGTTTTTAAGCTTAGCCGCGTACTGCGGGTCGGTGGCGTAACCGGCCTTCTGGATCTCATCGAAGTAGGTATCAGGGTCAAAGCTCTTGGTCGCCGCCTTGGCGTAGCGCTCATTGCCGGTGATCAGCGCGACATAGTCCTGCATCGACTCGAGCACCGAAGGGTAAGCTCTAAAGCGCGAGTTGCGCGTTACCATGGCGCCCTGCTCAAACTCAGGGGAATCAAGGTCTTGGGTTGGGCCCTGCCACGAGGCACCAGCCTTGATACCGTAGTAGTTGTTGCCCTCCGGCACATGTCGGCCCCAGCCCGTTTCCAGCGCCGCTTGCGCGACTAACACCAGCGGGTTCATGCCGATGCCTTCGACCGCCTTGACCGCGTACGGCATCATCTTGTGGACAAAGTCCTCAGGGGACTTGAAGTTGCGCATCTCGCGGACATCAGGCAGCGCCCCATAGAGGTCACTTAAGGCACCCACGGTCGCGCCATTCTTATGCTGCGCGGAGGCATAGAGCGTCGAAGGGCGAGCGATCGCCTTTTGCTTGTCGGCCTCGCTCAGGCGCATAAAGCCCGGCGTCGCCTCGCCTAGCAAGGCCATATAGCCCCCTTGGCGCCGATCGAGCGGCATGAAGCCCTGCTCGGAGTTCAGCGGCATAAAGCCCGACTCCGAAGCCGCGCCCACCGACCCCTCTTGCGGCAGAGGGCGACCTTCGAGCTCGGCGAGCAAGGCCTTGCCCTCATCGCCTAAGCTTGAGGCAAACTGTTTGGTGATGAGATAGGTAATCGAATTCTTGTTGATGGAGGCGCCCCCACTGGTGCCATTGCCTTGCACCATAGCGCCGACCTGCTGCTGGGCGAGCATGTCATCAAAGAAGCCCGAGTACTTGCTATGCAGGGGCGAGTCCGGATTGAGCGTTTCGTTTGAAGAGCGCATGCCATCGACCCAGTACTGCATCAGCAAGGCTTCAAATTGCTGCGCGGCCATGTACAGGGCCTGAGCCTTTTCCTTGTTGCTACCATGGCCCATTTGCCGCAGCTTGTCCAAGCCACGGGTATCAGCGATCAGGCCTAAGTTAGCCTGCGCTTTCTGCATGTCAGGAGAGCTCATATCCATAAGATAAACCTTACTTGCCGCCCCACTCGTTGTTACCAGCGCTCAGGCGCTGCCGCCGCTTACGCACTCGGTGCGCTCCAGCTCTGTGCGCTGCGCGATGGACTCGTTTCTGATGCCGCGCGAGGCATCAGTCCAGTGAGGTAAAAATGCAAGCGTTATGCCACGGCAAACGGCAACGGCGCCGATAAATAAGCCATTTCTTGCCGCAATCGGAGCCTTAGGGTCAGAGTGGGCAGGCCCCCCTGCGCCCCTTACTGACAGATACCCACATATTGGCTTGACTTAAGATGATAATTTTGTGCAACAAATTGCGCCCCGGCCCTAGATGCGCCGCTGAGAGGCATGGTAGGTGCACGTAGGATAAAAGCCCCTGCGCCCAGCGCGACGCAGCGACATGCGCTTGTGAGCACCGTCACGATGGTGAGGTGATACCCAGCTAATTTTGCTGTTACTAATGGTGTATGTGAGCACTAATCTGGTGCAACACTGTCCCGTGGGCCAAGCTGCACACTAGATACTACTGATGTGTACAAGACCATCACAGGAATGGCATTGCGCGCTCTAGATGCCAGTGCTGCCTGTGTCTTATGTTTATTTTGGATACCGGTATCATTAGTAGCTGTGAGCATCTAGTTGATATCACGTATACCGATAGAAGGTCACTAAACACGGACTTTGTCGACCATCTGCGCAAGTGAAGCTGCGCACAATTTACCCTCTGATCTGTATACAAGTAACCACGTGCTCTACCGCAGATCGGATCTGGCGGCACGCTGCAGCGCAAAATAAGTCATTGATAGATATTGCACTGGGCGCAGCGGCGCCGAGAAGATTGCGATAGCGACGGCCTCGGCGCCCCGCAGGTCACATGGCACCCAGCGAATCTAGATAAGACAAGGGCCCTAAAATGCCCTGATCCAACCCTCAAATTTTTTGACAGCCCGTCAAAATCCTGCCAAAGGCGCCCTTAAAAAGCGTATGATTGTCGGTGCAAACCCGTCCCTTAAACACTTGTCATCAACGGGCGCGCGGCACATTTTTCCTTGGTGGAAGCGGCAGGTACACAACGTGAAGCTGCGCTTGGCTGCAGCTTTAAGTCAGGCAGTGCCTGAGCCGTGGCGTGCGCTTGGGATGAGCCCAAGGCGCCCCTTGCGGCCGAAGAGCTCCCTAGCTCCAAACGCCCCAAGGTAGACTAGCACAAGCCCTCGTCTGGGCCCAACTAGCCGCGCAGGTTGCGCCGGGTGCAAACGGCCGACGCCACTTGCGCCCGAGGCCACTTGCGGCCAGCGCCACTTGTAGCCGAGGCAACTTGCGACCGCGGCAACTTACGGCCTTACGGCCGAGCAACTCGTCTGCTGCGTGATGACTGCGCTGAGGGAAGGGCCAATCTTGATGTACCAAGATTCGCAGGTTGTCTTAGGAGAGAGCTTTTAGGCTTCCTGTGCCGGATACGATCAAACTCAAGGAGACGCACTGCCGGTCAAGCAGCGTGGCTCTAGGCTAGACCTCATACAAGCGTGGGTAGACATAATGGACTTGGTGCACTAGGCACTGAGCGCTAGCCGCCCGCACTTGCATGCTCAAACCAGCAAGGAGTGGCCTTCGGGCCAAGCTCTGCGCTGATTACATTGTTCATACTCATTGGTAACCTACTTGACGTAAGTTACAAGGACATGCGGCGGTTCGTGCGGAGCTGCCGTCTTGACTGAACTAACTTGCGCCAAAAGTCCAATGCTGGAGTCAAGTTGGCTCAAGCCCGCTCTGGGGCCTTGCCTCAGTGGCTCTGCCGCGGTGGCTCTACCACGATGGCCCTGCCTAGGTGACCCTACTTAGGTGGCAGGTCTCGCCGGTGGGCGCTGCGCTGCTTGACTGCTGCACTATTGCGCTTACTCGCTGCTGTAGGCTCAAACACTTGAGCTCAGCTGAGGGCCTTCGCTCTTGGCCTTGCTTGTGGTTGTGGGCACTTGGACTTAGATTACGTCAAATGGGCTTTTAGCTCTGTGTTAGGCCTACGCAAAGGCGAGTTTATGCAGTTTTCAGGAAATGTGCTCATCATCGAGCATGACCAAGATAAACGCCAAGCTCTAGAAACGATCTTTACGTTCTTAGGAGCGCAGACGCAGACCGGCGAGACCGAAGACTGTCTGTCTTATCTTGACTCATCCTCGGAGCAAGTGGATGCGTGCATTTTAGGAACGCTCACTGGGAAGGCGTCGATTGCCAAGATCATCGCCAAGTATCCCCGCACCGCATTCATTGTCTGTGACAGCGAATTTATCCCTTCGGGCAAGGAAGATGCGAACTACATCGGGCGCTTGGGCAAGGAGCCCACCTACGATGAGTTAGTGCAGCTTCTGCACTACTGCCAGTCCTTTCGTACCATGAGTCGCCTCTCGGGGCGCTCCGATGGCCGCCGCGGCGCTTTGATCAAGCGCTTGGTCGGCCGCTCCGATGCCATGTGCATCGTCCGCCGCTTAATCGAGCAGGTCGCCCCGACCGACGCCAATGTCTTGATCTTAGGTGAGTCCGGCACCGGCAAGGAAGTGGTCGCACGCGCCATCCACGACCTGTCCAATCGCTCCAAGAAGCCCTTCGTACCGGTCAACTGCGGCGCGATCCCGGGCGAGCTGTTAGAGTCAGAGCTCTTTGGCCATGAAAAGGGTGCCTTCACCGGTGCCTTTGCCACGCGCGAAGGCCGCTTTGAGCTAGCCGAAGGCGGCACGCTCTTCTTAGATGAAATAGGCGACATGCCATTTCAGATGCAGGTTAAGCTTCTGCGCGTCCTGCAAGAGCGCACCTTCACCCGCGTCGGCTCCAATAAGATCATCACCGCCAATGTCCGCGTGATCGCGGCTACGCACCAAAACCTCGAGCAGATGGTGCAAGAGAACCGCTTCCGCGAAGACCTGTTCTATCGCCTCAACGTATTTCCAATTGAAACGCCGCCGCTGCGCGAGCGCACTGACGACATCCCGCTCTTGATCCAAGAGCTGGTCAATCGCCACGGCAAGGAGCAGCACACTACCATCCGCTTTACCCAGCGCGCCATGCTGGCCCTGATGCAAAACGAGTGGAAGGGCAATGTCCGTGAGCTCTCCAACTTAGTCGAGCGCCTGCTCATCCTCCACCCTAACGAGGTAGTAGACGCCTCCGATCTCCCGGCTAAGTACTTAGGCGATAAGGTCGCCGACGATCCGGTGGCCGAGCGCGAGGCCTTGCTTGAGGCCTTTACCGCCCCTGACGAGTTTGAGCCGAGCGATAACTTCGCGCTTGACGACCCGAGCAGCATCGAGCCAAGCGCGACCAGCGCTCAAAGCGGCAAAAATAGCCGCCCGGCCCACAATGTGGTACTGCCCGAAGAATCCGCTGACGCGCCGAAGAGCGACCTGCCGGATCTGCCCGTCATCCGCAATGAAGATGATATGGCCGAGGCCTTTGTGCCGCGCCTGCGCCCTGAGGGCGTCAACCTCAAGGACATGATCACCGACATCGAGATCTCGATGATCAAGCAAGCGCTCGAGCAGACCAACGGCGTGGTGGCCAAGGCCGCCGAGACGCTGGGCCTGCGCCGCACCACCTTGATCGAAAAGATGAAGAAGTACGGCCTGACCGCGCAGTAGGTCAGCGGCTGCCGCCGCGCCTTGCCGCGGCCTGCTGGCGAGAGTGACGGCGCGCAGCAGCGCAGCAAGTGTCAGCTTTGCGTATTTAGTTAAGTTTTTTGGGTGCACATACCGTTACAATGGCATTAGTTTTGCCGCAGGGAGCGCGGTCAAGGACGTCACCCGTGACCTTCTTACTTTTGGGGGTGCCGTGCACCTCACCTTGCAGCCTCAGGTGTAACAGTGGGAGCCGCCCCTGTTATGCTGCCTGCTTTGCATTCGTTCTTAGCTGTCGGGCTAACTTAGGCGCCAAGCTAAGACCTCGACGCTCAGGAATGTAGGACAAAGAATGTTAGACATCAACGCAGCAATTAAAGACTACCTCAAAGATAAGACCATCTTGGTCACCGGTGGCACCGGCTCCTTTGGCAAGAAGTTCATCCGAACCGTGCTTGACAACTACGACGTCAAGAAGATCATTATCTACTCGCGCGACGAGCTCAAGCAGTTTGAGATGCAGCAAATGTATCGCGACGAGAACCGCCTGCGCTTCTTTATCGGTGATGTGCGCGACAAGGAGCGTCTGTACTTAGCGCTGCAAGGGGTCGACATCGTGATCCATGCGGCCGCTATCAAGCAGGTGCCAGCTGCCGAATACAATCCGATGGAGTGCATCAAGACCAACATCTTGGGCGCTGAGAACATCGTCGAGACCTGCCTGCACTCATCGGTGCAAAAGGTCATTGCCCTGTCCACCGACAAGGCGGCCAACCCGATCAACCTCTATGGCGCCACCAAGCTGTGCTCGGACAAGATCTTTGTCTCCGGCAACAACATCACCGGCAACCGCAACCTGCACTTCTCGGTGGTGCGCTACGGCAATGTCGCCGGCTCGCGCGGCTCGGTCGTACCATTTTTCCGCAGCTTGATCGAGCAAGGCGCCACGGAGCTGCCGATCACCGACGCGGCCATGACGCGCTTTTGGATTACCTTAGACCAAGGCGTCAACTTCGTGCTGCAAAACTTAGTGCGCATGCGCGGCGGCGAGACCTTCGTCCCGAAGATCCCATCGATCAAGATCACCGACCTTGCCACGGCCTTGGCCCCGAACCTCAAGCAGAAGATCATCGGCATTCGCCCCGGCGAGAAGATCCACGAGGTCATGTGCCCACGCGATGACTTCTTGCACACCTTAGAGTTCGAGAAGTTCTTTATCATCAAGCCATCGATCACGTACTTTACCCACACCAACAAGTACGACGTCACCCCATTGGGTGAGGAAGGCCACCCAGTGGCCGAGGGCTTTGAGTACAACTCGCTCAACAACCCACACTACTTAACCGTAGAAGAGCTGATCGAGATCAACAAGCGCATCTAAGCGCAAGCTGCGCACAGCGCCACGGCGCCCGCGCCCGGCCGCACCAGCAGCCCAGCGCCGCCGCTCGGGCGCGCCACATCAGTTTACCGGAGGGGTCAGGCATCGGTTGCACGCGCGACCTCCTGACCCTTTTTCATTGACCTAAGCTCGGGCACTCGCCCGGCGTGTCACAACAGGTTCAGCATGATTCCCTATAGCACTCAGAACATCAACGAAGATGATATCCAAGCGGTGGAGCGCGTGCTACGCTCCGATTACTTAACGTGTGGCCCGCGCGTCAGCGAGTTTGAAGAGTGCTTATGCTCCTACACCGATGCAGGCTACGCCGTCGCGGTCTCAAACGCCACGGCCGCCTTGCATCTTTGCATGCTGGCCTTAGACGTCGGCCCGCAAGACGAGGTCTGGGTCAGTGCCATCAGCTTTGTGGCTTCGGCCAACTGCGCCCGCTACTGCGGCGCCACGGTGCGCTTTATCGACGTCGACCCGCACACCGGCAACCTCGACCATGTCAAGCTCGGGCAAATGCTCAAGGAAGCTGAGCAAAATAACCTGCCGCTGCCGAAGGCCGTGGTCGCGGTGCACTTGTCCGGGCGCCCATGCGAGCTGCGCTATCTGCAAAACTTAAAGGAGCGCTATGGCTTTGCCCTGATTGAAGACGCCTCGCACGCCTTAGGCGCGACCTATGAGGGCATGCTCATCGGCAAGTGCAAGTTCTCAGATGTCGCGGTCTTCTCCTTCCACCCGGTTAAGATCATCACCACTGCCGAAGGTGGCGCTTGCCTCACCGACAACGAAGAGCTCGCCGCCAAGATTCGCCTTTTGCACTCCCATGGCATCACCCATGATCCTGCCCAGATGGAAAATCCGGACATGCCGGGCTTCTACTATGAGCAGCAAATGCTAGGCTACAACTACCGCATGAGCGAGGTACAAGCGGCCTTGGGTATCTCCCAGATGAATCGCCTCGAGCGCTTCTTACAAAAGCGCCGCGAGCTGGCGCGCTCATACGTCGACATCCTCGACCCAAACTTGGTCAAGCTGCCGGTAGCAGACATGCCGGGCTTTGAGAGCTCGTGGCACCTCTATCAGATCCAAGTTGAGCACCGCAACGAGATCTACCAGACGCTGCGCGATAAGGGCGTAGGCGCGCAGATCCACTACATCCCGATCTACCGCCAGCCGTACTACCAGCGCCTCAAGTACCACGACCCGCTGCCGGGGGCTGAATACTTCTACGAGCACACTCTGACGATTCCGCTGCACACCAAGATCACGCGCGTCGAGCAGAGCATGGTCGCCACCATCATTGCGGCTGCCTTGGACAAGATCGAGCATCAGGACAAGATCGAGCATAAGGAGTAAGTATGGCTAACTCAGTTTTAGCGGTAATCCCCGCCCGCGGCGGCTCCAAGCGCATTCCCCACAAGAACATCAAGGACTTCTTAGGCAAGCCGCTCATCGCCTACAGCATCGAAAACTGTCTGCAATCAGGCCTGTGCACCGATGTCATTGTCTCCACCGACGATCCGGAGATCGCCGCGGTCGCGCAGCGCTATGGGGCGCAGGTGCCCTTTATGCGCTCAGCGGAGCTCTCCAACGACTACGCCGGTACCGCGGTAGTCGCCCTCGATGCCTACCGCAAGATGACGCAACTGGGCCACCACTACGACACCATTTTGACCGTCTATGCTACCGCGCCGCTCCTCACCCCCGAGTATCTCAAGGCGGCCTATGAGCAGTATCAGGCGGCACACGCCGACTACATCTTCGCCTGCTGCGAGTTCCCATTCCCGATCCAGCGCGGCTTCTACCAAAGCCCCGCGGGCGCCCCAATTCCGATTATGCCTGAGTGCCAGATGATGCGCTCGCAGGACTTGCCGCGCAGCTTCCAAGACGCCGGGCAGTTCTACTTCCACAGTCCGCGCCTGCTCGAGGCAACCCACGGCGCTCTGCTCGATGGCAGCGCCACCGAGCCCGACCACTCGCGCGCGAACGAGTTCACCTATCGCATGTTCGAGATGCCGCGCTATCGCGTCATCGATATCGATACCCCAGAGGACTGGGAATACGCCTTGATCTTGGCCGAAGCCATTACCAAGCTCGGTAAGCGCTAAGGGGCCACCTATGAGCCAAACCGCCAACTGCGTCCCCAGCAGCGCCCCCACTTCAACCGCCCAGCCCAGCATCGGCGTGATTGTCCGCGCCAACCGCAGCATCGGCACCGGCCACCTGATGCGCATCAAGCCGCTGCTGCCCAAGCTCAAGGCCTACGCACGGCTGCACCTCTTCGTCTATGCCTTTGATGAGAACCTGCGGCCGCTATGCGCCGAGTACGATGAGATCAAGACCTTTGCCACCAAGGACGATGTCCTGACCTGCTTGCTGGCGCAACCTGATGAGGCCCTGCCGCAGGTCTTGATCATCGATGACTATGCCATTGACGCGCGCTTTGAGGAGCCGCTGGCGCGCCGCGCTAAGATCATGGTGGTCGACGATCTCTACGACCGGCCGCACTACTGCGACCTGCTCTTAGATCAGAACCTACGCCCCAATGCTGCGGCCTACCAAAAGCTGTGTCCTGAACACTGTCAGCTCTTACTAGGCGCGCGCTATTCCTTGACCGCCGAGCGCTTCTATCCGCAGAACTATCAGCTAGCTCAACCTAGCTGTAACTGCTGTGCCCATAGCAATGCCCTGAGCGTGCGCGCGCTCATCGGACAAGACCTCACTAGGCCCCTTCCACCGGTCGTCAACGCCGCGCAGTTTGCCCCGGACGAGCTCAAAGCTCAGCTTGCCGCGGCCGGGATCGACCTTAAAGCCTCAGCCACTGTACCCGTCCGCGTCTTTGTCAACTTCGGCGGGGCCGACCCGGTCTCAGCCTGCCTGACCTTTACGCAGGCTCTGCTCCAAGGCCGCCTTTACGAGCGCTACGCCTTTACCGTGGTAGCCGGGGCCTCCAATAACGACTACCCTCAGCTCCAAGAGCAACTCGCCCAAATTCCGCCTGAATACGCCGAGCGCGTGCACCTGCTCCGCCACTGCAACGATGTCGCCGACTTGCTCTTTAAGCATGACATCGCCATCGGCGCCTATGGCGGCATGTTCCGCGAGCGCCTTGCAGCGGGCATTCCGACCATCGGCGTCGCCATTGCCGACAACCAGCAAGGTGGCCCGGCGGCCTTCAAGCAATTCCGCTTCGGCCTTGACCTGAGCCTTGCGCAGCTTGGGGATGCGGCAGTGGTGGCGCAAACCATGGCCGAGCTGATTGCGCACGCGCCTGAGTTTACCCATAATTGTCTGCAGGTCTATGATGGGAATGGTTTAGAGCGGATCGCCGCGGCGGTCGTGGCGCTCTTGCCGCAAGATAACTTGCCGCACGCATAAGCGCAAGCGTAAGCGCACAGAGGAGAGATTATGGCTAACACCCCCCTTACTTGGCATGACTTGTTAGGCCCGCTCAAGCAAGCGCCCTACTTTACCCATGCCTTAGCCTACTATGACCAAGACGTGGCCGCCGGGCACCGCTGCTTTCCGCCGCGCCATGAAATCTTCAACGCCTTCCGCCTCACGCCCCTCTCAGAGCTCAAGGTCGTCATCTTAGGGCAAGACCCTTACCACGAAGTGGGGCAGGCGATGGGCCTATCCTTTTCGGTACGCCCGGGCGTGCCGGTGCCGCCGTCCTTGGTCAACATCTACAAGGAGTTAAGCCAAGACATCCCGGGCTTTGTGCCGCCGCCGCACGGCTGCCTTGTATCGTGGGCGCGCCAAGGCGTGCTCTTACTCAACGCCATCCTCTCGGTGCGCGAGGGGGAGGCCATGGCTCACGCCCGCCAAGGCTGGGAGCAGTTTACCGATGAGGTGATCAAGCTCATCAACGCCAATACCCAACATGTGGTATACCTGCTCTGGGGCGCGCAGGCGCGCAAGAAATGCGCCGCAGTCGATCGCACGCGCAACCTCGTCTTAGAATGCCCGCACCCAAGCCCTTTGTCGGCAAGCCGCGGCTTCTTTGGCTGCCACCACTTTTCGCAGGCCAATGCCTACCTCATGGCCCATAACAAGGCCCCGGTCAACTGGCTTTTGCCCCCGACCGTCGCCCCCGAGGAGCTCAACTTTTAAAGCAGATACCCCCAATAATGGCGCTTGCCCCTAGCGGCCGCGCCTTCTAGCGGCGCTCGTTTCCTAACGGCGCTTACCACCTAACGGCGCTCACCCCACCACTGCGGCAGCAAGGCGCTGATGGTGATGGTGCGCACCGGCTCAGTCTCCAACAAGAGCTCTGCCGCGCCCGCGCCCAGCTGCAGCAGCAGCTCACAGCACGCGCCGCAGGGCAGGCCCAAGCGCCCATCGGACATCACCACGACCAAGCGCTTGACGGTACTGCTGCCTGCAGTGAGCATGGTGCCGATAGCATTGCGCTCGGCGCACATGCCCAAAGAGCAGGCCGTATCAAGGCACACGCCGCAGAAGATGGCGCCGTGATCGCTCTCAAGGGCTGCTGCGACCTGCCCCGCTTCCACATAGGAGCCGATACAGCGCGGCCGCTGCACCGCCCGCGCCTTAAGATAAAGGCACAGCCATATCGGGTCGTACCATGCTAAGGCTTGCTGTTCGAGCTCCTTGACCAGAGCGTCCTTGCCGTCGCAATAGCCCTCGATGTCATAAGGGAAGCGCTGCGCCAATTGCCGCTTAAGCTGGGCGTAGGCCGTAGTATCGTGGCCGCGCAGATAATCGCGCAGCGCCAGATGGCGCACGATCTGCGCCTCAGACTCAAGCCCAAAGATATGAATTTGGTGGGTGCGCTCATCCCCGCCCTTACGCAGATAGTGCCGCCCGGGGAGGCCAAACTCGCCTAAGTATTCATAGCCCACGGCCGCAAACTGCGGCGCCAAGGCATCGACTGCGGCCATATCCCGCACCACCACCATGATATCGATGATGGGCTTAGCCGCAAGGCCCGGCACCGCGGTACTGCCGATATGCCATATGGCCAAGGCTTCGTCCCCAAAGATCGGGGCCAAGAGCGCCCGCTCCGCGGCAAAGCGCGTGGGCCAAGCCGGATCATAGTCCACCACGGTAATATGTTGTGCCACCAGACCTCCTTCCCAAAATAAAACGCCGGATGGCGCCGGGACTGTGCCCGGCGCCATCACGGCGTATGCGCCCCACCTCAGGCGGGGCTGCGCAAGCGTGAGCTTGCTCTTAGCAAGCAGGACGCTGGCGGATGTGGAAAGCGAAGCCGCCGATCTCGTCCTTTAAGTAGGCAGTGACTAACTTGCCCTTAGCGTCGTACATGAAGTTGGCCTCGTCAAAGGCAACGCCCTTGCGCTTTAACATGGCCATGGCACGGCGTAAGTCGCGGGTGTCCACACAGATGTGGCCGTGAGTGCCGACAAATGGCTTCTTCATGACTTCAACTAAGTTGCCGCTGAAGAAGGAGATATCACCTTCGCGCTTGTCGGTGCCAAAGAGGGCTGCGACTTGGTCGGTGACCTTACCGGCATTGTCCGCGTCACCAGCATTGATGCCAACGTGGCCGACGCTGAAGTCCATGACCTTGGCGACGATCTGCTGGCACAGCTTGGTGATGCCATCCCAATCCTTAGCCTTGACCAGCTTCGATGGTGGGATGAAGCTACCGCCGACGGCAGCAACATTAGGCAAGTCTAAGTAGTCAGTTAAGTTGTTGAGTCCGACGCCACCGGTTGGCACGAACTTCATGGCGCCAAATGGACCGGCCAAGGCCTTTAAGGTGTTGATGCCGCCATAGGCCTCAGCTGGGAAAAATTTGACCACCTTCAGGCCGAAGTTCATGGCCTCTTCGATGTCAGATGGTACAACCGTGCCCGGGCAAACTGGGACATTGTTCTTAACGCACCAGTCCACAACTTTGGCATTGAAGCCTGGGGTGATGACGAACTTACCGCCGTTATCGACCGTCTCCTTGGCATGGTCGATATCGTGGACGGTACCCGAGCCTACGATAATCTCAGGTACTTCCTTGGCCATGCGCTTGATGGCCTCACCGCCGGCGGCGGTACGGAAGGTGACCTCGGCAATCGGGATGCCGCCTGCGACTAAGGCGCGGGCTAATGGTACCGCATCATTGGGGTCATCTAAGGTGACCAACGGGACAATACCATACTCACCGATCTGCTCAAAAATATCAGACATGGGAAATCCTCTGCAGGAGCGCTGACGCGAGCATGCCCGCGCGCACTCAAACTAGTTGGGGGCCAAACAACCAAGGAATGAAATGCCTTTCACCTGAGCCCTTGGTTGCACGCTGCCCCACCTTCTTGCGCACAAACCTTGTCTCGGCGCAGAGGAGGTAAGGCAAGAGAAAACAAAACAAGCTTACCAAAGCCTAAGGCTGGGGCCAAATGGCAAAGGTCAAAGCCGTAACCGCGGCCACAAATTCACAGCCCTCAGCCCGCACCCGCGCTTGGGCGCGGGCCCTGCGCCGCCGCGCCGCCGAAGGCGGCGCCTAAGCGCGCCTTACAGGGTGACGCGCTTGTGGCTAGCGATAAAGGCCTGTAACAGCTCAGGGGTTGGCAGACCCTCATTGTCGCCGACGAAGGTGCACTGAATGGCACCAATAGCGCAGCCGCGCTCGGCAGCCTGCTCTAAGCTCAGGCCTTCCATCAGGCCGGTGAGCACACCGCAGGCAAAGCCGTCACCGGCACCGACGGTGTCAACGACCTTATCGATGATAAAGCCCGGTACCGTGGTCTCTTGATCGCCGTTGCGGACTAAAGCACCCTTAGGGCCTAACTTGGTGACCACCATCTTGGCCCCTAAGGACTGGTAGAAGTCGTTGATCTTATGGGCATCATCGCTGCCGCATAAGATCTTGCCCTCGCCCTCGCCTGGCAGCACTAAGTCGGCATAGGAGGCCAGCTCATTTAAGGTCTTGACCATAACTTCTTGCGACGGCCACAGCTGCGGACGTAAGTTCGGGTCAAAGGAGATAAAGAGGTTAGCCTCACGGGCCTTCTTGATCAGAGTCATCATGGCGCCGCGGGTCGACTCGGTTAAGGCCGGGAAGATACCGGTTAAGTGCACATGCGAGAACTTGCTAAAGTCGATGTGATCAACATCCTCCGCTGATAAGGTCGAAGCGGCCGAGCCCTTACGGAAGTAGAAGATCTCCGGGTCGCCCTTGGAGACCTTGCTCTTTAACATGAAGCCGGTGGTGCGCTCCTTGGTGTACAGGACGTTGTCATCGTCGATCTTATTGTTGCGCAGGGTACGGGCAATCAGCTTGCCAAAAGGATCGTCACCTAACTTCGTCAAGTAGGATACGTAGTGGCCCAAG
Source organism: uncultured Anaerobiospirillum sp. (assembly GCA_944389615.1). Taxonomy (GTDB): domain Bacteria; phylum Pseudomonadota; class Gammaproteobacteria; order Enterobacterales; family Succinivibrionaceae; genus Anaerobiospirillum. The sequence goes on along the minus strand of CALXNA010000017.1, from coordinate 40,186 downwards.
CGGGCTGCGCCCGTAGCGACGTTAAACTCAGCACCAGCGACGGCTAGGGAGTAACCTGCCACGCTATCAAGCGGGCCTTCGCTCTGCGCAATCAATAAACCCATTGGCTCGCCTGCCAACAATAAACCCTTGGCCATGTCACACTCCTCAATCAAAACGAACTCTGCCGCCCCAGTGCGCGCAGCGCGTATGCCGCGCATGCCGCGCACGCCGACGCCTGCGGCGCGCACCGCGGGCTGAACCTACGGGCTGACCTGCGGTCTTGACCTTTGCGGTCTAAAGCTCAAATCTTAGCGGCAACGGCGCTTTGCTCCCGCGAGATGTCTCACAAAACCCAAACAAAGCAAGCCTTGCCCCAGCCCATGCTAATCAGCTTGCCGCCACTTGTAAACTAGTATGGTAGCTAAACCAAACCTACCTCACAAAACCCGCCCCAACCACCGACCTGCGCCGCAGGTCAGGGACAGGCTCCGCCGTCGGCGCAGGCGACGGCACGCTTAAAAATCAGGGGCTGATGACCTCACATAAATGAGAAAAATGACACAGTCCCAAGCGTGGGCTAATTTTAGTCTGCTACAATCGCAACAAACGTTTTCTCTTAGGAGTCCAATATGGCACTTTCCAATCCTGCGATGGGTGTGCTCGGCCGTGCTGCCTCAGGCGAGTTTAACTTTGGCGGCTTAGCCGAAACAGCCACTTTATCGGGCACTACGACCAAGTCCATTCTCTTGGTTGCCATTACCTTTATCGTCGGCTACGGTAGCTTGAACTACAGCATGGGCTACATCGAAGCCAATGGTGGTGCTGCGCCGAACCTGCTCATGTACGGCGCGATCATTGCCGCCTTAGTGGTAGCCTTGATCACCATCTTCAAGCCTGAGGCCTCTCCTTTCACCGCTCCGGCCTATGCCGTGTGCGAAGGCGCAGCGCTGGGCACCTTATCGGCGTTCTTTGAGCTCCGCTTCCCGGGCATCGTCGCCACCGCGGTCATGTCGACCTTTGTCGTACTGATGGCCATGCTGGCCTTATGGAAGTTCCGCCTCATCGTCCCGACCGCCCGCTTCCGCAGCGTCGTGATCGGTGCCACCTGCGGCATTGCGATTCTCTACCTCTTAAACTTCGTCTGCAGCTTGATCGGCTTCCCACTGCTGCCAAGCTCAGGGGCTATCGCCATCATCATTTCGCTGGTGGTCTGCACCATCGCCGCTTTGAACTTGGTCTTAGACTTCGACATGATCGAGCAGTCGGTCAACGAGGGCCTGCCTAAGTACTTTGAGTACTACTGCTCGTTCTCGCTCTTAGTCACCATCTGCTGGCTCTACATCGAGATCCTGCGCTTGCTCTCCATCATCAACCGCGAATAGCAAGGGCTACCAAAGCGCGTAGTACGCGCAGCGCCCCGGCGCCGCCGTACCCCATGCCATGGTGCAATGGGTGGCGGTGCATTGATCAGGGGCTAACATCTTCTTAAGATAAGAGGGCGTCCGTTGGACGCCCTTGTTCGTTTTCAGGCCCGGAGGTTCCATGCGCGATTTACTGGATTGTCGTGATGCGATCGATGCGATTGACAGCAAGATCATATCCTTGCTGCAACAGCGTCAAGAGGTCGCGCGCGACGTCGCAAGCTACAAACTAGCCCACAACCAAGGCATCGTCGATAAGCGCCGCGAAGGGCAGAAGCTTGCGACCTTGATGAACCAAGCGGTCGCCGCAGGCATCAGCCCGAGCATGGTACACGACGTCTACGAGCACATCATGGCCCACACCGTGGCCTACGAGCAAAGCTACATCGTCGATGCCGTCAACGGCCATGACGTTACGCGCAACACCTCGGTGGCCTACCTTGGCACCAAGGGCACCTATTCACACCTTGCGACCCACCGCTTCTTTGAGGCCTACGAAGGGCGCATGGACGAGCACGCCTGCTCATCCTTTGACGAGATCGTCGCCTTGGTCGAAAACGGCAGCTGCGAGTACGGCGTGATGCCGATTGAGAACTCTAACTCCGGCTCAATCAATGAGTCGGTCGACATCATGCAGACCATGACCGCGCACATCGTAGGCGAGATCTTCTACCCAATCGACCACTCGATCTTGGCCCTACCGCACGATGCCACCGCTACTACCCAACAAAGCGGTAGCACCGAAGTCGACTACTCCAAGATCAAGACCATCTACTCGCACCCGCAGCCGGTCGCCCAATGCTCCAAGTTCTTAAAGGAGCATTTAAGCCACGCCCGCATCATCTACACCCACGCCTCCTCTGAGGCCATGGCTAAGATCAAGGAGCTCGGCGATGACAGCGCCGTAGCCTTAGGCTCGATGCATGCCGCGCGCTACTACGACCTGCAGCCGCTCGTGAGCGACATTGCCAACAACAAGAGCAATTACACCCGCTTTATCGTCCTGAGCAAGACGCCAGTCACCATCCCTAACAACTTAGAGGCAAAGACCTCGCTGCTCTTTAGCACCAAGAAATATACCCCGGGCTCCCTCATTGCCGTGCTCAACGAGTTCAGTGCTCACAACATCAACCTCACCAAGCTCTACTCGCGCCCGATGGAGACCAAGAACCGCGAGGTCTGGGAGGAGATCTTCTTTGCCGACGTCGAGGCCAACCTCGATACCCCAGTGATGCAGCAGATCTTAGATCAGCTCAGAGAGCACACCACCAACCTCAAGGTCTTAGGCTGCTACCTCTCCGCCGAACGTAAGTAGCCCCAACCTCCGGGCAATCTCCGGACGGCAAACTCCGGACACGCTACGGGCTGAAACTTCCGGGCAACCTCCGGGCAGCCTCGGGGGCGTAACCGGCCGATTCTGACCATAGAGGGCCTTGTCATGGCACAATGGAACTCAGTTCCCTTGCCAGTTCCCTTGCCATGGAGGCCCCTATGTCTGATGCCACTCAATCCGATACCACCCTGCCCCCTGCTATCGAGAGCACCTTCTTAGCGTGGATTGTGCGCATGTCGCTCATCAAGCGCTGGGCGCTGATGCACAGCTTCCGCGAGGAGAATGTCTCCGAGCACAGCCACCAAACCGCGGTCATCGCCCACATGCTGGCGGTGATCAAAAACCGCCTCTATGACGGCCATGTCAATGCCGACCGCGTCGCGGTCTTGGCCCTCTACCACGAAGTCTCCGAGAGCAAGCTCCAAGACCTCAACTCCAACACCAAGTACTTAAACCCCGAGTTTACGCGCCAGTACAAGCTCATCGAGCACAACGCCGAAGAAGAGTGCGTCGCTACCTTGCCTCAGTGCCTGCAGCAGGACTTTGCCGGCCTCATCATCCAAGACCAAGTCGATGAGGAGCAAAAGGCCATCGTCAAGGCCGCCGACACCCTCGCTGCTTACATTAAGGCCAATGATGAGTTACGCTTCTCGAACCAAGAGTTCACTCACGTCAAAGAGCGCTTAAGTCGCGTGCTTGAGGACTACTGCGAGCGCATGCCCGAAGTCCAGTACTTTATGGAGCATTTCGTGCGCCTGTGCTGGGCCACGGTCGATCAACTCGCAGGCGTCGACCAGAGCCACCAAGCCTAAAGAGCGCTCATAAGGAGCGCTATGACCGCAACCAGCAAAGCCACCAACAAAGCCGCAGCCACGGCCACCAGCAAAGCAGCGTCCCAAGCCGCTGCCCAAGCCGCCGCCGTCTTCGCGTAGGAGTGGCTGCGCCGCTCGGGCTCAGAGAAGAGCCAAACCCAGAGCTTTTGGCTCGACCTCTTAGGCAATGTCTTTGGGATCAGCAAACCCCAAGACTTCATCGCCTTTGAGGTCAAGCCCGACAAGGCCAAGCGCGGCTTGATCGACGCTTACATCGCCCGCACCCACGTGCTCATCGAGCAAAAGAGCAAGGGCGTTGACCTCAATGCCCCGCAGGTGCAGTCTGATGGCGTCAAGCTCACCCCTTATGAGCAAGCCAAGCGCTACAACGCCAACTTAAGCTACGAGAAGCGGGCGCGCTATATCGTACTGTGCAACTTCGAGCACTTTGTCATATACGATATGGCCCAGACCGGCACCGAGCCCACCGCGACCGTGGCCTTAGCCGACTTGGGCCACGACTACTACCGCCTCAACTTCTTGGTGCACGCAGACTCCGAGGTGCCGATCCACCGCGATGAGATCTCGGTGCAAGCCGGGGCCTTAGTCTCCGAGCTCTATCGCTTGCTCTCAGCTTGCTACCACGACCCCGACAGCCCGCAGGCGCTGCAAAGCCTCAACAAGCTGTGCGTGCGCTTGGTCTTTTGTCTCTACGCCGAAGATGCCGGACTCTTTGCCACACCCACGGCCTTTCAGGACTATCTGAGCAAGTACCCACCGGAGCTGATGCGCGATGGCCTCAAGCAGCTCTTTGCCGTTCTCAACACTCCAAAAGACGAGCGCGATCCCTACGACAGCCCCGACTTGCAAGCCTTTCCTTACGTCAACGGCGGGCTCTTTGCCGACGACGATGCCCAGATTCCGCAGTTCACCCCCGAGATTGCCGCCCTGCTCTGCCCCAGCACCTCACGCTCCAGCGCAGGCGCAGCAGGCTGGCTGCGGCTAAGTTAAGGAGCGCAAATAGTCGTGGGCGGTGAGGTAGTCAAAGAGCTTCTTGAGCGCACGGCGGGCGAGTTTGGCATCCTCTTTGACAATGGCCTTGATGAGCTTGCTGTGCAGGGTCAAGATGACTTGGCAGGAGATGTTAGGGTGCAGTACCGCCACCGCGTTTTGCAGGCGCGTGATCGCTTCGATCACGGAGTTCTTGACGAACTCGTTGACGATCGAGTTGAAGATGACGATATGAAACTCAAAGCAGGAGCGCAGAAACTCGGCTTGGTCGTGGGCGGCCAAGGCCTTTTGCTGCTCTAAGGTGGTCATGAGCTGGCGCTCGAGGCCCTTAAAGCACTTGTTGAACTTCTGCATCTCAATGAAGATGGCGGTGGGGGCGACGATCTTGAGGAACTCCAAGATCTGGACGATTTCCTTTTTGGCGCCGAGGTTCTTGCCGGTTTCCTCGAAGATGGCTTCATCGTGCAAGGTCGAGATGACGAAGGTGCCAATGCCCTGCTTGGCCTTGAGCACATTGAGGGCTGCAAGCTGCATGATGGCCGAGCGCAAGGAGGTACGCGAAACGTTAAGGCGCGCGCGCAGCTGGTTCTCAGATGGGATCTTAGAGCCCACGGGCCACTTCCCCGTGCTGATCATATGGCGCATGTAGCTAACGATTTCGTCAGTTACCGCATCGGGCCGCAAGCTCTCTGGCATTAACCTATCTCCCCTAGTACCTTCAGGACGCGCTCAATGAAAGCTGCTCTCAAGACCAATCCACAACTACCAAATCCAAGGCTTTGCCGCGCATGCTCTCAGCCACACGTTAGTATGCACGGGCCTGCCGCAGGCTTAAAGCCCCCGTTTCTAGGCTCACCGCCCACTCCTTGGTACCCCCAAGGAACTGGCACCAATTATATATGCATCGCGCCCGAGTGGGTGTGAGCTTACTCAAACTTGCACGGAAAGCCCCGGGCACACGCGCCGGGCGGCGCCGTGCCCGCACATAGTGCACGCCCTCCCGCGGCGGCGCTCACCGCTTGCCGCCCCACGCTCTGGATTAACCCCCAAGTCAGCCTAGGTCTCTAAGAAGCAGATGCCGTTGCGGCCTCAAGCCGCGTTACGGTACACCTTGGCACTGCCCGCTCAGACCACACGCCGATGCCGCCGAGCTGACATAGCGCCCAAGCGGCCCAAACCTTCCCCTTAGATACCACCTTGCTGGCAGCCTGCACCGGTGGTGTACCCACATCGTCCGTGGCGGTACACCACGAAGCCCACTGTCCCCGCGGCTGCGCGCACCGCTTGCCGCCCCACGCTCCGGGTTAACCACAAGGTCAGCATAAGTCTCTAAGGAGCAGATGCCGTTGCGGCCTCAAGCTACGTTTCGGTACACCTTGGCGCGGCCCGCTCAGGCCACACGCCGATGCCGTCGACCTGACAGAGCGCCCAAGCGGCCCAAACCTTCCCCTTAGAGACCACCTTGCTGGCAGCCTGCATCGGTGGTGTACCCACAACGCCCATGGCGGTACACCATGGGGCGTGGCCGTGAACTTGAGCTTAGGGCGGCTTTAGCGTAAAATCGCGCGCGATATCGTTGATATATTCGGGCTTTACGCCCCAAGATTGGTTGCGCGGTCTGCGCACGAGTTCCCAGACCTCGGCTCAGCCTCGAGCTGAGCACAGCTCCTTGTTCCGCCGAGTGCGCGGAGCTCTCTTCGTAGCATTTTGAGATTTGCCATGCCTTTTGATGCATCTACTCCCATGCGCGTCAAGCGCACTTCCTTTGGCCAAAAAGCGCAAGCGCGCAACTTCCGCACCGGCGGCGCTCACGACTCCGCCCATGGAGTAGGTCACAACGCTACCCGCAATCCGGCCGCTAAGGGCCGCGCTGCGGGCCATGCCGGGCGTGCTGTGGGGCATGCTGGGCGAACCGGGCAGAGCGCAGACAACCGCGAGGTGGCGCTGTTGCGCGCGCGGCGCGAAGGGCAGGCCGGGGATGGCACCAAGGTCAAGCGCGCCCCACGCCGTAAGGAAATCACGCCTAAGCGCGTCTCGCATAAGCCGGGCTTTACCACCTTCCAGCTGCGCCTTGTCACCAGCATTTTGACCTCGACCTTGGTCGATGGTAAGCCGCTCGATAAGGCCTACGCGCTGTGGTTTGCCAAGGTCAAGCTGCCGCAAAGCGAGCAGGGCTTTGTCATTGGCCACATCAACGCGATGTTCCGCCGCCTCTCTTACTACGCCCAGCTGTCCGGCCTCAAGCGCCCATCGGACTTCAAGCGCCACGTCAACTTCCTCGTGCTCGCCTACTATGCCGAGCAAGGCTGGCCAGAGCCCGAGCTCGATGCCACCGGCTTTGACCGCGCAGGTCTGAGCAAGCGCAAGAAGGAGGCCCAGAACCATCCGCTCTTGATGGAGGGCTGCCCTTATTGGCTTGAGGAGCTGGGCTCGCGCGAGCTCAAGGAAGCTTGGCCGACCGAGCGTAAGGCCTTGGGTGAGCCGTCGCGGCGCTTTATCCGCACCAACACCTTGAAGATCACGCGCGATGAGCTCGCCAGCCGTCTGACCCAAGAAGGCGTGGTCACCCGCTCGGTCAAGGGCGTCAACACCGCCTTAGAGGTCACCTCGAACTCGGCCTTATTCCGTACGACCGCCTTCCGTGAGGGCTTGTTTGAGCAGCAAGATCCGGGCTCGCAGGAGATCGCGCCGTTCTTACAGGTCGAGCCGGGCCAACGCGTCATCGACTCCTGCGCCGGTGCCGGCGGCAAGACGCTACACCTTGCTGCTTTGATGCAGAACAAGGGCACCTTGATCGCCCTTGATATCGAGCAGTGGAAGTTAGATGACTTGCGCAAGCGCGCCAGCCGCGCCGGAGTCTTCAACGTCGAGGTACGCCTCATCGACTCCACCAAGGTCGTCAAGCGCCTCTACGACCACGCCGACCGCGTCTTAATCGATGCCCCATGCTCGGGCTTGGGCGTACTGCGCCGCACCGCCGACTCCAAGTGGGCGGATATCAACCCGCGCTTGGTTGAGTTAAAGAAGGTGCAAGCCGACATCTTGGAGCGCTATAGCCGCATGGTCAAAGTCGGCGGCAAGGTCGTCTACTCGACCTGCTCGATCTTACCGAGCGAAAACCAAGCTCAAGTGCAGGCTTTCTTAGAGCGCCACCCTGATAGCTTCAAGCTCGAAGAGGAAAAGGTGATCTTACCTTCCTCAGGCTTTGACGGCTTCTACATGGCACGCCTCGTGCGCTTAGCCTAAGCGCGCCGCTTGCCGTGCCAGAGGGTGCGCAGGCTGCTCTAGGCTACGGGCGGCGGAGCGTCCGGCGGGCGCCGCAGGCGCCTGCGGTGGCTGCGGGCCTAGCGGTCGGGATGCTCGCCTGAGTAGCCGAGCCTAATATCATCCAAGGCAAGGAGCTGGCCCATTTCGGCCGGGCTCAGGGTGATATCGAGGAAGTCCAAGTTCGAGACCATGCGGTTCGAGGCCGCGCTCTTAGGCAGCGGTATGACCTTGAGCTGGCGGCAGAAGGCAAGGCAGACCTGCGCGGCGGTGCACTCATGGGCATCGGCAATGGCATTGATGGTGGCATCGCCCAAGACCGCACCGCGTCCAAAGGGCGACCAGCCCTCGACCACGATGCCGTGCTCGTGGCATAAGTCCACTAGCGCGCGCTGGCTGTAGCCCGGGTGCACCTCCAGTTGGTTGACCATCGGAGCGACGCGGTAGGAGAGCAAATTCTCCAAGTGGTGCGGCAGGAAGTTGGAAACGCCGATGGCGCGCACATAGCCCTCCTCATAGAGCTCCACCATGGCCTTCCATGTGGCGAGATTGAGCTCTTGCCATGCGGCATGCTTGTTGGGGCTCGCGGGCCAATGGATCAGGTACAAGTCGAGGTAATCAAGCTCCAAGTCATTGAGGCTCTTAAAGAAGGAGTCCATGGTGCTCTGATAACCTAAGTTATCGACCCAGACCTTGGAGGTAATCGTCAGCTCCGAGCGCGCCACGCCTTGGCTTAACGCCGCCTTGATGCCCTTGCCGACACTGCGCTCGTTGCGGTAGAAAGCCGCTCCGTCAATTAAGCGATAGCCCGCCCGAATCGCGTCGCACACCGCGCGGCTGCACTCGGGGCCCTCTGGCAGCGCCCATGTCCCGAAGCCTACGACCGGCAGATGCTGGCCGGTGCGTAATCTGTATCCTGCTGCGAGGTTGACGCGGGCCGTATCCTTGCTCTCATCGCTCACCATAACCACCATCATGCCTCCTTTACTTCAGTCTAGTGCGTCGCCTGTATGCTGCAACGCGGCGCCACCGCTGCGGCGCGCAAACTAGCACCCTATTTGCTTGCGCAGAGCGTGCCCACCGACTCGCCCCTGAGGAGCCACTCGGTTTTGCACCATTTTCGTTCGGAGTGAGCGCCGCCCCCGCGGCATGGAAGCGGACTTTGCACAAATAGTGGCCGCACCATCTTGCAAAAGTTGAGGCAATTGCTAGCATAGCTCCGCGTGGCTAACCATCCCCATAAACTTAAGGATTGGCTTAAATAAGCACTTCCCTTGAATATCTTAAATTTCGCGGGCCCATGACGCTTTATGTGGAGCCCGCTTGAAAAGGGCCTTTCATAGAACACAGGGCGGAATAAGATATTCAAGCGACATGGCATTTGACCGCATACTTATGGGATTCCTTAAGTTTATGGGCATGGTGGCTACCCCACGCAGCTCTGCGCCAAGTAAGACTCAGCGTCCGTCTGACTTGACCCCGCGTCGGCCCGGCTTCAGGCCGCCACTTGCCTTCTCTGTAGGTGTCTATGCTCCAAACATACGGCGCAAACAAGCGTGGCAACGTTGCCACCTATGTCGTAGTGTGCATTCTCATCGCCACTTCCGGCTCCCTCTTCAACCCAGTCATGTCTTATTACCTCAACACCGAACTGGGTTTTGATCCGCTTCATATCTCCATTCTCTTCGCGCTCTTGCCTTTGGCCACCATTGGCATCGTGCAAACGATTGCGCGCTTTTCGGACATGGGCCTGCAGCGCCCGATGATCATCTGCATTGCCTCGCTCTTTGGCATTGCCAGCTCCTTTATCCTGTACTGTCGCCCCGACTTCGTGACCTTGTGCACCATCGGCCTAGTCTGCCTTGGCACCCATCCGGTCGCCTTTCCGCAGATCTTCGCCTCGGCGCGCGAGTTTGCGCTCAAGCACGTCAAGCAAGGCTCGCTCATGTTCACGACCTTCTTGCGCTCGCTCACCTCGCTGTCGTGGGTAGTCGGCCCGCCGCTGTCCTATGCCATTGCCTTAGGCGGCAGCTTCGACCTGCTCTTTACCGTCACCGCCGCAATGTTCGCCCTGTGTGGTTTGGCCAGCTACTTCTTCTTGCCTAACGTCTTCGATAGCAACACCAAAGCGGCGCCTGAGGGCGAGCCTGCGCACACTCAGGTTGAGCACGCGCAGGTTGAGCAAGCGGCCAAGGCGGCGCGCCAAGGCGGTGACGGCGCCAAGGTCGCATGGTGGAAGGATGGCTCGGTCATGATGCTCTTTGCCGGTACCGCGCTGCTCTTTACCGCCTTCTCCAGCTACATCTCGACCATGCCGCTCTATGTGACCCAAGAGCTCAAGCTCTCGACCAATCTGCCGGGCTACATCATGGGCCTTGCGGCCTTCCTTGAGATCCCGCTGATGTTCTTGGGCGCCAAGTGCTCGAAGATCATTGGCCTCAAGACCGTGGTCTTGCTCGGGGCCATCTGCATGTTCATCTTCTTGGTGCTGCTGCATTGGGCGCAGACGCCAACCCAGCTCTTGGCCCTGCAGATCTTCCCAGCCATCTTCATCGCCTTCTTGGGCTCAATTGGCATGGTGCTATTCCAAGAGATGTTGCCGACCATCCCCGGCCAGTCGACCTCGCTCTTTATCAATGCCTCAACCGCCGGGCAAATCGCCGGTGGCGGCATGATTTCCTTAGCCGAGAGCGGCAGCTACATGACCATCTACAATGGCGGCCTCGGCATCGCCGTCGTCGGCATTATCTTGATCTTCTTGGTCAAAAAGCCCAACGTCACCATCAAGTAATCGCAGCCGCCGAAGCTCCAAATGAGTCGGCGGCCTGACCTTAAGGATACTTTCCGATGCAGACCTTAGGCGCTTCGCGCACGGGCTCCATCCCCACCTATGTGATCATATGTCTCTTGATCACCATCTCCAGCTCGCTTTTCAACCCGGTGCTGTCGTTTTACCTCAACACCGAGCTGGGCTTTGACCCGCTGCACATCTCGCTCTTCTTCGTGCTCTTGCCGATTGCCACCATCTTGATCGTGCAAACTGTGGCGCGCTTTTCGGACATGGGTCTGCAGCGCCCGTCGATCATCTGCATTGCCTCGCTCTTTGGCGTGGCCGCCTCGGTGCTGCTCTATCTGCGCCCCAGCTATTGGGTCATCTGCACCGTGGGCCTGCTCTGCCTTGGCTCCTACCCGGTGTCTTTTCCGCAGATCTTCGCCTCAGCGCGCGAGTACGCCATCAAGAACATCAAGCGCGGCTCGCTCATGTTCACGACCTTCCTGCGCTCCTTGGCGTCGCTCTCGTGGGTGATTGGCCCTCCGATTTCCTACGGCATCGCCTTAGGCGGCAGCTTTGACCTGCTCTTCTTGGTCACGATGTGCTCGTTTGGCCTGTGCGGCCTCACCTGCTTCTTTTTCTTGCCCAACGTCTTAGATAAGAGCATCGCTGACAAGTCGCGTCACATCGCATGGTGGACCAATGGCTCGGTCATGATGCTCTTTGTCGGCATCGCCTGCATGTTCACGGCCTTCTCCAGCTACATCACGACCATGCCGCTCTATGTAACCCAAGAGCTCAAGCTCACTGAGAACATGCCGGGCTTCATGTTGAGCCTTGCGGCCTTCCTTGAGATCCCGCTGATGTTCCTCGCTGCGCGCCTGTCTAAGGGCATTGGCCTCAAGCTTGTCGTCATCATCGGCGCGGTCAGCCTCTTGGTGTTCTTGGCTCTCTTGCACTTTGCCCGCAGCGAGTGGCAGATGCTGGCGATCCAATTCTTCTCGGCGCTCTACATCGCCTTTGTCGCCTCTATGGGCATGGTCTTTTTCCAAGAGCTGCTCCCGACCATTCCGGGACAGGCAACCTCGCTTTACATCAACGCCTCGACCTCAGGCCAAATCGCGGGAGGCGCCTTGATTTCGCTCGCGAGCAGCGGCTCATACCTCATCATCTATGAGGTTGGCTTTGGCATTGCGACCTTAGGTGTGTTACTGCTGTGCCTCGTCAAGAAGCCCCCACGCCTGAGCTAAGCGCGCAGGCGCGCTTAGCTCTGTCCGCGCCCGTAGCGGGCGCGCAGCCGCAAGGCGCGGCGGCAGCGGCCGTGAGGCCGCTAATCCCACCAAAAGTACCAAACGTTAGAGGTCTTGAGGCCCTCGGCGTGCGATGAGATAGTGATGCCATCGCTCTCCTCAATCAGGGATGGGCAGAAGGCATATTGCTTGATCGCCAGATCCTTGCACTCGCTCTCGGGCACCGGCTCATCGACCAAGTACTCGACCGTGTCCTTGCTGATGACCGCCGGAATCGCCCCGTAGCGCTCGTACCACAGGCGCGAAATGGCGATCAAGGCACTATTGCTCGGGCAGGCGTTCCAGCCGCCCATCGGCAGGTAAGCAAAGACGTTGTAAGGATGCTCGACCGGGATCTTGGCCAAGATGACATGCTCGGTCATGCCGGTGTCATAGTCCCAGTATGAGAGGAATTGATGATGGCTCTCGACCGTGCCGCCTTCCTCGTTGATCATGCGCTCAAAGAGCTCCGGGTCTTCGAGTACGTCTTGGGCGATCGACACCAGCTCGCTTAATGCGGCCGCGCCCTGCGTTGAGTCGGCAACTAAGAGGTCAGAGCGGGAACGCGCCACCTCTTCGACGTCATACTTCTCGGGGATGTCATCGCCATTGGCGGTTTCATCGGAGTTCATGACCAAGGTGTCAAGCAGGGTATCAGAAGGCACGATTATCACTGGGACAAAGGTCTTAAGCTCAGCGCTCTCCTCTAGGGCTTGGCGATAGGCCTCCATCAGCGGCTCATCATCGACCATGGGCGCGAAGTAGGTGCATGGGCACCCCAAGAACTTAGTAATGGCACTAACCAGTGATGTAACTTGATCAGACATAGCGCCTCCTAAAACCACCACACAAAGCAAGAAAGTGCGCCTGCGCCACAGCGCCGTGCGCGCGCCTTTGTCTCTAATTATGCGGTCTTAGCGCCGTGCTGTAACGTAATTTGGCCCGAAAATTCGCCACAAATGTGACCAATATCGCCAAAATACCGACGAAAAGGCCCAGCATCGCACGCAACGCCGGGCCTTAAGCTCAGATTACGAGGCGTTAGAAGCCGCGGGAGCCGAAGTGATGGCGCCCGGCCTTGCCGCCCTTAAAGCCCTTTGGGCCCTTGCGGCCACGGGCATCCAAGTCAAAGCGTGGGCGCGGGCCCTTCTTGCCCTTGCGGCCACGTGAGCGCTCCTCAAAGTCGATGGTGTCATCGACAAAGATCGGCTCATCAAAGCCAAAGGCAGCTAAGTCGCGCGGACGGCCCGGCCCCTTGCGCAGCTCCGGCGCCAGCTCCCACTTGCGCTCGCGTGGGCCGCGCTCACCATGCTCCGGACGCGGGCTGCGCTCACCATGCTCCGGACGCGGGCCGCGCTCATGACGCGGACCGTCGTGGTGTGGGCCGTGCTCATGGTGTGGGCCAGGACGTGGCCCATCATGATGTGGGCCATCGTGGCGTGAACCATCGTGGTCATGCTCTCGCTTGTGCGGCGGCTCGGCGCTGTACTCGCGCAGCTCTAAGGCGCGGCCATTGACGCGGGCGCGGGCCAACACATTCATGGTTTCGCGCGGCATACCCTCAGGCAGGTCGACAATCGAGAAGGTGTCGAAGATCGAGATGTCGCCGATGTACTTGCTGTCGAGGTTGCCCTCATTGGCGATAGCACCAACGATTTGGCCTGGCTTGACCACATCGCGGCGGCCGACTGCTAAGCGATAGCGCACCATCTTGAGGTCTGGGAAGTCCTTAAGCGGCTGCGGCTCGGCCGATGGGCCTGCGCGGCGGCGCTCGCGTCCGTCAAAATTGCTCTTAGGCTTGTCATCGAAGCTGCGGAAGGCAGGCTCGGGCTCGCTCTCATCTAAGAGCAGGTCGCCATCGCGCTGGGCCATCTTAGCCAAGGCAGCGCACAGGATCTCCGGCTCGATGCTGTCATCGGTCAGCATCTCTTCGATCACCTCGACGTATGGCTCTAAGTCGGAGTTCTCGATGGTGTCTAAGATCTGATTGCGGAAGTTCTCAAGTCGGCGCTTGTTGACGTCAGCAATGGATGGCATCGACATTGGCTCGATGCGCTGCTTGGTGACGCGCTCGATCTGGCGCAAAGCGCGACGCTCGCGCGGCGAGACAAATAAGATCGCCTCACCGGTGCGCCCGGCGCGGCCGGTACGGCCAATGCGGTGCACGTAGGACTCGGCATCGTATGGGATGTCGTAGTTGAAGACGTGGGTGATGCGGTCAACATCAAGGCCACGGGCGGCGACGTCAGTGGCAATCAAGATGTCGAGCGTGCCTTGCTTTAAGCGGTTGACGAGGTGCTCGCGCTGGCGCTGCGGGATGTCGCCATGCAAGGCGGCGCAGGCAAAACCGCGCGCGGCGAGCTTGTTGGCCACTTCTTCGGCATCGGTCTTAGTGCGCACGAAGACCAAGACCGCCTCATACGGCTCGACCTCGAGCATGCGGGTCATGGCATCGATCTTATGGGCGCCGGTCGCGACCCAATAGCGCTGGCGCACCGTAGTCGCGGTCGTGGTGCGCGACTCAATGCGCACTTCGATCGGATCGACCAAGTGGGCCGTGGCAATGCGCCGGATCACGGGTGGCATGGTCGCCGAGAACAAGGCGGTCTGATGCTCGGAGGTGACGCGCTCTAAGATCCAATCGACATCATCGATAAAGCCCATGCGCAGCATCTCATCGGCCTCGTCGATCACGACGTGCTCGACTGCGCTGAAATCAAGGCGCCCGCGCTCCATCAGATCCATCAGGCGGCCCGGCGTAGCCACTACTACCTGCACGCCGCGCTTTAAGCTCTTAAGCTGCGCCTCATAGGAGGCACCGCCATAGATCGGCACGACACGGAAGTCTTCGATGAAGTGGGCAAAGCGCGAAAAGGACTCGGCCACTTGCAGCGCCAGCTCGCGCGTCGGCTCGAGCACCAGCGCGAAGATCATACGTTCGCGGCGGTCGTACTTGGTGCGCTTATGCTCCGACACCAAGCGCGACAAAATCGGCAAGGCAAAGGCCGCGGTCTTGCCCGTACCAGTCTGGGCCTGACCAATCATATCGCGGCCCGAGAGCACGACCGGAATGGCGCGCGCTTGAATCGGCGTCGGCTGCTCAAAGCCCTCATGGACAATGGCTTCCATGACCTCCGGAGCCAGCCCCAAGGCGGCAAAGCCCGGCTGCGCCTCGCTCTCAGCAGCCTCAGCCTGCTCGCCCGCTTCAGCAGCGCTATCAACAGCCTCAGCAGCGCTATCAACTGCTTCCTCAGCCGCACCCAAATCGGCCAGCATTTCGTCTGGAGTTGACTCGGAGCTGGTGGCGTCCGGGGTCGGTGCGGCTGCTGCGGCCTCGTCCGCGGCAGGCTGAGGGGCGGCCTCAGCGCCAAACTTCTGGGCGTCGGCTTCTAACAGCGCATCAATGACGGCATCGTAATCTTGTTGCGACATAGCAATTCCTAACAGTTGCTTGCTTGACGCACACAACACCACCGAGCGCAGTAAGTCACTCTTACTACGGCCATGACAGGCGCTTTCAGGCGCAGGTGGAAGGGCGATGCGTGGCGCTTGGTGCAAGCGGATTTCCGTAGCGCTTGCTCCTCATGGATCCCACAGTCCGATCCCACCAAGCGCTGCCTAAAGTGTCACGCGAACTCCCAAAAGGCCCTCTGGCCCATGCCCTGAGCTTCAACTCTGTTCGCGTCGTGGCGCGGCCACCGACACCAAAACGAAATTATACAGGAAAGATCACAAATTTTAATAAAAAACCATGGTCTCAATTTCCCAAGCGACCGAGGTGTCAGCATGGTCGGGAAGGGGGAGCTAAGTTCCCAGAGGGGCCGGAGCAGACGGTTCACGGCGCCTGAGGGCGCACCAGTGCGGTGCTATAATGCGCCGATTACGATGCTGCCCTGCCTTGGCAGCGACGGCACCGCATCCTTCCGCTTACCTCTACTTATTGCGTTTTACTATGAAGTTCCTTTCCAAGAAGTCGGTCTTAGCCTTGGCCTGCGCTGCTGTCATCGGTGCCAGCCTGATGAGCACGGCCGCCCAAGCTGCCCTCTCGCGTAAGCCCCAGGACAATCTCTTTGTCGCTGTATCCACCGAGCCAGTAGGTCTTGACCCAGCCATGGTCGATGACAACTACTCCGGTGACGTCATCAGCAACATCTACGAGTCGCTTCTGGCTTTCAAGCCAGGTTCGATGGAGGTGGAGCCGGGCTTAGCTGAGAGCTGGACGATCTCCGAGGATGGCCTTGAGTACACCTTCAAGTTACGTCAGGGCGTTAAGTTCCACGACGGCACCCCATTTGACGCCGAGGCGGTCAAGTTCAACATCGAGCGCCAGATGCCTGAGAACCGCACCGCCCGCATGGCCTATGCCGAGTTAGTCTACGGCGATGTCGCCAAGGTCGACGTCTTAGACCAGTACACGGTCAAGATCACCTTAAAGCAGAGCTCGACCCCATTCTTGCGCAATATGGCGATGCTCTATGCCGCCCCGATTGCCTCGCCCACTGCGCTCAAGGCCAACAACAACAATCTGATGACCAACCCAGTCGGCACCGGTCCATACCGTTTAGTTGCTTGGGATCGCGGCCAGCAGGTCATCCTCACCTCCTTTGAAGACTACTGGGGTGAGAAGCCGAAGGTACAAAACGTCATCTTCCGCCTGATGAAGGAGAATGGCGCCCGCGTGGTCGCCTTAAACAACGGTGAGGTCGACATCATCACCGGCATCGACGCCAACGTCGCCCCGCAGATCACCGCAGCGGGCAACCAAATCTTCAACGCTGAAGGCAATAACACCCTCTACATGCTCTTTAACACCCGCGAGCAAGAGCAAACCAAGGATCCTGCCATCCGTCGCGCCTTAGCTCAGGCTATCAATGCCCCAGAGCTGGTCAAGTCGCTCTACAAGGGCTTCTCGACCTACGCTAAGACCTACATGCCAAGCTTTGTCCCGGGCTACAGCGAGGACACCCCAACGGTCACCTACGACCCAGAGGCTGCCAAGAAGACCTTAGCCGAGAAGGGCGTCACCCACGTTAAGATCATCGCCAACTCCAACGCCAGCTACTCCAACACGGTCGGCGGTCAGGTCTTATCTGAGGCCGTCCAAGCCTACTTAAAGGAAGTCGGCGTTGAGGCCAGCATTGCCGTCTATGACTGGGCCACCTTCAAGAGCCGCCTCATGACCGAGTCGTGGGACTTAAGCTTCATCGGCTGGAACGGTGACAACGGCGATCCTGACAACTTCCTCAACATCTTTGCCCGCCCTGATGCCAACATCAACCAAGGCCTGTGGCAAAACGAGAAGTTCATCGCCTTAATCGATCAAGGCGTCCACCTCAAGGACGGCGCTGAGCGCACCAAGGTCTACGAGGAGGCCGAGCGCGTCTTAGCCGAAGATGTCGGTATCTTCCCACTGGCTCACGCCCAAAACCTCTTAGCCTACCGTCCAAACATCAAGGGCGCCGCCGTGCACCCAATCGGCCTGATGTTCTTTAAGGACGTCGAGAAGACCGTCGAGTAACGGCCCTCTCCCCTTCTCTTCGCGCTGCGGGCCCTGCCCGCAGCGCCTTTCCACCAAACATTCCCACCATCACTTGCCCCACGGCCAGATCTCAGCGCATCCCCTTTCCTCTGCGCTTACCCCTTAACCTCATCATTGCCTTGATTTGCGCCAAGGTACGCGCCTCCTCAAAGGCCCGCGCTTGCGCCTCAGCTTGTGCTTGCGCCTCAGCTTGCGCCAGTGCCGCGGCACGTGCTTGGGCCTGTGCCCGTTGTTGTGCCTCGGCCCGTGCTGGCACTTGTTGAGCGTGCTGGCGGCAGCCTGCACTACGTGAAGCTGAGCGGGTCAAAGAAGCGCTTGAGCCCCACCATCAGCTCCGGGTTAATCGCTTCCAAGTGCGGACTGGCACTGAAGGTGATAAAGAACATGGTGGCGCAGGTAAATAGGCACGCGGCGACCACGCCCCAGTAGATGAAAGCGCGGTGCGGAGCCTCGTCAGAGCCGACTGCGTCGCGACAATCGAGCTGCGCGCAGGCAAGGGCCGTGAGCGGCGCCCAGACCATAGTGGCATCGCACAGGTAGCGCATGTTGAAACCTGCATTGATGCCCACGGCAATCATCAGCAGCGGTACCGCCGCGGCCATCAAGAGCAAGCCGCGCAGCACTTGGCGCTGCCAGTTTCCACGGCTGCTTGGTACTTGCCCCTCAGCGCTACGGCAGGCCGCGCGGTAGCGCAGCCACAGTAGCGGTAAGGCCCAAAAGAAAGGGAAAAAGAGCAAACCGGCACGCTCGGCGACCGCGGTGCCATTGCCCAAACTGAGATCAGGCGCGAAGACCGGCATGACGTACGGGAAGTTGGCGCTGAGGTTGAAGTTCTCAAAGAAGTAGTGGTAGAGCACGCTAAAGAAGAGCTCGAAGTTGAGCGTCAGCTGCGCAAACTGCCCAAACTCTAAGACCGAGCCAAAGCGCGCGTAGTTGTACCACATCACCGCGATGGCGCCGAGCAGCACTGGGATGCCAACACAGGACGCGGCCCTGAGCTTGGTCGCAAGCGGTAGCTGCGTGCGTATAAACCACCAGCAAGCTGGGATTAAGAGCAGCAACTGATAGCACAGGTTAAGCGTGCGCGCCGTGACCATGGCGACGACCGAGAGGCCCAGCACGACCAGCTCGGCGGAGACGCCCCAGCGCCATTTGCGTAGCGCCCTGCGCTCCACGCGCTGGCGGCTCTTACTCAGGCGCACCAAGGTGGATAAGCTGGTGACGGTACCAAAGGTTACGCCCAAGGCGGCAAAGCCCAAGAGATACGGCAAGATGTAGAAGACCATCATGCCTTGCATCATGTAGATGCCGCTGCCCAGCGCCATGGTGATGAGGCTCAAGCCCAGTAAGAGCGGGTTGACCGTGGGCAGCAAGGTGCGCATCAGGCGCGTAACGCCAAAGTACAGGCCTAAGAGCGCGTAAACCGTGGCGATGAAGGCGGCCAAGGCGGCGCAGGGCGCCTAGCCCGTTATGAGGTAGATCGGGTAGTAGATGATGACAAGCGGCGCCACGCCGAAGTAAACGTAGTACTTGCCGTCGTGATAGGCATGATCCCACAGAAACGGGATGTTCTTGGCAAAGAGTTCAGAGTTGTCGTAGACATTGGTCACCTGCGCAAGGCGTGGATCGGCCGGATACGGGATGCTTAACTGGCCACTGGTGTAGGCGGCGAGCATCTGGATGTACTCGTCGTTCATCTCGTACTGCTCGGGCGTCTGCGGCAACCGCACCAAGAGGTCGTGGTTCGGTGTGTTGTAAGGCAGAATGCCGTTGAAGATGAACTTGAAGCCACCTTCGGTCGTTACATATGGGCTGGTGCTGTAGAAGAGCAAGGCAGCGCCTAAGAGCAAGGCAGCGCCTAAGAGCATCACTGTAAGGCAACTGCGTGTGATTTGGCGATAGCGGCGGCTGTTCTCAGCTGAGCGCAGTGCAGCTCGTTGCGGTAAAATACAGCGATTTTCCCCAAGAAGTCCGATGCGCTGGAGGTTGATATGCCACGAACCAAAAAGGATGCGGTGCCCGCTTTGGCACCAGATGCCGCCCCGGCTGAGCCTCAGCGCCGCAGCAAGCGCTGCGCGGCTCATAAGCCTGACGCGGCCCGGAAGGCAGAGGCCTTAGCAGCGCCGCAGGCCTTAGACGAGGCCTTGGACGAGACCTTAGCCGAGGTCTTGGCGGAGGCGCCGAGCAGCGCCGATGATGCGCTGCTGCCGAGCGATGACGTTGAGATTCTCTCGGCCTTCTTTAAGGCCTTGTCTGACCCGAGCCGCCTCAACATCGTCTGCGTCCTGCTTAAGTACCGGCAGCTGTCAGTGGGCGATATCGCCACGAAGGTCAACATGTCGGTCTCCGCAGTCTCGCATCAACTGGCGATCTTGCGCATGCGCAAGCTGGTGATGGTCAAGCGCGACGGCGTTAAGAACTACTATGCCCTGTGCGACAACCATGTCGCCCAAGTGATTGAAACCGCAATCGAGCACATCAACGAATAGGTGAGCAATGGCAGGCCCGAAAACTCCCCCCAAGCGTCCGATTTACTTAGACAATGCCGCGTCCACGCCGATGGACGAGCGGGTCATCGCCGCCATGGTGGCGTGCCTTGGTTCAAGCGGCACCTTTGGCAATAGCGCCTCTAAAGACCATGTCTACGGCTGGGAAGCGGCCGAGGTCGTCGAAAGTGCGCGCGATGCCATCGCCTCCGCCGTCGGCTGCTCGCCCCTCGAGCTCATCTTCACCTCAGGCGCGACCGAGAGCAATAACCTCGCGCTGCGCGGCCTGTGCTTGGGGCTCAAAGCGCAAGCACTTGCGCAAGGCCGATCACCGAAGCTGCATCTCATCACCACCACGGTGGAGCATAAGGCGGTCTTAGAGTGCTGCGAGCAATTAGAGCACGAGGGCTTTCGCGTCACCTATCTCAAGCCGCGCCGGGACGGCACTGTTACGCCGGAGATGCTCGCAGCGGTGCTTACCCCTGAGACCTGCTTAGTCTCGATCTCGCAGGCCAATAGCGTTTTAGGCTCCATCAACGATATGGAGGCGCTCGCGCAAGTTACACGCGCCGCGGGAGCTTACTACCACTCCGACTGCGCGCAGAGTAACGGCCTGCTCGATCTTAATTTGGCGCAGAGCGCAGTGAGCATGGTGACCTTAACCCCCGAGAAGATCTACGGCCCTAAGGGCGTCGGTGCCCTCTATCTCAAGCGTGAGGATCAGCTTCCTATTCAGCCGCTGATTGTCGGCGGTGGCCATGAAAAGGGACTGCGCGGTGGCACCTTGGCCACGCACCAAATCGCCGCTATGGGCAAGGCCTTTGAGCTCATCGCCAAAGAGCGCGCCACGGTGACAGCGCAGGTGAGCGCTCTGCGCGACCGCTTGCTTACAGGCCTCAAGGCCATTCCCAACGCCCTCATCAACGGCTATTTAGACCCCGAGGACTTGAGCTCAACCCCACACCTGCCGGGCATCGTCTCGGTCAGCTTCACCGGCATCAACGGCCAGTATCTGCTGCCGAGCCTGCGCGCAGTAGCCTGCTCGAGCGGCTCAGCCTGCTCCTCAAAAGAGCTCAAGCCCAGCTACGTCTTAACCGAAATCGGCTTAAGCGACGAGGTCGCACGCGCCTCCTTGCGCCTGTCGATTGGCCGCTTTACCAGCGCTGAAGACATCGACGCGGCACTTGCCGCTATCACAGCCACGGTCGCCGCCCTCAAGACCGCCTAAAACGCGCAGCCCCCACGACGTGACCGCCGTGGGGGCTGTTCAAGGCTTTACGCCGTTAAGCTCTTAGGCTTGAGGCTCGTTGGCTGGGGCCGGAGCTTGGGCAGCCTCAGGCTCAGCTGGGGCGCTGACCGGCTGATAGGCAATCAGCACGAAGTTGGTCAGTGGCGAAGAGCCAAAGCCGCTGCGGCGCAGGGCGAACTTGTAGCCTAAGTTGAGGCTCTCGAGGAATGGCTTCAACTCATAGAACTCTCGCGGCAGCATGCCGACCGAGATAACGAGCAATGGCTTTTGCTCATGGATGGTCTGCAGTGCGCCCTTGATGGCCTCAGTCTCAAAGCCTTCGACGTTGAGCTTGATCAGGCCGACCTGTAAGTTCTGGGCCTTGACCTCGTCGTCGATGGTGGTGACATCGACCATCTCATAGCAGTCCTTGTGGTGGTAGTCGACCACAATCGAAGCTAAGGCGTCGTTGGCGGGACGGACGCGGCTGATGCGCAGGTTGCCGCTCTTGGAGCCTAAGGCCTTGTTGACCGGCGTGACCTTCCCTTGGCTGATGTCGTCGTGGAAGATCTTGCTTAAGGTCTCAAAGGTGCTCTTGACCGGCTCAAAGGAGTAGATCTGCGATTGAGCAAAGAGGGTTCTAAACAGGTGGATGCTGTCGCCGATATAGGCGCCGCCATCGATGATGGCCTTGCCATTGACCTGCTTTAAGACCTCAACCGGCAGGTCGTACATGCCGTAGAAGTTGGTGAACTGGGAGCTGAAGTCTAAGCTCGTTTCCTTTAAGAAGGCCAAGTTCTCAGCCTGCAGCATCTGCTGATGGCGCTGCATCAGACGGCGGTCGGTATTCGTCCACAGCGCATTGTTGACCACCAAGGTCATCTCCGAGACGAAGGCGGCGGCCATCAGGCGCTCATGGTGATCGATGTACTGCACCGAGATCGGGTCTAAGCCCTGCTTGAGCTGGGCTAAGAGCGGGAACATCACATGGCTGTGCTGATAGTTCCAGAAGGCCTGCTTCCACGGGAAGTTCAGCTTACCGTAATTGTTCTTGACCACTTGGCCAAATTGCGCGGCATTGAGGCCGTACTTCTTGCCATCCTTCTCAAAGACCGCCACGATCTGCTGCGTGGCCGCCGCTTGCGCCGCGGCATTGGCCGGAGCCGCTGGAGCCGCTGGAGCTTCAGCTGGGGCAGCAGGAGCTTCAGCCTTAGTCTCTGGCTTGGTCTCGGCCTTTACTTCTGGCTTGGTCTCAGGCGCTACCGCAGGCTTAACTTCCGGCTTGGCCTCGGTCTTGACCTCAGGCTTGCTCTCATCGACCTTGGCCTCGCTCTTGGGGCCAAAGACGCGCGGCTTGCGCGGCTTATCTTGGGTCTTAGCGTTGGCGGAGAATTTGCCCGAGCCCTTAGCCCCAGGACGCGCCCCCCCTTGGGCTTTCTTATCCTTATTAGGGCCTAAGCCGCGCTTGCCACCGGCAGCAATCTTAGAAGCTGCCTTTGGAGCGCTCTTCTTATCCTTCTCGTTTTCAGCCATGCTGATAACTCCCGCTAACGCCACGAGACCCCAAGGCTCACCTGAGCCGGTGCCTCACAAATCAAAAACCCATAAACTCGCCCTCCCTCAAAGGAGAGCACAATCGGTAATTTTACTAAGCTGGCGCCAGAGAGGCAAACAAAAACCCAAGGGCTGAGCTTGGGTTTGGAAGGCTTGAAGGTGGGCCCCTGAGGGCCCGCGGGGCTTAGCTCTTGATATCGATTTGGGTCTGAGCTTCCCTAATCTCAGCTAAGACGTCAAAGTTGCGCTGCGAGCGCCCTTGAAAGGTCTCATACTGCAGCACCTCACCGGCAAACTGCTTGCGTACCTTCTCCTTCTTGAGCGGGGCGAGCTCGGCGTAGACCTCTGGGGCTAAGTCGCGCTTGAACGGCGTGAGCGGCTCTTGGCGCAGGCACTCGGCTAAGAAGACTTGGTTGCGGCCGACCTGGGCATCGTCGGTGTCGTGGATCATCTCCGAGAACTCTTGGCCACGCTCAAAGTCATCGCTCTCGGCGTACTTACGCGTCTCAGGAAGCAGGCAAAACTTCTCGCGCAGATCTTCGGGGGCTTGGCCCACATCTGGGCCACGCGTCCACGCCGCGTCGGTGACATCCGGCGACAGCAGCGCCAACATCAAATTGAAGTCAGTTTGATCGCCATCTTGCAGCGATTCGTTGAGACGCTGCCCCAGTTGCAGCTCGTCAACTAGATAAACGTCACGTAGCTCTTTAGCAATCATGGCTCTCACCTCACTGTGGCGGAGCTTGGCACATCCAATCTCCCTTATGGCACCATAGCACTTTTTGAGGCAAGGCGCCATGCTTTTTGTGCACGGGCTGTGCCACGTTCTGTAGCCATAAAAAAGGCCCCGTCAGGGGCCGAGCGCCCGCGCCGAAGCGCGGCAAGCGCAGGCGCGGGCATGGCGAGCAGAGCTCGCCTGCGGGCTGGGCCCGCGGGTCGTTACTTAGCCAAGATGCGCAGCATACGGCGTAATGGCTCGGCGGCGCCCCACAGTAACTGGTCGCCGACGGTGAAGGCCGATAGATAGAGTGGGCCCATCATCATCTTGCGTAAGCGGCCAATCGGCACAGTCAAGGAGCCCGAAACGTAGGCTGGGGTCAGCTCCTTTAAGGTGATGTCGCGCTCGTTTGGTACGACCTTAACCCATTGGTTGTGGGCCGCTAAGATCGACTCGATCTCGCTGACTGGGACATCGCGCTTTAACTTGATGGTCAGCGACTGGCTATGGCAGCGCATCGAGCTGATACGCACGCAGTTGCCGTCAACTGGGACGGTGGCTGGGGCTAAGCCTAAGATCTTGTTGGTCTCAGCCATGCCCTTCCACTCTTCGCGGCTTTGGCCGTTCTCAAGCTGCTTGTCGATCCATGGCAGCACCGAACCCGCAAGTGGAGCGCCAAAGCACTTGGTCTCGAAGGTCTCAGCGTTCATGCACTGACGAACTTTCTTCTCAATGTCTAAGATGTTGGAGTTCGGGTCGGCTAGCTCGGCCTTAACACAATCGTGTAACTGGCCCATCTGGATTAAAAGCTCGCGCATGTTCTTAGCGCCGGCGCCCGAGGCGGCTTGGTAGGTCGAAGAGGAGACCCACTCGATCAAGTCGGCCTTAAACAGACCAGCCATGGCCATCAGCATGAGGCTGACGGTGCAGTTGCCGCCGACATAGGTCTTGATGCCTTGACCTAAGGCGCGGTCGATCACGTCTTGGTTGACCGGGTCTAAGATGATGACGGCATCATCGGCCATACGTAAGGACGAAGCGGCGTCAATCCAGTAGCCCTTAAAGCCCGCCTTCATCAGCTCCGGGTAGACCTTGTTGGTGTAGTCGCCGCCTTGGCAGGTGATGATGACGTCCATCTCCTTTAAGGCGTCAAGATTGTAAGCATCAAGCAAGACGTCGCTCTTAAGGTTCTCGTACTTAGGAGCGGCTTGACCTGCCTGCGAGGTGGTAAAGAAATAGTTCTCACATAACTTGAAGTCGCCTTCAGTGGCCATCCGATCCATCAAGACCGAACCGACCATACCACGCCAACCGACTAAACCAAGCTTTAGCATTACGATCAAACCTCAACAACAAACGGATGCCACCACACACGGCCTCAAGCTGCCCCGCGCCGACGGCGCAGGCAGCAGCTCCCGCGCCCGCCGCTGCTCCCACAAGCAGCGCGCCTGCTTGCGCGCCTGCTTGCGCGCCTTGCGCGCTTACAGAGCGCTTCTTACTGCGCGGAGGTCGGGCACTGATCTACCACATATTGGCGGCTGAAACTGCGATCAGTGGCCTCTAATATTACAGTGACTTTCTTACCCGACGTGATTATGTGATTTAACAGCTGATTTTTGCACAAGAGAGGTGCATTTTTACTAAACTGATCCAAGGCTGCCTGCTTTTGGTGCTCATCCCACCCGGCGAAGGCCTTCGGATCCTTCTCAAAGAAGAGCCGGAAGTCGTCGTTGCGATCGTCAATGCGCACTAAGGCCGTAGTCTCGTCGATGGTGAGTGGCAGCGCGGCCTTGAGCTCGGCGATAGAGGAAGCGTCCTTGTCGACAGCGAACTGGTTGTAGGCCATATAGCCGATGAGGCCAATGATCACCACCACCGCAATCTTGAGATTGTTCTTGATCTTGGCCTTATTGGCCGCCTGATGGGCCTGCTGGCGCTCAAGGAGCTCTTGGTACTTGTGGTAGAAGCGCGCGCCACCGGCCGCGACACGCTCCTCTTCGCGCCGCTGCTTGAGCTGCTCTTCATCCTCTGCCGGGTCGACCGCATGCAGCTGCGCGAGCGTAGCATAGGAGCTATTCTTGAGCGCTTGCGCCTCTTGCTCGCTCATACCGGCCTTAAGGGCCTCCTCATACTTGAGCTGGGCCGCTTCCGCGTCGATTTTGGCGAGCTCCGCGCGCATCTTCGCAGGCAGCTGGAAAGGCTCATACTCCTCGCCGCGCGCCCGTGCCGCCGTGGTCATCGCTTGGCGCAAGAAGCGCGAGCTCTGCGCTAAGGCCTTATTTTCCTCAGCGGTAAAGCGCGGCCGCCCGGTATAGGCCGAGACGTCATCGCCCATCTTAAAGACCGGCGGCGTCCCCGTCTCGGCCCCAGCATCGGGTGTAGTAGCCTCCGACGCCTTGTCAGCCGGTTCGGCTGCAGGCTCTGGGTTTGCCGTCGGCGTTACCTCAGCGGCCGGTTCGGCTGCAGTCTCTGGGTTTGCTGCAGGCGTTACCGCGTCGGCTGGTTCGGGCTTTGCGACGGCCGATTCAGCGGCCGGTTCGGCCGCAGCGTTGGAGTTAGTGGCGTCGATGGGCTGGGTCTCTTCTGGGGCCGTACGGTGGGCCTCGTGCGCGGTGTCGCTCATGCTCTCCTTGCCTCCTCTCATTAGGACTTGGGTCATTGTACCGTGACTTGCCCGCTACTGTGAGCTCAGCGGAGGGCTGGGGTGCTGTGCTATTATTGGGCCATTCTGCTTTGGTTTACGGGTATTTGGTATGACGCAAATTGCTGGCAAGGATGCAGCTCTTGAGGATACTTTAGCGCGCTTTAAGCACGTCGCGGCCGAGCTGGGCCTTGAGTTGGTCGAAGAGCAGTGGTTGAACCCGCTGCCTAATGTCTGGTCGGTGCATTTGGCGGTGGCCGCCTGCCCGGCACTCTACTCCAATGGTAAGGGCTCCTCAAAGGAGGCCGCGCTGTGCTCAGCCTACGGCGAGATCTACGAGCGCCTTGCGACCCATATGAGCTTTAGCGACTTCTACCTTGGCAAGACGCGCGCGGAGGGCAAATTTGTCCACTTCCCCGATGAGCGCTGGACGCCGCTCTCTGACAACGAAGAGGAGCTCACGCCGCTGAGCTCGGACATCCTCAACGTCAAGCTGCGCGCGCTCTATGGCAAGATGCACAACAGCGCTCGCTCCGGCAGCTACGATCCGGAGGTCTCGGCGATTGAAGAGCAGGCCCATGGCGCCGACTTGTCCAGCGAAGAGCTCTTCTTAAACCACCTCATCGATCTGCAAAGCAGCAATATCGAGCGCGGCGTCTGCTCCATTCCCTTTACCAATGTGCGCAACGGCGAGATCGTCTACTTCCCGATCAACCTGCTCGACAACCTCTATGCCTCAAACGGCATGAGCGCCGGTAATACCGAGTATGAGGCCTTAGTACAGGGCCTATCGGAGATCTTGGAGCGCTATGTCAAAGCCAAGATCATCCGCGAAGGCTTGGCCCTGCCCGTCATCCCGGACAAAATTCTGCAAAAGTACCCGAAGTTCTACGAGGCGCTTTCAACCATGCAAAGCGACGAGCTCAAGGTGGTGTGTTATGACGCCTCCTTGGGCGGCAAGTTCCCGGTGGTCTGCATCGTGCTCTTTAACCAAAGCAATGGCACCTGCGTCGCTTCCTTTGGCTCGCACCCAATCTTTGAGGTCGCAATCGACCGCACCTTGACTGAGCTGATGCAAGGACGAACCTTGAGCGACCTCGACGCCTTCGAGGAGCCAAGCTTTGACCTTGAGCAAACCAGCAGCATCGTCAACATCGAAAGCCACTTCGTGGACTCCACCGGCCTCTTGCCGCTGCAGATGTTCAAGCGCAAGCCGATGTTCAAGTTCGTCTCATGGGACTTCACCGGCAGCACCCATGACCAGTACAAGGCCCTACGCTACATCATCGACAAGCTCGGCTTTGACATCTACGTGCGCACCTACCAAAACTTAGGCCTGCCGGTCTATCGCATCATCGTGCCGGGGATGTCGGAGATCTACCCGTTCGATGACCTCATCTACAACAACACCAACGATTACATCAGCTACCAAGAGGGCATCTTCAGCCTGCCCGAGCTCACTGAAGAGCCGCAGGCCTACGCCGACTACATCGAAGAGCTCGAAAACGACGAAGTGCCCGACGAGGCCTTGGTCGCCCAGAGCTTAGGCCTCCTGCCCGATGAGGACAGCCCGTGGGCCACGCTGCGCTTTGGCGAGTTAAAGTGCCTCTTGGCCTTAGAGGCTGAGGACTACGAGCGCGCTTTAGAGTATGCCCAGTGGACGCTGGCCTTCACCCGCGAAGGCGTCAGCCTCGCTCACCGCCGCTTCTACCAATGCTTGGTCAAGTACCTGCAATGCCGCGCCGACAGCAGCTTAGACCTTGCCGACTATGAGGACGCCTTGGAGCTGGTCTACGGTAGCGCGACCTTAGCCCAAGTTAAGGCCCACCTTGCGCACGAAGAGCGCTTCTTAGGCCTGCCAGCGCTCGACTTAGAGCTCTCGCAGAGCAAAGCCCACCAAGCCTTGCTCAAGGTCTACGACCTGATTGCGCAGGCGCACTTGTCCGCCCACAGCGAGGAGTAGCCATGCGTCTTATCACTCTCTTTGGCGCCGCCCTCTTAGGCCTGATGGTGGGTCTGAGCGGCTGTCAGTCGGTACCGACCGGCGCTATGGTGCGCGATGCCGCCTTTTGGCAGGGCATGCAAGACAAGCTCAAGGCGGTCAAATACCTTGCGCTCACCGGCCGGGCCAACGTCGTGCACGAAGACCTGCGCTTTAGCGCCAACTACGCCTACCAAGGCTCCTCCTCGCACGACTACAGCCTGCGCTTGACCAGCTCCATCGGCACTGAGCTCGCATCGCTCAAGGTCACGCCCCAAGGCGCGCAACTCTTAGCTGAAGGCCGCCTCTATGAGGCCCCGTCGGCCGAGGAGCTCTTTGCCCAAGTTACGCCGCTGAAGTTGCCGCTCGATAGCTTTCATGAGTTGATCTTAGGTATTGCTGAGAGCTCCTCGCTCTTTAACCCTGAGGGGATCTTGGTGCAAACCCAAGTGCCGAACTTCGTCATCAACTACCGCAACTACCAAACCGTCGACGATTTGGCCGTGCCCAGCGAGATCGAACTCCTCGGCCCGGGCACGCGGATCCTCCTCTTTACGCGCAACATCCAAAGCCTCGAGCGCTAACGCGCCGCGGCTAAAGCGCCACGCGCCCCCGCGCGCTCCTGCGCCGCGAGCTGACGCCCTGCTTGCTCAGCTCGCGCCTGTCCGCGCTATTCTAGGCGCACTGTTGCAAGCGCGCCGCCTGATAGAGCCTGACTCATGATCACCTGCCTCTCCCCGTGCAAGCTTAACCTCTGTCTCTACGTCTTAGGCAAGCGCCCGGACGGTTTCCATAACCTCCAGTCGCTCTTTACCCCGCTCACCTTCGGCGACACCATGACCTTTGGCAGCGAGCCGCCGACGCTGTCCGACCTGCAGGCGCTGCCGCTTGATGCTTCTGTGGCGCAACTGCGCGCCGACGGCACCCAAGTCCAAGAGACGCTCGCACTGTGCACGCAAAGCGCCGATGGTATCACCCTCACCAGCACCCAGCCCTTAGGCGTTGAGCTGGCAGACAACCTGATCTATCGAGCCGCGCGCCTGTTGCAAACTACCACCGGGCGTAACTTCACGGTACACATCGGTCTGCACAAGCTCATTCCTATGGGCGGTGGGCTCGGCGGCGGCTCGAGCAATGCCGCCACCACCTTGGTGACCTTAAACCGGATGTTGGAGCTGGGCCTGAGCACGGAGCAGCTGACCGAGCTTGGCGCCCGCTTGGGCTCGGACGTGCCCTTTTTCGTGCACGGCACGAGCGCCCTCGTCGAAGGGCGCGGCGAGGTGATTACCCCGCTCGATCTCCCGCCGCAGTACTACCTCGTGGTCACGCCCGACGTGCACGTCAGCACTAAGGCCATCTTCACTGATCCGGCGCTCAAAGAGCATTACTCTGCGCCGCGCAGCCACGCTGAGATGCTCGCCGGACCCTACGGCAACGACCTCGTAGCAGTTGTCACGAAAAATTTCTGTGAAATTGGACACACTTTGGAACGATTGGTAAAATACGGCCACCCTGCGATGTCCGGAACCGGCGCTTCGTGCTTTGTCGCGTGCTCTGACGCTCAGGCAGCGCAAGCTGCTTTTGCGGAGGTAACGCAGCAGTCGCTGAACCTTGGCTGCGGCTACCGCGTCTTCGTCGCGCACACCTTAAAGCCTTAGTCGCCTGACGACATTGCGTCCTTAGGCTAAGCTGCTACGGCCGTGGCCGGGCCGCGCCTTACGTTTCTTGGGTGAGAAAAAGGCGTTGCCTGATAAAAATGCGGATTTTGCCCCATTTAGGCGCTATAATGCGCGCCACAGCTTATAGCAAACGATGAGGAAGGCCCCGCAGGCTGCAGACCGCGCCCGTCGGCTGCCCCTCGTGTTGCGCTCGGCCCCGCTTTGTTCTTTTCAGGAAATTTCTCCATGGCTGATATGAAGTTATTTGCTGGTAATGCCACCCCAGAACTAGCAAAAAAGATTGCCGCTCGCCTCTACACCCGTTTAGGCAACGCAACCGTCGACCGTTTTAGCGACGGCGAGATCCATGTTCAGATTAATGAAAATGTCCGCGGTTGCGATATCTTCATTATTCAGTCAACCTGCGCTCCTACCAACGACAATCTGATGGAGCTGATTGTCATGATCGACGCGATGCGCCGCGCTTCGGCCGGTCGCATTACCGCGGTCGTACCATACTTCGGCTATGCCCGCCAAGACCGTCGCCTGCGCTCGGCCCGTGTGCCGATCACCGCCAAGGTCGTCGCCGACTTCTTATCGTCGGTCGGCGTAGACCGCGTCTTGACCGTCGACCTGCACGCCGAGCAGATCCAAGGCTTCTTCGACGTCCCAGTTGACAACTGCTTTAGCAGCCAGATCTTCGTTGAGGACATGCTCCAGCAGAACCTGACCAACCCAGTCGTCGTATCGCCTGACATGGGTGGTGTCGTCCGTGCTCGCGCCATCGCCAAGCTCTTAAACAACGCTGACATCGCCATCATCGACAAGCGTCGTCCTCAGCCAAACGTCTCTGAGGTTATGCACCTCATCGGCGAGGTTAAGGATCGCGACTGCATCATCGTCGACGACATCATCGACACCGGTGGCACCTTATGCAAGTGCGCTGACGCCTTAAAGGAGCGCGGTGCCCTGCACGTTATGGCTTACGCCACCCACCCTGTCCTCTCGGGCAAGGCCTGCGAGAACCTGCAGAACTCGACCTTAGATGAGTTAGTCGTCTCCGACTCGATCCCATCGACCGCACAGACCCGCGCTATCTCGAAGATCCGCTACTTAACCTTAGCTCCAATGTTAGCTGAGGCCATTCGTCGCATCAGCAACGAAGAGTCGATCTCCGCGATGTTCCAAGCGGTCTAAGACCACCGGCGACCAGCAGTTTAACAACGCTGGAACCATCTACCACGGCGCTCCGCGGCCCTCAGCTGCGGGGCGCCGTGCGTTTATGACTGTAGCGCCTTGACCATTTGGATAAAGTCGTACAGCGTCATGATGCGCTCGCGCTGCGGCCACGGGAAGTAGGTAAGATTGTCCTTGGGCACCACCAAGCCCACTTGCTCGCGGTGCATCTCCTCAAGCTGGGCCGGGGAGATGCCCTGCTGCAGCGTGCATAAGTACTTAGGGCGGTCGCGCAGGCGATCGGCCTCATTGAGAATCTGACGCCAGCGGTCTTTGCAGGTGGTCTTTGCCGCCAGCGACACCAAACGCGCTACCGGAAAGCTCGCGTCATGGTAGGCCGTCGCTGAAGGGAAGATAAAGTCGGGACGCTTGTTGCCTTCGGTGACCGCCTGCGTGCTGTATGACAGGCCGTGAGCGTCAAAGAGCGCGGCTAAATGGTGCTCTAAGCTCTTACCGGCTCGGCTCTTGCGACGATTTAGGACTTCGTTGGCCAAGACCAAGAACTGCTCCACCGAGGCAAAGCCTGCGGCAATCTGCTGCGTGTAGCAGCGCTGCTCTAAGGCCTTAAACAGGTTGAACTCGGTTTGAATCCATTGCACCAGCTGGCCATCGGGATTGCGCAGCTCTTGGGATCCAGACACGCGCTGGGAGATCGCACGCGCCGCAGCTGACACCTCCTGTGAGGACGGGAAGAATACGGTCAACTCTTGCAAGTAGGCCGCAATGGCCGCGCTTTCGGTGCAAGTGACTACCCCCGGCTCAATCAGCTGATTGGTATCCTCTGGCGTCAGCGCAAAGGCGCCCAAGAAGGCGTCGATCTCATCGTCGCTATTGAGCACATAGGCCAAGTAATCGTCGGCCGCACGTTGCACCAAGACTAAGAGCGCACCAGTGAACTCCGGTGCTAAGAAGGGAAAGCCGCGGCCGAAGTTGGTGATGCGGTACTCATTGCGCGTGCCTTTGCCGTAGTACACAAAGCGGCTGGAGGTAACGAAGGTATCCTGCCAGTGAATCTGCACCCCGCGCTCGCAATTGCTCCCTTTCACCCCGGGCCGGTCAAACAAGATGGACTCGGCGCGTTTTGACACCAAGATCCCCGCCTGATGCGAGCCGGTCACGCCGGTGTCGTTGGCCGAGAGGAACTTACAATATGCCGCCGCATGGCGCTTAACGGCCGCAATCGCGCTCTGCGCGTAATATAGGCTTGCCATTAGATGGCCTCCTGCTCGATCTTATCAATCATGCTCAGCTGGTGCGGCTCGGATGCAATCCGCGGTTCGTCATTGCCGTCCGGCACGGCCTGCGGCTCAGGCCGCGGCGTATGCTCCAGCGCAGCGAGCTGGCGTACGACCAAGCGCGCGACGTCGGCCATCAGCGGCACCACCACCGAGTTACCAAACTGGCGGTAGGCTTGGGTATCGGAGACCGGGATCTTGAAGCTGTCAGGGAAGCCCTGCAGGCGCGCACACTCGCGCGGGGTGAGGCGGCGCGGGTTCTTGCCCGGCTGCGCGATCAAAATTTCCGAACCGTCCTTGTAATAGCGCGCGCTTAAGGTGCGCGCCACCCCGTCCAAGTCCGGCAAGCCGTAGCCAAAGCCATGACCGGCCGCTTGGTGCTTGGACGCATAGTCCTGCAGGTACTGCCAGAGACGGTCGGAGAGGGTGTACTTGTCAGGCACATTCGGCTCTAAGATCGAGCGCAGCAGCGGCGCCTGCGCTGGGGGATTGAGCGCAAAGTCAAAGCTGACGTCGCCGTAGCGGCGCCGATCAAAGCCCACGATAATGATACGCTCGCGGTGCTGCGGCACATAGGACTGTCCGTCTAGCACATGATAGCTAAGGGCGTAGTCGAGCTCGTGCAAGGACTCGACGATCACCTGAAAGGTACGGCCTTTGTCGTGGCTGCAGAGGTTCTTGACGTTCTCGAGCATAAAGGCGCGCGGCCGCTTGGCCTTGAGGATGCGGCACACATCAAAAAAGAGCGTGCCTTGAGTCTTGTCCTCAAAGCCGGTGGCGCGGCCGAGGCTCTTCTTCTTGGAGACGCCCGCAATGGAAAAGGGCTGGCACGGGAAGCCTGCGACCAAGATGTCGTGATTGGGGATGGAAGCGGCATCGACCTTGGTGATATCGCCATCGGGCTGGTCTTTGAAGTTGGCGTAGTAGGTCTCTTGGCTAAACTTATTCCACTCGCTTGAGTAGACGCAGTGACAGCCCGCGCGCTCATAGGCAAGGCGCATCCCGCCGATGCCCGCAAAGAGGTCGATAAAGCGATAACCCGCCCCTGCAGGGACATCCTCTTTACTTGCTTGGGCTAAGAGGTGCTTGATTGCCTGTGACACCACCTGCTGCACCGTCTGCTGCGAGCGCTGGCACCAAGCAAGTAAGGCTTGGTGGTCTTCGTCCTCAAGCCGGATACTGACGTGTTTACTCATAGCGCGCCCCTCTCCCATATCGGGACATATCTTTGATCAAAATCTGCCCCATTATGGCACGAACTAGGATGCAAGCCAATGAAGGCGCAGGCTGTTGAACGCGGGAGCGCGGATTTACGCTTGAGAACGCGGTTAGCGCTGGTTGGTGACCACCTGCATAGCGATCATGAACTCGTTGGCGTGGATGATGGCATCCTCGTAGGCGGCCCAGATGATGGTCGAGGAGACCTTGAAGGTGCGGGCATAATCAAAGACGCCCTCGAGGTTGTTGACCTCCATGTCCTCAAGGCACTTGACCGTGCGGCAGACTAAGGATTGCTCATCGTTGATGCGCTTGGTGATAGCGTAGAGGTAGCGGTCAGCGTTGAGCTCTTCGCGCGTCTTAAGCAAGAGCTCCGGGAGTAAGGAGAAGACGCCGGTCTGAAAGCAGTACATCTTGTCTGCTTCGGTCGCCGTCGGCAGGTGGTAGATCACGTACTGGGTGAAGTAGCCGTGCACTAAGATGCGCCGATAGAGCTCGTCGATGACGTGCAAGCTCGAGCTTTGCACAATCTTGGTGTAGTGCGTGAGCAGGCCATGCACCAAGATCGTGGTAAAGGACGGGATTGGCTCGTGCTCGGCTAAGTAGCGGTAGATGTCGCTTAAGTTGCCGAGCGTGCTCAGGCCCACCTTCTTGAAGCGGTGCAGATAGTAGATCAAGATCTTGAGCACGCCGCGGTTCTCGGCCAAGTACTTCTTGAAGATCGGGAAGTTGATCTTAGGCAAGAAGAGTTCGTGGGCCAGCGACATAATGTCCGCTTGGAACGGCTCCATCAAGGCCGGAGACTGCTTAAAGGACATGGTGCTGGTGCTCATCGATGAAATGACGAGATCGGCCCGATAGCTCGTCGACATCTTAAGCAGCACCGCTTCACTGGTGCCGTAGGCGATGATCTTCAGCCACGGCGCCTTGACCTTGAGCTTTTGGAATAAGGTCAGCTGCCACGCACCTTGGCTCCCCATATTGATGAGGACGTATTCGATGTGCAGGATGCCCTTAATCCAGCCATGCTTCATCACGTCCATTAAGTCCACGGCAAAGCGAATGCCGTAGCGCTTGACCTTGGACATATAGTCCACCACTTGGGGACTCGGCTCCTGATAGGGCGGTATCTGCAGCACGAGGCGCGAAGACACGCCTTTCTTGATCAGGGGCAAGAGGCCCGGGTTGACCGGCATCATGATCAGGGCCTTGGACTTGGAGCCCACGAAGTTTACGATCGAGCGCTCAATGAAGTAATCATTGATGATGGGCGTGACATGCTGCGGCAGTAGGCGGTCGGTGACAAACTTATTGCCCGAGGAGAAGCGCAGGCGATACATCTGGACTACGCGGTGGGCATCAAAAACCGGAGTGCGCGCAATGAGGTGACAGCGGTTGGCCGCCGGATCGGAGGGGGCAGCGGCAGGCCGGGGCGCGGCCTGAGCGCGGGCTGCTTGCTGAGCTTTGAGCGCCGCCATTTGCTGCGGCGTCATATTGGCAGGCATAGGACGGCCTTGCGGCGCAGCCGCGGGACGCGCCCCCTGACCTGCGGCAGCACGGGTCACAGGTGCACCCGGAGCTCGTCCGGGGGCGGCTCCGCTTGGACGCGGTTGCGTTACTGCTGAATTAGCTGCCATCTACCTAAAACCATTCTCAGCTCAAGCGAGCCCATCTCACCTGCACCAAGCTTTACT
The DNA here is from genome assembly GCA_944389615.1 of uncultured Anaerobiospirillum sp. Lineage (GTDB taxonomy): Bacteria > Pseudomonadota > Gammaproteobacteria > Enterobacterales > Succinivibrionaceae > Anaerobiospirillum. Next base: position 5,113 of record CALXNA010000017.1, on the reverse strand, counting down.
CAGCTTGAAACCTTCAACTATAGCACAATGCCCGGCAGTTCCTAGATATCACCCGACTCCGGATGCACCATCTCTCCTAAGGGTTGATCAACTTGATGCTTAAGGCACACAGGGCCCTGCGACCAGAGCACACGATCTCGCCTCAAGCTGCAATTGAAGTGCCAAAAGCCCAAGTGACGGCCCCGATCCCACGCCCGCGCCCCCAACTTGGAGCGGCGCGATCGTCAAAACCAAGACGCCGCGTCCTGCTCCGCCATCGCCTTGCGCGTCCTGCGTCCTGCGCTACCTGCGCCCCGTTGCGGGGCGCGAGGCTGGCGCACGCGGTGCGCGTAGCACGCGCGCGGCTAGGCGGGAGCTACTTGCGGCTTGGGGTGATGTTGAGCACCAGCAAGAGCTCGTTGGTGCGCATCAGCGCCTTCTCGTAGCTGATGAGCACCGAAGCCGGAGGCACCTGATACTTCTGGATGAAGCTGAAGATCGCCATCAAATCGGTGGCCTCAATGGCTTGGACGCACTCGATGATATCGGCCATGAGCTCGCTGTCGCCGTAGATGCGATCGAAGATGTCGTTGTAGCTGTCATTGGCGATGACATCGACTTCTTCTTGCAGCAGGAACATGTGCAAAAGCGAGAACATGCCCGACTGGAAGCCAAAGCGCTCGATAAAGGGGTCGTTGAAGACCTTGGAGATGTACTCGCAGAAGTAGCCGCGCACTAAGGCCTGGACGTAATGCTCTTGGAGGATGTTCTGGCTTGGGTGGTTGGCCGCCTTGATGTAGGCCAGCATGATGGAGCGCGCCGCAATCACTGAAAAGCAGCGGTTGGCGCTGTACTCGAGCAAGAAGTTGTACAGCTCGCTGATGTTCTGGACTTGGCGCGGCGAGGCGTGGCGGAAGCGATACAAGAAGACCGCCATGTCACGGGCCATCGCATCATGCCCCTGTAAGAAGCGCTGGAAGATGGTGTAGTTAGGCTGGTCTTTGAACAGCTCGCGAATCAAGGTCAGAACCTCGTTCTGCACCGGGGCGAAGTTCTTGATATCCTGATTGAGCACAATCGGCGGATTCCACAGCGGCGCATCGAGGAAGTCGATCATGCGCTTGGCAAGGTAGGCATAGCCATCGCCCTTGGTGTCGTTAAAGCCGATGGTCTTAAGCCACGGCGCCTTGCTCTTTAAGCGCTGGAATACGTTGAGCTGCTCGTTGACCTTGTCGGACATGTCGATCATGACATATTCGATCGACAAGATGGCCTTATTCCACTCCTTCTTGATGAGAAGCATCAGGTCGATGGCAAAGCTCATGCCGTTGCGGCGCAGCTGCGTGAGCAGGTGCAGCGCCGACGGCGTGACCGGCTGCTCGGGGCAAATGCGCAGCAAGACACGGTTGACCGAGTAGCGCTCAAGGTAATCGACGAAATCGTAGGTCAGAGGCATCATGACCAAGACGTGGCGATTGCGCCCGATAAAGCAGGAGATGCCCCGGCGGATGAAGTAGCCAAAGAGCACGTGATAGACATGCTCGCTCTTTAGAGCATTGACCTGGAATACCTTGCCTGCGGTGAACTTGAGTTCATACATGGCAATGTTCGAGGCCGCATCGAAGATCGGGGTACGCGAGACCAAGTGGCAGCGATTTGAGGAGCGCTTTAACTTGACCAAATGCTGCATGGACAGCCCGGGGTACTCGCGCGCCAGCTCCTCCAGCGACTTCTCCTTCTCGCCCCGCGCCCGATGGCCTGCTGTGCTCATATCTGACAGCTGCTCTCTTGGTGATACCGACTGCGCCCGAGTGGGAGCGCCGCCGTCGGCACCAGTTTGCGTTTGTGTAGCCACATTTGCTCCTCGTTGTGCTGGTCCCAAGTAATCTGATGACCCCAAGCCACCCATCAGTGGCTTATGCTGCGGGATGAAATCAAGCCCCGTCCCGTGGTCAGCTCCGCGCAGCCCCGCCCTGCCCCCGGCGCTGATGCCCTCGGCGCTCATACCACCGGCGTTGCCACTGCCACTGGCGCTACCAATGTTATTGGCCACGCGCGCGTCATTACGGCCGTAGGCCATGCGCTGGCCCTTGCGCGAGAGCACCTCAAAGGCATGGTCGGTATCGGCGTATTCGTGCATATGGGCATCTTGCTCAAGGGCACTATCGCCAATGGACGAGCCGTAGATGGCCGAGCCGTAATCGTGCTCTTCTATACTAGCACCATTGCTCGGAGCCGGACGTGACCTAGCCCCGTGGGTTGCGACCAAGCCCCCATCAGGCAGAGCCTTTCCTTGCGGTGGCGCAAAAAACTTACTGTCCTTACCCCTGCCTTGGGCGGTCATAAAGCCGCGCTGGCCTGCGGAGATGTCTTGGAAGTCATCAAGACTCTTGGTGCGGTGGTGCTCAGCAGTGCGCAAGTCCTTGAAGTCATAGATGCTCTTGGTACGCTGATGGGTCGTAGGATGCAGGTTTTCGTAATCATCGAGGCTGCGCGTGCGCTGATGGCCAGTCAAATGGGCATCGACGGCGCCACCGCGCTCATGGGCCCACGAATCAAACTCGTTGGCGAGCGCCTGCTCTTGCTGGGCACGCTCAGCTTCCTTGTGCGCCCGCTCAGCCTCAATTTGGGCAAGACGCGCCTGCACGTCCGAAGCGCGCGCCGCAACTTCGGCCTCGTACTGGGCCTGCGCTTGGGCATTAGCCTGCGCAGCTTGCGCTTGTTGCTGCGCAAAGGAGCCATCTTGCCAAGCATTGAAGGCTGACGAGGGCGCATCCGGGTCGACCGGCTCTTGCTCCATGAGCTCAGCGCCCGAGCCCACCGCATCTAAGGCCGACGGCTTCTTGTCCTCAACCGGCACAATGGCCTCGCCTTGCGCCTGCAAAGAATCAAGCGCCGAATTGGGCTTGACCTCCTCGACCGGCTCATACTGATAAGCCCGATGCGGCGCACTCTCCGGAGCCGCTACCGCCTCAGCTTGCGCGGCCGCTTGCGCTTTGGCTTGCGCCTGAGCTTGCTTAGCGTACATGGTCGCGGCCATTTGGTCGCGATGCTCCTTATTGCGATGGGCTAAGGCCGCGCCACGTTGCTCTTTATGCTGCGCGGCGAGAGCCAAATTATGGGCCCGGATCGCAGCATCGGAGTGCGCCGCTTGCTGCTCTTGCTTGTAGAGCATGGCCGCAGCTTGATGCTGCAGGTAGTTCTCATCGGGCCGCGCCGCGCGCGCCGCTTGCGCCTCCTGCTCCTCTCGGCGCGCTTGGGCCCGCTGCAGACGATTGGCCGCCGCCTCGGTGCGCGCTTGCACCTGAGCTTGTTGCTGTTGCAGGCGGGCCTGCGATTCTTGCAGTTGCTGCTGCCGCCGCGCCCGGGCCGCGCGTTGCTCATCGCGTCGCGCCTGCGCCTGCTGCTTTAAGCGCTCATTGGGATCGGAGGATGGCGCCAGGCTGCGCGCTGGGCGGGCCGGACTCCCCGCCGGGCTAGCGTGACTTACGCTCGCAGCATGACCTGCGCTGCGCGCCGGACTGGCATTGCTGGCGTGGTTGGCGTTACTTACGTGGTTAGTGCGCTCATTGATCTTGGCGCTGTTCGGCGGCAAGACCGCCTTGCCTTCGGGGGCTTGGTTCTCTTTGAGACGCTGGGCTTGCAAAAAGCGCAGGTCGGCCTCGCTGAGGCCGCCTTGGTGGCTGACGCGGGTTGCAAAGTCCGAACTGGCCTCGTCCACATAGTTAGGCTCAGCTGCTGAGTTGGCGGCCGCTTGGTCTTTTTGCGCAAGGTAGGCGTCGTTATAGACGCTCGCATGGGCCTCAGCTTGGGCCTTGGCCGCGGCGGCGGCCTCTTCTTGACGCGCCTTTTCCTTATAGGCGTCGGTGTAGACGCCCTCTTGGGCCATCTCAAGGCTGAGCGAAGTTGGGATATCTTCGATCTTGCCTTGGCCGCCCACCATGATGGTGCCATGGCGCGGGCCGTGCTCACGGGCATGGGCACCCGAGGCGATCTGGCCTACTTGGGTGATATCAAGTTTGAGATTGCCCGACTGCAAGGACTCTTTGGCATCGGAGCGCACTTGGTTATACTCGGAGGCCTCGAGCTTCTGCTCGGCCGAGGGAATCAAGTCAGGATTGATACCGCTTTGGGCGTAGTCAAAGTACTGGGTCTCATCATTGAGGTCGAAGCCTTGGTCATACCAGTCATCACCGGCGGCCGGGGCCGAAGCCTGACCTGCTCCGCTCGGTGCGGTTTGCCTTGCCGCTTGCCTGTTAGTGTGGTCGCTGAAACTAGCCATAGCTACCCTTACGAGGTGACCTTAGGCTACCAGCTCTCTCCCAACTCAGTAGCCCTCAAAGATGAGCAGTTGAATCCAATGACGACTCAAGGCGCCGCCTTAAGTCCGGCGTGTGTGCCAGTTAGTAAAAAACACCAAAATAATCTATTAGCGCTTTTCATGCCAAGCAAAATCAAGAGTCCACCTCCGCCGCGCGGAGCACGCTGATACTGTGATCGTGCGCGCAAAACTAGCCCCATGCGGCGCAGGCTGCCGCCTAGCTCCAACCCACCCCGCGCAGGCCGCTCGCGCTTCCCGCGGCGGGACTGCGCGTGATGGGGAGGTTGTTGTCTGATTTGTGACACAGTTCTAAAAACGGCTTATCTATCGCGGCGAACGCGCTCCGCGGGCGCAGGCGCGTAAAAAGCGCAAAAAGTTCTTTACAGCCAAGTAAATTTCCTTATAATGGGCGCTGTCGAAACGACGTGACTGACGTCGCAAGACCACAATTTGTTATATGCCCAGGTGGTGGAACTGGTAGACACGCTACTTTGAGGGGGTAGTTCGCGAGAGTGCGGGTTCGAGTCCCGCCCTGGGCACCATATAACAGCATCAAGCAAGGAAGTCAACGCGCAAGCAGTTGGCTTTTTTTGTTTTTGGGCCGCCCGAAGCTGGGCTGCCGCAGGCAACCACCGCCCACGTCGCTGCTCTTCGCCGATTGCGCAGCTCTCCGCCGGTCGCCCAACTCCCGCCTCCGAGACCTGCGCCTCTTCTCTGATCTGAGCACCAATTCTCACCCTGAGTTTTTACTAAAACTCTGACAGCTATGCATGAAGCCCTGCCCCCTCATTTGGGGGGTGGGGCTTTCGCTAC
>CALXNA010000016.1 GCA_944389615.1 uncultured Anaerobiospirillum sp. | reverse complement strand
GCACCCTAATTTGCACCCTAAAGCGCAAGAAGCTTGATAAATCAAGGCTTGCGGCGGTTTTCAGCGCATTGGTATCCAATGCTCCATCTTGTCACCAACCATTTACGGCAACCTTACGGTTGCCTGCTCACACTAAGCCTACGCCTCAGGACAAATCCTAAAGGACAAGCCCTAAGCGCATGGCCACCACACATCACCGCTCTCAGGTCGCTCTCAGCCTGAGGGCCGTTGACTCAACCAGAGGGCGCCGCAAGCGTCCCCTGATCAAATGAATTGCGCCCACTACGCTGACTGAAGCTTGCCCGGGGCGAAGCCCAAGTAAGCTGCGTAGGGGCGCAATCAAAACCTTCCGGCCGCAAGCACCAGCCTTCTCATCTCAGCTGACGCACGGCGCCGGACAGTTAATCAAGGTTTGAGCCTGAGCAAACAAGAAACAGTGGTGAGCACTGAGCTCACCCCAAGGCTCAAAACGGGAGCCATGTTAGCAGATGGAAGTGCAATACTCTAACACTGATATACAAGTATGTTAGTGCGATCACAGTTTTGCCGCGGCGATAAACATCACGTTTTTGGTGCCCAACTCAGCGCCCGACCCGCCCACATAGGCCCAATCCTGCCCCGCAGCAAGCAGCGCCGCGCCATATCTGCCCTTTTAGGGCATCAAGCTCAATAGATGTACTAAGCGTGCGCGCTCCGCGATATGCTACAGGTACGCGTAGGGGCAAGATGTCGACTGCAGACACAGCGGCAGGCAATGAGAGGCAAGCCGCAGGCGGCTCTCAGCTGAGGCTACGGGTGGCGGCTACGAGCTAATAAGCTTAGGTCGCGTGGGCTGATGAGCAGGCAACGAGCAGCGGCGATAGCCGCGGCTATGAGCCGCAGCTACGAGCGGTAGCGCTCGCGCGCGGTGTAGGCGGTGATCTGGACGCGATCCTTGGCCTCGGGGTAGACGCTCTCTAAGAACTGGACTTGGTCAATGGCCTCTTGGCGTCCGGAGACTTGGATGTACCACACCCTATTGTCAGCGTCCCAGCGGTAGCTGTGCTCTTTGAGCACTTCCTTGGCGCTATACGGCGAGTTGCAGGCGTCGATGCGGTAGCTGACATTCAGCGAACTCTCGATCATCTGCGCGAAGGCCTGCGGGTAAATGTGCATCAGATAGCACAGGGCCAAGGTATCGTTGCAGGCGCGGTGCGCATCGTAGAAGTAGCCAGAGGATTGGAGCAGGAACTCGAGCTTGGCGCCATTGAAGCCGATCTTATTCCAATCGATCTCCTTTTGGCTGCAAGCCCACGCGCTCTGCGCGATCGTGCCAAAGCGCCGGTCGACAAAAGGACGGTCAAAGCGCGCATTGTGCGCCACGATGAGCGGGTGGTCGACGAAGAAGTTTAAGATGGTGCTGTCATCGAAGTTCTTGCCGCGCACCATTTCATCGGTGATACCCGTAAGCTTCGTGATTTCCTCAGGCAGCGGGCGGCCCGGATCTTCGTAGGCATCATAGTAACGATCGACCGACAAGATGATCTTACGGTCAAGCGAGAAGGTGCAGCGCACCATGCCCAGCTCGATGATCTTATCGCTCAGTGCCGACATACCGGTCGTCTCGGTATCCAAGAACACCACGGCACACAGGCGCTCGCCGGGCACCATATCCGCAAGTTTCAGAGGCAAGCGCTCTAAGACGTCATCACGCGTCAGAGGCACGCGCTCTAACAACTTGAAATCGTTAGGATGATTCTTGATGTCCTCGATCCGCTCCAAAGGAAACATGTCCACCGCTCCTGTTTCAAAACATGCGCCCGCCGCACGGGGCGCTTGCGCGCAGCCCAAGGCACCGGGCCTGCGCGTAGGGCAACGTGGTGAAAGCCCTCAAGCGGCCCTCACGCAATCTAGTTAATTAAGTATATCATTTTACGGGCACAAAGCACATTACTCTCTGAACAAAATGGCTTTACCCTTTAGGGCCTTAGCAATTTAGCGCAAGCCCGCGCCCTGCCCGCACGCAAGCTCAGGGCCAACCTGCGCGGGCGGCCCCAGCAATGATAGCCGACTGCCCCAGTGGTAGACAGGTTGGGGCAGCGGCAGGCCGGGAGCTGCTTGCAGGCCGGAAGCTGTGGCAAGCCGGGAGCGCTTGCTTATGCGGTGACCAGCTGCATCAGCTCGGCAAAGCTGGTGATGGCGTCGTAGGAGACATCGGGGCCCAAGGCCTCAAAGTGCTTTTTGGCGCAGGTGATCTTGCCCTGCTCGATCGGGCGCAGCATCAGCGAGCTCAAGCTGCCCTTAGTTTCAGCCACAAAGTAGCAATGCTTGATGCCATTGTCTTCTTTGAAGGCAATCGCCCAGTCCGGGCTATAGTTGCCCAGTGGCGTACGGATGCTAAAGACCTTGGGCAGCTTGATGTAGAAGCAGACCTGCTTTGAGAGCTCCATGTCTTTGACCAACTTGCTCTCAACTTGGGAGTCGCAGGCTACGCCTTCAGCATAGAGATGCTTTTTGGCCTCAGTGAGGATGCTGGTGAGCACCGGCGAGTTGTCGTAGAAGATGCTCTGGTCATAGCACTCCGCGCTCAGGCTGTAGCGGATATGGGCCACAATCGTCTGGGACTTGGCCTCGTTGATGAGCTGGGCGACCTTGACGATGAACTCCTCAGGATTGCGCATAAAGAGCTCAAACTTGTCGCGGCGGATGCCCTGCAAGATCGCCACAATGGTGCGGCGCGTCAGCTTGGTCGGCTCCACCAATCGGCCAATCAGGTCGTAAGGCGTATTGCTGACCGCTTGGCGTGTAACCGCCGAGGCATTGCTTGTCACCATGGCTTCGGTCATGACTTGCGTTGCCTCATTGCGGAAAGCGCGCCCCTGCTCTAAGGCTTGCTTTTTGGTCGCAGTCGCCAGCGAGCCCTGCTCTACGGTGTAAATCAACTGGTTGACCTGCAGGTGCTGATCGATATGTGCCACTGCAGCCCTAATGAGCTCGTTGGAGTCAAAGTCGACCGAGTAGATGCTCTTAGGGCTAATGCGCTGCCATAACTCCTTAAACTCGCGGCTCTGCAAGATCTCAAGCTTCGGCTTGAGGCGCTTTTGCTTGCGACTATTGGCCACCATCGTCTCGACTTGAGCCGTCCGCGGCGTCTGCGCCTTAGGCCGCAGCAGCTCGGTGAGGGCGTGGGTGTAAGGCTGCAGCTTAGGCAAAGACGGCGGCACCGTCACCGTGCCTGCGGCCAGTGCTGCGCGCCCAGTTGCGGTTAACTCCCCACTCTTCTTATCCACCCAGCCTTGCGCGACTAAGTGCGCACTTAACTTCTTGGCCTCGCTCGGCTTAATGGCGTGGGTATTACCCTGCTCATCGCGCAGCTGTTGCCCTTTGAAGAAGGCGGCATCCAGCGCCGTAACGCCCCCATTGAGCTCAGCGACCAGCTCTTGCTGCAGACCTTGGGCAAAGCTCTCGTAGCTTTCTGAGGCGATCACGGTCAGGACATTGATGTCATGCACGCGCCCGCCCAAGACGGAGCTGTCTTGACGCACGCCAAAGTTGTCAACGCACAGGCGCAGGCCGCGTCCGACCTCTTGGCGCTTTCTGATGTCGCTTGCGCTCTGCTTGAGGGTGCAAATTTGGAATACGTTGGGATTATCCCAGCCCTCGCGCAAGGCGCTGTGCGAGAAGATGAAACGCACCGGGCTGCGCACCGGGTTCAAGTCCAAGAGCAACTCCTTGGAGCGCATGATGAGGTCATAGGCGCTCACATCGCTGGAGCCCACTTGGCCGCGTTTGGGCGCTTCAGGATCGGTGAGGTGTTGGCTCTTTTTATCGATCGAGAAGTAGCCCGAGTGCGTCTGGGCGACGTCAATCATCTCAAGATAAGCGATGTAGCGGAGCAAAGCATAGTCGTGAGCACTGAAGGCAGCCACGCTCTCGGCCCCACCCGAGGCCGCGCCATCAGGCGCCCCCGGGGCGGCGCAGGTGGCTTGCTCAGCCTGCAAAGCCAAAGGCGAGAGCTCGGCCTTGCACTGGGCGATCATCTCGTCTTTGAGGGCTGCATACTCCTCTTCAAAGATCTGAGCGTAACGGCCATTGCGTGCTGTGCCGTACTCATCGTACTCGCGGTAAAGCTTGACTTGGTCGATGAAGAATAAGGACAGCACCTTGATGTTCTGCCCAAACAAGGCCTTTTCCCGCTCTAAGTGGGACAGGATCGTCTCGCGGATTTGGATGCGGCGCAGCGCCTCCTCTTCGAGCGCCCCAATCGCCTCGCCGACCTTGATCTTGGTACCATTGAGCAGCTCGATGGTATCAAGGTCGCCGCGAATCTCGGCAATCACGAAGCGATCGCGATACTCCTCGATGCCGTTAGAGGCGGTGAAGAGATCGTCACCTTCTGAGCAGTGGCGCACCACCTTGCGCACTGGGTTCTTGGGATTGTTCTTGTTGAGCTGGTTGAAGTGCAGCACCGCCACCGGCGCCGCTTGGGGCGACAAGATGATGCGCTCGAGATAAACATAGCCCGACGCGGCATTGTTGCCCGAGACGGAGATACCCTTGACCGTGATCTTCTTGACCAACTGTTGGTTGTAGGCATCCAGCGCATCCAACTTAAAGAGCATGTTGTGCTCATCGCCCTTGCGGTGAGTCGCCGAGTAACGCAAGGTAAACAGCGGGTTGAAATAGCGCAAGTTTTGGCGTGCGTTGACGCTGGCCGAGGCACCTTCCACCGACTGAGGTTCGTCAATGATGATGATCGGATTGGTCTGGGCCAAGACATCGATCATGCGCTGCGACTGCAGTCCGTCAAGACGCCGAAACATCCGGCGCAAATCGCCCGAATCGTTGCCTGCGCTTACCAGCCCCTGCTCGACGGCCCGCTCTTGCGCCTCGATTTCGTCCAGCTTCAGTTTTACATTGAAGGCTTGGACATTGATGATCATGACCTCAATGTCCAGCGATGCGGCAAAGGCGGCAATGTCAGCCGTCTGCTCGGAGTTGTAGACGAAGGCGTGCAGGCGTTGCTCGGGGTAGAGCTCTATGAAGTGCTGACGCGTACTCTCAAAGCTCTTGATGACGCCCTCGCGCACCGCAATCGACGGTACCACGATGATGAACTTGCGCCAGCCGTAGTGCGCGCAAAGCTCATGTATGGTCTTGATGTAGGTGTAGGTCTTGCCCACGCCCGTCTCCATCTGAATGGAGAGATTAAATACATCGCTCAGATCATGCGTGAGCTCAAGGCCTGCGTGCTTTTGGCGCGCATTAATGTGCTGCAGCACTTGTTCCGGCGTTAGGCTCACCGGCGCATTCATCACAGAGCTGCCCATGTTTTCGAGGGCAAAGGATGCGTCAAGCTTAGGCTGACCGGCGAAGACCTCAACCACCGCGCGCGCGGCCTCTTGCTGGAAATCTTGTTGCTTGAACTTGAGACTTTGCATGGCACCCCCTACACCCCAATGACCAACACTTCCGCGCCCAAGAGCAAGGTAGCGCGCTCGCAGCAGTTGATCTTGGCGCTATCTGAGGCAAAGCTGGCATCAGGGCACACCAGCTGGTGCGGGCGCTGCGGCGCGGCTGCTACCACCTCAATGAGCTCAACGCCGAGCTCGGCCTCGGCGCAAAACCAGATTTGCCCCTGCCCGTAGTCAAACAGCTGATAGACCCGAGCGGTGCCGCACAGCTCCAAGCTGTCAATACGCTGCATTAAGTCGCGCCCACGCTCCACCAAATAGGCAAAGAGCGCTGCCAGCGCCCGCCCCGGAGGGGGCGCGCTTAAGGTGGCCAACAGGTCTTGGCTATAGGCGGAAAGCGGCACCGCTAACTGTGAGCGCGCATTAGGCACTAACTCACACAAACGCACCGCAGGCACCGCCAACGCGCGCTGCTGATGCAGCGTCTGCAGCCAAGTCAGCACGTCCTCAGGCGCCAGCACCACAAAACGATACGCGGCCGCACGCTCTTGCTTAAGTGCTGTCAGCGCTGTCGCCAACTGCGCGCACTCGGCGCTCGCGCCGATAAGCAGCACTGCATCATCAGCAGCACTCTCGGCCGACAGATTGGACAGCGTAACCAGATGGCGCGCCAAGGCCGCGGTCACCGTAAGTTCGGTGCCACAAGCTGCCTGCTCGGCGGCTAAAGAGCCCATCGCGGCAGGCAACAACAGCGAAGTTGGCACCATATCATGGTTTTTAAGCTCCGATAGGAAACGCTTAATGCTTGGAGCATTGTTGCCATCGGCCCCAAACCAAATGCGGTTCTCAGCTACCGCGCGCGCGAAGCTTTCCTTGCTTAAGCACCATGCTCGGCCTTTGGGTGGATGTACCATGCGCCCGGACGGCGTGGTAATGGGATAGTCGCAGCTCTTGGAATAAGTCTTGACCGAAAGGTCACCTACTTTCCAAGGGCCGCGGGGATCGTTATCGGGATTGCGATAGCGCTGATTGGCTTCGGCCGTACGCGGCAGGCGCCCAATCGTGAACTCGTAGTTGGCCCGTGCATACATCAGGAGGTACTTAAGGGGCGCCGCTTCGTCCGGTTGCCACACGAAAGTCGCAAGGAAGTTATTGCCACCCAATGCCTCATCGCCCAGTTTGCGTCCTAACGCCAAGGCGGCGGCATCATCACACAAGATAAAGCAGCAGCCATCTTGGCGCAGTAAGGGCCGCACCAAGGTGAGAGTAGCGTAGGCTTGATCAAGGTCAGTAGGCAGATGGCAGTACACCATTTTGAGCCCACCCTGTCCCAAGAGTGGGCGCTGCAACACCTGAAGCGCCGCGACTGGGTCGCCCCGTACCGCCAGATTGGACGCTGGGGCAAAAGCAGGCTCGGCATCATTGACTGGGGCCAAAGTCAGACTAGGCTCGCGCCGCAGCTCCTGCTTGACATGGGCCTTGCTCGCCCAAGTCAGTTCATAGCGCTCCGGCAGGTCAGGGACAGTCTGGTGGGAGGCGGCCTCATCCGATCCCAGTTGGTGGCTGAGCTGCGCTAAATCCAAGGCGCCGTCAGGGGTGGTGCACTCAGGGAAGGCCCAGCTCAGTTCGTTTAAACTGGTCATACCGCCTCCTCTGCCGTGAAAGGTACGACGGTAATGGCCTTAAAGAGCTCGGCTAAGAGGAAGGCGACATCTTGGTGTTGCGTGAGGACGTCTGAGCGCACCGCCACAAACTGCGGCCAGCTGGATTCATTGCTTAAGGCGTCGATCCATGCTTGGCTGAGCACCAGATTGGCTTGCGGACACAGCCAGAGCAGGTCAGGCCCATAGCACCATACCTTGAAGCCTGCGATGATCTTGGTGCTCAGCCTGCCGGTAAACGGCAGCTGCAGGCGCGCAATGAGGCAATAGAGCCAAGTGAGCGCTTTGTACTCGATGCTGCTGCGATCGGGCCCGGCCGTTAAGAGCTCGCTTTGATACGATTGCTCAGAAGATAATGAGCCCGCAAGTGGCGGTAGCGCGGTCAGCGTGAAGACCTGTAAACCAAGGTCTAACGGTGCGGATGGCTCCAGCAATGGCGCCATACGCGCGCCAGAAGCCGGTGATGACGTTACATCAACAAAGCACCCCCCCCCCGCACTATTTTGGTGCAATCCATGGGAGGTAGTGTCAAATTAAGCTGTGCGGCCAGCTTTGCTGCCACTGCGCGAATGCGGGCGCGGCCGATATCGCAGATCGTGGCAAAGCTGTGATTGGCGTGAGCGCGCTGGTCTTGGTTACTCTGCTCCGGCAGCTGCACCATAATGAAACGGCGGTTACCACCATCCTCGGCATTGAGCTTCCACACTGCTTGGGCCGTGGTCGCCGACCCCGAGAAGAAGTCGAGCACCAACTCATGGTCATGGGCCTTCAGTCCCGCCAAACGCAACAAGTGCTTGATGAGGCGCACTGGCTTAGGCCCATCAAAGACTCCATCCTGCAACAAGGCCTTGAGCTCTTGGGTGCCTTCTTGGCTGTGACCCACCATAGTGTAAGTCAGGAGCTGGCCTTGGCTGAAATCGCAGCTTAAGCCCTGCGCGCGCAACGATTGGGCGAAGGCCGCTCGGTCATAGGCGTACATCAAGATATAATCGTGGCTGGTAGACACGAACTTGGCATCGTTCTTGGGCGAGTATGCGCGCTGCCACACCAACTGCGTGACCAAGTTGTCAGCCCCGAAGACCTCGTCGCACAGGAGCTTGAGATTCTGCTGCTCGTAGTCATCGATCGAAATGAAGATGACGCCGTCGGTGCGCAGCAGCTGACGGGCTAAGAGCAAGCGCGGGTACATCAATGTGCACCAGTTGGAGTGGAAGCGTCCATCAGTTTCCTTATTGACCTGCATGCGCCGCCCCAACTCTCCACTTACCAGATCGGCCTTCTCACGTGCGCCCACAGTTTGGTCATATTCTGCTGGGCTTTGGGCAAAGTTGTCGCGATAGACAAAGTCTTTGCCCGTGTTGTAAGGCGGGTCGATGTAGATGACCTTCACCGCGCCACTGTAACTCAAACCTAAGAGCTTGAGCGCTTCGAGGTTATCGCCCTCAAGGTACATATTGGCGCTGGGCTGATGGTCACTGCGGCTCCAGCTCAATTCCGGCCGAGGCCACAGCGTTTGCCCGCAGGCACTCAACGCCGTGCCTAAGGCTTTGCCTTTGCCAGGCCAGCCCAAGGCAGGCGCGCTCTTAGGCTTTACGCCCAGCACCTGCGCCAACTGCTCGGCGCTCATGGTGCCTTGGGACTTGAAGTCAGCACAGCGCTCCTGCAAGCATTTCAACAGACGCGCGCGTATGATCTCGGTGCCACTGGGTGAGCGAAGTGATAACGGCTGCATGTCAGTCCCCTGCCACAACTTTTTGCCAAAAACATGATGTTTTTGTGGAAAAGTTGTCAGTTTACACTTTTACACAGGGTAATGCGAGAAGGTATCTTCCCAATTAGAGCAGCACCAGCTGGGTGGCGGGCAGCAGCACGGCGCAGAGCTCTTGATAGTCCCGGCGCTCAGCGGCGCGCGACCAGTCCGCGGCGCGTACCAGCAAGTACTGCGGCGCCGTGGAGCGACTCACCAGCTCCGCTAAGAGACTGTCATGGGGCTGCCCCAAGCAGGCCACCACCAGCCCCGATCCATAGTCCAAGAGCTCACCACCGGCGCACTCAGAGCGCTGCAGCTTGAGGTGCAGCGGCAGCCCCAAACGCCCGAGCGCACTAAAGAACAGCGACTCCGGATCGCTGGGCGCCGAGTTTTCGGCTGGGCCTTGGTGCAGACTGAAGACGCGTAGGCCCAAATCTGCGCTCTTCTGGTGCGTTGTTGGAGCATGGTCGGACGCGGCTGCGGGCGGCAGCAGGTCGTAATACGGGCTATTTTCCGCGCAAACAACAGCTTGCTGCGCCCCAAACTGCGTACCCCCCCCCCGCACGGTTTTGGTGCAATTCTGGCTGATTTTGCTGGCGGCCCGGCGAATGCGCTCTAACGCCAGCTCGCTTAAGGTGGCGCAGCTGTGGTTGTCGTGCTGCGCGGCCGCTAAGGGCTCGGGGAGCTGCACCATGATGAAATGGCGGCTGCCGCCGTCGTGAGCATTGCACTCCATCACGGCTTGGGCGGTGGTAGCAGAACCGGCAAAGAGATCTAAGACGGTAAAGTCCATGCCTTGCACGAGGCCGATAAGGTAACTGAGCAAGCGCACCGGCTTGGGGTAGCTAAAGGGACAGTTGGTGAAGAGCTCCTGCAGATCGGCCTTGCCCCGACTGGTGCGGCCAAAGCGCTCGGAGTCGATGAGGAGGCTGCGCGGCTTCTCGCCGGACTTGAGGTAGTTCTTGGTGTAGACCTTGCCGTCCTTAAAGACCAACTGATCGTAGGCTTGCGCCACATGCTCAGCGCTCCAGCGCCAGCACGATTGGCGGCCCTTGATGATGCGCGGGCGATAGACGGTGCCGTCAGGACCCACGATATCGAAGATCTGCGCAGGGCTATAGCGCAGCGAGGACTTGTCCAAGGTGATGAGGTTGTAGCGGCCGTGCTCGTCGCTGAAGTTGTAATCGCGCACATCGGGCGTCGCCCCGAAGTCTAGGCCTAAGGCTACCTTGGTGATGTCCTTAGCGTAGACCAAGATGTACTCATGGTCGGTCACGACCAAGCCTGCGTCGTTAGAGCCGCCCTGCTTCTTTTTCCATACCATGGTGCTGACAAAGTTGGACGCGCCCAGCACCTCGTCCATGATCTGACGCAGATTGGCGTACTCGCGCTCGTCGATCGAGGCAAAGATGACGCCATCGGCGCTCAAAAGCTGGCGCGCCAGCAACAGGCGCTCGTAGATCATCGAGCACCACGGCGCATGCACGTGGCTGGAGTCCTGACTTAAGCGGACTTTGCGCGCACGAAACTTGTCGTGATAGACCAGCTCTTGGGAGCCCGTGTTATAAGGCGGGTCGAGGTAGATGAGCTTGATCGCGCCTTGATAGCTCGGCTGCAGCAGCTTAAGCACGGTGAGGTTGTCGCCCTCAAAGAAGAGATTACCAGTCTCTGCCAAGTCGTGGCTCTGCTCCTGATGGCACTGTAGCGTGAACGCGCCTAACGGCGCTTGCGCCTGTAGCTGCGCCTGCGCCTTCCCCGGCCACTGCAGCTCAAAGCGCTCCCCCGTCTCCGGTTCAGGATCTACCCCCAAGTGTGCCAACAGCCGCGGCACATCGACGGTGAGCGTGGACGCACCCGCTAAGTGCGAGGTGCCCACACAATCAGGGAATAGTTGCGCTAAACGCATGATATTGCGCGTCGGGACTGGCGTCTTGGTGGCGGGCGTCGCTACGGGCCCTCGGATCGAGTCTGCGTGCATCTGTGACCTCACTTACATCGGCCGGAAGATAACACAATCCGAGCACAAAAGCGCAAGTACAGACGCAAGCACAGACGCAGGTACAAGCGCAGGCGCAGACACAAGTGCGCATGCAGGCTATGCGCCGCCCACGATGAGCTCGGGCGGCTGCTGCGTGGACACAAGCTTCAGCTCTAAGGCCTGAGCCATACTCTGGCAGCGGTCATGCGCGCCTAACAGCAGGCAACGCGGTTTTGGTGCTTGATCCAGATTGGCCATATGGATAAGGCGCACCGCAAGGCTCAACTCCCGACTCTGCTCGAGCTGCAGGCTCGCAACGGGCTGCAGGCTCTCGGGCAAGATCAAGGACAGCGGCACCATGCCCTCATGCTTGAGTTCGCTTAAGAAGCGCTTGAGGCGCGGGCAGTTGTTGCCGCTGACGCCAAACCAGATGCGGTTGTCGTTGATGGCGCGCGCGAGGCTGGCTTGATTTAAACGCCAGCACAGGCCTTTGGGCGGATGGACGACGTGCCCGGAGGGCGTCACAATGGGGTAGTCACACTCGGCATTGTAGGTTTTAACCGAGAGGTCGCCCGACGTCCACGGGCCGCGCGGATCATTATCCCGATTGCGGTAGCGCCCATTGGCGGCGGCCGTACGCGGCAGGCGCCCGAGCTTAAAGTCGCCCCGACTGCGCGCATACATCAAGATGAAGCTCAGCTGCTCACGCGGAGTCTCCAATTGGCTCCCTTGCGCCTTTGCGTTCTGAGGCTGTGCCTGCGAGGCATCGACCAAGGTCGCAATGAAGTTGTTAGCCCCCAAAGCCTCATCAGCTAAGATGCGCGCAGCCGCTAACACGTGGGCATCAGGGCAGTGTAAGTAGCAGACGCCCGTCGGCGCCAAGCACATGGCTAAGGCACTTAAGTCCTTAAGAGCTACGCCCGCGGAGGTCAGGGCCCAATAGGCCATTTGCACGGGAGGTGTGAGCGGCAGTGCCGCGTCCGCTGTGCCGGGGTGAGCGCAGAGCTCATAGCGCTCGCCGGGGCTTAAGCTGGGGACAGCTGGGCTTGCCGCTGCCACGAGGCGCGCAACCATGATAGGCGCAGGCTTACAACCACTAGCAAATATATTTTGGGGTGTGCCCCTCCCCATAGCCTTTTTATTAGATGTGTTATTATACACTGGCGCCGCTTGAGCCAGCTTGTGATTAAGCGCATCGAGGCGCGCCCGGCCAATCTGCGCGATGTCACTAAAGCCTGCCTTACGCGCCGGTGAGGCCGGAGCGCAGGGCTCGGGGGCTTGGATCAAGATGAAGCGCCGTGCGCCGCCATCGGTGGCGTTAAGCTCTAGCACCGCCTGCCCGGTGGTTGCCGAACCGGCAAAGAAGTCGAGCACCAAGCCGTGGGGCGCAAGGTCGGCCAGCTCCAGCAAATACTTGATCAAGCGCACGGGCTTAGGCCCATCAAAGACACCTGAGTTGAGCAAGCGCTTGAGCTCTTGGGTCCCTTCTTGGCTGTCACCGACCAAGGTACGACGCAGCAGCTGCCGCCTAAGCGCGTGCTGCGCAGCGCGATGGCTGCGCTCCCAATAGGCCTTGTCCTTAGCAAACATCAAGACATAGTCGTGGCTGACCGGCACCGTCTTGGCGTCGTTTTTGGCGGCAAAGGCGCGCTGCCACACCAATTGGGAGATGAAGTTTTGCGCTCCGAAGACCTCGTCTAAGATCAACTTGAGGTTGTGACACTCATGGTCATCGATCGACAAAAAGATGACAGCATCGTCGGCCATGAGCTCGCGCGCCAGCAGCAAACGCGGATAGATAAACGAGCACCACTGCGCGTGCAAGCGCCCCGCGCTTCCGCTGGTGCCGTTGTCGCCGGTGCCGTTAGCGCCGTTGGCCTTGTCGGTGCTCTTGTCTGGGGCTTGGGCGGCGGTCAGGCGCTCATAGGCGCTGGGGCTTAAGACAAAGTTGTCGGCGTAGACGAAGTCCTTGCCCGTGTTGTACGGCGGATCGGCGTAGATGATTTGGACTTGGCCCTGCAAGTGCGGCAGCAAGAGCTTGAGCACCTCAAGATTATCGCCTTCAAGGTAGAGATTGGGGCTGGTGGGATCGTAGCTTTCATCAGCTTGCAGCTTACCTTGCGGCGCGCTGAGCGCTTGAGCCCAAGCTTGGGCTTTGCCCGGCCAATTGAGGTACGGCTGCGTGGAGCTGAGGTAGCGGAGGTTTGCATCGTAGTGCGCAAGGCCCGCGGAGCGTCGTGCCTGCGCCAGTAACTGAGCCAGCGGCATCTTGCGGGATGCTGCTGAGACAAGGTCAAACAGGGCAGGTTTGATCTGAGGCACGGTCTTCTCTCCTCCTTGCGGCGCCAGCATACTCATTACGCTGAGGCTAAGCAACCGGGCCGCCGTGCCTTTTATCCATGGTTCTTGATTGTTTGCCTGAATGTATCAAGGCGCCATCTTGCTTTGCTCCTGCGCTATAGTGGGCGCAAATTGTTATGGGAGAAATTCTTCATGCAAGTACGCAAATTGCCCCGCGGTGACGAGCAGATCAGCGTCATTGGTTTAGGCCTTGGTATCGCACAGCCGGGTGATGATGTCACGACCTTGGTCGAGCAGGCCTTAGCGCGCGGCATCAACTTCTTTGACCTGTGCTGCGGCTACGAGTGCACCTACGCCAAGCTCAAGGCCCCGTTTGCCGCCGTGCCACGCTCCTCGTTTTATACCCAGCTGCACTTGGGCGCGACCTATAAGGACGGCGTCTATGCCTTCAGCCGCAAGCTCGATAAGGTTAAGGATACCTTCCTGCGCGAGCTGGATGTCACCGGCATCGGCTATACCGACTTTGGCATGCTCCACTGCATCGACGAGCTCAAAGACCTCGACTTCGTCTTAAATCGCGGCATCTACGAGCTGGCCCAAGAGCTCAAAGCTCAGGGCATCATCCGCCACTTGGGCTTTTCGACCCACAATCCGGCTATTGCGCGCAAGCTCTTGGAGCTCGGCGGCTTTGACCTCTTCATGTTCAGCATCAACGCCGCCTTCGACTTTAAGCAAGACGGGGAGCTGGCCTTAGGCGCGACCTCCGAGCGCGAAGAGCTCTATCGCATGGCCGAAGCTCAACAAGTGGCCATCAGCGTCATGAAGCCTTTTGCCGGTGGCCAATTGCTCACGGCGGCGAGCTCGCCGATTGGCGTGTCCCTCAGCATCGTGCAATGCCTGCAATACGTGCTCGACCGCCCGGCAGTCGTGACCGCGATTGCGGGCGCCACCAAGGCCTCAGAGCTCGATGACTACTTCAAGCTCTTTACAGCAACACCGGATGAGCTCAACTATGGCGCGGCCATGGCCCATGCCACCCAAGCCCCCGAACTCAAGCGCTGCGTCTATTGCAACCACTGCGCGCCGTGCCCGAAGAAGCTCAACGTCGGCCTGATCAACAAGTACTACGACTTGGCCCAAATGGGCGACCACTTAGCCCGCGAGCACTACCTCAACTTAGAGCACCACGCCAGCGAGTGCAATGACTGCGGCCACTGCGTCAAGCGCTGCCCATTCCACTGCGACCAGATTGCGCGCATGCACGAAATCGCCGCCTACTTCGGCCGTTAGCCGGGCGCTGGGCTGCCTTGGGCGCTACGACACAGCGCCCGCTCCAGCGCTGCCGCTGCTTAGGCGCGCGGCACGAGGTACATCAGGCAGCGGCGGCAATCGGTGACCACGTCAAACTGGTGCTTGCCGATCTGCAAGTAGAAGCCGCGGGTGCTACCGCCGTCCTTATGGCAGCGGGCATGGCTTTGCACCAAGCAATGACGGCAAGTCATCACCGCGGCGGCCGTGAGCTTGTTCGGCGCAGGCGGCAGCTCGCCTGTGGCGGCGCTGAGCAGCGCCCGCGCCTTGGCGTTGGTGATGAGGCGCCGGTCGATTTGGGCGGCGGTAAAGACCGCGACGCACTGCTCAGGTGGTAGCTCTTGCGGTAGCTTGGGGCTGGTGATGCCCGCAAGCTCGGCTTTAAGGGCCGTAGGCGTCGGCAAGGGCGATGGCAGGCCCGGATACGGGCAGCGCGGATTGTTCGGGTCTAAGTACTGCGGGGACTGCGCCCATGTCCGCTCCGTTAAGGTGCGGTAGCGCTCTAAGGCCTGACGGCGCAGCGCGTTAAAGGTCGATAAGGCCATGGGGCCCATGAGCTCGGGCTGCTCGACCGTAATGTCCTCAGGCTTGAGGCTTAAGAGCTCATCACCTAACTTCTGCAGCTTGCTCACCACCACCTCGCACTTAAGCGGCGGCATGTCCGCCGCCCAAGGCTCAAAGGCCTCAGCGGCACGGCCCCAGCCATCGGCAAAGCGCACGTTAAGCCCTTCAGCCGCGGCACGAAGCGTTGCGCGCAGTGGCACCTTGCAGCTTAAGGCTTTCGGCTGATTGATGGCCTTAATAAAGAGGGTATCGACATTGCGCTGCAAGGTCACCCCTACTTTGAGCGCCTTGATGGGCTGCGCCAAGCTCAAATAGACCGTTTCACCGGCGCGCGCCGCGACGCTGCTTACCTTGCCCCCGGCCTTGGCGCTGCCTGCTTGTTCGGCCTTGGCACTGACCGTATTGCAGCGAAAGCCTGTGAGGTCGCCTTTTGCGTCAAAGAAGGTGAAGCTGTCGCCATTGGCGATGGTGGCTGGGACGGTCAACTTGAGCGCGACGGTACGCCCTGCATTGGAGGTGACGCGTCCTAAGGGCTCACCTAAGCTCTTGGGGGTGCGCACATC
This sequence comes from uncultured Anaerobiospirillum sp., assembly GCA_944389615.1. GTDB lineage: Bacteria > Pseudomonadota > Gammaproteobacteria > Enterobacterales > Succinivibrionaceae > Anaerobiospirillum. The sequence continues at coordinate 55,875 of CALXNA010000016.1, read as the reverse complement.
GACCAAGTCATGGTTGTCGCCGCGCATATAGGCCGAGGTGAAGCCGCGGTTAAAGGTCTTGGTGACATCCGGGACAAAAGCCGCCGAGGCGACGCCTAAGGAGGCGCGTCGGAACTTTCCGGCACCCTGTGCGATGATAGCATCGAGCTCTTGGCGAAAGGCCGTGACTTGGTTGACCACGTAATCGCGCTCTTTGAGACGGCCTTCGATCTTAAAGGAGCGCGCCCCCGCCGCCACTAACTGTGGGAGCTCGGGCAGCCGCAGATTATCCTTCATCGAGAGCAAGTGCCCAGAGGCGATGAGCTGATCCCCGCCCGGCTCGGTATGGTAGAGCTCCATCGGCAGACGACAGATCTGGGCACAAGCACCGCGGTTGGCACTGCGACCGGTCATGTACTCGGAGATAAAGCACGCCCCTGAGACGCTCACGCACATGGCTCCCGAGACAAAAACCTCAAAGCGCAGGTCAGGGAAGGCCGCGGTGCACTGTTTGATCTGCGCCAGCGAAAACTCACGCGGCAGCACCACCTGCGCCATGCCCAGATCGCGGCACCATGCAATCTTGTCGAGGCTGTCGATGTTCATCTGGGTACTGGCATGCAGCTCAAAGCCCTGTACCTCAGGCAGCGCAAGGAGCGCGACGTCTTGGACGATCAAGGCGTCCACGCCTGCTGCCCGCGCCTCACGCAGCATAGCGGCAACCTCCGGGAGTTCCTCATCGTAGAGCAAGGTATTGACCGTGAGGTAAACGCGCGCCCCTAATCTATGGGCCAGTGTGCAGAGCGTGGCAATATCGGCCATGCTATTACCCGCCGCCGCCCGCGCCCCGAAGCCTACACCGCCGATATAGATCGCATCGGCTCCGGCCATGAGCGCCGCCTGCCCAACCTCAAGGTTTCTGGCCGGAGCGAGCAGCTCAAGGGGACGCCCTAACGACGAGTCTGGGGATAAGCGGGGCTGTGCCATACAATGTCCTCTCATGAACGTGGGGCTCTATCATGCCGTGAGCCCGGCGCAAAAACAAGTCGGCTCTCCGCCCTGCCACAGTACGGCGGACTTGTTGCACCGACGGCCTGCCGCCTGCCGCCTGCCGCCTGCAGCCGCCGCGGGCGCGGGGCGGCTGCAGGCGGCGGGCGGGGCACTAAGTTTGGCTCAAGGTAGGCCCAAGTCCGCCCTAATTCTCCTGGCCTATGATGAGACTCAAGTTAGCACCTAAGGTGCAGTTCAGATTTGTTTTGAGGTGGTGGATATGCGTACTTTCAAGAAAACCGTGTTAGCGCTGGCTCTGACGCTCCCTGTGATGGGCGCCCTGAGTGCAGGCTCAGCTCAAGCTGCTTTAGGAGGTTGTGACGTGGACAATGCTAAGGTCGAAGTAGTAGGTCAAGGTGAAGTTAAGGTCATGCCTGATCGCGTGCGCCTCAACTACTCGGTCAGCGCCATCAAGCCGACCGCCGATGAAGCGCGCCGCGAGGTCGAAAAGACCGTGACCGCCTTCTCGGAGGCCTTTAAGAGCTTAAAGCTCGATGAAAAGGCCTTTGTCGCCGATTCGATCAACATCTTCCCGAACTATGTGTACAACAGCGAGCTCAAGAAGCAGGAGCTTCAAGGTTATGAGGCCCGTCGTAACGTCGACATCAAGCTCTCGGATTTTACCTTGATCGGTAAGATCAACGATATGGCCATTGCAGCAGGCATCAACCAGATCGCAGGCTATGAGTACACCGTTGCCGACAGCAAGAAGTACGAGCTGGAGGCCGCCAAGAAGGCGATCGAAGATGCCAAGGTCAAGGCCAACCTCTTAGCCGAGGGCTTTGGAGTTAAGGTCGGCTCGCCATGCACCCTCTCCTTCCAAAACCAAGGCATTGCCGTGCTGCGCAACTCCGCTGCCCGCGCTATGCCGCTGGCCGCCAGCCCAATGGCTGAGAACAATGTCGTCAGCACCTACAGTATCGAGCCGGTCGTCATCTCCTCGTCGGTACGCGCCGTGCTCAACTTAAAGAAGCCGGGCAAGGACTAACCACGCCACTTGCCGCCGCGCCCCCAAGGAGGCGCGCCTGCGGCGGCGCCGCGGGGCCGTCGGCCCCGCGTGCGGGCACCAAAAAGGGCTAACAGAGAACTGCTAGCCCTTTTTGTGCCGTGCGGCGTCGTAAGAATGTGGTACTCTCTTACTTCTTGTGCAGCTGACGGGCACCCTCGGCGGTGGAGATCACCAAATCTAAGCTACTCTCACCATCAGCGGCAGCCTCAACACCGGCACCGACCGCACCCTCTAAGACTGGGGCATCGGCGATCTTAACGCGCGAGCGTAATGGCTCGTCTAACATGGCGATAGCAGCCTGCGAGCTGATGACGCCGGAGCCTAAGTCGGCTAAGACGACTACGCCTTCGCCTTGGTCAGCACGCTTGATCGCGTCTAAGACCTTCTGGGGATCCGTGCCTAAGCCGCCTTGGGCATTACCGCCTGCTGGGTAAATTGGCATCTTGGTGCCATCGCGTGCGGAGATCTGCTGAACCATGTCGCAAATGCCTTCGGCTACTTTGCTGCTGTGAGATACGACCACAATACCAATCATTGAAAGCTCCTTAGAAAGTTTTACCTAGTCTAACACTAAGCTGCGAATTACTTGGGCCCAGCCCAAGCATCAAGGTGACCTAGGGCCAATGTGCAAGCTTGACAAACAGTTAGACGAAGTAGCGATGCAGCCTGCGACGGCACTATTGTAGCACTAGCGCCATACTTCTAGGCACCGTGCACCTGAGGACGCAAAAAGCTATCGCATTACCGGGGCGCTGGTCTTGCCTGACCTATTATAGTTGCAAAAAGGCACGCTCGGCACACTTGACCTAAGAGCACGCACCTGCCTCAAGAAGATCCCAAAACTTGGTTGCAACATCTTGCGTCCCATGCTCTAACATGGGGACATCTCCGGGCAAACTCAAGGGGCACAGCTACCCTAAGCTCCCTGAGCGTCCGGGCACCGCCCAGTCGTAGCGCAGAGGACAAAAGTTAACGGGGAACGAGTACTTCCTTGGGGAGATCTAAAGTCAGCTGACGTGGTGTTAGGCTGCAAGAGGCAGCGCCAGTTTCGACCCACCATGGGCCTGAACTGCACTAATTTTATTACAGCGCCTCACCGGTGCACTGGCAAATATCGCCAAAATGCTAGTGAGCTAACGCTTTTAGCTCGGATCCTCGACCTCGGCAAGAAACGGCGCCTCATCCTCTTCTGCCGCGTCAACTACGACCTCAAGCTGCGGCTTGGCGACCCCAAGCTGCGGCTTGGCGGCCTCAACCTGCGGCTTGGCGGCCTCAACCTGCGCCGCAGATTGCGCCGCAGATTGCGCCGACTCTGGTTGCGGCTGGTTCTCAGGCGCAGACTGCTCAGGCTCGTTCTTGGAGCCCACCGCGGCCGCGCCCGCACCGTCAGACGTCGACGCTGCAGGCGCGGCCGGGACTTCCGGCGCACCTACAGGCGCCGGGGCGGCCGACACGGCGGGGGCCGGGGCGAGGTCGGGCGCGGCGGCGCTGGACTCGAAGGCCTCAGCCTCTTGGGCGGCGTTTTGGTAGATCTGATCGAGGGCTGAGCCACTGGAGGTCAGATCGCGCAGGGCCTGCTCCATGCTCTGCTGGGCTTCGGCGAGCATACGCTCGCGGCGCTTGAGCTCAAAGCTCTCCTTGACCGGGTAGCGCATGGTGCCGTAGACCTTGGCAAGGCGCTCTTGCACCGCCTTCTCGCCCATCGAGGAGAGCTGGAAGTCGTGTTGGCGCTCAATGAAGTCGCTCAAGAGGCCCGGGGCGATGCGCTTACCGGCGAAATAATCGAGCACCGAGGCATAGCACGGATACTGTATGATCTCCACCACCGAGATGCGGTAGAGCTGACCGTACGGCACAATCCAGACATCGCCTAAGTTCTTGCAGTAGATGCCGGGGATGTTGATGCCGTCAGTCACCTCAGTGGCGCTCTCGCGCACTGCGCGCTGCGTCACCGCCTGCGGCGCGGCTATGACCATGACGTTGGTCAGGCTGCGATCCATGCCCATGCGGCGATCGATATTGCGCTGCATCGCGGTCTTCTCGCGGCAGGCCGTGATAAAGGAGGTGGTCTGGCGCTGGGAGATGAGGTCGGCGCGCTCTTCTTGGCTTAAGCGACTGAAGCCCTTCATGTAGCGCCGCGAACGATAGGTCTCGCGCACCAAGTTGGCCAAGAACTGCGACGTGGTACAGCCCCACAGCCGCGCCATTTCCTTGAGCATGCTGCGCTCTTCATCGTTGAGGAAAAAGGCGACTTGGCGCTTCACTTCGCCCGGATCTTTGCGCGGACGGCCCGGGCCGCGCTTGGGCGCATCGGGCTGGGCCCTTTGCTTGGTGGTGCTCTTGGTGCTACGGGCAGTACTCTTCGTGGTCACGGCAGCTCCCTAGGTTAGTGATACTTACGGATGACGCTGATTACCGGGCCAATGATGGTGACCTCAGCGCCTTCGTCGATTTGCACCGGCTGGTAGAGGCAATTGCACGGCACCAAGCGCGGTGGTGGGCCAACCTCGAGCTTTTTGATCGTAAACTCACCATCGATCGAAGCCACGACCACATCGCCTGAGCGCACTTGGATGCTCGAGTCCACCAAGACGAAGTCGTCGGGCATGATGCCCGCTTCGATCATGGAATCGCCCGTGACCTGATAGACGTAGGTCGACGAAGGGTGGCTCACGAGGAACTGATTGACGTCTAAGTTGCCGTCGATGTAGCCCCCATTAGGCGAGGGAAAGCCCGCCGGGATACTCTCGCAGGCTACCGGCAGCTCCAAATGGCTTTGCGCCGGTGGCACCAAGCCAAAAGATTTAACGCGGTCTTGGGTCATAATGTACCTTCTTAGAAGAGTTGGCGGATCTTAGCAAGCAAGCCGGTGCCATTGGAGCTCTTGTCAACATCAAACTTGTAGGAGATCCCTTGAAACGAGAAGACGAGGACGTTGCGCTCCCCTTCTTGGGTCTCATTGATCGCGGCAATGACCTGCTTTAAGTTGCTGATGTAGGAGTTGTAGTACGGGCGCGAACTCTGCGCGATGATGTCACGGATGGTATTGCGCGCTGCGGTCAAGGACGGCGCGTCGCTCGGCCGCGGCACATGGTCAAGCTCGCTCCAAGCAAAGCCGGTGATGCATTCAATCCACGTCTTGAGCTTGGGATTGAGCCAGCACGGGGCCATCGGGTTTTGCGCAAGGCCAATGAGCTCCTCAATCTTGGCATTGATATGATCGATGCACTCATCGCGCTCATTGTCATTGCCGCAGATGGTGAAGTGGCGCAGCATGACCCGATCACGCATGCGGATTTCGCGGTACCAGATGATGTTGTGGTTAGACTCGAGGCGCTCACGCACGAAGGTCTGGTCTTCGTCTTCGCGGTAGATGTGATTGTAATAGCTGCCCTTGGCGCGCTCCTTATCGCGCTTGCGCTGCTCGTAGGTCTGGTAGATCTCATCGAAGTCGATCTTAACGGAAAGCTGATCATAGTCCGATTGCAGCGCCTGCTTAACCAAGGCGCGGATCAAATCGTGCTTTTGCTGAGTCAGCAAGAAGTCAGTCAAGTGCGCGATGACGAAGGCGGTGAAATCCTCCTTGATCGAGGTACTCATGGTATTGAACTGGCCTTGGTGCAAGGCAATGAGGCGCGCATAGTTGGTGCGCTCTTGGCACAAGGCGTAGTAGGTCAAGATCATCAAGCGCTTGGGCAACTCAAAGAGCTTGTAGAAGATGAAGTCGAGCATCGCATCCTGCTCGCCGAGCTTAACCTCAAAGATGCGCTCACGCTGAAAGCGCCAATCGTCGCCATAGAGGCGCACCCGCTGCCATGGCACGTACTCCGGTAGACGCTCGGAGAAGTAGTCGCAGATGGCCCGCGGCGGGATATCGGTCAACTCTTTGGCATGAGGGTCATGCCACGGGTCGTTGATGTTATCGATGGGCCAAAAGACCGTCTTGGAGCAGGCGTTAAAGCCGCGCGCGGGACGGAGCTCTTGGCGGCGGCAGGCAAAGAGATAGAGCCAGATGGCAATCTGGGCGCGGCAGCGCTTCATCGCTTTGGTGTAGTGGCAATTGCTGCTGTCATGGGGCGGCAGCCCCATATAGTCAAGCATCTGCGAGAGCTCTGAGATCTGCCCTGCGTCTTCGTCGCCCTCAAACACCTCCTGCCACATATTGATGAGGCTATAGCAGTGGTGGGCATTGGCCACGATGGTCTGCAGCGGCTCTAAGCTTGAGCACCAGCACACCACAAACTTATCGCGCAGGTAGTCAGCCTTGATGAGCTCATGGAGCGTGGGGTAATCTGAGCCCATGATCTGGGCACGGTCGATCCCGAAGTTGGCGGCAACATTCCAGTGGATGCGGTTGGCGATATGAGGCTCAGGGCGGATGTAGGTGTGCACATAGACTTGGGGCAAGGTGTCAGAATCCATCACCCGCAAGATCGTAAGCTCCAGCGCACTCTCGGGCTCGCCCGGATTGGGCACGAAGACATCAACGATATATAACGAGCTTTCTCGAGTCATCTCACACCCTTCTGCCGTCCCCTCCATCGCCCACGGGCAAGCCCCAAGTACCGCCCACTTGGCGCCTACGTTTGAGCAATGATCCTATGCCCCCTATTTTAGCAAAATTGCGATCACGCTCCACGCATCCCAGATGCGACAAAGCGCAGAGCAATCGCCCTACGCTTGTCACTGCACCAAGAGGTTGGTCGAAACGCCGCAACGCGGCAGGTCTTAGTACTGGTCAGCTGGGGCCAACAAGGAGGCAGGGCCCGAGGAGGCAGGGCCCGAGCTCGGCGTTACCTGCTGGCTTTGCGGCGCAGACTCGTCCATGATGTAAGCGCCGCCGTTTTGCGACTGCTCCACTGGTGGGACATAGGTCGAAGAGCGCTGCTGGTCATAAGCGCCATAGCGCTGCTGCGGAGCGTAAGTGCCGTCGGAGTTGCTATAGTCTTGGTAGGTCGAGCTACGTACCGGGCGGTTGTAATTGCTTTGCCCGCGCTTTTGCGGCGAGACTAAGATGTCCGCTTCGTCGTTAGCCCCATTGCCTTGGTACTTTTGCTCCTCGATGTAGTCGAAGATGTGGTAGACGCGGCGCACGCCACTGATCTCCAAGATCTTGTTGATGGCGCGCACGCTCTCATCCTTGGTGACAATGCCCATCAGGTAGACATTGCCGTTCTCGGTGATGACCTTGAAGCGGTTCGAGGAGATGTCCTTACCAAACAAGAGCTGGGTCTTGACCTTGGAGGTAATCAAGGCATCGCTGGAGACGACGCTCGCAGGCACAGGCTTTTGCAAGGTGGCGTAGTTGTAAACCTTGCGCACATGCTCAAGGCCTTCGATCTCCTTGACCACCCACTTGATGTAGTCGCGGTTGACCGTCTGACCGGTGATGAGCACGTTGCCGTTAAAGCAGGTGATCGAGATGCTGGTGTCCTCAGGCTGCGAGAGCAAGCTATTGGACTTTAAGATCTCATAGCCCTTCTGCTCGATACCATCGTCATAGACCATGGTCGAGAAGCTGCGGCTATCTTGAGCCACCGCCGCCCCGCCTGCGGCTCCGCCGCCTAAGAGCAAGGCACCACAGCCGGTGGTCATAAGCGGCATGCCCGCAAGGAGCAAAGCGACCAAGAGCGCACGCCCGCGCTTGTGGCCCCGACTGGTCTCACTTTGACTTAGTGCTACACCCGATGCTTGCATCGCCTTACTCCTTACTGATCTCTGACAAGAACACTCCCCCTATCCTAACCCTCCTCTCTCAGGCTAGGCTTAGGGCGCTCCTACTGCTTAGATGTGACGCTCCTACTGCTTGGACTTGATGTAGTCCATAGCCGTATTGAAGACCTCTTCGATGCTCAGATTGGTCGAATCGAGCACCAAGGCATCTTCAGCTGGCTTGAGCGGAGCGACCGGGCGATTGCGGTCACGCTCATCGCGCTCAGTAATTTCCTTTAAGATGAGGTCAAAGTCGGCCTCTTTGCCCGCTTGCTCAAGCTGGAGCTTGCGGCGCTGGGCACGCACCTCAGCGGAGGCGTCTAAGAAGATCTTCACCTGCGCATCAGGGAATACGACCGTACCCATATCGCGGCCATCGGCGACGAGGCCCGGCTCTTGACGGAAGTCGCGCTGGCGCTGCAGCAGGGCTTGGCGTACTAAGGGGTGGGCCGCGACCTTGCTCGCATTTAAGCCGCACTCTTCGGTGCGAATGGCCTTGGTGACATCCTCATGGCCTAACATGACGTGGACGCCATCGTCTTCGACCTTGAAGCTCAAGCTTAAGACTTGGGCCTCTTGCACCAAGGAATCCTCATCGAACATGGCAAGGCCCGCCTTACGGGCAGCGTACGCCAAGACGCGATAGATCGCGCCCGAATCGAGCAGGTCATAACCTAAAGCATGGGCCAGACGGCGAGTTAACTCGCCCTTACCAGCACCACCGGGACCATCAACTGCAATGACAAAGGCCTTAGCCATGGATCTTCCTTAAGTCTGAACGAGAAAATGCTTGCTGCCCGCAGCGGGCCGCTCTGGGGCTCAAGTGTAACAACTTTGCCCGGACGTGGCAAAGCCGCACATCACGCTTTAGCCCGCCGCGGCGCTGGCCGCGCCCCACGGCGCCATGTGCTGGGAGCGGCGCCGCGCGGCGGCGCGGGGCGTACCAAGCACGGGCCATGCCCTTTGTGTATAATGAGGGCCGCACGCGCGGGCCCATCGGCGCACCGTCTGCGCAGACCGCTGCGCGCGAGTTTGGTTTAGTTTGTAAGATCAGGCATAGGTAATTGGTCGTGGCTGAAAGCGAAATTTTAGATCGTAGCCCCAGCGCCCTGCTGCCAAGTCGCTTTGGCATGTTTAACATCACCGTATTCCGTGACAAGCAGATGCGGGAGCATGCGGTGATCTACACGGGTAATCTGCAAAGTCCTGAGCCGGTTTTAACCCGCATCCACTCAGAATGCCTTACCGGCGATACCTTAGGTTCGCTGCGCTGCGACTGTGGCTTCCAGCTGGAGGCCGCCTTACGTAAGATCTCAGAGCAAGGGCGTGGTGCCCTCCTCTATATGCGCCAAGAAGGCCGCGGCATCGGCTTGTTTAACAAAATTGCCGCCTACAAGCTCCAAGACGGGGGCTTAGATACGGTGGAGGCTAACCTGCGCTTAGGCTTCCCGGCTGACGGCCGTCGCTATAGTCTGTGCGCTGAGATGATGCGCGCCATGGGCTTTGACAAGATCATCTTGATGACCAACAACCCAGCCAAGATCGACGACATCTCGCAGCATGGCATCGAGGTGGTCGCCCGTGAGCCACTCGAGTACGGCGAGAACAAGTACAACGAAGCCTATCTGCGCACTAAAGAGCACAAGATGGGTCACCTGCTCCATCACCAAGACTAATGGCCATGGAAGGTAACATGGCCTGCGAGGACTAACACCATGGCCTTTGAGTTTGCCGGGCGCACCATCGCCACCGACGCCGAGGGCTATCTTGAGCATCGCGCTGACTGGAGTCCTGAGCTGCGCGACGCCCTCGCCCAGAGCATGGGCCTTACGCTCACGGCGGAGCATCTGACCGTCATCGCCACGGTACAACGTTACTACGATGAGTACGAGACCACGCCCCCGATGCGCGGCTTAATCAAGCTCTTGCGCCAAGAAGGCCATGCGGAACTGGCCGACTCGGTGAAGCTGGCCGTTCTCTTCCCTGACGGCGCGGCCAAAAGTGCCGCCAAACTCGCCGGGCTGCCCAAGCCCATCAAGTGCATCTGACACGAAAAAGGCGCTCACTGAGCGCCCTTTCTCTCTTAGATCTTCTGATCGCTGCTGACCTTATCGCTACTGACCACATCCGGCGTACTCTTGGCGATGTCCTGACCTTCGGACATGTGCGCCAAGCCCACCTTCAAGTACATCACCATCGACCAGATGGTCAAAATGGTCGCTAAGATCAACAAGCCAATCGCAGCATAAATCATCGGATCGTTGACACGCCAGACTAATAATGCGATCGCGGCCATTTGAATGGTCGTTTTCCATTTGCCGACCCAGTTAACTGCGACCTGCGCGCGCTGGCCAATCTCCGCCATCCACTCGCGCAGCGCCGAAACCACGATCTCACGGGCGATGATGACCATGGCAGGGATCGAGACTAAGAGGTTCATGTGCGGGAAAAAGTCGCCCACGTGCACCGAGTAGTACTCCACGATCAAGACTAAGGCCGTGCACACGATGATCTTATCGGCCACCGGGTCTAAGAAGGCGCCAAACTTGGTGGTCTGCTTTAACTTGCGGGCCAGATAGCCATCCAAGAGGTCGGTCAAGGCTGCCACCACAAAGACAATCGCGGCAAAGAGGTTGCTGCGCGGCGTGGGGTAGTAGAACAGACCCACAAAGACCGGGATAAGGATGACGCGGAGGATGGTCAGGATATTGGGCAGGTTGTACATAAAAAGGGGGCTTCTCGCGCTCCAACCGAGCGTATCGCACAGGGGCGTTCAGTTGGCAAAAGTTAAAACCTAAGCTGCGCGCCTTGCGGCGCTGGGGGCATTATATGTCACGCCGGGGGCCGTGCGCGGCCTGCCCGGCAAAAAATGCCAAACGCCCCACAAGCTACGCCCTAGCTACAAGCCCCACCGCCCACAGCGCGGGACTGACACGCCCGCAGCGCCAGTTGCCCGCCCGCGGCGCTCTGGCCTGCGTGCGCGCAGCGCGCAAAGCGGCACTTTCTTTGCGTGCTACAATGCCCTGTACTCGGTCATAAACAAAAGGAGCGTGCTATGGAGCTTGATACCACCAAGGTTCCGGTTGCTAAGACTTTCGTCGTAACTGATTACCAAGACGCCCCAGAAGGCGCGCTCAACGCCGCCTTGGCTGCGGCCACGCAGTATGCCCGCTCCGTTGAAGGCATGATCACCGCGGCGCTCTACGCCAAGCACATCACCGACTGCCTTACCCTCACCCCCGAAAAGGCCCAAGCGCAGGCCGAGCGGCGCGCCCACAGCGCGCAAGCGGCCTACGAGACCGAGGGCGGAGCGCCCAAGCCGCAGGTCTGCCCGCAGATTGCCTGTGAAGTCATCATTCCAGCCGGAAGCTACAGCTGCGAGCAGTTTGCGCTGCCCTCCAACATTCGCCTCAAGCTCTTGGCCGGAGCCAACCTCCACATCACCAAGGCCGCCTCGGCCTTAAGCGACAGCGCTCTCACGCTCCAGCACATCCACGACGTCGAGCTGTGCGGCCAAGGGCGCAACGAGATCTCCTGCGCTCCGGGCTTTAGCGCGCTGCTTGAAGTCAGCGCCGTGCGCCAAGTCCTGATCTGCGGCCTTCACTTAAGCGGCGCGCCGGTGAAGATCAACAAGCAGACCTGCCATCACATCAGCATCAATGTCACCGCCGCCTGACGGCCGCCTGACTTCCCTACCACACCCAAGCGCGCTTAGGGTGTGTTGTCTTGAGGCGCCCCGCCGGGAGCTTTACCCGCAGAGAGCTTTACCCGCGCAGAGCTGCGCCGCAAGTGCGCTGCATCAAGTTAGCTGCGCCCAAAAAAGAGCACCTTCAAAACCACTCGGCTTTGAAGGTGCTGCAACATACTAACTGACTGATTGGAAACTCAAGCACCCCTGACCTCCCGGCAAACGAGGGCTGGTGATGCTCGAGGAAAAGCCGAGACCGCCTGAGAGGCACCTCTCAGTTCCTGTCGGTAAGTGGTGGCACAAAAACCCAGCGCAGCTGAGCTTGAACAAGTCTGCACCTCACTTTGCTTTTCTTGCGTGCATTATGCAATTTCAGCAAAGTAGTTGAAAGGGCACTAGGCCAGCAATCCAGATCTTTGTGATTTCGTTCACAAACAACGAAAAGATTGGTTCATGGCAGCGCAGAGCGCACCATGATTGCGCTCTCAGCCCCCGCGCGCACCACTGGATGGCACGCCCCCGCAGCCGGAGCCATCCGCAGCCGATACACGCTCCGGAAGCAGGAACGCGGCCTGATGGCCGCGTCCTATGCTGCAAGCTGAGCTGCTGCAAGCTATTCAAACGGGGTGGGATCGCCGATGCCAACGCGGCGCACAATCGGCGCGCCGTCCTCAAAACGGATCACGGTGGTCGCCTGCGGGTGCAGCACGCCGCCGTCGATGATGACGTCGACAATCGAGCCGATCTTGTGGTTGATCTCAACCGGGTCGGACTCGGCGAGCTCTTCGCCCGGCAAGATCAAGGAGCAGCTCATCAGGGGCTCATTGAGCTCCTCGAGCAGGGCTTCGGTGATATTGCACTGCGGCACGCGGATGCCGATGGTGCGGCGCTTCTCGTTCATGACGCGGCGCGGTACGTCCTTGGTCGCAGGCAAGATGAAGGTGTAAGGGCCCGGCGTATTGTTCTTGATAAGCCGGAAAAAGCTGTTTTCGACGCGCGCGTAGGTCGACAGCTCCGACAAGTCGCGACAGATCAAGGTGAAGTTGTGGCGCTTGCTGATCTGACGAATCCGGGCAATGCGTTCCATGGCATCCTTCTTCTCCATCATGCAGCACAGCGCATAGGACGAATCAGTGGGAACTACCGCCACCCCGCCGTCACGCAGGATGTTGCACGCCATCTTGATGAAGCGCGGTTGCGGGTTATCGGGATGAATGGATAAAAACTCGGCCGACATGCCAAAACTTCCCCTTGAGCACAGCTCCTAACCAAACAAAAACCGGCGCGGATCGCCCCAGCGCCGGGAAAATTATAGCGCAAGCGCCCGCCCCCAACACAGCCGCCCCACGGCGATACCGCGCAGGTGCCGCACAGGTGCCGCGCAGACAGCGCGCACAAGCGGCACAGGCGCCGCAGGCTGCTCTGCGGCGGGTAGTGCCTTAGTTGAGGTAGGTGACGAGGTCAGCTAAGGCAAGACGCGACTTCGGGCGCTTGTTGAGCTGGTTGGAGTCGTCTGCGGCGCGATAGCCTAAGACCACAATCAAGGCGCAGGTCTCGTGCTTGTCAGCAAGCTTCATGATGGAGTCGACTTGGTCAAACTCAATCCCCTCTAAGGCCGTCGAGTCGACGCCATAGCTTGCAGCGGCGTAGACCAAGGTAGCAAAGGCACTGTAAGCCTGCTTGCCCGTCCAAGTGGTGAAGTCACCCTTGGTGACGTGCAGATTGCAGAAGTAATGGCGCGACTTATCTTGGGCAGCCTTGATGTCCTCAGTCGGCAGACGACCGGCTTGCTCTTCGGCGGCAAGCACCTTAGCCAAATGCTCTTCGTTGATGGCGGTTTGGCTGGTGATGACAATAGCGTGCGAAGCGCCGTCATAGCGCTGGAGGTTAAAGTCCATGATGGCCGGGCGCAGGCTGTCCTTAGCGGCACCGGTTAAGACGTAGAAGTGGTACGGCTGCGCGTTGACCGAGGTCGGGGTCAAGCGGACACACTCTAAGATCTTGGTGACGGTCTCATCCGGCACCTTGCGGGTGCTGTCGTAGTGCTTGGTGGTATAGCGTTGCTCAAGCAGTTGCTCAAAGTCCATAGTCGCTCCTTACTGATGCAAAACAAAGATCCTGCAGCATCTTACCTTAGCCCCACGCCCTGCGCACCCCCTGAGCCAAATTTAGCCGCCCCAAACTTGGGAAGATGGATCATCATTTAGTCCACAAAAAAGCGCACCGCGCTGCGTTACTTTTTTGAACCCAGCGGCGCACCGGCAAAAGTTGCATGGGCGCTCGCACTCAAAGAAGCGGCGCACCGGCCCGGCGCCCGTTCGCCATCCTTGTCCACGGCAGTTCTTGCCGCCGCGCTCACTATGGAGCGCGGGCTGAGCCTGCTCGGCGCCTGAAGCGCAGATGCTGCGCACGGCGCGCAGGCTACTGCGAGTAGATGGCGTTGGCAAAACGCTGCGAGAGCATCAGGCCATCGGACAGGCCGGTGATCGCTTTGAAGTTGCTCGGCGTAACTGGGTGAGCGTTCTTGACGCAGATCCAGTCCGGCGACAGCGGCTGCTGGTCTAAGACCGCAAACTCGCGAATTTGCTCGTTCTCTGAGTTAATGAGCTCCTCGAACGTTACCGCTTCACCCGTTACCGTGGTTGGTGCAGCTTGGGCGATGTTGAGGCCTTCGTTGTTAACGATGGCATCAGAGCGCGCCAAGATGTTCTCAAGGCTCTCACTAAATGACGTCTCTTTAGGACGTGCAGGTAGCAAGGGATCGGGTAAGGAGTTAGCGGCTAACTTGTCGATGGTGTTAGCTTTGTCCCACCACGAGTCTTGCGACTCCGACGGGCCAACATTGCTGACAAGAGAGCTGGACATACTGTTGTCTCCTACATCCTCAGGTACCCTAAGAATACCTAGTGCCAACAAAAGCACAGAATGTGCCAAAGCCCGCAGCTGCGCCGGAAGGCGCAGGCCTAAGCTTTCACCATGGCACAGCTAACTTAGCGCTAGCTTAGGACTTTCTTAGCCTGCGCTTAGCCCAAACTTAGCGCCGCCCCTAAGTTTGGCCTAAGAAATGCCAGAAAGGCCGCAGATATCGCCTTGGTCGCAGGCGCTGCGCGCCCGTGTGCGCGGCTTGCGGCCGGGACTCTTACGTTGAAAACGTGATCTGCGTTGCAAAAAATTTCACGATTCACCAAAATTTTTCCACAACTGCGGAAACTTTCGCCGACGCAGTCAGTCCATAAGAGTAACTTAAATCCCAAAATGGCGCGCCCGCCGCTGCCCGAGCACAAGGTCAGCAGCGCTCCGCGCCCCACTCGTGAGTCGAGTCTGCCTTCTGTGGTGTCAGGCGGCAGGCCCGAGTCGTGGTAGCACCAGTGGTACACCTTGGTGTGCACCTAGGTGCTGATGGGCGGCAGCTTAGCGCTGCGCTTTAGCTCCCCTTCCTAAGGGAGCGACTTGGCCTCACGCACCAAGCCTTAACTAAAGTGGCAGCCTCAGACCTGCGCTCATCCTCACGGGCGGCATGAAACCACCGCATGACACTAAACGGCCCGGCGCCTTGGGCGCTCGGCGTGACCTTCCCCACCTGTGTCTTTGACCGTACCAAGGGGTAAGGGGCGCGCCCCCGCCGTTTAGTGGGTGCATCCACCGAAGGTCGCCGTGCCTTAAGCAAGCGCGGTTGCGCTCACCTTCGGTTCTAGGTTCACAACCTCTTGGTGCCAATCACTTATTGAGGCTTTTGTGATAGCTAGCAGGGCTCAGGAACGCCTGATCCAAACCTTGGAGCCTGACTTAACTTAGACGGTGCTTGCCGTATCCCTGCTTGAGTTCTTGATCCTAAGCTCGGCTCAAGCAGCACGGTGTCTAAGCGGTCACCAAGGCGTAAGAAACGGCCTCCGAGCTCAGGAAGGTATCTTTACCTACCAAGGTGCTGTAATGACACCGTGCGGTAGTGCTCAAGAGCCCTCCCTTCGGCCCCGTCCCCTTGTCGCAGCTGGGACGCCGCCGAGACAGCTTTGGTGCTGCCTTGCTCTTAGGTTATAGCAGGCAGGGCTTAAAGCTGAGGGAGTTTACTGCCGTGTGCCACCCCAGCCGCCTGAGATGACGCTCTGTTTGAGGATGTGCGCCCAGCTTGGATCATAAGCAACACTACCTTGCTCACTTGGCCAAAGCCCAAAGCCCTCTGAAGTCAGAGGCAGCACCTTGCGCCACACCACTTGTCCACTTGAGCTTACGTCTGCTGGAACTCAGACGTCGTGCAAGGCCGCCGCGCCGGGGCATCGATCGCCCGCGCTCGGCCTAAGGTAGAGAGCCGCTACCTGCTCAAGCAGGCACGCTCTGACTAAAGCCAAGGCTCAGCCCCTCTAGGCTCCGCCCATTTAGGCTCAGCCCATCTAGGCTCCGCCCCTTTAGTCTGGTGCTTACCAAGCGACTTGTCTTGATGGCTTGAGCTGCCATCACCGATGCCCCGCTGAGGGCATCATCACGCGCAACCAAGCGGCCGCGCTTGGTCTGGGTCTGCAAGAGCCAGCTTGCACACCACTTGGCTCCCTCGGCGCTTCTAGGACGGAGGTGTCGAGGGTACCTAATTCCCCACGAAAACAGCCCGCTCTCTGCGGAGCTAAGTCTGACCTTCTGCTCAGAGATCCATCACCCCCTGCCCTACTACGCAGCTCACCTCCCCGCACTACCGCGAGGGCCAAGGCTTGCGCATAGGTTCAGCTCTTTGCTCCCTAGATACAACATACAGACATAAAAAAGAGCGTCAGCTCTTGGATGGAAGGGGAAGGTTACGGTGGGAAGTTCGGTTGTGATGGGCTCCTTAGTTGTTTATGCCCTGAGGCTGAGGGCAAAAGCAGCTGTCCTGCGGCAGCGTTTCGATAAAGCCCCCTGTCTTGTCAGGACTATGCAAAGACTCTGCACCAAGCATGACCCTTACACTCCTCAGTACCATTGGAAGCAGAATGCCACGAATGCTCTGCCTTCACACCACACCATGTACCGATGCACTCGGTCTTAGTTGTGGCGCATGTACCTGACAAGACCCGCCAGTTAGAGCTCCGACTTCGTTTGCACTACAGCAACTGGCTTACGCACATACCAATCACTGCCCGCGTTGCACTCTAGCCCAGCGGTTGGCTGACAAGACCTTGTTAGGACAAGACCTTGGGCCATAAAAGAGGCTTTATTGAAATCGGCAAAAGCGCACACCGAACTTAAGCTCAAAAGAAGCCCAAGCCCGGCACTTGCTTCCACCTAGAAGCTCCCTGTTAGGTTTCAGCTGGCGTATCTCAGCATGGGCTCCTAAACCCACCCTGAGGCGTCACAGCTTACGCCACGCAGTTCACTTCATGCCTATACTTTCGCACAAAAGTTCCTTTTTTGCCACGATCTTTTGCAAATTTTTCTGGCCGTACCCCGGCTGCGCGCGCCAAGCGTCAATTTACGCCCTTTACCGCCCCTGCGCGCGCAGGCCCTAGCTCCAGCCCTACCTTTAGCTTGTCCTACAACCTAAAGGGCAAAGTCTGATCTGGCTTCCAAAAGTAACATCGTCAGGTACATCCCGCTCCACCATGGCTCGCCCGCCCTTGGCAGGGCGCGGCGAGCGCAGGCTCCGAAGGCGAGCGCAGGCGCGCTTGCCCTACTTCTCCAAGGCGCCGATGACGTAGGAGAGCGTGTAGTATTGCTGCTCTTCTAAGGTGATGAGGCCATTACCGTTGTTGAAGGCATTGGCGGTGCAGCTCATCGGCTCGACCGCAAGGCAGCGCCGTCCGAGCTTCTCAGCGGTGAAGAGCTGGACGTAAGGGGCATTCGTCTTGACGTAGACCTGCAGGTTCTTGTTCTCGAGCATGATGGTGTTGATGTGGGTCTTGTCCGGCGAGACGAAGCAGTGGTCGATCTTGGCATCGCCAATGACGCGTGACTGGGTGAAGTCAAAGCCCAAGTCGCTTGCCGCTACGAGCTGGTTAGGCACCATGCGGTCGGTTAAGGTGTAGACCTCCTTAAACGGCGCCTTGAGTTCGCAGTTATCGATGAGGTCACCATCGCAGGTGATATATGGGTGCATGCCCACACCGTAAGGCGCAGCGGTGCTGCCGATGTTGACGGCGGTAAGGTCGACCTTAAGGCCCATGCCCGCGATGAGCTCGTACTGCGCGGTCATCTTGATCAAAAAAGGATAGCCTTCGGTTGGCGTAACGTAGGTCTCAAGCTCAACGCTGTAACCACGCATGCGGGTGATCTCCCACTCCTTCCATGCGACGAGGCCGTGGCTGGCGCTCATGGTCTTGACGTCGTTTAAGGCCAGCTGATAGTCGTGACCTGCAAAGTTGTACTTGCCATCGGTGATACGGTTCGGCCACGGGGCCAAGATCTTGCCTTGGTGAGCTACGGGCACCGACTCGGGGTTAAAAGGCAAGGTGATGTCGTGACCGCGATACTTGACCCCAGCAATCGCGCCGCCCACCGTTACGATGGTTGCCGTGTAATCACCTGCCATTAAGTTAATGGTTTTGCCACTAAGATGCATGCTTCTCTCCCTAGGCGTAGACTAGCTCACCCTTCTCCACAAACAAGCGCAGACGACTCGTGCCACCGACCAGCTCAGCTGGAGACGCAGCCTTGCCACCGACCAAGGCGGCCGCAGCCTGCTGCTCTATCTTAGCCCCGGACGTGATCTCCCACCGTGGCCCTTCCGCCAAGATGAGCAAATTAAGCAAAATTTGCGATATGCCTCACCCGAAGCCTGCGATAGATACGTCATGCCATATCTAGCAACCCCTGTTCCAAGGCTTCCCCTCGCCAGTTTACTGCACCCTTAAGATGCACTAGGCCCCAGTAAGCAGCACTGTTCACTGGGGCTGGAGCGCGCAACCGGCGCCCGAGTTAGGCGCACTGGATGCGCACTGGATGCGACCTGCAGGCGCTATGCCGTTAGGGCGCGCTTAGTTGCCACCGGACATGCGGCGGTAGACCTCGGCAGCGTTGTCGAGGATGATCTGACGCGACTCAGGCGGTAAGGCCTGATCTTCCTTGGTCAGACGCAGCCACTTTAAGGTATAGAAGACTAAGGCGCGACGGCAGGTGTAAACTACGGTGCCGTTCTCTTCCATGCCGTAATCGAGCTCGATGGCACGGCGGGCGCGCTCAGGCAGCTCCGGGTTAGCGCACAGAACCAGATCGATGAGCTCCGTCCACTCGACGTCATCATCACCGGTGGTGCCGACCTCGCGGAAGCCATTGCCGATAGGATCTGGGAAGCGATCACTTGGGGCATTGATCTCCGGTACGGCGCAGCGCAGGATACGCGAGAGCACGAAGTCACGGAAGGCGTGGTGGTCATAGCAGTAAGCACGGACGTGCCAACGCAGGCCATCGAAGGCTAAGCCGTGCGGGGCGATCAAGTGATCGGTGTTACCGTTGCTCGAGACCGACATATAGGAGATGTGCACGGCCTTCTTACCGCGGATCGACTCTAACAGGTTGAACAAGACCTCAGGGTCGATGTTGCGCCGTGGCGGCACGAAGGTGGCGACACCGACATTAGGCACGAAGCCAAAGTAGTTGCGGCTTGGTGGCAGCTCACCGCGGCATAACGACAGCAGGTCGGTCAAGTAGCTCTGCGGCGAGCACAGATTTGGGAACAGTGGCTTGAAGTCACTGGTCTTGACGTAGTACTTGAGGTGACGGTCATAGGCTAAGTTGACGCGTGGCGGCACGGCTTCGGATACCATCTGGTGATAGCGCGATAAGTCCAGCGACGCCTGCGGGATCGAAATGCCGAAGAAGTCCACCAAATCACGACGATTGATCTTACCGTCGCAGTTTAAGCGGAAGTCGATAAACTCAAGACGTCGAGTCTGATTCCACTTATTATTGGTCTTTGCCTCGACCACGTCCGCATCGAAGGCCGGAGTGGTCTTAACTGCTTTCATTACCATAGCTGACGCAACCTAACTTTGTCCGTCTCGTAAGCCTACGCCGACGAAGGCGCAGCTCACTTCCCTATCTGAGCACTAGCTCCGATAAGGCCAACCAAAAAGGGCAAGCCTGCGGCTGCAGCGTCGCCTCACCGAGGTCGTACCTGCGGCCCAAACTTGAATAAGTTCTGTGGCAGGTGTGCCCCCTGCCGCGCCTGCCGGCAAGGCAAGCGCACCACAAAATTCGCTCTCCGGGCGCAGGTCAACCGAGAGGGTCACCAATCACCGGAGCGACGGAAGCGCGCACTACATACAAGCAAAGTTACTGGCACTAAAAGGGCCCTGAGACTTATTCCCCCGGCAAAGCAGGCCAGCTCACATCAAGGTTCAGGGAAGTACTCGCAAAAAGGCGCGTAAGCTGCGCCTTCTTGAGCACTTACCAGTGCGCGAGAATGCCGTCATGACACATAGCCCCCGGCTGTCAGTACTAACTGGCCATACCCCGGGTCGCTATATCGTGAGTATATCACTACCTGCCCAAACTGCAAATATTTTTTGTATCATACCCCCACCACATCCGAATAGGGGTATACGGATCAAAAAAGCCTAACGGTGCTAGGCTAGCCCGTTTAAATTGAGCCATTGCGTAGGGCCGCTATACGTATGCACCAAGCCCATGTTTATCGCAAGGAAGGGTCACCCATACCCTATCCATCGGCCTTGGTGGCAAGCCAGCTCCTAGCGCAAAAACTAGGGTGATGAGACGGGCGAAGCCGCGCCTGCTCCCTCGCCCTGATAAAAGCACCGCCTTGTCCCCAATCACCGACAGGCCGCACTTTTTGCCAAAAGAGCAAGCTAAATCACACTTCCGGCGCACGGCCCGTGCGGCCCTGTTCGGTCGGGCAGACTGCGGTCGCGCCGCCTTCGGAAGCGCTGACAACCGCTCCAGCGCGCGGCTCGCGCAGAGCGCCTTGAGTGCGATAGGCTCGCGAGCTCAGGATCGACCAAGCCTGCTGAACTGGGGCGACGCTCAGGGTGGGCATCACGGCTTGCATCAGCCTGCGCCTCAAGCTCTTAAGACCGCGCGCAATGGCCCGAGGCGGCTGCGAGCTTGATACCGCCTGCTGCGCCCACTCCGCGGCTATCTGCATGGGCGTGTCTGCGCCTCACCGCCGATCGTCATCGCGCCCTGTTTTGCCCGTGACCAAGTACTTGGCTAACACGGTGATCGCAGCATTAGCCGCGGCCAACTTCTTCTCGCTCTTGGCGATCTGCGCCTCGGTCTTCTTTTTGACTTGTTGGGCTCGCCGCAACTCTTGCTTTAACGCTGTGATCTCCTGCTGGTGGCCTTGAGTGAAGCAGAGCTCCTCATCTTTTATCGCCTCATAACAAGCGCCGCAGCTCGTCAAGGTCGATGTGCTCGCGGCGGAGCATCTGCGTGACCGCTCCCGGTTCTGATCTAAGGGCGAAAGGTTGGAGCGCTCAATGGCAGTGCGAGATTGAGGCGCAAAGAGCGTACACATGGCATGTCCTTGGGACTGAGTTGCAGGCGCAATGAGGCGGCAGCTTAGTTGCGGCGCAGTTGCGGGCGGCGCTTAGTTGTTGAGGTTAGGCTGGTTGAGGCGCTGCAGGCATAAGGTGATCATGCCTGAGACAATGTCCTCGCGGATCTTGTCGGTGACCTCGATCTTCGGCATGAGCACGATCTCCGCCTCGTTACTCAAGCGACGCTTGAGGCGGTCAGAGAGCGCAGGTCCATGCTTTAAGCTCTCGGCGTAGACGATGATGAGCGCCGGATTGAGCACGCAGGTCACCGCCTGTAAGGTGCGCACTGCAAGGTCATCGGCTGCCTCCGGGTCAAGCGGCAAGATGCCGATGTTGTTGTACATCGGGAAATGCTTGACCTCACCGGCAAGGCCATCGCGACCGCGGATCAAGGATCCGTTGTAGCAAAAGGAGCAGACCGGCGAGCGCCCCGGCACTAAGGCGAGGCCACATACGAACTCGTAGTGCGCATGGCGCTTGAATGCACCCAAGGTCGCGGCATTGATGTCGGTCTCAAAGAACACTGGCAGGTGGTAGCGATTCTTCATGTGCTGCGCGAGGCGGCGCGACATCGGATCGCGGCGCAGGGCCGAGGCCATACGGCCACCAATGGAGTCCGACGGCATCGAGATACCGATCATGGAGATCTTGGGGTAGCGCTCGAGGTAGTTCTCAATGGCGACCTTAAACTCGTCGGTGTGCACCATTTGCAGCAGCTCTTCGCGCCGCTCAATGCACTCACCAAAGAGGTCATGAATGGAGTAGCCCGCGTAGTCGTGGCCCGAGCGCTTGTAGCAGGAGATCACCAGCACCAGCTTGTAGGCAGCATTGTAATGGTAGGTGGTCGCCGGGCGCCCCTTGAGGTTCTTGGTATGGGCCCCAATGGTGACCTGACCTGAGTCCACCAGCTGCGCCAGCAGCTTGTTAATAGTCACGACCGACAGGCCCGTGAGCTTGTTGAGGCGCGTGGCGGTAGCCACCTGCTCCTTGTGCAAGGTGCGCAGCACGCGCTCCAGATTCTTCTCACGGATGTCGTGACTCATCATCAACTGATTTAGATCGCTCATCGCGCGCTCCTCACGTTATCTGCCCCTACGCGACCGCGGGCACGGGCCCGCCGGGTGCAGCTCAGCGCCCTTACCCCTGCCCTTGACGGCACGCGCCCTCTGTCAGGCAGCAGGCCGCTTGGCCTTGTTGACCTTGGCTCCCTCGGTTTATTTAATCAAATTAATAAAACAGGCGCAAGCTCCACGCCACCGCGCGTGCCGCATCTGCCAGCCGCGTCACACTTACCCCGACTGCTGAGTAAATCTTAGGCAAAAGTGGCGGCGCAGCACCGGCAGCGCTTGCGGAGCTGCGGCTACTCTACGGCTACTCTGCGGCGTCCTGCTCCGGCGCGGCGCCGGAACTTCGGTGGGACGGCTCTGGGGCGCAGACGGCAGCTCCGGAGCTGAGGCGAAGCTGAGGCGGAGCTGAGGTGGAGCGCCTCCGCGCTTGGTGTCGGGCGCAGGCGGCGGAGCGTACAGTCAGGCGATGCGTCAGCATGGGGCTAAGTGATAAAACTATATCAACTAGGCGCTTTCGGCGCGGAGGCGGCCCCGGGACGGCGGGCTTGATGTTAAGTAACATACAAGTGTTACCGCGCGGCAACGCTGATGGAATGGCCCTTGGCGCCGCTGCGGCTGCAAGTTTGAGCCTCGTTTTAGCCGTGTTTTCGATAAGCAAAACTTATCGATGGCGCTGGTTAAGAAAAGTTTACCCGCCGTCCGCCGCTTGTTTATCGCAGAAGTGGCCCGCGCTGGGCCTGCGCTGCTTGCGTCCATTTTATTAAAATTGTTTTGTTAAGTCTATTTACAAAAATGAGCGGAGCGCAGCTTTGCCGAAAATTGTGATCTGGAATGGATTGCGATTAGCTTTGGCTAATCATAGTTAGCGTAAACTTACTCAATGCTTTTCCATGTTTATCGCCTTTGCTGCGCTTAATCTTTCGATGCGTATACTGCATCACCGTGTTTTGGCATGCCGTTCCGCAACCGTTTACGGGACGCAGGCGCAAATTTTTCGTGAGCTGAGTGGCAATTTTGTCTTCTGACCATCGCAACATTTCGCAACTCAATGCGTGGTTTTTGCCGCGGCTTTGACTATAGTTAAGCCATTACAGCACGACCGGTGCCGCAGGCCTTGCGCTTGCGCTGCTCGGTCACCTGCCTTTCTGCCGACACCTCAGATTAGGCAAGCCCCTTGAGGCATGCACCATGTCCTCAAGTGCCGATCTTGGCTCAAGAAAGCGCAGGGCTGTTGTTGGATCTTTCCCTGTTGATGCTTCTTCGAGCATAGACTCTAGTACGAGGATTGTTGCAAGTAGCGTTGACCTCAACTGCGCTCATAGCTGCTCAGGCCGCTGCGGGAAGTAAGCCTTCCCGATCATTGAGCCCCAAGGCCGTAAGGTCTGTCAGGCCGCAAGGCTAGTCTGGGGCTTGCGCTTGTGCCTAGCATCCTGTTTCGTAACGCGGTTACTTGCCGGCCGAGCAGCGCAGAGGGCAGGCGTAGCGCCTGCGAGGGTAGGCGTAGTGCCTGCGCGGGCAGGCAGAGAGCCTGCTTGTCAGGCAAGCGCCGACGGCGCGCCTTAGGTGATCCTTAGGCGGTTTACGTCGCGCCTACGTGTGCGGCCACGCTAGTTGTGAAGCGTGCAGGCTAAGGGATTGTTAAGTTGATGCATTCTTAAGGAGCCAACTTTGCTACAAGTTAGATTACATGGCCGTGGCGGTCAGGGTGTTGTTACCGCAGCCGAAATGCTGTCCTTGGCTGCCTTCTTAGAGGGTCACTGCGCCCAAGCCTTCCCAAGCTTCGGCTCAGAGCGTACGGGCGCCCCAGTTGTGGCCTATGCCCGTATCGACGATAAGGAAATCCGCACCCACGAGCCTATCGCTACCCCTGATATCGTCTTAGTCCAAGACCGTACCTTGCTCGATGTCATCGATGTCTTCGCTGGTCTGTCTGATACCGGCTATGCCGTGATCAACTCAGCTGAGAAGCCTGAGGACTTAGTCCCTGAGTTAGTCAAGCGCCTCCCAGCAGGCCACGTCTACACCGTACCTGCTACCGACTTTGCTATGCAGAAGATCGGCCGCCCTCTGCCAGGCGCACCTATGCTGGCTTCGCTTGCGGCCGTCACCGACGTCTTTAAGCTCGAGTCGGTTCAGAAATCGTTCCAATCGCGCTACCCGGGCAAGATCGGTGATGCTAACGCCGAGACCGCTGCTTTAGCTTACGAATTCATCAAGAACGTCAAGAATGGAGGCACCAATGCTTAAGCAAATCGAAGGTTCTCTTGGTATCGCTGAGGCCGTTGCTTTATGCCGTCCAGGTGCCGTCTGCGCCTACCCAATCTCCCCACAAACCCACATCGTGGAGAATGTCGGTAAGTTCGTTAAGGAAGGCAAGTTAGAGAACTGCGAGTTCATCAACTGCGAGTCTGAGTTCTCGGCCATGTCGATCTCCATTGGCGCTAGCGCCGGTGGTGTCAGAACGTATACCGCTACCGCCTCGCAGGGCCTGCTCTACATGGCAGAAGGCATCTACAATGCCTCCGGCTTAGGCCTGCCTATCGTTATGACCGTAGCCTCGCGTGCGATCGGCGCTCCAATTAACATTTGGAACGATCACTCCGACTCCCTGTCGCAGCGTGACTCCGGCTGGCTCCAACTGTTCTGCGAGTCCAACCAAGATGCCGTTGACACCCACATCATGGCCTTCAAGATCGCCGAGAAGGTGGGTCTGCCAGTTATGGTACTGATGGATGGCTACGTCTTAACCCACGCCTTCGAGCGTCTTGATATCCCATCGCAAGAGCAAATCGACTCGTTCTTACCTGACTACGAGCCAACTGAGTTCTTAAACCCAGAAGAGCCAATCTCCATGGGTGCGATGGTCGGCCCTGAGGCCTTCACCGAAGTCCGTCTGCTCCAGCAGCGCAAGATGTACAAGGCCTTAGATGTCATCGAGGAAGTCACCAAGGAGTACCGTGCTTTAACCGGCCGTAACTCGGGCGGCTTAGTTGATTGCTACAACTGCGAAGGCGCTGACCTCAAGTTAGTTATCGCCGGCTCCTCAGTTGGTACCGCTAAAGATGAGATCGACCGCTTAACCGCTCAAGGCTACAAGGTCGGCATCATCTCCTTGAAGGCCTTCCGTCCATTCCCATACGAGGCTATGCGTCAAGCCATCGGCGATTGCAAGAAGGTTGTCGTCTTAGAGCGTGCCTTCTCCTTTGGTGCCCGCGGCATCATCGCTCCAGAAGTCGAGCGTGCCATGCGTGGTACCGGCTGCGCCATCCACACCGCTATTGCCGGTTTAGGTGGTCGTGCCATCGTCGCCAACACCATCAAGAACATTGTTGATCTGGGCCTTAACGACAAGTTGACCGATGAGGTAACTTGGGTTGACGTTGATGCCAACGTTCTCAACAACTACTTAAAGGACGCCGAGGGTGTCTCGTTTGAGGTTGGCCCTATCTCCGATAGTGCCGTCGAGAAGTCCGTTCGCGCCAAGGCTTAGTCAGTTTGGGAGATCGCAATGTTAGATCAAATCAACTTCTATCAGACTGGTTCCAACACGGTCGGCAACCGTCTCTTAAACCCTTCGATGCGTGCCACCCAAGCTGCCGTGGATCGTCCTAACACCTTGACCTCGGGCCACCGTGCCTGCCAAGGTTGCGGCGAAGCTTTAGGTGCTCGTACCGCCATTGACGCCGCCATGCGCGCCACCAATGGCCAGCTCGTAGTGTGCAATGCTACCGGCTGCTTGGAAGTATTCTCCACTCCATACCCAGAATCAGCTTGGCGCTTACCATGGATCCACTCCCTGTTCGGTAACGCCGCCGCCGTCGGCACGGGCTTAGCTGCCGCTGCGCGCGTTCGTGCCAAGAAGTATGGTGGCAAGGCCGCCCGTGTCATCGCCCAAGGTGGTGACGGTGGTACCACCGATATCGGCTTTGGCCCATTATCTGGTATGTTCGAGCGTAACGATGATGTCCTGTACATCTGCTACGACAACCAAGCTTACATGAACACCGGTGTACAACGTTCCTCGGCCACCCCACCTGCTGCCCGTACCGCTACCACCCAGTTAGTCGGCGAGCACCCAGGTTCTGATTGGGGTAAGGGCAAGAACGTCCCACTCATCGCTATGGCTCACGGCATCCCATACGTTGCTACCGCCACGGTCGCCGACTTGCGCGATCTTGAGTACAAGGTACAAAAGGCGATGACCTTCCATGGCGCCCGTTACATCCAGATCTTCGTACCATGCCCATTAGGCTGGGGTACTGCTTCCTCGAGCACCGTTACCGTCGCTCGTAACGCCGTCGAGTCGGGCTTCTACCCAGTCTTCGAGGCCGAGTACGGCAAGGTCACCTCGGTGCACAAGATCAAGCAAAAGCAGCCTCTCATCAACTTCCTGAAGTTGCAACGCCGTTATGCCCACTTAACGGGCAAGAAGGCCGATCCAAAGGTCTTAGAGCGCTTACAGGCCATGTGCGACGAGAACATTCGTCAGTACGACCTCTTAGGCGACTCCATCCCAGAGACGGTACCAACCGCCATTCAGGCTTATGAGCGTCAAGAGCTCATGTAATGAGTTGCTACTAAGGAGTTATAGAAAGATGATGAAAAAGCCTTTTGCCACGACCTTGGATCCAGCAACTTCGCTTGCTAATCACACCGGTTCTTGGCGTACCTTACGTCCAGTCAACGTCTTCAAGCTGCCACCTTGCAACAAGCAGTGCCCAGCAGGTGAGAACATCCAGCAATGGCTCTACTACGCCGCCGAAGGTGACTACGAGCAAGCTTGGCGCGTCCTCACCGAAAACAACCCACTGCCTGCTTGCATGGGCCGTGTCTGCTATCACACCTGCGAAGGCAAGTGCAACCGCGGCTTCTTAGACGAGAGCGTCGGCATCAACTCGGTTGAGCGCTTCTTAGGCGACTATGCCTTAGCCCACAAGCTCGCTTTCAAGAAGCCCGCACGTGAGACCGGCAAGCGCGTCTTAATCATTGGCTCGGGCCCTGCCGGTTTATCGGCTGCCTACCAGTTACGCCGCTACGGCCACACCGTCCACATCGTTGAGATGGCCCAGAAGGCCGGTGGCATGATGCGCTATGGCATCCCAGTATATCGTCTGCCGCGCGAGATCTTAGATGCTGAGATTCAACGCATCTTAGACATGGGCGTCACCATCGAGTACGGCCGCAAGGTTGAGGACATCTTAGCCGAGAAGGAGAAGGGCAAGTACGATGCCGTGATCATGGGCATGGGTGCCTCGCTCTCGACCAACGTCGACATCCCATCAGGCGACACCACCCACATCCTGACCGCCTTGAACGTCTTGGAGAAGATCTCCAGCGACGGTGACATCCAAATCGGCCGCAAGGTCGCCGTTTACGGTGGTGGTAACACCGCAGTAGACGTCGCCCGCTCCTTACGTCGTTTAGGCGCTGAGCCAATCATCGTCTACCGTCGTAACCGCGATAAGATGCCAGCCAACGAAGAAGAAATGGATGGCGCCATCGAGGAAGGCATTCAGGTTAAGTGGCTCACCACCATTCAAGAAGCTCAAGGCGAGAAGCTCAAGATCGAGAAGATGGCCTTGGACGAGAAGGGCTATCCTCAGCCAACCGGCGAATACGAGGAGATGGACGCTGACAGCGTTGTGCTCGCCATCGGCCAGAACGTTGACCTCTCGGTCTTAAAGACCATCCCAGACCTCGAGCTGCAAAAGGATGCTGTCACCGTCAACACCACCACCTTCGAGACCACGGTTCCGGGCCTCTTTGCTGCCGGTGACATGGTACCAGGTGATCGTACCGTAACTGCCGCGATCGGTATGGGCAAACATGCCGCCCGTGGCGTCCACGGCTACTTAACGGGCCGTCCATACGTCAAGGCACCAAAGCACGAAGATGCCCGCTTTGAGGACATGCACCCTTACTACTACACCGATGCGCCAAAGAAGGTACGTCCACAGCTCGAGCTTGCGCGCCGTACCTCAACCTTCGATGAGGTTCAGCATGGCTTAACCGAGGAGAATGCCGTCTTCGAGGCTCGTCGTTGCTTATCGTGCGGTAACTGCATGGAGTGCGACAACTGCTACGGTGTCTGCCCGGACAATGCCGTCATCAAGTTAGGCCCAGGCAAGGGTTACGAGTTCAACTACACCTACTGCAAAGGCTGCGGTGTCTGCGCTCAAGAGTGCCCATGCGGCCACATTGCCATGGTGCCAGAGAAGATCTAAGCCGACGGCGCTCAGCCTAGGCTTGAGCCTAAGCCCACACTCGAGCCTAGGCTTGAGCCTAAGCCCGAGCATATGCTTGAGCCCGCGCTTACCTCTTCACGTGGTCGCCCTGCCGGGCGGCCACCCCATTTTTTCTCCACAAACTACAACGATGAGAGCAGAGCCATGCTTTGCTCCCGACCAAGCGGGCACAGCCCGCTTTTTCTTCGGCCCTCATGTACCCCACTCTGGAGCAGAATCCCCGCGTTAGTGCACAATGACAAAATAACGTCCTGCCAGTGCTACAGTAATCAGGTAATCACAGACTCATAGGAGATGCCATGCGTACAGTAGCCTTATCGGCCTTAGCCGCCCTACTCTTCGTCCAAGGCTGCGTCTCAACTGAAGACCAAGCAGCCACTGCCGCCACCGCCGCCCCAACCGCCGCAGTCGACGCGCGCACCGGCGCCACGCCGGTGCCGCAGGCACCTAATGCCGCCCAAAAGCAGCTGATGGGCTATAGCGACGGCGCCACCGTCCTCTCGGGCGTGGAGGTCACACTGCCGACCATTAATGCGCGCAGCGGCGTCATCTACTCTCAGCACGCCACCGCCCAAGGGCTGGTGCAGCTGAAGATGCACCTCTTGATCCCACAAAGTGCTGAGCCCAAGCCTGCCTTAATCTTTTTCCCTGGGGGCGGCTTTACCAGCGCTGACCTCGACCGCTACTTCCTCTTCCGCACCGCCTTGGCCGAGCGCGGCTTTGTCGTCGCCACCGCTGAGTATCGCGTCGTGCCCAACCAATTCCCCAGCCTGTTAGAGGACGGCAAGGCCGCGGTACGCTACCTGCGCTACCATGCCCAAGACTTAGGAATTGACCCAAACCGCATCGGTATCTTCGGTGACTCGGCCGGTGGCTATATGGCCCAAATCGTTGGCACCACCAATGGTGAAACCAAGTACGACCGCGGCGACTACACCGAAGTCAGCTCCGATGTCCAAGCCGTTTGCTCGATCTACGGCATCTCTGACCTGCTCTCCATCGGCGAAGGCTATAGTGATGACATTGTCGCGGTACATCAGTCCCCGGCCGTCACCGAGGCCCTGCTCTTAAACGGCCCAGCCTTCAACACCTTCTCGGGCGCGAGCGTCGGGGCCAATCAAAAGCTGGCACATGAAGCCAGTGCCATCAACCACGTCGACCCGAGTGACCCGCCGATGCTCTTGATGCATGGCAGCGCCGACACCTTGGTCAGCCCATGGCAGAGCGCGCATATGTACGAGAAGATGAAGGCCGCCGGAGTTGACGTCAACTACGTGGTCGTCGAAGGCGCCCCGCATGGCGGCCCGATGTGGAATCAAGCCCCAGTGATCAACGTGGTCGCTGACTTCTTCACCGAGAAGCTCGGCGCTCAATAACAAAAGGCTCTAAGCACTTACGCTCAGAGCCCCAAGGCAGCCTCAATCCGGGCTGCCTCCCACCAAGGTGGTCTTAATCAGGGCAACTCGCCCAAGGGCAACCTTAGAACGGCAGCCACGAGAAGAATCCTTCATCTTCCTCGGCGGCTTCGCCCTCGGTGTTCTCAGCAGCGGCATCTTCGGCTGGAGCCTTGTCCTCAGCCGGAGCTGGGGTTGGCTCGGACTCGGGCTCTGGGGCCGGGGTTAGGCTGTCATCGCGGTCGCGCATATTGCCGATGTTGCGATCGGCAAAGACCTTTTTACCGGTGATGATGGCGCTGATATAGCCTTCGATGATGGCACGAGCGGCGTTGTTGTAATCGCCGGTGAGCTCAACAATGTAGAGGTTGTCGACCTCGCCGATCACGATGGCGTAGGTGTTGGAATCAAGGCAGTCGGCGGTATAGAAGCCTGTGCCCTGCTTGATCAGATTGTTGCACGAGTGGGTGTAAGCGTAGTTGCGCATGTACGTTTGGGCGTCCATATTGGCCGTCTTGCGGGTGTAGCGCATCTTAATTGTGGTGACGTGATCGGGGCCCTCACCCTTATCGGAATGGACGTAGCTCACCGAGTTATCTGAGCCCACCACCACTTGCCAGCCGAAGGGCACCGGCGGGTAATAGACCGGCTCGATGTTGCGCATATATGCGTCGTACTTGGCCTGCAGCTCCGGCGGAGGTGCCGGGCGCTTAAACTTGACGGCCTGCTCTTCTAAGGCCGCATGCGCGACACTTAAGGTCAGCATAGCAGCCACGCCGATACCCGTGGCCACGATTTTCTGCCAAGCCCTAGCCATAATCTCTCCCTCGTACCAACTCACCCGGAACGTATTAAGCAGGCGCCGCCTGCCCAAGCTAGAGTGTACCACGCTGCTGCCGCTCTGGCGCTGCACGTCCCCGGCATTGCTACGGCGCTCGCATCGTGGCAAAAGCTGGCGTAAGCCGCCGCGGCTTCAGCCCTAGCTCCAGCCTTGGCCTCAGCTTCAGGCATCAGCCTGCGGCTCCCAGCTCTAACTTCTTGGCAGAAAGCAATTGCTGTGCCTCACCTAAGGTCTGGGCGCGGCAGAAGGTATAGAAGAAGGGGCTGAGTACGTCCTTGAAGCGGTACTTGTTGGCATAGCCCAAGAACTGCTTTAGACGATCCATAACCGACTTCTCCGGACAGCCATACTTTTGCAGCTCAAGGCCAAACTCCCAAGCCACATCGAGCACTGCCGCCAAAGGCATGGCCTCTTCCGTGCCGTGCAGTACCTGCGGCATATTCGGCGTGCCGAAGGCGGCGCGTCCGACCATTTGGCGCCAGCAGCGCGTGACCATGCGGCACTGGCACGACGAAGCCCGATCTGTGATGTCACCGTTGGCGACCACCGGGATGCCATGGGACAGGCCTGAGCTCTCATCGTCCATAATGGTGGTGATGGCAGGCCAGTTGAGACCCTCGGCCTTATAGAGGTCTTTGCGCGTACGCGCATGGATGATGAGCTCGTTGACGCCGGGTACCGCCACCGCCGCGACCACAGTCGCCACTTCCTCGGCACTCATGACGCCCAAGCGGAATTTGACCGACAAGAAGATCTCCGGGGCCAAAGCGTCACGCACCCGCGCCGTGATCTCATGGATGAGCTCGGGCTCCTTAAGTAGCAACGAACCGCCATGGTGGACAAAGCGCGACGGGCAGCCAAAGTTTAAGTCGATGCTCGTAGCGCCCAGCTCGACCGCGCGCTGCGCCGAGATAGCAAGGGAGTTTGGGTTATCGCCTAACAGCTGGACACGGCATAAGCAGCCCGAATCAGTCTTGCCGCCGTGTTCAAGTTCAGGCACTTCGCGCAGCAGTGTCTTATAGGCAGCCGGTTCCTCGGTAACTCTGATGAACTCCGAAAAGCACTCGTCGTAGTGCCCATAGCGCGTGATCACTTGGCGCATCGGCGGGTCACACACGCCCTCCATCGGCGCCAAATAAACGCGGGATAAAGGCAGGGTCGCGCCCGCCTCCACCAATTGCGCGTCAAGCACCAAAGCCTGCGGCGCTGGAACTGCTGTGCCCACTCAAGCCCCCTCTACTACCAAGACCAAAAAGCGGGCCTCATTGTACCCAAAGGCTCAAAAGTGACAAGCCCCCTAAAGATCTCTCCTTAGGAGGCTTGCCAGTTAAGCGGGCGCAGGACGCGCCCAGCGCACAGGACGCGCAGCGAGTGCGCGCTCAGCGCATGAAGTGCGTACGCCGGGCTTAGAAGTTCTTATAGAGCCACTTGCCGCGCAGCAGGACGCCCTTGATATTGAGGTCGGAGTCAACCACCAGCATCGAGGCGACCTTGCCTTGCTCGATGGTGCCATAGTCGTCTAAGACCTTGATCGAGCGGGCTGGGTTGTAGGTGGCGCAACGGATGACGGTGTTGAGCGCCAGGCCCATCGTCTTGTAGGCGTTGACCATGCAATCATAGAGGTTGGTGGCGGAGCCTGCGATGGTGCCCGAATTTAAGGTAGCAAGGCGGCCCTTAACGTAAACCGGCTGCCCGCCTAACTCATAGGTACCGTCCTCTAAGCCGACCGCCATCATGGAGTCGGAGATGAAGATCATGCGCTCCTCACCTAACATGCGGAAGGCTGCACGTACCGCGGCTGGGTGGATGTGGATGCCGTCACAGATGATCTCCGCCTCGCCCCAACGAGCATCAGCCATGGCAGCAATTGGGCCCGGCTCGCGGTGAGCTAAACCCGGCATAGCGTTATAGCAGTGGGTTAAGTGGGTAGCACCGGCGGCGATGGCTTGGCAGGCGACATCGTAGCTACAGCAGGTGTGAGCGATCGAGGAGAGCACTTCCTTATTCAACAGACGGATGACGTCGATAGCATTAGGCTCTTCTGGGGCGATCGCAAGCAGCTTGATCTTACCGCCGGCCGCGGCGTTGCAGCGGCGGAAAAAGTCGACATCTGGCTTGTGCACGAACTCTGGGTTCTGGGCACCGACCTTGTTGGGCGACACAAATGGGCCTTCCATATTGATGCCGACGACATCGGCACCGTCGTCCTTGACCTGATAGTCACGGACATTGGCGCAGGCCTTAGTGATGGCCGCCTCGGACATGGTCATGGTGGCTGGGCAAATGGCCACGATACCAGAGGAAGCCTCGTACTTGGAGATCGCGTCCAAAGCCTCTTCGGTGCCTTCCATCAGGTCGTGACCGACCGCGCCGTGGAAGTGGATGTCTACAAGGCCTGGAATCAGCGACAGGCCCTGTAAATCCACTACCTCCTCAGCGCCAACCTCCGCCGTGCCGCCTTCGACGACCTGAGCGATGCGGGCGCCATCCACCTGCACCGAGCTATCAGGAGCGAAGCGGAAATCCTTAGTATAGAGGTTGGCATGTGACAGCAGCATAAACATTCCTCACAATTGGCATGGGCGCAGGCCCGGCGCAAAGGCCGAGCCGCCGTGTTGCCAGCAACACCGCGCCCCAAACAAACCTAAAGCACAATCCCGCGGCGGCGCCGCAAACAAAGAACCCCAACAGGTAAACACAAGACTTAAGGCCAGTGTAGCCTCAAATCAGAGCAACAAGCCCGACCCCAAGGCCCAAATGAGACCAATTCCCAACAAGTCCCGCGTCCAGCTGACGCTCAAGCCCCATCCAAACCCGAGGAACCATGCTGCGCGTGGCCAATTCACGCCGCACCAAGTCACGCGGTGCAAGGTCACGCGATGCACCTTACTCGACCTTGGTCAAAGCAAAGAACTCCGGCAGGTGGAAGTTAGGGTTGGGAACATCCACCGGGTTATAGGCGACATAGTGCTCATGCTCCTTGGTCTCGGAAATCTTGTAGAGGTTAAGCGCGAAGGTGTTGCCTGAGCTTAAGGCATCGTAACCGGCAAGGCGCGCGATAAAGTCCCGCGGCACCACCAAGGACACCGACCACGAGGAGGCGCTCTTAGTCGCCTTAATCTGCAGCGCGGCAATCTCCGCAGGCGTGAAGGCTGTGCGGCCCTTACGGCTATGGCCATGCTTGGCATAGCAAATCCCGGCTGAGTTGATCTCGATGTTAAGGTAGAGGCAGTGCTCAAGCTGCGGCGTGAAGTTGGCATTGTCAGCGCTATCGGCGAAGGCTAAGAACAGCTCCACCGCGCTGTCTTGGCAGACCATGAGCATGGGCTCTTGCTGGGTGAAGACCGTGGTGTACGGGTCAGCCTCTTCGACCTCAAAGCAGCAGTGCAGGCCATCGGCGCGCAGCGCGAGGGTCGCGCGTGCCACCGGGCGTTCCACGCCCTGCCACAGATAATGGTCAATCGGCAGCGTTTGCTCTGCGCCCTCAAACGGCAAAATCAGCATGATGGCATCTCCCCTACTCTCCGCCCAGAACTGGGCACAGGCCCCATTTTATGACCTCACGTCCACATCGTAAAAAATTTCTCTAAATTCTGTGACGTGCACGAAATATTTTTTCACCACCACGACACCCGCCCACGCTGTGACTTCCGCCGCAGCTCACGCCCACCGCACGCAGTCCAAGGTCAGCCTGACCAATCGTTGACGCGCTATCGCCTCGACCAGACTGACTGCAATGCGCTGAACATGACCAAGGTAAGCTGAACGCAGCACCACGCCCCGACCACGATGCCGTCAAGAGCCAGCCACACCTCACTTCAACTGCACCACCTATCACCATGACCATCACAGCGCAACCGTTTACCCGAGGCCGCTCACCAAGCAAGCGACACAATGCAGTGCCCGGCTCATAGTCGTCTACGCCACTCGCTGCTCTTCGTCTACGCAGCACCACCCGAAGCCCGCATAGACCAGCGTTGGACGCGCCGAGACGAAGCATCACCACAAGAACGTCAGACACCCACGCCACCCACCCCATGCAAAACGGCTATTTTAAGCCATTTACAGACAATTAAAAATTAGACCACCCCAACTTTATGCAAAAAAAAAAAAAGACTTTATACGTGTCACTAGGATTGATAGAAATCTTTAGGCGGATAGCGTGCCTAAATGAGCACGGAGGCCAGTGACGACACTGCCTCAGCGCCCGCCCCTTCTCACTCTCTGTTTACGTCGAAGCCCGTTGCGGCGAGGTCATCATCATGGACGCAGTCCCGGAGAAAGTCATCGAGCAGCAACTGCTCGCACAGCTCGCAGCCCAAGGCTATGAGCAAGTGAACATTGCCAACTACGAAGAGCTCACGGCCAACTTCCGCAAGCAACTGGCGCGACTCAACCAAGCCGAGTTAGACACCCAGAAGGGTGACGTTTGCTTTTCCGACCCTGAATTTGAGAAGGTCTTAAACCATTTACAACAAGACAATGTCTATGAGGCAGCAAAGCTGCTGCGCGACCAGTACGTGTTAAACCTCGATAATGGCAAAGATGTCTATATGCGCTTCCTCGCCCCTAAGCCTGAGCGCAACATCTTTCAGGTCATGAACCAATTCAAGATGGAGCGCGGCGTACTGGGCGCAAGCTTGTTAGACGATGTTGAGCGCAACCATTGCTATGACGTCACCATCTTGGTCAATGGCCTGCCCTTGGTCTCAATTGAGCTCAAGCGCCCGGGAGTAGAGCTCGATCAAGCCTTGGCCCAAATCAACCGCTATCGCAAACAGTCCATGAAGGGCCTGTTCACCTATACCCAGCTCTTCGTGATCTCCAATGGGGTGCATACCAAGTACTGCTGCAACCAAAACCGCTTGAGCCAAGATGCTTTCAACCCCATCCCCAAAGGCCAAGTCTTCTTCTGGACCGACGAGGACAATAGGCGTATCGAAGACTTAGGCGCCTTTGCGCAGGACTTCTTAGCCCGGGATCACTTGGTTGAGCTGATTCAGAAGTTCATGATCATCCCAAGCACACACCACGCGGGCGACGGGCGGCCTACGCTCATGGTGATGCGCCCTTACCAGATTTATGCCGTCAAGGCCGCGCAAAAGCGTATTCTGCAAGAGCAGCAAAACGGCTACGTCTTTGCGTGCACCGGCTCAGGCAAGACGCTGACCTCCTTTAAGCTGGCGCAGCTGTTACGCGACGAAAGCAGCTTTGCTGGTCGCCCGCAGATCGCCAAAATCATCTTCTTGGTCGACCGCAGCGACCTTGATGACCAAACAGTCAGCGAGTACAACGCCTTTGAGCGCCATAGCGTTGACCGCACGGAGTCGACCGGGCAACTGGTACGCCAACTGCAAGCGCCGCAGGCTAAGCTGATTGTCACTACGATCCAAAAGCTCGCCTGCGCGCTCAGAAGCCAAGAGCTTCATCCCATATTGGCCCCACTCAAAGAGCAGCGCATAGTGTTCATCATTGATGAGTGCCACCGCAGCCAATTTGGCAAGATGAACGCCGACATCAAGCGCCACTTCAAACGAGCGCTCTACCTCGGCTTTACCGGCACGCCAATCTTCGAGCAGAACAAGAGCAAAGACCGCACCACGGCTGATGTCTTCAATGCAGGTCCGCAGCTTGAGCCTTGTCTGCACCGCTACATGATCAAGGACGCCATCCGCGATCACAACGTCCTACCCTTCTCGGTTGAGCACAAGTGCACTATCTTAGGGACGGACGAACAGCCGTATAGTGCCGAGGAGCTCGAAGATACCGGGTTTTGCAACGCTCACAACATAGATCGTGACGCCCTCTACCATAACGACGAGCGCATCGCCCGCGTAGCGCGCGACATCATGGAGCATCACGCCCAGAAGACGCAGCAGCGCAGCTTCACCGCTATGTTTGCGATCGATACCATCGCCACCTTGGGCCGCTACTACGATCAGCTACAACAGCTCAATACGCAACGCCCGGCCGAGGAGCAATTGAGGATTGCCGCCATCTTCAGCTTCCAAGCCAACGAAGATTATGACAAGACAGACCAGACCACCAGAGAGCAAGCTCAAGACCTGCTTGACCGCTGCATCAAGGACTACAACGCGACTTTCGGCACCAACTGGAGTAGCGAGACCTTCGACGGCTATCGCAACGACATCGCAAGCCGCATGAAGCAGACCGCCAAGCCCCAGATCGACCTGCTCTTAGTCGTTAACATGATGCTCACCGGGTTTGACGCCAAACCTCTTAACACCCTGTATCTCGACAAACCGCTATGTTGGCACGGACTGCTCCAAGCTTATAGCCGCACCAACCGCGTCTATACCCAAAACAAGCAATGTGGGCAGATTGTTACCTACCGCAACCTCAAATCAGCTCAAGACGACGCACTCCGGCTCTTTTCCGGGGACGGTGACCCCAACGAGTACTTGGTCGAAGGCTATGACCACTTCCTTGAGCAATGGTACGAATACAGCACCCAGCTCCGTGCCGTCGCCCCTACTCCGTCCAGCGTTGACCAGATGGAAAGCGAGGATGAGCTGCGCGCCTTTGTTGCAGCGTTCAAGCAGCTGCCGCGCACCTTGGGGCTCCTGATGAGCTTCAGCCAATTTGCTTGGCAGCAGCTCGCCGCCCGTGGCTTAAGCCAACAAGACTACCACGAGTATAAGAGTCGCTACGTTGACCTGTACAACCAAGCGCAACAGCAGGCACAGCAACAAGATCCGAAGAGCAAGGTGCCCTTGGATGTGGACTATGAGATCGACTTGGTCAGCGTCGACCATATCAACGTCGCCTACATTCTGCGCTTGCTCGAGCTGGTACGCACCCACACCAAAGCCCAGCAAGAGCAGGAGCTCGCCGAGCTACGCCAAGACATAGCCCGCTGTGACAACCCTGAGGTGCGGCGCAAGAACGATCTCATCGAGACCTTTGTGGTCACGATCTTCCCGCACTTAGAACCTACCTTCTCAGTACAAACGGCCTACCAACAGTTTGAGGCCGCAGAGCAGGAACGCGCACTGCGCGCCTTTGCTGACCAAGAAGGGCTGATACCAGACATCGTCTCAGATGCCTTTGCAGAGTATGAGTTTAGCGGGCATATCCCGGAAGATGCCCTGCGCGCGCAGCTGCAAGCTGCGCCGTACCACTACGGGCTCATACAAACAACCCAAAAGACCAAGACCATCGCCAAGTTTATCTTACAAACCGCCTTCCGCTTCAAGGATTTAGGAGAGTAATCCCCCCATGTCTGACAGTTACCAAGCCCAGGCCCAGACTCTTGCCCGCAAGCTCTGGGAGATCGCAAACGACCTGCGCGGCACCATGGATGCCTCGAAGTTCAAGAACTACATCTTAGGCACAATCTTCTACCGCTACCTGTCGGAGCGCACGGAACAGTACATGGAGCAGCTGCTGGTAAACGACCATCGCACCTACCAAGAGGCCTACTCAGACCCAGACTTACTGCCTATGGTTCACGATTGGTCGCTCCAATCTCTAGGCTACGTGATCGAGCCACAGCACCTCTTTCGCACCTTGGTACAAAAGATCCAAAAACCGACCAGTCTCGACGACAAGTTCAGCATCAAGGACTACGAAGACGCCATCCAAGCGCTGACTGATTCAACCTTGGGGCAAGACTCCGAGCCCACCTTCCGCGGGCTCTTTGATGACATGAACCTGCAGGCCCATGATCTGGGCCGCAGCGTTGATGAGCGCACGCAGCTCATTGCCACCGTGATCACCAGAATCAAAGAGCTGGAGCTCAACCTTGCAGCCACCAAGCTCGATATCTTGGGCACGGCCTACATGCATCTGATCGGCTTGTTTGCATCAGACGCAGGCAAGAAAAGCGGAGAGTTCTTTACCCCCACTGGACCTGCTCAATTGGTGGCGCGGCTTGCCTCCCTTGGCCTGAGCGAGGCTAAGAGCGTGGGCGACTGCACCTGCGGGTCGGCCTCGATGCTACTGGAAGTGCAAAGGCACTTAAGTGCCCACAAGGTCGGCCACTTCTATGGCCAAGAAAACAATGCCAGCACCTACAACCTCGCGCGCATGAACATGCTAATGCATGGCGTCAAATACCACGACTTCACCATCTACAACGGCGACACCCTCACCGAAGACCATTACGGCGACCGCAAGCTCACTGTACAGGTCTGCAATCCACCCTACTCGCTCAAGTACAACCCTAAGCTGCCCGGCCTCAAAGAAGACCCCCGCTATAGCGAGGCTGGCGATTATCCACCTAAAGACTACGCTGATCTATTGTTCCTTGAACACATGATCTACCACATGGACGAGCAAGATGGGCGCATTGCGGTGCTGTTGTCGAGCGGCGTGCTCTTCCGTGGCAAAGGTGAGGCTACCATCCGCAAATACATCATTCAAAAGCGCAACTGTCTCGATGCAGTCATCGGCCTCGCGCCTAACCTCTTCCATGGCACCTCTATCGCCGTGTGCTTACTGGTGCTCAAGGCTCAGCGCGGCGCTAACCAAGACAACATTCTGTTCATCGACGCCAGCCGGGAGTTCACTCCGGGCAAGAACCAAAACACCCTCGAGCAAGAGCACATCGATAAGATTGTCGCTGCCTACCTCGACCGCAAAGACGTCGACAAGTTTGCCCATGTCGCCTCCATGGAGGAAATCGCGGCTAACGACTTCAACCTCAACATACCGCGTTACATCGACACCTTAGAGGAGGAAGCCGCGGTAGACCTCGCCGCTGTACGCTCCAAACTCAAAGACATCGCCCAAGCCAAGCAGGCGGCAGAAGCTCAAGTCAACGCCATGCTGGCTCAACTAGGGTTGTAAAGGAGGCCGCACCATGACAACTCCAAAACTTCGATTTAAGGCCGACGATGGCTCGGCCTTCCCTGCTTGGGAGCAGATGTCATTAGAAGATGCATGCGAACTGAACCCAAAAAGTGGCCCTTTAGCAGATGAGTTCTACTACATGGATCTAAGCAACGTAGATTCCGGTCAATGGCTGGAGCCTCAGCTTATCCAGAAGTCAAACGCGCCAAGCCGAGCCAAAAGAGTCGCCCTGATTGACGATGTCTTTTTCCAATCCGTACGCCCCTACAACAAAGGGCACTATCACTTCACTCATCCTCGTGACAAGCAGGTTGTTGCATCAACTGGCTTCATCCAAGCGAGAATGCGCAACGGTTGCAACAGCTTCCTCTACCAACTGTTCTTTGAAGATGGGTTTAACGAAGAAGTCAATCTCAGATGCACGGGCTCCAACTATCCAGCAATCAACACAACAGATTTTGGGCAGATCACAACTTTTTTTCCGACGCTGCCTGAGCAGCTCAAGATAGCCGGGCTGCTCTCCGCAGTAGACGAGGTCATTGCCCTGCAGCAAGCCGCGGTCGCGGCATGGGGGCGGTACAAGACGGGCGTAGCGCAAAAGCTCTTTGCCCAAGAGGTGCGCTTCAAGGCCGATGACGGATCGACCTTCCCTGCATGGGATAGACTGGACTTCAACACGGTATTCAGCGGCATCAGTAACAATACCTTGTCCCGGGCCAAGCTAACCCAAGAAGCAGGCTCAGCCTACAACATCCACTATGGCGACATCCACACCATCTTAGGCAATGTCCTTGATCTAAATAAGGATAATGTCCCATTTATCGCATCTGATGTTGACTGCTCACGCATGCAACATCTTCAAGATGGAGACGTAGTGATTGCAGATACCGCAGAAGATGATACCGTGGGCAAAGCTGTTGAAGTATACAATGTAGGCTCAAGCACCATATACGCAGGTCTGCATACCATAGCTTGTAGACCAAAGCTCCAATTTGCCCCTAAGTACCTCGGTTACTACATTAACTCTGACGCCTTCCACGACCAGCTACGTCCGTACATGCAGGGAACCAAGCAACCTGCTATTAGCAAAGCCAACATTGCCCTAACCAAGATTGATGTACCATCCCTCGAAGAGCAGCGCAAGATCGCTGAGTGCCTCGGCGCCATCGACGAGGTGATTGCCTTGGCCAAGGCTGAGCTGGAGAAGTGGAGCGAGCTCAAGAAGGGCCTGCTCCAGCAACTCTTTGTTTAGGCCGTCGCCAACTCTACTTTAAGGGCATCTTCTTTGCGGCAGATGCCCTTGTTGTCTGCGCCCATGGGCAGCCTCACCGCGGCCATGGCGCTGAACCTACAGAGGCTGCACCCTACTGCGCCCGCTCCTGTTGCCAAGTCGCTACGCTTAGCTGCAGCAAGGGCATCTTCCTTGCGGGAGATGCCCCTGTGTCCGTGAGGATTGAGCCTTGATTGGGCTTAAGCCTCGCTTAGGCCTCTTCGATGGCGGTGGTGTGCTGGCCGCCCTTGAAGTGGATGCGTAAGTGGTGGCTGATGATCGACAAGCCTAAGGCAATCATGAGCACGGCCATGACGACGAGGAAGCAGCCTGCGACTACCAAGACCATGTTCTTGCCCCACTGCTGGGTGATGACTTGGATGATGCCCCACAGGCTCATGACCATCATGAAGACCATCGGGACGAAGGCCAAGTACCACTTGGAGCCTTTGACCAAGAGGTAGATGGTGATGCCAAGGAAGGTCAAGGCGGCCATCAGTTGGTTGCTGGCGCCGAAGATAGGCCAGATGCTGGCGGCGCTGCCGGACAAGGCCATCAGGATCGAGGCCCCGACCACGATAATGGCGGCAGTGTAGGTGTTGGTGAGGTGACGGCGCCATGGGGCTAACTGAGCGCGAGCCGTCTTGGCGTCAACTTCGATCTCCTTGCCATCGTGGTCGATGGTACGTGGTAAGAAGATCTCTTGCCAAATGAAACGGCCTAAGCGGGTGGCAGTATCAAGCGAAGTCATCATGAAGGCCGAGATGGCCAGCGAAATGAAGACCTTGGCATAGACCTCTGGGATGCCTACTGCGGTCGAGAACGAGGCAATAGCGGTCGCAAAGGCCATTGGCTGGTTCTTGCCCACTTCCATGAAGGTGGCTGGGTCAAAGGACATTACCGCAACTAAGGCCATGACGCCGACAATGCCTTCCATGATCATGCCACCGTAGCCGATCTTGACCATGTCCTTTTCCGAGTCGATCTGCTTGGAGGTCGTACCCGAAGCGACTAAGGAGTGGAAGCCCGAGCAGGCACCGCAGGCGATGAAGATGAAGAGCGCCGGGATCATGTCGGTCATATTGCCATCGGCGGTGACCGCGGCCCAACCGTTGAAGGCGGCCATCTTAATCTCTGGGTTGTAAGCCAAGATCGAGACGATGCCTAAGGCTAACATGCCGTAGAGCAAGTAGCTGTTGAGGTAGTCACGCGGCTGCAGTAACCACTGAACCGGGATGACGGAGGCGCCAAAGATGTAGAGGGCCAAGACACCAAGCCAAATCAGGGTGGCCGAGCCTGCGTCCATGTCAAAGGTGCCGACCAAGTCGATCGGGATGATGGTGCCTAAGTAGACACAGAAGAAGACCAGCGGCACGAAGATGAACGAGGCTGGAGCTAAGCGCATCTTCAGGCGCATGGTGCAGA
This sequence comes from uncultured Anaerobiospirillum sp., assembly GCA_944389615.1. Classification (GTDB taxonomy): domain Bacteria; phylum Pseudomonadota; class Gammaproteobacteria; order Enterobacterales; family Succinivibrionaceae; genus Anaerobiospirillum. The sequence goes on along the minus strand of CALXNA010000016.1, from coordinate 13,923 downwards.
AGGCAAAGATTGGGGCCAGCACGATGAACATGATGCTCGCAGCAGCCACCTCCGGCAACTGCACAAACATACCGGCGATCATCAAGGAGAAGATGGCGACAATCAGCACCAAGCAGGCCATGCAGAAGATCAAGAAGAGCTGACGGCCGGTGTAGCCCATCAGGCGCTCCATGATAAAGGAGATGGAGCGACCGCGATTACGTACCGACATCACCAAGGCGGCAAAGTCGTGGAAGGCGCCGACGAAGACGCAGCCAACCAAGATCCAAATCAGCGCAGGCAGGAAGCCAAAGTAGGCGGCCATGATTGGCCCCACGATTGGGCCCGGGCCCGCAATGGAGGCAAAGTGGTGTCCGTAGAGCACCGGAGCTGGGGTTGGTACGTAGTCCACCCCGTCATATTGGGTGTGCGCCGGGGTCGGACGCTTCGGGTCAACTTTGAACACACGCGCTAAAAATCCGCCGTAGACGAAGTACGCTACGACGAAGTAAGCAAGGCAAATACAAAACAGGACTGAGCCGTTCATCAAACGCTCCTTGCCCGCCCGACGCCATGCAACACAGCTGCGCCTCACAGCCCGGAGCTTTCCGTCTATGGGCCAAGGCGTTGGGGGGTCAATAACCAACAAACAAGCTAAGTTAGGCAGACTTCCCAGTCAGACCTGCGCGCCTATCAGGCGCTGACACTTAGCGTGCGCTTAGTGTGCACCTGAAGACCCGTGCCTTACGCCCCGTGCGCACTTTGTGACCACGCGCACGCATGCTTGACGGCATTTGCCCTGCTTTTGACCCCCTCTTTGCACTATTTTGCAGCACGCTCTGGCGCTGTCGCCTCTTCAGTTTGGGACTCAGCCGCCTCTGCAGCTGGAGACTCTGTGGGCGCACTCTGCTCTGCTTGGTAGTACTGCGCAAAGTACGAGGCGGCATTCTTGGCCTCAGTGTTGCCCAGCGGCTGATGGCGCGGTGGAACCGACGCAGGAGCGGCCGCGGAGCTGGGCGGCGCAGCGCGCTTGAGGTCTTGGCGCGCGGGCAGACCGTAGTCGTCATCATCGTCTGCCGGGGCGGGCGCTAAGCCCTTGGCCTTGCGCTCGGTGAGCACCTTTTTGAGCTGACCATCTTCAAGCACCTTTTGCTCTTTGAGCGCGTTGTAGATCACGCCAATGACGAAGAGAAAAGGTACAGCCAAGGCCAATACGATATACCAGTCCATCTTGAAGCCTACTACTGATGGCGCTTGATGATGTCAGCGAAGACCGAGTAGTCCTTGATGGCACCGCGGATCACTTCGCCATCTAAGATGAAGTATGGGGTACCGTGGACGCCCAAGTTCTGGCCTAAGGCCATATTGGCGCGCAGTGCGCGCTGGATCTTGATGTCGGTCATGGCCTTGGTGGCAATCTTATCGTAGTCACCGCCGACTTGGGTGATGAAGACGCGCAGCTGCTCCTCAGAGTCAATCTTGCCTTGGTAGCTCATGACCTGCTCTTGGTAATCAAAGTACTTTTGGGGATCTTGCTGATACAAGGCCAAGCCAATGGCCGCGGCCTTCACCGAGGTCTCCGAGAGGATCGGGAACTCGATGTAGAAGATGGCAACATCCTCTTCTTGAGCTAAGCGGTGAGTGTAAGGGCGCACCACCTTGCAGTAGCCGCAGTTGACGTCATAGAACTCGATTAAGTAGTGCTTGGCGTCGCGGTTGCCGCGTACGGGCACCATGTCATTGGCGCGCAGCTCATCAATGGCGGTGGTGATGAGCTCTTGCTGCATCTGCTGCTGCGCTTCCTCTAAGGCGCGGGCCGTGTCCACCAAGATCTCCGGGTGGCTGACCAAGTACTCGCGCACGATCTGTTCAATGGCCGCTTTTTCCTCGGCATTAAAGACCTCGCTGGGCGCAGCTTGGGCGGCGCTCACACCTCCCCATAAGGTCAGCACGCTTAAGGCGAGCGGGGCGAACTTACGACCAAGGCGTGAACAATAAGACGGATGAGCGGACATCAACATTTCCCTCTGACAATCGGATACGGCGCTCCCGCCGCAGACGCGGAGCAGGCGCACAGCACTTGCGCTAAGCAAGGCGCCTGCCCATTATACCGGCGCCCGCCCCCGGCCGCGAGAGCCCGCCACAATCAGGGCCAAGGGCTGCGCCCCTAGCCGCGAGAGCCCGCTGCAATCAGGGCCAAGGGCTGCGCCCCTAGCCGCGAGAGCCCGCCGCAATCAGGGCCAAGGGCTGCGCCCCTAGCCGCGAGAGCCCGCCGCAATCAGGGCCAAGGGCTGCGTCCCTAGCCGCGAGAGCCCGTTTGAGCTCAGGGCTCCGATCACGGCGCGCGACCGAACAGACACAAGACGAAGGCACTGAGGCTGCAGAACAGCATCACCAACATCAAGGGAATAAGCGAAGTTTCGCCCATCAGGCCGACCAGCGGCGCGGTGAGCGCGCCGAACAAAAAGGCGAGCACGCCAAAGAGGCCGGTAGCTGCGCCGGTGCCGCCGCGGCGCATAGTCATCACCTCGGTAAAGCCGGTGCTTTGAGCCGCGCCATTCATCGCCACAAAGAGGGCTAGGCTGACGCCCACGAGGTAGATGTTGTTAAGGTCAAACATTATCTCCGCTGTTAGTCCTACTGGCGCTAAGAGCTGAATCAGGATAGCGCCTTGGGTGAGCTTGCGCTCAGGCAGTCGACGCGCGAGCAAGGCGGCAGCATTGGCCCCTAAGGTAATGCACAGGGCATTGAGGGCAAAGACCAGCGCGTATTGCAGCGGGGTCAGGCCGAAGATCTCTTGGAAGATAAACGGTGAGGCGGCCAAATAGCCAAAGAACGCCCCTGAGATCAAGGCCAAAGCCAAGGCCCAGCACATAAATGGCAGATTAGTACACTCACGGCCCAAATCGCACAGGGCGCTCTTAATCTGCACGGTGCGCCGCTCCGGCGGCAGCGTTTCGTCAATGCCCTTAAAGGTGGCACTAAAGAGCAAGGCGCCCCATAAGGCAAGGAAGATAAAGAGCGCAGGCCCATCAAAGTACGTGGCAATCAGCGAGCCGACGATCGGTCCTAAGATTGGCGCTAAGCTGTTGATGGTCATGAGCAGGCTCATGAACTGGGTCAGCCGCGCGCCGCTATAGAGGTCACAGGCGATGGCGCGGGAAAGTATGATGCCACCGGATCCGGCCAAGCCTTGGAACAGGCGCGCCACGATCAGTGCACTAATCGAGCTTGCAACCGCGCAGGCCACCGAGGAGAGCGCAAAGACGATGAGGCTGAGATAGAGCGGGCGTTTGCGCCCATAGGCATCGGAGATGGGGCCAATCAAGAGTTGGCCTAAGGCAAGGCCCAAAAAGGAGGTGGTGAGGGTCAGCTGCATGGTCGCAGCGTCGGTGTTAAGCTCGCGCGGGATGGCTGGGAGATAGAGATCGGTACAAAAGGGCCCGAAGGCGGCGAGCATCGCCAGCATGATGATCGTGACCCAAGCAATACGGTCTTGGGCAGTAATGGTCTCTGCTGGGTGGGTGGAAGGTTCTTTACTTGCTACATAGCTTTTGTCCTGAGTAGTCATAATGGGAGTCCCCGTCAGGTCGCAGCGCGACCAGTGGCTTCCACCTAAGGCGCGATGGTTCCACCTTAGTGGAAGGGGGCGGACGAGGGAGAGCTGCCCTGCTGCGGTGACCATCACCTACCGCTCAAGACGGCAGCCCCGCTGGCGCCCGCAAGCCCGCGTTGGGCTCAAAACATCTGTTTGTCCCCATTGTAGCGCGCCCGCGTCCGGGCGCAGGGCTGCGACAAGGCAGCTTTGGATCTAAAACGCGCTTTGCCCTCAAGCCCCGACACAATGCGCCCAATTGACTTGCGCGCAGGCGCCCCCACTCCGTAAATGGCGGACAACTCCGTCCGGAGTCAGCTCCGTCCGGAATTGGCTCCGTTCGGAGCGCTCTTAGAAGTTGTGGCGCTTGAGACCGAAGTGGAACAGGATGAGCGCGCAAATGGTGCAAACCACCATGACCAAGAACTGCGGCAACATCGAGGTCTCGCCCATCAGGCCCACGAGCGGCGCGGCAATGGCGCCAAAGATAAAGGTGAGCACGCCAAACAGGCCCGAGGCGGCGCCCGCGCCTCCGGAGCGCGAGCCCATGACCGGGCCAAAGCCCGCAGTTTGGGCTGCTCCCATCATGGCGACGAAGATCGCCAAGCTCAGACCTACCAGCACGATGTTGTGTAGCTCTAAGAGCACATCAAGGCCAAAGGCCGCCGTCGCAATGAGCTGCCAGACCAAGGCCAGCTTGACCACAAAGGGCTCGCTAAAGCGCTTGGCCATAAAGCCGGCGCCATTGGCCGCAACCGTAATGCAGGCGGCGTTGGCGGCAAAGACCAAGGAGTAAGCAAGTGGACTTAAGCCAAAGATAGTCTGGAAGATGAAGGGCGAGGAGGCCAAGTAGCCGAAAAAGGAGCCTTGGACAAAGGACAAGGAAAGCGCCAAGCACATGAAACGGGCGTTGGTGAACTCCTTGAGCATGTCCATGATTGCGGCACTAATCTGCGGCGAGCGCTTAACCGGCGGCAGACTCTCAGGCACGGCCTTGAGGGAACCGAGCAGCAAGAGCACGCCCCACAGTGCCAAGAACAAGAACATGGCAGGCCAGTCAAAGAAGGTCGTGATAAGCGAGCCAACGATCGGGCCTAAGATCGGCGCTAAGCTGTTGACCGTCATGAGCAAGCTCATAAACTGGGTCAGGCGCGCTCCTTGGTACATATCGCAGGCGATGGCACGCGAGAGCACAATGCCACCGGCTCCGGCCATACCTTGGAACAGACGCGCAATCACAAGGAAGGTGATGTTAGGGGCGTAGGCACAGGCCGCTGAGGAGAGCGCGAAGATGATCAAGCTCGCATAGAGCGGCCGCTTGCGTCCGAAGGCATCGGACAGCGGGCCGATGAAGAGCTGACCTAAGGCTAAGCCCAAAAACGACGTGGTCAGCGTCAGCTGCATGGTCGAGGCATCGGTATTGAGCTCGCGCGTAATGGTCGGGACGGCCGGGAGGTAGAGGTCAGTACAAAACGGGCCGAAGGCGGTGAGCATGCCCAGCATGATAATGGAGCTCCACGCAATCTTATCGCTGGTCGTAACCTGCTCCACTACGGTAGGTGCAATGCTGGAGGCAGCATCTGGTCCATGGTCAGCCGTGGCAGCATTAGCGGCCGCATCTTGTTGACGGCAAGCCGCCTGAGGCTGGGCCTCGTTGGTGTTTAGTGGGGCAGCGTGAGCTGCGGTGAGATCAGGTGCAGTTACGTTATCCTTTGCCATTGAGCATTGTTACCACAGACATGGGATGGCTTAGGCTCCGCGCCAGCTTGCACGGCTCGGGCCGCGCGGCTAAAATCGCGGACTTGCGGCCATCCTGATTGCTCCTCACCCCAAACTCAGTTTGGCCGAGCGCTACGCGCGCAATGAGCTGGGCAGGAGGGGGCATGACCTCAGGGACGCAGAGCAAGGTGCTCGAACTGATAACGGCCCTTACGCCTGTGGCCTCAGGCGTAGAGCAAGACTCCGCGACCTCTCAGATAATGCGATGGCGCGATTATAACGGCAAAAGCACGATACCCCGGGTGTCATGCGCTTAAACGGTGCATAATCCAAAAGATGGATCTTGCCGCTTAGCTTGACGAGCAGATCTTTAGCTCGACGAGCGGATCTCAAGGCTCGGCTCGATCAACTGCACGCGCGGATCGGCGCGCTTTAACATATCGTAGGCGCAGTAGCCCAGCTCCATGTCCGGGAGCTTGACCGCGGTGATCGGGGCAGGGAAAAAGCGGCACCAATCGGGGTCGCCGATCGAGACTAAGGCCATGTCCTGCGGCATCAAGACGTTGCGCTGGGTGAGCGCATAGACCACGCCCGAGGTGATGGCGTTGTTGGCGGTGATGATGGCGGTCGGCCGCTCCTGCGGGCGCTTGAGCAGAATGTCGGCGCGCATGATCGCTTGGTTGTAGAGCTCGCTGTACTCTAAGGCGTCAAGCTCAAAGCACTCAAGGCCATAGGCGCGGGCCGCCTGCAGGCGCTCGCGGAAGGTGTAGAGGATGGACTTGCCCGACAAGAAGGCAATGTGCTCGTGGCCGCGCGCCGTTAAGTGCTCGTAGGCAAGGGCTACGGCCTTGGCGTTATCGAGCAAGGCGCACTTGTAATCCTTATCCTCCCACGGGCGATCGACCGTGACCACATTGCGGCAATTGAGATTGACCGTCAAGGGCGCCCCCACCGGCATGGCAATGAGGCCCATCAAGTCGTAGTGGTTGAAGTCCGAGAGGAGCTTGCGCTCGACCACCGCGCTCTCGTTGCTCACCCCCAAGATGACATGGACATCGTCTTCGCGCGCGCGCTCACTGACTGCGTTTAAGATCCCCGCCGAGAAGGGATTATTGAGATCGGCGATGATAACGCCGAGGAGCTTGTCGGCACTGGGCAGCTTGCCCTTCACTTCGGGCTTGAGTCCTAAGGCTCGGGCTTTAGCCAAGATGCGCTCGCGCGTATCGGCCGCCACCATTTCAGGTCGGGTTAAGGCCCGCGAAACAGTAGCCACCGAGATTCCCAGTTCTCGTGCAATCTGTGTATTAGTGGCCATAACCAACCTCAAAACCCTTCCTAATGCCTGTTTTTAGGGCCCAGTGGAGCCTACCGCTAGTGGCCAAAAACAAGAAAAGCTAGCCTAAGCTAGCTTCAAGTAAGCGGAGACTTGCCTGAGCAAGCCTAGCGGTACGAATACACCACCTGTACCGAAGGCACCACCTTGAGCCGCGCACTACATTACCCCGCACTACAGGCGTAAGTTAATGAATGCTTGCCGTGACACAAGAGCGAAGCTCCTGCTGCTTTAATGGCTATCCCTTCCGTTAAAGCACTCAGTCCATGGTTCGTTGGCTCAAGGTAAGCTAAGTGAAGTTCTATCCCTCTGGACGCAGGCACTTCCGGTCAACCGGCAGCGCCTTTGCCCGCAATCACTTAGTAGTGCATGTTAACCTTACCACAAGCAGCGCGGCCTAAGCAAACGTAATGCAAAGCGGTGCAAAGCTTACAGCGTGTTTTGCAACAAAGTTCTCATTTTAGGGCAGGCCGAATTAGGCCCGCCATCTGCCCAGCCCGCGCAGCGATGGCAGCAAAACCATAGCACCAACCAGCGCTCCAACCTAGGGCACGCCCTACTCCTCAGAGTGAGGCTCCGCCGGAGCAGTGCCCTCAGGAGCGTCCGCAGCTGCTCGCTCTACGCGCTCGGCACTCTCAGGCGCGTCGGGTGCGGCGCTCGCTGGAGCGTCAGGCACCGCACTCTCCGCGGCTGCGGCCTGCTCTAAACGCTCCTGCTCTAAGCGTTCTTGCTCAGCGAGGGCGCTTTGCAGCACCGCTGAGTCAACCTTATGGGCACCTGAGCGCAGGTTGGCCAAGTCGCGCTTGACGCTGCGCTCGGAAAGGCGCACATCATCGGGACTTAAGTACTTGCCGATGATCTTACTGGTGTAGGGATCATCGAGCATCGCTTTGAGCGCACGGCGCCACTGCACCGGACGGCGCGTCACGGTGTAGTAGCGCTCGATTTCGAGCACGCGGCAGAGCGTGTGGAGTGCATCGCAGAAGAGATAGCTGTGGTCATTGCGGATGGCGCGGCGCACGTTGTTGATGATGTTATCAAGCGGCTTGGTCGCGCGCATCGAGGCGCGGATCGCGGGCTCGGCCGCATAGTACTGCTCAAAGAACACGAAGTTGCGGCGCAAGAACTCGATGGCGGCAGCGGCACCGGGCAAACGGCCCTGCCACCTGCGCTCATAGATAGCAAAGAGCTTCATGCACTCAAGCAAGGTCTTGCACGAGGCCAAGTTCCTGAAGTTATTGCTAAAGTCATTGAGCTCAGAGGCCGGAACGCCCGGGCCAATCAGGCTGATAGCCTCGCTTAGGATGGTGTTAGTGCTACGCTGATAGATCGCCTGCGGGTAGACCTCACGCAGCGCTTCCCCAAACTCCGTGACCGCGCCGGTCACAAAGTAAATGGGGTCAACCATACCGCGCGCCTTGAGGTCGCTCAGAGCGCGCTGCCACATCTGCGCCTGCACCCCCGGCTCTTGGTAGTCTTTAGGCAAAGTGAAGACCTTAAGCAGCTCTTTGTCGCCTTTGAAGTCTAAGCCCATCATGAAAAAGAAGGGGTGCTCGACCAGCAAATTGGCGCTGGTGAGCATGCGCAGCGGTACGACATCCACATAGATCAAAGGAAAGCAGGGATTGAGCGTGCGCTGGTTAAAGTCGTTGAGCTCACGCAGGCCATAGCGCAGTAGCGTGCTTAAGCGATTGACCGAGCACTGAATCTTAAAGTGCGCCTGCACTTGGGTGGCGATATCCTCAAGCGACAGGCCGCGGCTGTTGAGCTCCTTGATATCGGCTAAGACTTCGGGGGCCATGGCATAGCGCGATCCGCGATACTTGGCCGCAGGCGTGGTCTTAGCAAGCCGACGCGACACGCCGCGCGACTTGTAGATCGAGCGCAGGTTCATGGTCGCTTGGACGTTCTTGAGCTCCCAAAACTCATAGCTAAACGGACTGTGATAGTGCACCGAGCCCGAGGTGCCCTGCTCGGGCGGCGCCGCCTCCGGCGCTATGGCCTCACCAGCTTCGACCTCATCAGCCTCGTCTTCGCTTACCTCGTCCTCAGCAGCGTCCGCGCTTACCGCCTCATCGTCCACATCCTCGAGCGCATCTGCGCTTGCGGCATCATCACCCGCAGCGTCCTCAAATTGCTCGGGCTGAATGCCAAAGACACCGTATTTGCGCACGGCCTCAGCCTTGGCGGCATCGTCGAGGTACGGGAAGGTCAAGGCCGTCTCTAAGGCGGCACGCTCGTACTCTTCGCGCGCGAGCAAAGCCGCCATCTGCTCTGGGCTTAAGTCAGCATTCAAGGCCTGATCCCGGGCCATCCCCTGCTCGAGGTTTTTGATAAGGCTTAAGACCTCGGCATCGGACTTAGCCTCATCGAAGTGAGGGCCGTAGACCTGCTGCATCAATTCGTCTCTTAGCCTGTTACGATCCTGCATAGAGCTAAAGTCCAGTCCAAACCTAATCGTTATGCCCAAGGGCAAGCTCATCGTGCCTCGTGCTGTCCTCTGCGGCAGAGGGCAGCCCGTGACAAGGCCTGCCCGCGCCCCACTTCAGGTCTAGGGTTACCTCAAGTGGATTCGGCGCAGTCTCACTGCGTAAGCTGGGCGGGGGCCTTGCGCTTAGTCAGTCTTGAGCTGAGGCAGCTCAAAGCGGTATATGTATCCGGGGGCATGCAACCTAGATGCACTAAAATTGCTCATCGCAGTGGAGCGCACGTCAAATGGGGCTCGCGCTGCCGCTACCCTCAGTTGACTCCTGCTGACTCCTGCTGTCACTAGAGCTCAATGCGCCTTTTCGGTGCAATTCCAACTCACCTGTCTGGGCTTTGCACAGTGTGTGCCAGTGAGGCAAAAAAATGACAGGCAGCAACTGACCGCAACACTAATAGCCATGCGGTTAGAGCGCTGCTATAGATACAAACATTATCCCCGCGCCCGGCTAGGCCCTAGCGTCCCATACCCCACCAATCACGATGCGCCCTCACCTCATCATAGGTACACTACCAACCACAAACGGTACCTCAAGGCGCCGCCTGCTCCGCACTGCCCCGGTGGCCGCGCGCTCAGTGCGCAGGCCACTAAGCTGCTCCCCGGCCACCCCCGATGGCCGTGCTTTAGGGCGCGCGCGCCCATGCTCAAAAAGCACGCTGTTGCACCTAGCCCAGCGCCAAGCGCAAAAATAACGCCCCACCTGCCTGACGTGAGCAATGACGCAATTGGCTCCCCATGTGCTTTCACTTGCCAACTGGCAAGTTGCGCCCGTGCCCCCCACCTAAGCCTACCGTCCCAGCAGGCGCCCCTAGCCATCCCTGCGGCGCCTGCGCCCCCATAAGCTCAAAGTAACAGCTGAGCTAAAGCCCGGCGCAGCGCCCTTTATCACCCCTAGTTACGTAATTTAGTCCACAGGGCAGCTCATCTTCTCAGCTATGACGCAGCTCAACTTTTGCGTAAAGTTCACTTGTGTTCAACCGCTACGAAAAAGATTTTTACTGTATCTAGTTTGCACTTTAGCTCTGCTATCTGACAACCCACTTCCGACGCCCCCTCGCCCCCAAGACGGTACACCTTGTCGCCAACTCGACAGCCGCCCGTAACAGTTAGCAAAGGCACGCCGTCACCTGCCCCTTGGTGACCGTACACACTCCTGAGTGCACCGCAGAGCTGACTATGGGCGCAGGTACTCGTACCAGCACTCGTTGATCTGACTCTCTAAGATCAGGGTGCTCAGCTCCAAGACTTGGTTAGGGCTAAAGTCCAAGGTCACCAAGGTCTCGTGCTCTAAGGCCTCGCGCGTGCGCTCGGGCGGCGCTACCAACTCGTTGAAGGCTTCGTGCTGGCGCCGCGAAGCGGCGCGGAAGGCGCGGCGCTCCTTGGTGTTAATCCCGGCATACAGGGCAGTCTGGGCATAATCCAGCGGCGCAGTATCAAGCGGCGCAGGCCCGGCCACGTGCTCGACCGCAGGCGCCGCGGCGGCGGGAGCAGACGCGGGAACAGGCTCGGCGGCGTGCGCAGACTCCGCAGTAGGTTCAGCTGTGGGTGCGGCAGCCGGTGGGTTGGCCTGCTGCGCCTCGAGCGCAGAGAGCACGGCGCTGGGCGCCTCATCTGGCTTGGGCTGATGATGAGTCATGGCCTCCAGCTGCTCGGGGGTGTACTGCGCGAGCGTGGCCTCGATGTGAGCGCGGTCTTCGTCGCTGTCGATGAGGTAGGCGTTGACGCCATCGGACATGGCCACGACCTTGGTACCACCGATGACACCAAAGGTCGGGCCTTTGATGTGCTCAAAGGGGGTGGGGTTGACCTTCTTACCTTGCCGCTTGCTCTCAAGCTCAAGGCGGCGCTGCGCCAAATCGGCGTTGGTCAGGGCCGGGCCCTTCATGACCGGATCGTCAAGGCCCTTGGCCTTGTCCTTGGTGCTTAGCGCTTGGGCTGGATTGCGCGCTGGATGCGCGTCGATCGGGGCGTATTGCACCGGCGTGTTCATGACCTCAGGGGCGGGTGCCTTCATCAAGGTCGCAGGCGTATCGACCGGGCTTAAGACGTGGGTGTGCGCCGTGATGATACTCGGGTTGAGTTTGCGCTCTTTGGTGTAGGCGATGAGCTTGTCGGTAAAGTAGGCGCCGAGCTCTTGGGAGCTAAACAGGACGCTGAGGCCTTTGAGCGCGCACAGGCCCAGATATGAGCAGTCCTGCTTTAAGGCCGCGAGATTGGGCTCGTAGTCGAAGTTCTTGATGAGGTAGCCGTAGTCCAAGGCGAAGTTGTAGACCTCGCGCCCAATCTCCTCGTAGACTTGGTCAAGCTCGCTTTGCTCCGTGATGCGCGCAAGCTGCTGGGCGCTGATACAGGCACCGAGATAGATGATGAGGCGGTCGAGCTCGTCGTTTTTGAGCAGGCAATAACGATCGACCGGGCGCTCGAAGTAATAGGAGATGTTGTGCTCTTCGTGAAAGCGCGCCAGCTCCGGATGCAAGCGATAGAGACTGTCAGTAATGGTACTGGGGTCTTGTTGGCGTAAGGTACGCTGCTTGGCGGCAAAGTCCGCATTAAAGCTCAAGATGCGCCCGAAGAGGTCGCCTTGCGTTAACAAGTACTGCACGTAGTATGGGCTCATGGCCATAGCTATGCCCCTTAAGCAATTGCTGACAAAACAAAATCGAACTAGTTCCAAAGACTGTGCCAAGCATGGCGTATGCCTTAACACGCGCACCTGCGCTCGTTTGCGGCCGGTTGCACGGTCGGCGCTCAGGCCACCGCGCACCTGAGCGCAGGACACCGCGCACCTGCGCGCAGACCGTCGCGCAGGCCCCAGCGCCGGGCGGAGCAGCGCCTTCGTGAGAAAAATAGACAAACGCGCAAGACAAATGGCTAATGAAGCGCGCCGCGCTCTGCCCTATAATTTGACCAACGCCACCGTGTGGCAGCTTGGTTCGTTTCATCTTGGTAGGAGTCAGCATGGGCGTACTGCACATCTCCGCGGCGATCTTCGTCATCTATGCCTTAGTCTCACTGGTGTGGCCCCTGAGGATTAAGACCGGCCTCAAGCTCATCTTGGGCGCCATCGTGCTCGCCTTCGGGCTCAAATACGTGGTGTACGAGCACTTTGGCTCGGTGCTGATGCCCGACCTGCCCCCGTCCCTCATCGTTGCGCTCGAAGCGGCCTACTCGGCGCTGATGCTGATGGTGCTGATGGCCCTCATCAAAGACCTCATCTTGCTGGGCAGCTGGCTCTATCGCAAGTTAAAGCGCACGCCGACGCATCCTGCGCTGCATAGCACCGCCGTCACCACGCAAGGCGCCATCTTCGTCAACGCCCGCCGCGGCGCAGGGCGGCCCCGGCTCTTAGTGCACGGTGCCATTGCCGCGGTATCCTTGATCGCAGGCTTTGGCGGCACCATCAGCCAGTTCTCAGTACCGGCCGTCGTCGAGCAGGAGATTGCGATCAAGGATCTGCCCGAGGAGCTTGAGGGCTTTACCGTGGTGCAACTGACGGACTTGCATATTGGCCCGATCCTCAAGCGCGACTTCCTCGCAGGCGTCGTCGCCGCGAGCAATGAGCTGCAGCCTGACTTGGTGGTCATCACCGGCGACTTGGTCGACGGCCGGGTCTCTGAGCTCAAAGATGAGTTCTTGCCGCTCAACGACCTCAAGGCCACCTACGGCGTGCTCGCGGTTACGGGCAATCACGAGTACTACTCGGGCGCAGACGCTTGGCTTAAGACGTGGGAAGCGCAAGGCATTACCTTCTTAGACAACGAGCATGTACGCTTGCTCAAGGTACCCCTTGCCATCGCCGGGGTGCCTGACCCACGCCACGGCTTAGGCCGGGCTGACGGCGCTGATGTCGCTCAGGCTTTAAAGACGGTACGTCCTTATCCCTTCACCGAAGCTGCCGCGAGCCACTGGACAGACCATGTAACCGCAGTGGGGGTAGCGGCAGGCAGCGCGGCGCTGAACCTTTCCTCCTTTGTTACTGACGCCTTAAGCGATGTCAGCGCCAGCGATGATGTGGTCAAGATTCTGCTCGCCCACGAGCCGACCATCATAGAGCAAAACCCGGAGGTCGACTTAGTGCTCACCGGCCACACCCATGGCGGTACCATGTTCTTTTTGCAGCCGCTCATCGCCCACTTCAACTTAGGCTACGTCTCAGGCCTCTATCAGGTCAACGCGCGCACTAAGCTCTACGTCTCCAACGGCACCGGCATTTGGTCGGGCTTCTCGTGCCGCGTCTTAGTACCGGCTGAGATCACGCGCTTTACCTTGCGCCGCGCGCCATAGCCCACGCGCCATAGCCCGCACCACAGCTCGCGCACCGGAGCGCCCGCACCACAGCTCGCGCGCACACGCTGCGCGTCCTCAGCGCCCGCACGCTCCGTGTGCGTTGCAGCTGCGCCTAGCGCGCCATCTGCGTGGCGCGGCGGTTCGCCGCGCTCACCTCACGTATCCTGCGCCCAAGGACGGGGCGAGTTTGCATATAGATAAACCCCGTGCCATAGTAAGGGGATGCCCTTTTGGGGTATAAGGAGGGTAGCACAATGTTCACTTGGTTGGCTTTGGCCTTCATCGCAGGTGGGATCATCCCGCTGCAAGCTGCCGCCAATGGCAATCTGAAGCGGCAGATGGACTCGCCCTTTCTGGCAGTAGTCGTCAGTTGCAGCGTGGGCGTAGGCGTCCTGAGCGTCTTGATCGTGGTAGCAGGCGAGAGCTTCTATCGCCCGCTGGACTTACTTTTAACTAAATGCCGCGAAATTCCCTATGCGTAAGCGTAGGGATGAAAGCGGCAATACCGAGATGATGCTTAGACAT
>CALXNA010000015.1 GCA_944389615.1 uncultured Anaerobiospirillum sp. | reverse complement strand
TTCTTCTAGAAGCTTGTAAATAAGTGATTTATAATTGGGGTGATTGGACTTAGCAGTGTTTTGTAAAAACTCAGGTCTCACTTGCGTCTCACTTGCGCCCCATGGTGCACCATTCCTCACCGTGATTTGCTAAACTGAGCCTAGTATATCGTTGACTGCAGTCACGAATACTACACTCCTGCAGCGCAGCCTGCGCTCTGACGCCGTGGCCCACTGCGACCAGTCTGACCTGAGAAGATTGTAGGGAGCGCTCCATGTCTTCTAACCCGCCTGATTGTGCCAAGCTTAAAGCTCAGTTCCCAGCCCTCTTTGCCAATCGGCGCCGCTTGCGCATCAACAATCCCAATTGCAAGGACTACATCCACTTGGTGGGCACCTGTGTATACGGCGTCAGCGCCAACACAGGCTACTCCACGCGCCTTAACACCATCACCATTGGCCGCATCTACGGCGACCAGCCCAATGGCGTCGGCAAGATCGAGTTCAATGAGCGCTTTTTAGAAAAGCACCCGGAGTATGCCGAAGTCGACGTCTATCGCATCAGCAACCGCCCCGGTGGCGTCTTAGTCGTCCCTAAGGGCACCGAAGTCACCCCCCAAGACCTCGCCAAGGCCGCCTACGACGACATTCGCGCGCAATCGGGCGGCACGCAGTTAAACGGCCGCGACAAGGCGCGCCTCAACGCAATTCTGGAGCATGCTTCCACCCAGGTCGACACCCAAGAGATCAAGGAGCGCAACAATTTGCGCCAACGCAAGCAACCCGAGACTGAGGCGCAGAGCTCTAACACCTGGAGCAAAGAAGAAAGCACGCAGCAAATGCAGCACTGGGCACAGCAAAACCAGCAGCTCCAAGCCATCTTAGGCCAAGAAAGTGACCAAGATGCGCTCGCTGCCGAAGTAGAGCGCGACGCGGAGTGCTGCTGCTTAGTACCGCAAGGGGTCGATCTCACCGCCCTCTTGGTCGAAGAGATCTGCGCGCAATTCCCAGAGCTCAAGGAGCCACTCACCGCACAACTCGGCCCAATCTTAAGCACGGGCTATAACTTCCTGCAGCTGCCGTGGGAGCTCAGCTCCATGCTGACGCTACCGCAGCTCCCTGAGCTGAGCGTCGGCGCCAGCTTGAGCCTGCAAGGCTTGTTAGCTCAGCACCCGATTGCCGCAGCTCTCGCTGAGCTCACGCCGCACCCTGAGTGCAAGGCCAGTTCCAAAGGCAAGACCAGCTCCAAAGCTAAGACCAAGCCTAAGGCCGAGGTCTGTGAACCTGCTAGCCCTGAACTCAGCCCCGAGCTCCAGACGGAGCTCCTGCGCACACTGATCATCGCCGCCGCCTTAAACTCGAACTTTAAGCTGGAGGCCTTAGATGACGTGCTCACCTCCTATGCGCTGCCTTATAGTGGCCCGGTCACGGCCACGCAGCTGCAGGCCTTAAACGAGGTGGATAGCACTGCCTTATGGCGCGCCCACAACGCCGCGCTGGCGCCTAAAACTGCCAGCACGCCGCTGCTTTTGGATGTGCGCCTAGCCGCGCCTTACGATCCGGCCTTGGCCCACGCCAAGCGCCGTCTCATCGCCCAGCGCAGCGCTGAGCTCTTGCTCTCGCTCCTGAGCGGCATTGATCCTGAGCTCAACAGCGAGGAGGATTTAGCCCGGTACGACGCCCAAGCGGCGCACCTTGCGGCCAATATCGCTGCGACGCTCACCACCCCACCGCAGACGCAGAACACCTTACAGCTGGCCGCCCTCGCTGTGCCGCAGGATGGCACCTTGTGCTACTGCGCCCCGTATGAAGGTGAGCTGCCGAGCGCAGCCGCTCAGCTCTACGCCCAAGGTTTGAGCCTGTGCCCAGAAGGCGTACTCGCCCCTGACGCCCAACCGGTAGCCACACCGCTCTTAGTGGCAGCTCCGCTCATGGTCATGGCCCGCCCTGATTTGCCTTACTCCCTGCTCTTGAGCAAGCTTAAGACGTGGCAGGCGCAAGGCCAGCGCCTCCTCATGGAGGTCAATGCCTTAAGCCCTAAGATTCGCCAGCTCATCACGCAGCGCGTTCCGCTCGAGAAGAAGAGCCCGACCGTGATCTATCACGGCATGAAGCTACAAGCGCTCAAGCTGCAAGTCACTTGGCACGACCTCTATGGCATGACGCCACACGCTGAGGAGACTGAGCGTACGCCAACTTGGTATCTCTACCTCTACTTCAATGTCGCCCAGTGCGACCGCTTGCAGCGCATCATGAGTACCAGCACCGATTACGTCAACAAGCAATACCAGCGGGCGCAGATCGACCTGATGAGCGCGCTCCATCGGAGTATGAAAGTGGGGCCAGTCATGCAGTACGTTGAGCCCGGCCTCAGGCAGCCGCTTAAGGATCAGATGTTCCAGTGCTGCAGCGACCACACCACCGAGCTCAACGAAAACGTCAACACCTACTGCGCGGTGCATTCCTTTAAGGCGGTACTTTCCACCGAAGACCTACCTGAGGACTTGGTCTGGCACGCCTGCGCTCAGCGCGCTCAGTTAGAGCAGCGCGTCGCGACCCTATGCACAGTTAGCGCGCCTAACCAAGGCAGCGCCCCGGTCTCTGCCCAAAGCACGGATAGCGCCTCGGGCACCGACAGCGCACAGAGCAGCGCCCCGGTCTCTGCCCAGAGCACGGATAGCGCCTCGGGCACTGACAGCGCACAAAGCAGCGCCTCGGGCAATGCCCCAAGCAGCGCTCCGAACAGCGCCTCGGGCAATGCCCCAAGCAGCGCACAGAGCAGCGCCCCGTACTTGACCCCATG
Source organism: uncultured Anaerobiospirillum sp. (assembly GCA_944389615.1). Taxonomy (GTDB): domain Bacteria; phylum Pseudomonadota; class Gammaproteobacteria; order Enterobacterales; family Succinivibrionaceae; genus Anaerobiospirillum. The sequence goes on along the minus strand of CALXNA010000015.1, from coordinate 73,052 downwards.
GCCTAAGCTCGGCGCCCTGCTGGCCTGCTTGAGCCAAGAGCTATCTGAAACGCTCGAGCACAAGGTCGCCGCCTATCAGGCTCATCACAAGCGCACGCCGCTGCAGCTGCCTGATAACAACGTCGCGTTGATGCTCCTAAGCCTCGCTACGCTCAGCGCTACCCCTGAAGGCAAGCTCAACCGCAAGCTAACCGCCGCTGAGAAGAAGTTTGTGAGCGTCTTAGGCTGCGACCCGGTCAAGCTCTGGAACGCCAAGGGCTAACGGGCTTGCCCGGTGCCCCCTCAGGTCGCACGTCAGGCGCTGTCCAGCGCAGCGGCGTGCGGCTGCGGCCTTGCTGCTAGTTACAACTTTTTGCACCAAAAAGGGTATAATGCAGCAAGGATTGCATTATCAAGAGAAGTTCAGGCCAAGGACGCCGGGAATACTTGCAACTTTGCAGCAACAATCCCCCAACGGTATGTCATTTGCTATCAGCGCCCGCCTGAGACCATCCGGTACTGATCACGCCGCGGAGAAGCTCTGTCTAAGGAGCAGGTTTTGACTGGGGACGGTAATGACCTTCTTTTTACACTTGCAAGCTCACATCAAGACCATTAAGCGCGCCATCCTCATAGCGCTGGGGCTGTTCCTTGCGCCCTGCGCTCTGGCCGCAGACTCGGCCGTAGACAGTGCCACGGGCAGCGCTGCAGATAGTGCTGCAGTCAGCACCGCCGTACCTGCCGCAAATAGTGCTGTGGTAGTGGACGCGGATCCCGCCTTACAAGCCACTAAGAGCACCAAGTGCGCCGCCTGCAAGGAATACGAGCAGCAGGTTCAAGAGCGCGATACCGTGGCCATTCTCGTCGATCCCGGCTTTGACCCGGCTTACGAGCAGATGCGCCAGCATCATGTGATGCCGCTTGATTTAGGCTATGCCTTCATTGGCAAGGCCACCCTCCCTGAATACCACCAAGCATGGCAGCGCTTCATGCATGCGCGCATTGAGCACCTCAAGTTGACAGGACGCGACTACAGTCAGCCCTGCCACTTCATTGTGACCAACTCGGGCATGACCATTCATGGGCCTGCGTGTCTGCCCGTCATCGGTTTTGAGCGAATCGAAGCCAACTTCGATGAGCGCGGCCGCTTAAGCTCGATCATGCTGCTGCTCAATCTGACTGATGACACGGTACAAGACCAACTCCGGCAGCTGTTAGATCTGCGCTATCCGCGCATCGAAGCGCCGCGCAGTGCCATTGCGCAAGTGGCAGGCTACATCGACGAGCTCAACCGCCTGATGGCCAAGCTCTCGCGCCAGCAGTACTACGCCGATACCTCATGGCATCAGGTCGGTGATAGCAATTATGCCTACATCAAGTTCAGTGGCTACTCCGAGCGTAAGAAGGTCATGATGCTCTTTGGCTCACAGCATTACTTCACCCACGATGAGATGTTCTTGGTCAAGCGTCGCTTGGCCATTGTGCGCCAAGAGTTAGCCTACATGCAGAAGGCCTCGACCAAGCTCCCTGCGCCGCTAACCCAAAGCCGCAAGGAGAGTGACCGGAGGCCTACAACTTAAGGAGGAATCATGTTCTTTTTTGCTCAGAAGCCTGAATCGGTCTACGACAACGGCCAAGGCGTCGTCCGCAAGGTCTTAGGCCACGAAGGTGGCATGATGATCGTACAAAACGACTTTGAAAAGGGCGCGGTCGGCGCACTACACAGCCATCCGCACGAGCAGACGACCTTTGTCCAATCCGGGCGCTTCTTGTTCACCATCGGCGCTGAACAGCACGAGGTCGGCCCGGGTGATAGCCTGCACAAGAACCCCAACGTCGTGCACGGTTGCACCTGCCTTGAGGCCGGTACCCTCATCGACATCTTCACCCCAATCCGCGAAGACTTCTTAGCCTAAAGCGCTGCCGCGCCCGCGATCTCTCCAACCTTAGTAGGTTAGACAAGCTTGACTTTGTCGTCGCTCTTCTTGTACTTAATGATAATGTCAGGCTTGCTGATCCGTACTATATTGCGCACATTCTTGTGCCCGCAGAACACCAGACCAAAGCGCACTAACCTGCGCTGACTTAGGGCACCATTTCCATAATCGCGCTTCTTGATCTGATTAACAGCCGCCTCAAGATCGCCGTCCAGCACCTTAGGACTTTCACTCATCTCATACTTGTATTCAAAGACAACTGTGAGCTCGAACTCTGGCATATCGAACACACAATCAGCCCAGCCCTTGGCGTTAACCACTTCTCGGCGAGGCTTATAGCCTAGGGTAATCAAGTGAATGTTAATCAATGTTGCGACCGTGCTTTCACTGGTAATAGCATAGCGCACAAAAGGCTCTTCGCTAAAGAGATCTTGAAGGTGCCGAAGAAGCCGATCAGAATCAAGGCTGGACAAGGCTTCAATAGAGCGCTTAACGAAGTCGGGCGTATATTACTGACTTACATTGAACATGCGTCGAGCCATCAACTTGCCAAAGGCCAATCTGATCTCCTGATTAGGGCAGATCAGATGCTCTTCCCCGTCCGTAGAGAACGGTTGGCTGAGCGTAAGATAGCCCGTCTGGAACATCAAGGAATAAGGATTGGCCAATGGGTTGACAAGCGAAGACTGGATAAAGTCCTCGGCTCTAACAACAATCTCCCCTGCTGCAACATCATCTGCCTTCAAGCAGGCCCCTCAGCAGCAGCCGCCTGCATTGAGATGCCCTATCTTTTGTTGCTACAATCCTACGGAAGGCCTGACCGCAGGGCACGGCCACAGCGCACGACCGCAGCGCGCAGCCACGGGCGCGCGTGCCCCTTGGTGGCACGCTAAGTCGCGCCTAAACTAAGTTTGCTACAGTGGCGACTGCTCCATGGAGGAGCATGGCGCGGCGTTTGCGTGCGACGCGGCTGAGCAGCGGCTACTTGGTGTGGCGCCTGCTGCGGGGCTAGGCTGTGAGCGTGGGATTTAGCTTGGGTTTTGGCGCACCGGGGTTTAGAGTATGGCTCAGATCATTTCATGGGGTAGACTAAGGGGTACCCCGCTGGGAGTATTAGCTACGACCGTCATCGGCGCAGCGCTGATCTCAGGCTGTAGCTTAAATCAGCACCCTGCCCGTAGCGACTCTAATGTGGCGCTGGAGTTTGACCCACCCCTGAACTCGACCTTCTCGATCGACCAAGACGAGATCTTGTTGGTCACGCCTAACAACAAGGAGCGCGAAGAGAGTCAGGTCATGCTGACCTACCTAACCAAGCTCCTCTCTGACCCGGCCGCCACCGCCGAGCAGCGCGCGCAGATCTTCTATCAGCTGGGCATCATCTACGACCGCTTAGGCCTTGAGGCAATGGCCCGCTCAATGTTTATGAGCGCATTAGTGGAAGTGCCTGACTACGCTCCGGCCTACAACTTCCTCGGCATATACCTAACCGGCGCCGAGCGCTTTGCCGAGGCCTACGATGCCTACGATGCGGTCTTGGAGTTAAGCCCGGACGATGAGTACGCGCACTTCAACCGCGGCATCGCCCTGTACTATGGCAATCGCCCCAAGCTCGGCATCCCCGACCTCGAATTTTTCTACGAGAAGAATCCTGACGACCCGTTCCGCTCCTTGTGGATCTACCTCTTAGAGCGCGAGGTGATGGATCCCGATGTCGCCTTAAGCCACTTGCAAGAGCGCCGCAGCAAGCTCAAGGCAGACACGGCATGGGGCCTTGAGGTCTTGGACTTCTTCTTAGGCCACAACGACGAGAGCGATGTCATTGCGGCCATCCGCACCAAGCCGCTTGATAACGAAGAGCGCGCCCGGCGCCTGTGCGAGGCCTACTTCTATCTCGGCAAGCAAGCCGACTACGAGGGCGACTACAAGCGCGCCTATGACCTCTATCACCTGTGCCTGACCACCGGCGTTTCAGGCTACCTTGAGTACCGCTACGCCCAGATGGAGATTGCACGCTACCAGCGCATGGAGCAGGTGGCCAAGGCCGAGGCCCTCGCCAACCGCCAGCAAGAGCAGCGCCTTGAGTTCTTAAACAAGCAGGCCGAGGAAGGCCACAAGTACTTTGAGGACATGCACCTCAACGTCGGCTCTGACCAAGTCGCACCGAGCAATGTCGCGCCCAGCGACGTTTCACCGAGCACGGTTCCGCCAAGTAATATCGCGCCTGACCCGGCTTTAGGCCTACCGCAGCTCAAGCCGCCCAAGGTGCCTGCCGCCACCGTGCCCGAAGACCAGTAAAAAAGTTGCACTAAGTGCTTGCAACTGGCGCGCAGATGTGGTAGATTAGGTGCACCTTTGGGGGTGATTCTGGATTCGACCTGGAGTTACCGAGCCTGAGGTGCATGTCGAGGGCGGATTGCCTCGCTAAAAGTCCATTAAAATAGTCGCAAACGACGAAAACTACGCTTTAGCAGCTTAATAACCTGCGTAAAGCCATCGGTGTTAGGCCCTGCTAGTGTCGCCTAGCAAATCCGGTGTCAGTTTCTCACTAGCTCGTGTGGAAGCCCCGCTTGAGGTGGAAGCATTAAAGAATCTTTCAAGCTGGATACTCAGTGGCGTGACTCTCCGCAGCTGGTATTAAGATCAAAGAGATGTCTAAGCATGTAGTACTGAAGGTAGAGTCTTTAGGGACGTGGGTTCAAATCCCACCACCTCCACCAGATTTCAGGCAGCACGGCTGCCACCCCACCGAGAAGAGCCGTATGGCTCTTTTCGCGTTTCTGGGCCGCGCGTAGCTTTGCAGATCCCGCCGCGGCGCCCACCGCGGCGCCCGACCCGCAGGCCGGGCACTAAAAAACCATCGCCCCGCGAAGAGGTGATGGTTTCTGACCCAAAACAGGAGTTTGACCGAGCCTGTGCGGCGGCTCGGGCCTACGCCCGGGCGCCTTGGCTTGTTTGGCTTAGTTGCCGCTGATTAAGGACAGCGCAATCTGTGGGCGCTGGTTGGCCTGCGTTAAGATGGTGGCCGTGGCCTGCTGGATGATCTGCTGCTGCGTCAACGAAGCGGTATCCTCAGCAAAATCCGTGTCTTGGATGCGCGAGCGCGAATCCATGACATTCTCCTTGATCGACTCTTGGTTGCGTACCGTCGACTCTAAGCGATTCTGCATCGCGCCCAGATCGGCACGAGTGCGATCGATGGCGGTGATCATGTAGTCGATGCCGCCTAAGACCAGCTCCGCGTTCTCGGCTGAGGTTAAGCTGATGTTTGAGATGTCAGAGTAGTTCTCAAACAGATCACTAAACAGGTGGTAAGAGCCGTCTGCGCCTTGGATCCAGCCCATGTCAGACAGCTTATTTATATCGCCTGGCAAAGTGTATTTCTTGCCATCAATTTCTACGGTATCGCCATCCGTGTACGTTTTGTTATCAACCACAATCTTAGCGTTAGTCGAGAAGTTGGTAGCTGGCAGGAACTCTGAAGCTAAGGCGGCGATGCCATCAACGTCGAATGGGTTACTTAAGTCAAACTCGATGATCGACGAAGGATCTGGGCCGCATTGGAAGCGTACGATGCTGGCATTGCCGTTTAGCATGTCGGCACCGGCGAAGGTCGTCTCCTCGGAGATACGGCAGATCTCTTGGTTTAGGGCATCGACCTCGGCTTGGATACCGCCACGATCGTTATCGGTGGTGGTAGCCGTGGCCGCCTGAATGGCTAAGGTGCGGATGCGCTGGAGCATGTTGGTGACTTCGTCTAAGGCACCTTCTACCGTCTGCGCAAAAGCAATCGCATCTTGAGCGTTGCGATTACCTTGATTCAAGCCGTTTAACTGGGTGGTCAGGTTGTTGGCCACCTGAATACCGGCAGCATCGTCCTTGGCCGAGTTAATCCGGTTGCCCGAGGCTAAGCGCTCAAAGATGACGTCTAACTTGTCGTTAGCTCGCTGGGCGGCGCGCTGAGCCGTGAGCGAAGAGATGTTGGTATTGATGAATAATGACATCGCTCAAACTCCCAATGTGGGTGATCCCAAGGGCCAAGTGCTCTCAGGTTAGGGGAGGTCGAGCCGCCCTTAAAGAAGACTGCGCGCAGGACAAGTCCCTTGCGGCCTCTTAGGTACGGCTCTAGCCCTCTTGTCGAGAGCTTTACAACTGTTGAGTTCTGATACCAAAGGTACCGCTAGGCAGCTTCTCTCATAGCCACCGGGCGCGAACCCTTCAGTCACAATGCTCTGACAAGGCCCAGTTTGCGAAGGCACCTGCCATCCCGAAACAAAAATTCTGGTCATCTTAAGTAGACGGCTCAGGTTCAGAGCAGGCTCACAATCGGGCCCCCTATAGCCCTCTTGCAAGTTCTAAGTCAGCTTCAGAGCGAAGCCTGACGGCCCACCACAACGCAAGGACTATGCCAAGATCCCGCGGCAAGATCTGCCCCTGCCGCAGACAGCTGCGGCGCCGACTCGCCCGGAGCGGGGCAGCTTGGGGCCTGCAAGCAAGTGGCCTTCTGAGCGCGCGTCAGTTGGGCGCGCTGCGCCTAGGTCGTTGTGACCTGCGCGCAGGCAGGGATGGGCTTGTTTACGGGCGGGAAAGGGCCTGACTTTCATAGCTTTAGCGGCCTAAACTTGCTAAAATTGCCGCAGCTTCTTTTGCCGAGGATTTCATGGCTCAATTCATCTTTACTATGAATCGGGTGGGCAAGGTAGTCCCACCGAAGAGACAAATCTTAAACAACATCTCTTTGTCCTTTTTCCCGGGCGCAAAGATCGGTGTGTTAGGTTTAAATGGCGCGGGTAAGTCCACCCTGATCAAGATCATGGCCGGTGTGGATCAAGAGTACGAAGGCGAAGCTCGGCCGCAACCGGGCATCAAGATTGGCTACCTGCCGCAGGAGCCAAAGCTCGATCCGGAAAAGAGCGTCAAGGAGGTCATCGAAGAGGCCTTCGGCGAAGTGACCGCCGCCTTAAAGCGCTTAGATGAGGTCTACGCTGAGTACGCAGATGAAAACGCGGACTTTGATGCCTTAGCCAAGGAACAAGCCAAGCTGGAGGCAATCATCCAAGCCCATGATGGCCATAACCTCGATAGCCAAATCGAGCGTGCCGCCGATGCCCTGCGTCTGCCGAACTTTGAGCGCAAGATCAAGGTACTCTCCGGTGGTGAGCGCCGCCGTGTTGCCTTGTGCCGCCTGCTCTTAGAGCGCCCTGATATGCTCTTGCTCGACGAGCCGACCAACCACTTAGATGCTGAGTCGGTCGACTGGCTTGAGCAGTTCCTGCATCAGTACCCAGGCACCGTAGTCGCGGTAACCCACGATCGCTACTTCTTAGACAACGTCGCAGGCTGGATCTTAGAGTTAGACCGTGGCGAGGGTATCCCGTGGCAGGGCAACTACTCCAGCTGGCTGGAGCAAAAAGATCAACGCCTCAAGATTGAGGAGAATACCGAAAGCGCCCGCCGCCGCTCAATTGAGCGCGAGCTTGAGTGGGTACGCTCCGGTGCCCGCGGCCGTCAAGCCAAGTCCAAGGCTCGTATGAACCGCTTTGAGGAGCTCTCTTCGGTTGAGTACCAGCGTCGTAACGAGACCAACGAGCTCTATATTCCGCCGGGGCCACGTTTAGGTGACTCGGTGTTAGAAGTCAAGAATCTGTGCAAGGCCTACGATGACCAAGTGCTGATCGACGATCTCTCCTTTACCCTGCCCAAGGGTGCCATCGTCGGTATCATCGGCCCCAACGGCGCCGGTAAGTCGACCTTATTCCGCATGATTACGGGCCTTGAGCAGCCTGACTCTGGCGAGATTAAGTTAGGCGACACCGTTGTGACCGCTTATGTCGAGCAGTTCCGCGATGACATGAAAGATGACAACACCGTCTTTGAGGAGATCGCGCACGGCCAAGACATCCTGCGCATTGGCAACTACGAGATCCCATCGCGTGCCTACATCGGGCGCTTCAACTTCAAGAGCACCGATCAACAAAAGCGCGTCGGTGACCTCTCCGGTGGTGAGCGCGGCCGTCTGCAGCTGGCCAAGCTGTTACAAGTTGGCGGCAACTTACTGCTGCTCGACGAGCCAACCAACGACTTAGACGTCGAGACCTTGCGTGCCTTAGAGAACGCCCTGCTCGAGTTCCCAGGCTCGGCCATGGTGATCTCGCACGATCGCTGGTTCTTAGATCGTATTGCCACCCACATCTTAGACTACGGTGATGAGGGCAAGGTACGCTTCTTTGAGGGCAACTACACCGAGTACGAAGCCTGGAAAAAGAAGGAGTTAGGCGAGGAAGCCCAACCGCACCGCATGAAGTTCAAGAAGGTCGCCAAGTAGCACCACCTTCACGCTTTGCGTGACTAAAAAAGCGCCCACGGGCGCTTTTTTAGTGGGCGCCCCGCCCGCGCAGCTGACAGCGGCGCAGGCGGCGCCGTGGACGCGCCCTTGGGGCGCATTAGCGGCCCAAAGTCAGGTGGTGCACCAGATAATGCCCCGGTGGCTTGAGCGAGGCCTTTTCAATGGCATAGCCTGCCTTCTGGGCACAGCGCAGCGCCTTGATGTCGTTGGCACTGGCCACAGTCGATAAGGCCGAGAGATTGCCAAAATCGTAGGTGCGTACCGAGAAGCTGCGCAGCGCGGTGGCCACGCCCTTGCCTTGGTAGGCCTCATCTACGCCCACATAGACGCTGTGGAGGATGTTGGCGCTCACCTCGCTCTCGTTGATCATGAAGCATTCGTAGCCTACGACCTTGCCTTCTTGGTTGAGCACCAGTGACAGAAGCTGCGGGCTGCGGAAGCGGTAGAGCCAGACCAGCCAATTGAGCATCGGCACCCGAAATAGGCGCAGGTGCAGCGCTTGGATCTCCTTTAAGTACTTAACTTGACCAGTGCAAAAGGTCAGCTCACCAAATTGCTCGGTGCTGTGTTTGCGCACAATCCGGCGCGCGCAATGCTGATTCATCTGCCATAGACGCAGATGCTCTTTGAAGTGATGCAGTTCCATGGCGGGCTCTCCTGCGCAGAGTTGATCCTTTTACTATTGGCAACGGCAGCGCCGCGCTAACCTTGCGCGCAACCTAACGCTTTGCACTTGCGCGCCAACGGGCGCTTTGCACTTGCACGCAGCCGGACGCTTTGCACTTGCGTGCGGCAACTGCCAGCAGCTTGCAGCCAAGATGCAAGCGCCGGACACGGCCTTGCAGCCTCTTGCGGCTCTTTGCCGTTCTTTGCTGCAAGTCGGCACGTAGCTGCTGCAAGAGCGGCGCCGGAACGCTGCGGCCTCGCCGTTAGAACGGCGTAAAGAAGCTGCGCAGCGACTCAATAGGCTGATGGCCGCGGCTCTCTAAGAAGTCCAAGACCTTGGTTGGGCTGGTGTTGATGATGTTCTCATAGCCGATGCCCGCCTCCTCTAAGACACTCTCGATCTCGCGGAAGTCGCCTAAGCGATAGCAGCTGTGGGCGTCCGAGCCTAAGGCAATCACATTGCCCAGCTCATGGGCGAGCTTGGCGATGGTGACACAGTTCGGGTGGCTACCATGGCGCGTGTTGATACCCGAAGAGCCATTGAGCTCGATAGCGACATTGTGCTCTTTAGCGCAGGTGAGCACCGCGCGGTAGTCAATCGGATAGGTTGGGTTGCCAAGGTGCGTGAGCACGTCGACCCTCCCCGACGCAATAAGCTTGAGCAGGATCTGAGTGTGCTCGGCCTCGGTGGTCGGCGGCAAGGACTCATGGAAACCTGCCAGCACGATATCAAGGCGCTTTAAGAAGTAGTCAGGCAGATCGACTGAGCCATCAGCTCTGATGTTGCACTCGGCCCCTCGCAGTAGCGCGATCTTGTCGATGATGTGCGGCAGCGAACGCAGGTTGCCAAAATGCCAGCGGTGGCAGCCGTCCTCAAGGTCAGGGCCGTGATCGGTAGTGGCGAACATGGCAATGCCTTGGTCGTCGGCCGCTTCGATGTATTCCTTGATCGTGCTATAAGCGTGTTGGCAGGCGATGGTGTGGGTATGCAAATCAACGAGAAAGCGCATCTAAAGGCCCTCCTTCCTAAATCCATGCGATGTTCTATGCAAGTTGCGGTGCCACGTGCGTTACGCCGCGACGTGCGGAGCTTGTGCTGCGTGCTGGCTGCGGTGCTACGTGCGCGGCGGCGGCAGCGCTATTCGATCACGGTGCGCCAGTTCGGGTCGTTATGGGCGGCAAAGCACATGGCGATCTGATCTAAGCTGCAGGTCGTGGTGCGCAGATCCAGCCTCGCGATCTCGTCTTGGGCAAAGAAGCGGCGCTCTGCCGTCTCGGAGTTGGCGGTAAAGGAGCCTGTGCCCGCCGCGCACTCAATGAAGACCTTCAGGCAGCCGCAGATGGTGTCAGGCGAGTTGTGGCGGTTGCGATCATGCACCGCAATCAGCTTGAGCGCGCTCGCCTCAAGGCTTGCCTCCTCGCGCACCTCCTTTAAGGTGTTGGCCACGATCGAGAGGTTTTCATCGCACCAGCCGCCCGGCAGATTCCACTTACCGGTACGCTTCTCCTTGACCATCAAGATGCGCCCTTGTTCATCGAAGATCGCCGCGCGCGTGTCCACCTGCGGCGTCTTATAGCCGTCGACCACCCACTGCTCACGGATTACCTTGACGTCCGCATCGATGTAGTAGCTGGCCATCTCAGCGGCCAAGTCGCACAGGCGCTCATAGCGCTCTTGGTCAAAGACATCCCGGACGTAGGCCAAGCCATTTTGGCCAATGGCGTTGATCTCGCGCGCCCAGCGATGCAACTGCCCTGCGACGCTGTGGTCAGGCTCCTTGGCCGTCACCACCGAGACTACTTCCCACGGGCTGCGCACATAGTGGGCGCAGCGCAAAAACTGCTTGCCCCGATAGCCCCATAAGGCCAGCGCAAAGTCCACGCCTGCGCTGTTGGCCGCTTGCAAATCAGTGGCGGTATCGCCGATGTAGAGCATCTCCTCGCGGCGGGCACCCGTGATCTCCATGTAATGCAAGAAGGGATCAGGGAAAGGCTTGGGGCGTGGAGTATCACCGGCGCAGACGCAGCGCTCGATGTAAGGAGCCAACGGCTCAGGCAAGAAACCGCCCAATGGCCCGCCCATATTGGCCTGACGGGTGCGCGAGGTCACTAAGGCCATGTGGTAGCCCTGCTCCTTTAAGAAGGCAAGAACCGGGATGATCCCGTCAAAGACCTTGCACATATCGCAGCGCGAGCGCACCAAGCCTTCCCACTCTTCCATCAGCTGCGGCATTCTGTCCTCAGGCACGTTGAGCTCACGCAACGCATCCTTACCTGGCAGGCCAAAGATGAAGGCTAAGTCCTCAACCTTGTAGTTATGGCCGGGCTGATAGCGATCAAGCAGCTCGATGATGCTGACGATGTTGGCCATGTAGGTATCGATCAAGGTGCCATCGATATCCCAGAGAAGATGCTTGTATTTGCTCATACGCGAACCTACCAATCAGTGCGTGCCTCAAGACACATCCTCTGGAGATTATAGCGCCCGCCAAGTGCCGCGGTAGCTTCCGCCGGTCTGATTTCGCGCGATTAACGCAGCGCGCGGGCCAGCTCACATTTCGCCTAACCGCGCTTCGGCGCTCGGCAGAGCTCCGGCGCCCGGCAGAGCTTCGGCGCTCGGCAGAGTTCCGGCGCCCGGACGCGCTCCGACGCTCGTCCTGCGCCGACCAGCGCCCGCCCCTGCCCGCACGCTTAGCTCAGCTCCAAGCGCTCGACGGTAATGGTATCGCCTGAGACGCTAAAGTGCACGTTGACGCCCATGATGAGCGCAGCGTAGTCCTTAGAGTCGGCTTCCTTGAGCTTGTAAGCGGGGCGCGGATCTTGGGCCAAGATGCTATTCAGCAGCGCACGCTGGGCACTTAAGGCCGCAAAGCGCGGTTCGCTCAGCTGCACTTGGGCCGTGGCGCTGTATACCACCTGCTTTTGCGGTGGCGGCTGCGTGGCAAAGCCACCTTGTGCCTCAGGAATGGCGTCCACAAATGGAATGTAAGGCTTGATGTCAATAATGGGCGTGTTATCGACCATATCGGCGCCTTCGACCTTGAGCACGATGCGCCCGTTGCGGTTTTCGATGGCGCAGAGCTTGAGCACCGAGAGGCCCAAGCGATTGGGGCGATTGGGCGAGCGGCAGGCGAAGACCCCCACGCGCTGGTTGCCACCAAGGCGCGGCGGCCGCACCATCGGCCGGAAGCTCTCCTGCTCCTTTTCTTGGTCGAAGACAAAGATGACGTGGATATGCGAGAAGCCCTCAAGGCCTACTACGGCTTGGGGATCGCAGTAAGGCTTGAAGAGCTCAATCTCGCAGCGCGCCGGTGCAAGACCCGGCTGGCGCGGTACCGCAAACTTTTGACCATAGGGCGTGCGGATGCGCCCAATCGGCTCAATGGTAAAGGCGGTCACTGACGGGCCTTATCTTGGGCTACTTTGAAGGCCTCGCCATAGCAGGTGACCGAGACGGCACACGAGGCGGTCTGCTCTAAGCGAATGCACTTGCCAAAGACAATGCCGTTGGCGCCCATGTCCGCGGCCTTACGGCGGGCATCGGTGCGCGCTTCGCTTTCACGGGCAATGAAGTCATCTTCGGTCTCTTGGCAGGCAAGGCCCGTCACTAAGCCCAGCGACTCAAAGCGATGCTGCAAGATACTCTCGTTGGTATAAACCTCGACCGTCGAAGGCTTAAAGTACTCCGTAAAGTTCTCTGGGTTGAGATTAGTCTCAAAGGCCACATCTTGGCAGCCTGACAGGCTCAAGGCCCCCAGCACGGCGCCGCACAGCGCCACTCCCTTACAAAACGACCACATGACGAACACTTCCCGTTGTGACAAGTTAGGGCCAGATTGTACCCTAAATATAAAGCCGCGCCGCGCGCGTGCTGGCTCGCTGCCACGCTTACCTGCGGCAGGCCGCAGCCGCCACCTTAGAGACCCAACTGACCTTGGGGAATACCCGTAGGCTGAGGTAGCGCATAGCAGCGGCTGTACATCACAGGCCCAAGGGGCGGGCCCTGAGGTCATGCTGGATGCGCCCTACTCCTTAGAGCCTCAACTGACCTTGGGGGATACCCGCAGCGCTGAGTCTGACCACGCGGACGTAATATGGCGGGCCCTGAGGGAGCGCCCTCTGTGGGAGCGCCTAAGACTCCCTGCTCCTTACAAACTATCTTGTGGGCTCCCAGCTACGTTGGGGACAGCGGCCCGCCGCGGCCTGCTACGCCCAGCGCGCGGGCTGCGCAGCGGCTGAAAGGCCGCGCAAGCAGCGCACGGTGGGCGCCGTCGGGCTTTAGCCATAATGAGAAATGGTACACACTTTTGGACAAAGGGCCGTCCGATCGGGCGCCGCGATCGTAAAAAGTGCGCCTCGCATCAAAATCGCGTGCGGCTATTTTGCGTATCCTAGCCTATGCCTGCCTTGCGCACCGGCGCTTGCGGGCACAGGACACTGCGCCGAGCTTAGCCCTGAGCGCTCACATCGCCGGGCAGTGTATGGTAACCCTGAGCTGAGAAGAGGTACATCGTTATGTCAGGTGTAATGGCCATGATCCTCGCCGGAGGCGAGGGCACGCGATTAATGCCACTGACCAAATCCCGTTCCAAACCATCGGTTCCTTTTGGCGGTAGCTATCGTCTAATCGACTTCGTACTTAATAACTTTGTCAACTCAGGCATCTTACGTCTGTTCGTCATCACCCAGTACAAGTCGCAGTCCCTGTACATGCACTTGAAGAATGGCTGGACCGTCTCGGGCATCCCGGGCTGCTTCATCGACCCCATCCCAGCCCAAATGCGTACTGGCAAGGACTGGTACCGCGGTACGGCTGACGCCATTTACCAAAACTTGACCTTCATCGAAGATCAATACCCTGACGATGTCTGCGTCTTCGGCTCAGACCACATCTACAAGATGGACATCCGCCAGATGCTCCATTACCACAACGCCAATAAGGCGGGCTTAACCGTCGCAGCGATCCGCCTGCCTTCATCCTTATGCGCTAAGGCCTTCGGCGTCATCGAGGTCGATCAGTCCGGCCGTATGATCGGCTTTGAGGAGAAGCCAGAGCATCCAAAAGAGATCCCCGGCGATCCGGGCTACTCCTTGGTCTCGATGGGTAACTACATCTTCAAGGCTGACGTCTTAAGCCACGAGCTGCGTCTTGATGCCGAAGATGACAACTCCTCGCACGACTTTGGTAAGGACATCATTCCAAAGCTGTTCCCACGCGGCAACGTCTACGTCTACGACCTCTCCAACAACGTCATTGAGGGCGAGCCTAAGGAAGTTTACTGGCGCGACGTCGGTAGCATCGATGCCTACTGGGATGCCCACATGGATCTGTTAAAAGAAGACGCTCCATTCTCGCTGATGAACGTCAAGTGGGCCCTGCACACCTTCTACCCACCTCTTCCACCAGCTCACTTCTCCGATACCAAGGACAATAAGTCCATCGTTTCGCAGTCGATGATCTCCGCAGGTTGCAACATCGAAGGCGCCACCATTCAAAAGAGCGTCTTGGGCTTCCGTTGCGAGGCCGATGACGGTGCCTTGGTTGAGGAGTCGGTCTTAATCGGTGACGTCAAGATTGGCGCCGGTTGCAAGATCCGCCGTGCCATCATCGACCGTGACACGGTCTTGGCCCCAGGCTTCACCTTAGGCTACGACCACGAGGCCGATATGAAGCTGATCAACCCAGATGATAAGAGCGGCCCTCAGATCTCCAAGGGCGGCATCATCGTCATCCCTAAGGGCATGCACTTAGGCTTCTAATGGTGGGCTGCGGCCGCTGTGGCCGCGGCTGCGGCGATGCCGCAGGCGTGCCTTGGCACGCCTTGGTGGCCTGAGCGCGCCCGGGCGCCCCACAAAATCTGGCGTGAGGCACCGCGGCGCCAAAGTGTGAGCTAGGCCATGCTTTACCGCCTTGGCTCATGCAAGATGCCCCCATTGGGGCGAAATTTCGGTACTCTAAGCACTCAGACGCGCCCTTTGGCACGCCTGAGGCTTGGCCCAGCGTGGGCCCTTGCTCTTAAGTTTTCACCTGACCAACCAAGCAGAAGACGAAGCCTGCGCTGCTCTGATGCCGCCGACGCTGATCTTCTGAGGTGAGGTCTGAGGGTTCTAAGTAAGTTCTCGCTTACTTAGCGCCGTTAGCCATGCTACTTCGTGGCGTGCTGCCCTAAGGCAGCCGGTCACGGACTGGGGTTAGTCAGTCAGCCCTTGAGCCTAGAAGGCTTGAGCGCTTTAGCTGAAGGTAAAAGTTTTTGAACATCATATTTATCTCGTCCGAGGTTGCAGACATCATCAAGACTGGTGGTTTGTCTGACGTGGCCAAGGCTCTGCCTGCTCATCTTAAGGCTAATGGTCATGATGTCCGCGTGATCATGCCTTGCTATAGCATCATCAAGGGAGTTGAGAACTTCCCTGTCATTGGCCATTCGAGCCTCAATCCGGGCACCGACCGCCAGATCGACTACACCATTCGCAGCACCAAGATCGCCAACGACCTCGAAGTCTGGCTCTTAGAGTGCCCGCGTTACTACAACCGTACCTCGATCTATGGCGATAACAACCAAGCGTACTGGGATAATGGTGAGCGTTATGGCTTCTTAGCCGCAGCTGCGCTGGATGCGTGCAAGGCCATGAACTTCTGCCCAGACATTGTCCACTGCAATGACTGGCACGCTGGTTTAACCCCAATGATCCTGCGCATCAAGTACGGTGGGGACAAGTTCTTTGACAAGACCCGCTCCATCATCACCGTACACAATGGCGCCTTCCAAGGCGTCTTTGATCGCAGCCAAATCTACATGATCCCGGAGATCTGCCAAGTCTATAACGACATGATCTCACAGGGCACCTACATCAACTTCTTAAAGTGCGGCGTCTTCTACGCCGACAAGATCACCGCGGTCTCGCCGGGCTATGCCAACGAGCTGACCACCTACTTAGGTGGCCATGGCATGACGGTCAACTTCCAAAGCCGTGCCGCCGACTTAGTGGGCATCATCAACGGCTGCGATTACACCGACTGGGATCCGTCCACCGACAAGTACCTGAAGATCCAGTACGACATCACTACCTTAGAAGAGAAGATCTTAGGCAAGTACCTCTTGCAAAAGGATCTGGGCCTGCCGATGTGCGATGACCCAATCTACGGTATGGTCGCACGCTTGACCGACCAAAAGGGCGTGGGCATCTTAATCCCAATCTTAGAGCAGTTCCTGCGCCACCGCGTTCAGATCATCATCGAGGGCACGGGCGATCCAAATCTTGAGAAGCAGATGCACGAGATTGCCGCGCGTCACCCAGACAAGATGATCTTCCGCTCGGTCTACGACAATGCGCTGGCCCACCAGATCGAGGCGGCCTCAGACTTCTTCTTGATGCCATCGATCTTTGAGCCATGCGGCTTAAATCAGATGTATTCCTTGGCCTACGGCACGCTGCCAATCGTTCGTGGCGTCGGCGGTCTGCGTGACACCGTCACCAACTACGACGACAACCACGAGCAAGGCAACGGCTTCATCTTCTGGGATCCAAATCCCGAGGAGCTCTTGAGCTGCTTGCGTCGTACCTTGATCTTCTACCTCGAAGATCCAGTTGAGATGCAGCGCATCCGCCAAAACGCCATGCGCGTCCGCTTCAATTGGGACGAGTCGTGCAAGAAGTACGAAGATCTCTACAAGGAAGCGCTGGCCAAGCCAAAGTGGTGGTAACCACCACATTGGTGGCAGCTGCCAAGGCAGCCACCGCCGCCGTCTAACTGAGACTCAGGGGGTATCACCCCCAAAAACAAGGGAGCTGACGCTCCCTTGTTGCATCTTGGGCTCCAGCCCATGGCCAGCTGCAGCTCGTGCAGATGCCGCTGCTAGATGCAACTTGAATGGCAGAAATTTTGTGAGCTGACGTGCATTTGCATCAGCCCAAATGCCGTGGGGCCAGTTTTGACATATAATGGCCACGTTTGAGCATTTTAGTATCTAGCAGGCTCTCTTACCATACAAGCGAGCCTGCTTCTCTACGCCCAAATCCCGCCCCCCACCGCTCAACCGTCCCCTTACCTGTCATATCTAGCGTTGTAGCTAGCAACAAAAAGCCCCGCAACTTGCCGCAGACCGCGGCACCATTGGGGGCTCTTGAGGTTAAGCGCACGCGGAACGCGCTTGCGCGGCGCGCGCTCACGCAGCGCGCTCGACGCGATCACGCAGCGCGCTCGACGCGCTCTTAGCGCACTATTGCTGCGAGAAGGCGGCGATCGCGTCCTCGATGCGCTTAAAACAGCGCTCACGGCCAACTAAGACCATGGTGTCACCGATGCCCGGGGAGGTTGGGGTGCCGGTCATGGCAAGACGCAGCGGCTGGCCGACCTTACCCATACCGACCTCATGCTTATGGGCAACGCCTTCTAAGGCCTGATCGATGGCGGCAGCATCCCACGTGGAGAGCTCCTTTAAGACCGCTAAGCTGTCTTGTAAGATGGCCACCGAGCCGTCCTTAATCCACTTCTTGACACCAGCTGGGTCATAACCGCCAAGGTCTTCAAAGTAGCAGCGCACCTTCTCGGCCATTTCCTTTAAGGTGTGGGTACGCTCACAGTAGTTTTGTACCACCAGCTCTAAGTTTGGGCCCTCGACCTTGTCGGTATCGATGCCGATGCGGGCTAAGTGCCACTTAAGCTCAGCGGCGACCTCAGCGCGCGGCAGGGTCTTCATGTAGTGGGCGTTGAGCCACTCGAGCTTCTTGGTGTTAAAGCTCGAAGCCGATTTGTTGATCTGCTCTGGGGTGAAGAGCTCGATCATCTCTTGGACCGAGAAGATCTCTTGATCGCCGTGGCTCCAGCCTAAGCGTACCAAGTAGTTGAGCAGCGCCTCTGGCAGATAGCCGTCTTCGCGGTACTGCATCACCGAGACCGCACCGTGGCGCTTGGAGAGCTTGTTGCCGTCATCACCTAAGATCATGGCGACGTGGCCGAAGGTTGGCTCCTTGGCCCCTAAGGCGCGATAGAGGTTGATCTGACGTGGGGTATTGTTGACGTGGTCATCACCGCGGATGACGTGGGTGATGCCCATGTCATAGTCGTCGACGACCACGCAGAAGTTGTAAGTTGGGGTGCCGTCGGAGCGCTGGATGATGAAGTCATCAAGCTCGCTGTTTTGGAACTCTAAGTGCCCCTTGACCATGTCATCGAAGGCGACCACGCCGCTATCAGGATTGCGGAAACGTACAACGTAAGGCTCATCTGGGCTGTGCTCGCTGTGATCATCGCGGCAGTGGCCGTCGTAGCGTGGCTTTAAGCCTTGGGCCATCTGGTCGGCGCGCATTTGCTCTAAGCGCTCCTTGGAGCAGTAGCACTTATAGGCCTTGCCTTCGCGGATCAACTGGTCGATCACTTCCTTGTAGCGGTCAAAGCGCTTGGTCTGGTAGTAAGGACCCTCATCCCAGTTTAAGTTCAGCCATTGCATCGACTCTAAGATGGCGTCGATGGCAGGCTGCGTCGAGCGCTCGCGATCGGTATCTTCGATCCGTAATACGAAAGTACCGTGGCAGTGGCGGGCATAGAGCCACGAGAACAGAGCGGTACGGGCACCACCGACATGTAAGTAGCCGGTAGGCGAAGGCGCAAAACGGGTCTTAACTTGTTCCATGATCCAAGGAGTCCTATAACACAAGGTGCTAAGTAGGAAGTGCTAGCACCCAAGGAAAGTCAGGGCTGCGCCCAAACACGAAGTCAGCGCTGCGCCCGCAAAAATTTGCCCAATTTTAGCACTTTGCACCCTACTTTGCGGCAGGCTCCGCGCCGCCGCGGCACGCTCATCGCATGCCCGCGCCAGCGCCCCCGTGCTGCGGCTACGCTGCCCGCGCCGGGCGTGGGGGGCGGCGCCTGACACATTGCGGTGCTTTGTTTGTACAAAAGCGATTCTAGGTCAAGCTTTGGCATTTTGACCATCACGGCCCTTAGCATCGCCCGCCCCATTTCAGTTAAGATGAGAGGGTTGACCCCGTGCCGTCTCAAAGGACAACGAAAATTGAGCGACCTCAAAGCAAACCAGATTGCAGCCCCCGTTTCGTCCCCTGCGCCCGCAGCTGTTAGCACTGAGCTGCCCCCGGCCCCGGCTATCCCAGCGCCTTTGGACAGCGGCGCCGGGCAGAATGATGCCGTAGTGGCCAAGACCTTACAGCAGGCCGAAACCGCAGCCCAAGTCGCGGCGGCCGCCGCCCAGCAAGCAGCCGATGCTGCCGCCAATGTCGCCGCCTTAGCCTCCGCGCTCACCAATAGCGACAGCGCCTTAGAGCCTGAGCTCCCTAAGGAGCCTCCGGCTAGCGCCTATGCCATCAGTGGCCTGAGCTATAACACCACCGATGCCAAGGTCGAGCAGCAATTAGACCGCGGTAAGCTCGACCCGAGCGCTCCGCCTGAGCCCCCTGAGATTGTCGATGAGAGCGCTTGGGCCAATTCGCAGGCACAAGCGCAAGTGGAGTCCAATGCCTCAAGCGGCAACCTAGAAAGCGAAGTGGGCTCAGGGCACCTCGTGCTGCGCGGCAATCCGGCCAGCCGCGGTATCGCCATGGGCCGCATCTCGTTTTTGCAGCGCAATGCGCCGCCTTCGGTCAAGCAGACGGTTGACGATGTCGAAGCGGAAGTAGCGCGCTTTGAGAACGCCCGCTCTATTGCCATCGCACAGTTGACCTCGCTCTACGACGCCACGGTTGAGAAGCTCGGCGAGCAAAACGCGGTCGTATTCCAGATTCACCAAATGATGCTCGATGACCCTGACTATGTCGAGGCCATTGAGAGTACCATCCGCGAAGAGCACGCCAACGCCGAGTACGCCATCGATGTCACCGGCCAGCGCTTTGCTGACATGTTCAGCAAGATGGACAATGACTACATGCAAGGCCGTGCCGCCGACGTTATCGACGTGTCGCGGCGCTTGGGCGACATCTTAAGCAACGGCACGCGCCTTAAGGGGCCCTACCTGCTCAGCTCCAATGAGCCGATCATCCTCGCCACCGATGACCTCGCCCCATCGGAGACGGTACAGCTTGACCAAGATCTAGTACGCGCCATCCTGACCTCAGAGGGCTCGTCCCGCTCGCATACGGTTATCTTCGCCCGCACCTTGGGCCTGCCTGCGGTCATCAATATCGGCTCAGCCTTAAGCAGCGAGCTTGAGGGCAAGATGGCGATCGTCGATGGCGGTGCTGGTATCGTCATCATCGACCCTGACGAGCACACCATTGCCACCTATACCGAGCGTAAGCGCACTGAAGACGCACTGCGCGCCCGGCTCGAGCAGTTTAGAGGCAAGGAGACGCGAACCCTCTCCGGGCGCAAGATCAACCTCTACGCCAATATTGGCGCGGTCTCCGATCTTGACTTGGTCAAGTCCTCAGATGCCGAAGGCATCGGCCTGTTCCGCTCTGAGTACATCTACCTCTCCTCGCAGGACTACCCGAGCGAAGAGACCCAGTTTGAGATCTACAAAGAGACCTTACAGGGCATGGAGGGCAAGAAGGTCGTCATCCGTACCTTGGACATTGGCGCGGACAAGACTGCCGACTACTTCATGCTCAAGCCCGAGGAGAATCCGGCCATGGGCATGCGCGCCGTGCGCATCTGTCTGTCGCGGCCACATGTCTTTAAGACGCAGCTGCGCGCGCTCTTTAGAGCCTCGGTCTACGGCACCCTCGCCATCATGTTCCCGATGATCTCCTCAGTCGAAGAGGTCAAGGAATGCCTCAAGATCTGCGATGAGGTCAAAGCCGAGCTCAGCGCCGAAGGCAAGTCCTACGCCGATAACGTCGAGCTGGGCATCATGATTGAGACCCCGGCCTCGGCCATCATCTCGGACTTGCTCGCCGAGTACGTCGACTTCTTTAGTATCGGCACCAACGACCTGACCCAATTCACCTTGGCGGTCGACCGCCAAAACGCGGAAGTGGGCCGTTTCTTAAACCCATACCATCGCGCCGTGATCCGCCTCATTGAGATGACGGTGAAAAATGCGCACGAGCACGGCATTTGGGTGGGCGTCTGCGGCGAGCTCGCCGCCGACGAAGGCTTCACCCAAGAGCTGATTCGCATCGGAGTCGATGAGATTTCCGTTGTACCATCTTCCATCTTGATGCTGCGTGCCCGCATCTCCACGCTCGGCTAACGCCTCGCGCCCCCGCTGCAGCACGGCCTGCGCCGCCGCAGCGCCCGCCACCGGAGGGCAGCGCCTGCAACCGACAGGCAGCGCCCTAACCCACGGCGCCCACCGCAGGCGCCGGTCGGCGCGGCGGCCCGACTTATGCTGACGGGGGCCCGCGGGTGTGATAGTCTAGCGAGACTTTCCTCAATTGGCTCAAAGCTCACAAAGGACCCAATATGGCTAAATGTGTTGTCATTGCAGATGAGATTACCGGAGCGAGCGCGGTTGGTTCGTTGCTGCAAAAGAACCGCTCCCGGGTGTGCTCGTTGGTGAGCTCGCGGGGCATCAAAGACCCAGCCATTAAGGACTACGATTGCGTGGTTTACTCCACCAACAGCCGCTATCTGATGGCCAACCAGAGCTATCAGATGGTCTTCTACGCCGGCAAATTGCTCAAATCCAGCGAGGTCAAGCTCTACGCCAAGCGTATTGACCCATCGATGCGGGGCAATACCTGCACTGAGACTCAGGCCTTCTTGGATGCCTTAGGCGATCCCGATCGCGTCGCGATTGTGGTACCGGCCTTCCCGGCCTTAAAACGCTCCAACGTCGGCGGCTACATCTTGGTCGACGGCAAGCCGATCCAAAAGTCCTTAGTGGGCTTAGACGATCTGCGACCAGCCGCCAGTGGGCGCGTGGCTGACCTTTTCACCGAGAAGTTCAACTACCGCACCGACCCAGTCTACCTTAAGGACTTGTTCCATGGCAGCGACTACCTGTCCCATAAGATCAAGGCCTTAGCCGAGAACGGTACCCGCGCCATTGTCTTTGACTGTACCTCGCAACAGGACATCAATACCATCGCCGATGCCGTGTTAAAGTCCGGCATCAAGTTCCTCGCAGTGGATCCAGGCCCTTTCACTGCGACCATGGCGCGCAAGGTCATGCGCGCTGAGAACGAGGCAAGCCCAGCGCTGTCCAACCAAAAGATCTTCGGCCTCGTCGGTGGCTCCAATCCGCTCGTCGCGGCGCAG
Organism: uncultured Anaerobiospirillum sp.; assembly: GCA_944389615.1. Classification (GTDB taxonomy): domain Bacteria; phylum Pseudomonadota; class Gammaproteobacteria; order Enterobacterales; family Succinivibrionaceae; genus Anaerobiospirillum. The sequence goes on along the minus strand of CALXNA010000015.1, from coordinate 50,965 downwards.
GTTGAGATGCTGCGCCTTGAGGACAATGTGCTCTTTGTCCCGGTCAAGAACATTGACCTCATCGGCAACGAGCAAAAGCGCGCCGCCGAGATTGAGCGCGTAGTCAGCAATGTGGTCGCCCGCGCCAACGGCTTTACCACCGTCATCGTGGTCTCCGACCACTTAGGCGCCAACGCCCAGATCCTGCTGCAATTTGACCAGAAGCTCGAGGAGACCAACCGCAGCCGCGTTGAGGCTATGGACATCATCTCCACCGCCTACGGTCAAATCACGCACCAAGTTTTGGAGCGCTGCCCGGACTTTAAGGCCCTGTACTCAACCGGTGCCGAGTACACCCTCGCCATCTGCCGCGAGCTTAAGTCCTTAGGCCTCAATCTCCAAGGCCAAGTGCTGCCGCTGTCGGCCTACGGCGAGCTCATCGGCGGCCCGTACGATAAGCTCAAGTACGTCACCTCGGCTTCGTCGGCGACCGACCCGAACACCTTGGTCGAGAGCATCCAATACCTCAAGCGCAAGCTCGCGCTCTAACGCGCCCGCTCCGCGCGCTGCACCGACAGCGTCGGCCCTGCGGCCCTGCGGCCCTGCGCCCTCACGGGCGCCCGCCGCAGGCCCGCAAGCTCAAAGCCCCGCCCAGTCTGCCCCAAATGCGCCCTTTTCCGGACGCCTTAGTCAACTGGGCTTGCTTTTTTTAACGCGATGCCTATAATAGGCACCGTTGCGACCTTAGTTTAATGGTAGAACAAAAGCTTCCCAAGCTTTTGGCGCGGGTTCGATTCCCGTAGGTCGCTCCAAACCCGCCCAACATTTCCCTTCCTCATCACATCCCCTGCCGCTGGCAATCACTCTCACTCTGTTAGTTTGCATTCTTGCAAAATTAAACATAACATTGGTAAAAGCGCAGATAACCGCACCTCGGTACACCAGCCTGCGTAGACCGAAGCAGGCCCTGCTCATTCGAGACCAAGGCGCCGCCTGTGGGAAGCTCGCAGCATTGGGTACCTCAGACGCAGATTGCGGTACACCAAGGCGCCCCCTCCGCGGCCCAGCAGCTTGTGGGCTAACTTCGATGAGGATTGGGCGCCGTAAGGCCACTTCTCCTTAGAGACCAAGCTCAGCCGGTGGGAGGCTCGCAACGGTGTGTACCTCAAGCGCCGATTGCGGTACACCAAGGCGCCCCCTCCGCGGCCCAGCAGCTTGTGGGCTAACTTCGATGAGGATTGGGCGCCGTAAGGCCACTTCTCCTTAGAGACCAAGCTCAGCCGGTGGGAGGCTCGCAACGGTGTGTACCTCAAGCGCAGATTGCGGTACACCAAGGCGATGGCTCCGCGGCCCAGCACCCAGTGGGCTCACTAGGCTTATGATAGAGCGCTGTAAGGCCCCAGCTTCGGCGCAACCGCAGCCTGTTGGAGCCGCTGGTGGGATATACCACGGCGCAGTACCCCACGGAGCTGGGGCTCCGCGGTTGGTGGTGGTATTGGCTTTAGATCAGCTCGGCGGTGGTCTTGAGGAAGCCGTTTTGGATTACGTAGCGGATCTTGAAGTCGTCGTTGAAGACGATGAGGTCGGCGCGGTAACCAGAGTCGATGTAGCCGGACTCGTGGTCGATGCCAATGACGTGGGCCGGTACCGCCGAGGCGGCACGCAGTGCGTCATCAAGCGGGATGCCGCAGGTCTTAACTAAGAACTTCACGCCGTCCATCATGCAGATGTTGGTGCCCACTAAGGAGCCCTTGGCGTCGATGAGGCCGCGCTTGGAGTCGTTGAAGACTTCGGTGCCCGCAACGGTAAAGCTGGTCATCATCTCCGGGGAGCCCGCGACCGCCTGCGAGTCGGAGACGATGTACATGCGATCCTTTAACATCGAGTGGATGATGCGCACAATCGCCGGGTGGACGTGACGGCCATCGGCAATCACACCGGCGGTGACCGTCTGCGCATTTAAGACCGCGCCGATGATGCCCGGCTCGCGGCCGTTAAGCGGACGCATCGCGTTGAAGAGGTGAGTGACGTTGGTGACACCCATCTTGAAGGCGTCGACCGTGTCGTTAAAGGAGGCGTTGGTGTGGCCCAAGGAGAGCTTCAAGCCCATGCCCAAGAGCTCAACTAAGAACTTACCGCGCACCACCTCCGGGGCGATGGTCATATAGGCGATGTTGTCTAAGTTCTCGCGCAGATAGGTGATGTCCGAGTTGCTGATGCCACGGATGTAGCTGCTGCCGTGAAAGCCCTTGCGCTCTGGATTGATGAACGGGCCTTCTAAGTGCAGGCCCGGGCAAACACCCGGGTGCTTGTCCATGAACTTGCGCACCGCGCTTAAGGCGCGGGTCATGTTCTCACGCGGACCTGAGACCAAGGTCGGCACAAAGGTTAAGGTGCCGTGCAGCGCCTGCCAGCGGCGCATACGCTCAAGGCCATCTAAGCTTAAATCGGAGGCAAAGGTTACGCCCGCACAGCCATTGACCAAAAGGTCAATAAAGCCCGGGGCGATGTGCATGCCATTGAGGTCGATTTCCTCGGAGGCGCCATCCTCCAGCAGCACGGGATCTAACGGGATGATGCGGTGGTTTTGTACCGCTAAGCTGTCAGCGCCCTCAAGTACGCCTTTAGCAAGGTGTAACTTGGCATTACGTAAGATGGTAGCTCCCATTTTGAACCTTCCAAAGTCTGAAACTGCGGCGCTGCCCCCAGCGGCGGGCGAACAAAACCTATCTTAGGGCAGACACGACTTTGGGAGGCCAAGCTCCGCGCGGCGCTGCGCGGTACTCGGCGCACGTGGCTGCGCACTCGGCGCACTCGGCGCACTCGGCGCGCGCGGAATCGCAGGCGCGATAGCGCAGGGCGCGTTAAGCCGTAGGGCTTACGGCCGCGGCACGTGCGGCCTTCTTGGCGCGTTTGGCCGCAAAGTCAGGCTTACCCTTATTCTTCTTGTCACGCAAGCGCACTTTCTTATGAGGCTTGGCTTCCTTGGGGTTTTTGGCCCCCTTCTTGGCAAAACCGCCACCGACCTTGGCGCGGCTGTGCCGAGACTCGCTTTTCACCTGCGTCCCGATGCTCTCGAAGCTGGCGCACACATCCTTGATGGCACGGCGCTCAATCGGACGCTGGGTGTAGCGCTCAATGCGCTCTAAGGTCGCTACTTCATCGGCCTTGACGAGGCTGATGACCACGCCCTTGTTCCCGGCCCGGGCCGTACGACCCGCACGGTGCACGTAGATCTCGGCCTGACTTGGTAAATCGTAGTTGTAGACATAGGCTACATCATCGATATCAAGTCCGCGCGCGGCCACATCGGTAGCGATCAATAAGGGCACGCTCCCGTCACTAAAGCGACGTAGCGCAGCCTTGCGCTCTTGCTGTGAACTATCGCCCATCAAGCTTGCAAAGCTCATGCCTTGCCTCTTGAGCACAGCGCACAGGCGCGCGAGATTATCCTTGGTGCGCACGAAGACAATCGACTTGCCTTGCATCGTCTTCATCAGGTGCAGCAGAATCTTCACCTTCTGCTCATCATAGGCGGCGTAGTAAGCGCGGGAGCTTAAGGTCTCAGGCAGCTGTGGGCGGGTGCTGTCACTGTCTTCGCCTTCACTTGAGGTAAACGAGGTAGCGCGCAGCTCCACCGGGTTATTGAGGACGTTGCGAGCAAAGTCGCGTACGCCAAAGCCCTCTAAGGTCGCCGAGAAGAGCATGGTCTGATAGCGCTGGTCGAGCTGACGCGTAATAGCCGCAATGTCATCGCGAAAGCCCAGATCGAGCATGCGATCAGCCTCGTCGATGACCAAGATCTCCACCGTCTTAGGATCAAGCCAGCCCTTGGATAAAAACTCTTGCAAGCGCCCCGGCGTTGCCGTCACGATGGTCGCAAGCTCCTCGCGCTGGGCTTGGCGGTCAGCGCCACCGACCACGGTCGAGCAGGTAATCTCGTCTTTAAGCTCACCGTCCCCGGCTTCAAGCGACTCCTGCTGCAACTTGAGCAGGTCTAAGGCGTCAGCCCGCACTTGCGCAGCGAGCTCACGAGTCGGCTCTAAGATGATGCACTGGACGCCGCGGCGGGGCCGTTGCGCAAGACGCGCAATGATGGGCAGCAAGAAGGCGGCACTTTTGCCGGTGCCGGTCGGGGCGCTGCCTAAGATATCAGCCCCCTCTAAGGCCTTGGGCACGACCAAGCTTTGAATGGCGCTGGGCGCTTCCCAGCCCAAATCGACCATGGCCTCTAAGAGAAATCCCGGCAAGGCAAAATCTTCAAACATCACTGCTGCTAGTTCCACCAAACAAAAAGAGAATGAGAGCCCCGGCTCCGGGGTATGTTAGCGCCCGCACACACCACACGGGCAGGCCGCACAGGCGGGCTGTGCGGGCCGCGCGGGCTGCGGCGCAGAAGCGGCTAAACGCCTTCGCGTCCGGCGCGCCCGGCATGACAGGCGATGATGGTCTGAACCATCTTGCGGCGGCGCTCGCTATCAGGCTCGGCCGTCTGATGGAGCCAGCGGAATAGCTCCAAGTCCGTGGCGTCCAGTAAGTCCATATAGTCAGCTAAAACGGACTCGTCCATCTTAGGCAGATCGTGCTCGACAAAGGGCAGGAGCATCAAATCCAGCTCGCGCATGCCCCGACGGGACTGCCACTTAATCTTACCCCAGTTAACTTCGCTCATAGCACCCTCCTATCTTGGCGCGTATTGTACCCCATAAGACGGCGGTAACTTTGCGCTACTCGACCGTAACCGACTTGGCAAGGTTGCGCGGATGGTCGACGTCGGTACCGTTGATCACGGCCACATGATAAGCCAAAAGCTGCAGCGGCACGGTGAAGACCAGCGGCGCAATAAACGGGCTGACCGTGCCCAGATCGATCATGGTGGCCTCGGCCGAATGGCCAAAGTTCTTGCCGGAGAAGATGTAGAGCTTGCCGCCGCGCGCCTTGACCTCCTCGATGTTGGAGATGAGCTTGGGCAGCCACAGATTGTCTGGGGCGACCACGATCACCGGCATCTTGCTGTCGATGAGGGCAATTGGGCCATGCTTGAGCTCACCGGAGGCATAGCCTTCGGCGTGGATGTAGCTGATCTCCTTGAGCTTTAAGGCGCCCTCTAAGGCGATCGGGTACATCGGGCCGCGCCCTAAGAATAAGGCGTGTTCCTTGCCTACAAAGTCCGAGGACAGCTCTTGGATCTTCGCATCAAGCTGCAGCACCGTATGCACTACCGCCGGAGCCTGATGCAAGGAGGCGATCAGGTTAGCACCTTCATGCTCGTCGATCTCATGGTGGGCACGGCCTAAGGCAATGGTCAGCAGCAAGAGGGCGATGAGCTGGGTGGTAAAGGCCTTGGTCGAGGCCACGCCGATCTCTCGCCCGGCGCGGGTTAAGAACACGTACTGAGACATGCGTACCAAGCTTGAGTTATCGACATTGCAGATGGCCAAGGTATGGCGATAGCCCTGCCGCTGCGCGAGCTCCAAGGCCGCCAAGGTATCGGCGGTCTCGCCTGATTGTGACAAGGTCACAAAGAGGCTGTTAGGCGGCACGATAGTACGCTTGTAGCGATACTCCGAGGCAATGGTGACATTGACGCTGATCCCGGCATGCTCTTCGATCAGGTACTTGCCCACCAAGGCAGCATGATAGGAGGTGCCGCAGGCGACCATTTCCACATGCTCAATGTGCTTGAGCACCTCAAGGAAATCATGAGCCTGCTCTTCTTGGGCGACAAAGGCGTTAGCGCTGACATTGTCCTCGTCCAAGCGCCCCATCAAGGTGTTACGTAAAGCCTCCGGCTGCTCGAAGATCTCCTTTTGCATGTAGTGCTTGTACGGGCCCTTACCCAAGATCTCCGGGTTGACCTGAATGCTTTGCACTGGGCGGTTGACCAGCACTTGGTCGCGGTCAAAGAGCATGACATGATCACGCCCGATGATGCCGCGGTCGCCATCTTCAAGGTAGATGAACTTCGAGGTCACCGGTAACAGGGCGATGATGTCTGAGGCCACAAAGTTCTCGCCAATGCCGCAGCCGACCACGAGCGGTGAGCCCGAGCGCGCCACAAAGATAGCGTCTGGATTCTCCGTGTCAATCACGGCCACGCCGTAGGTGCCCTTCACTTCGTTTAAGGCTTGGTTGAAGGCATTGAACTTACTGGTGTGAATCTTAAGGCTCGAGTCGGGCTTGAGCTCGCGGTGCTGATAGTAGTGAATAAGCGCAGCGAGCACCTCCGAGTCGGTCTCGGACTTAAAGGTATAGCCCTCGAAGCTGAGCTTGTGCTTGAGCTCTTGGTAGTTCTCAATGATGCCATTGTGTACCAAGATGATATTGCCCACCTGATGGGGGTGGGCATTGACCTCATTGGCCTTACCATGGGTGGCCCAGCGGGTATGGGCAATGCCGATCGGGCCATCGCAGCCCTGCGCTTTGACCTCAGCCTCCAGCACCGCCACCTTACCGGCGGTCTTGACGACGTGCGCCGTTCCATGGTCGAGGACAGCCACACCGGCCGAGTCGTAACCGCGATACTCTAAGACTTTGAGCCCCTCTAAGAGCACGGCCATAATGGGGCGCTGCGCCAGCGCGCCGACAATTCCACACATAACAAAGCTCCCAGCAAAAAGATAAGCAGGGGTTAGTCCACCGCTCAGTTAAGGCAAGGCAAAGCGCGGGCCCACGGGCCCCTCGTGCCCGCTCCTAGGGCAGTGCGCGTTGCCACGCGCGTTGCCAGCACGTACTGATTGCGCGCGCTCAGAGCGCGCCGCCTATACCGCAATCGGGGCCTTAATCACCGGATATGGGTCGTAATCGCGCAGCTCAAAGTCCTCAAACTGGTAGTCGAAGAGCGACTCAGGGCGACGCTTTAACACCATGGTCGGCAAGGCCCGTGGCGTGCGCATCAGCTGCTCCTTGGCCTGCTCTAAGTGGTTTAAGTACAGGTGAGTATCACCGCCCGTCCAAACGAACTCGCCCGGCTCCAAGTCGCATTGCTGAGCCATCATCATGGTGAGCAAGGCGTAGGAGGCGATGTTAAACGGCACGCCCAAGAAGAAGTCGCAGCTGCGCTGATAGAGCATGCAGCTTAACTTGCCCTGAGCCACATAGAACTGGAACATCATGTGGCACGGAGGCAGAGCCATCTGGTCGACGTCGGCCACATTCCAAGCGCTGACGATGAGGCGGCGGCTGTTGGGGTTGTGCTTGATCTGCTCGACCACGTTGGCCACCTGATCGATGACGCGGCCATCGGCGCATTCCCAGCGGCGCCATTGCTTGCCGTAGACTGGGCCCAGATCGCCGTTTTCATCGGCCCACTCGTCCCAAATGGTGACCTTATGGTCATGCAAGTACTTGATGTTGGTATCGCCCTTTAAGAACCATAAGAGCTCGTAGATGATGGAGCGCAGGTGCACCTTCTTGGTGGTCAAGAGCGGAAAGCCTTGGCTTAAATCAAAGCGCATCTGCGTGCCGAACAAGGACAGCGTCCCCGTGCCGGTACGATCGCCGCGCTCTACGCCCTCGTCTAAAATGCGCTGCATCAAATCAAGATAGACCTTCAAGCCTCACCTCTCAAACAGAAAATCGGAACCTTAGTCATTGTGCCATAAAAAACCGCCCTCAGGCAGCAAGCCCGAGGACGGTGGAAGTGGCGCTCCGCGCTTTGCGCGCAAAGCGCGGAGTGCAACGCCACGCGGCGCGAGCAGCGCGCGGCGCTGGGCGCGCGACGGCGTCAGCCGCAACTATTCCGTGTCGGCGTGCACGGCGTTAGGTTCGCCATTATCCTGTTGGTACAAGGCGATGATCTTACCCAAGCCTTGCTGGGTCGCGTACTGCTCATAGAGCGCGCGAATGGCCGCACTCTCGGTCAAGGTCAGGGCCTGCTCCCCGAGCGCACGCAGCTCGCTGAAGTTGACGCGGCGCAGCAGATACTTGATGCGGGCGATGTAGGAGTAGTTCATGCTGAGCGAAGTGTAACCCAAGGATAAGAGCAGCAAGGCTGACAATGGGTCACCGGCACTCTCGCCGCAGACAGTAATGCGCTTACCCATGGCATCGGACTTGGCGCACAGCTCGTGTAAGCAGCGTACGACCGATGGGTGGAAGCAGTCAAAAAAGCGCTTGACGCGTGGGTTGGAGCGGTCGACTGCGAGCAGATATTGGATCAGATCGTTACTGCCGATCGAGAAGAAGTCGACCTCGCGGCTTAACTCGTCCATGAGGTAGATGCACGATGGCACTTCGATCATGACGCCAAAGCGCGGCAAGGTGACCTCTTGGCCCGTCTTCACGCGCAGCTCGTTGGCCACCTCAATGATGGCCTTCTTGACGAAGAGCACTTCCTCAAGACGCGAGACCATTGGGATCATCAGCTCTAAGTTGCCGTACTTTTGGTGGGCGCGCAGCATGGCACGCAGCTGGGTGTACAGGATGTTAGGCATATCCATGGTGACACGCACACCACGCCAGCCTAAGGCCGGGTTGGCCTCCTTGGACGGCAGATAGGACAGACCCTTGTCCGAGCCCACATCCAAGGTACGCATGCACACCGGCTTCGGCGCAAACTGCTCTAACAGGCGGGCATACCAATCGTATTGCTGCTGTTCGCTCGGGAAGGATTGGCACAACATAAAGGCAATCTCGGTGCGGAACAGACCAATATTGTCACTGGCGTTGACCACCTCAGAGCTATTCTGCTTGAGACCGGCGTTAAGGCCGATGCTGATGTGGCGCCCATCGAGGCAGGTGACCGCGGTGCCGCTCTCGCGCGCAAAGAGATCCATCTGCTCCTTGCTTTGGGCGATGAGCTGCTTGAACTCGTCGATCACCGACTCCGGTGGATCTAAGATCACCTCACAATTGCGGCCATCGACAATCACCATATGCCCATCGATGTCGGCAGTATTGAGGTTGGCGCCTAAGACCGCGGGGATGCCGAAGTCACGGGCGAGGATCGAATCGTGGGAGCTGGCCACCTGCGAGGTCGCCACTAAACCGACCACCTTATCGCCCGGCATCTCGGTGAGCATCGAAGATGGGATATTCTCCATGATGAGCACCACCGGCTCGGAAACATCGACATCGCGGTTGTAGGCGTGGACTAAGCGCGAGACGATGACTTGACCTAAGTCCTTTAAGTCGAAGGCCTGATCATTGCGCCCTTGAGCTTGCGCTTCAGCGATACGGCGCTCGATCACCACCTTGGTGGCGGCCGTCGCCAAATAGTTATTGGCCTCAATGGCGGCCACGATCTCATCTTGCAAGGTCGCATCATCGAGCATGCGGCTGTAGCCTGAGACATAGCTCGAGTCCAAGGCCCCTTCTTGGCGCTTTAAGGTGGCACGATCCATCTCGATTTGAAGCTGGAACATGACTTGTTGGAACAGCTCGACCTGCATCATGGCGTCATCGCAGGTCTGTACCTTGATGTCATCAAGCGAGGTCTCCGGCTGCCAGACCAAGGCCCGGGCAATGGCGACATCGCCGGTCGAGGCAAAGCCCTTGACGCGGCGCAGCACGTCATCTTCGACGCTATTGCGCTCCTTGCTCGAGACGATGATCGAACCGATCTGGGCGGCCAAAGTCACCATAAAGGACTCTTCTTGCTCGCCGAAGAGCTGCTTGATCTTGCTTTGGATTACCAAAACGCCCAAGGTCGTACCTTGATTTAAGATCGGGACGCCGAGGAAGGATAAGTACTCATCTTCGCCCACGTCCGGCAAGTACTTGAAGTTTGGGTGCGAGGAGGCATCGGCAAGGTTCAAGATCTCGTTGGTGGAGCCGACCACGCCCACCAAGCCTTCGTCGGCGCGCAGGGTGGCTTTGCCCACGGCCGATTGGGCTAGGCCATCGGAGGCCATCAGGCGATAGCGCTTGCGGAAGTCATCAAGCAGATACAAGGAGCAGCAGTCGGCTTCAGTGGTACGACGGATATGCTGCACTAACAAAGCCATGGCCTTAGTCAGATCAGGCTCGCTTGCTACCTCCTGCGTAATCTGACGCAATGCTTGCAAAAATACTTTTCCGTCCATCCAGACTCTCCTTTAGTTTTCACAAGTCTGTTGCTCTGACCCGTGGCTCCTTGGTCACCAAGGGCGATCCAACGGGCTGATACTCAGGGCAGGCGTACCTTGGGTCAAGCACCGCTTCAGCGGGCTTAAGGCGCCAGCGCCCACCTTAGTATCGTCATCGGCGCAAGGCCGCATGCCCTGCGCCGTCCTATCGTGCCGCACGCGCTGCCCCAGCAAGGCCCGCACGCGCTGCCCCAGCAAGGCCCGCACACGCTGCCCCAGCAAGGCCGCACGCGCTGCCAGCTCCGGGCGCTGACCTAGGCAAGGCCACACTCCCTGCTTACGCCGCGCGCCCTAGCTCAGTATAGCGCGCCGCAGGCTGCCCCTAAATGACGAGGTTCGGCCCATAGTTGGCCTTGAGCTCAAGGCCTAAGGCCGCCGGAGCGAACTCGGTTAAGATCTTGCGGTAAACGTCACGCTTAAAGGGCACGGCATTGCGTACCGGATACCAATAGCTGACCCAGCGCCAGCCATCAAACTCCGGATGGCGCCCTTGGTTGAAGCGGATGACAGCGTCAAGCTCGACATCATCATCCAAGGTCAACAGAAACCAGCGTTGCTTTTGGCCTTGGTAGCTATTGTCCTTACGGTTCTCGAGCATGCGTTTAGGGATACGGTAGCGGTAGTGGTGCCGGGAGGTCTGGACGATGTAGACATCTTGCTCACGCAAGCCCATCTCCTCGTAGAGCTCGCGATACATCGCTTGCTCTTCGCTTTCATCTTCCTTGACGCCCCCTTGTGGGAACTGCCAAGAGTTTTGGCGCACCCGCCGCGCCCACAGTACTTGCCCCTTGCGATTGAAGATCACCATCCCCACATTGGGCCTGTAGCCATCAAGATCTAACATCGCATTATCCACCTGATAAGCCCGAAGCTCAGTTGTGAACTTCGACCCGAGCCTGACGGCCCACCACAACCTCTCTTAAGCAATAGAGCAGCCAACGCCCGCTAAGTTCCACCAAGGTATAAACATCACGGCACGCACCAAGAGTCATTATCCCACAGCGCCCCTAAGGCTGGGTGCGCCCAGCTCGCACTTTGCAAAGAAAGTCTCGCCCCGCGCCGCACTCTGCCCCACGCCGCGCACGAGCCCATCATCGTGCCTGTCCTACGCTGCGCTCGGGCCCGGGCAGAGCCCGTATACTGAAAGCTACCGTGGTCAGTTGCATTTGGCACGCGATCGGCTAATCTGAGGCATCTTAGCAAGAGAGGCTCAGTCAAAGCTTAGGAGAGTAACGATGGCCGCACGCTTCGATCCCGCAATCCCCGACTTTACGCTCGAGCCCCTGCGCCCGGAGATGCCGTTTTACCGCAAGAAGCTCTTATTAAGTCCCTTAAGCTTGACCCCACCGCAAAGCAAGGCCGAGCTCAGAGCGCGCTTGCAGCTGATCTTAGGGCGGAGCTTAGGTGAGCTTGCGGCCCTCGCGCAGGTTGAGGTACCGCACAGTACCATGGCTACCAAGGGCTTTGCCGGGCAGCTCACTGAGATCTTCTTAGGGGCCGATGCCAAGAACCTGCCGATGCCGGACTTTACGCAGCTCGGCATCGAGCTTAAGACCATGTCACTGAGCTTTGACCTCAGCCTCAAAGAGGCTACCTACATCTGCATGTGTGACCTCAAGGCCGAGCGCTTTATCCCATTTACCGAGTCGCACCTCTACCACAAGCTGCGCTCCCTGCTCTTTGTCTTGGTGCTAGCGCCCCCGGAGCTGCCCCTTGCCCTACGCCCGATCTTGGGCTACTTCTTCTACGAGCCCAGCCCCCAAGAGCTCAGTCAAATCGCGGCGGACTACAACGAGTTCAACGAGCTCATCTGCTCGGGGCGCAGCAACCAGATCACCGGGGCGATGGGCACCATCATCCAGATGCGCCCCAAGGCCTTAAGCTCCAAGGTCACAACCCAAGTACGCGACGAACAGGGCAACTTCGTGGCCACCACCCCTAAGGGCTACTACCTGCGCGCCGAGATCACGCGCCAGCTGCTCCAGCGCTTCTGCGCCGAGCAAGGTCTCACCCCGGCCCTGCTCCAGCCCCTTGTTGCCACCCTGTCCTAGAGGGAGGCCCTCAAGCTCCTGCCCAAAAACAAGGCAGAGCAGCCCCCTTGTGACAAGGGGGCTAGCCCACAGGGGGTATCTAGGGGGCAACCCTCGGCTCGCGCCAGCGGCCACCGGGCGGGGCCTGCCGCCTTCGCCTGTACAAAAGCGCCCAGCGTGATCACAAAAATGGGTAATTTATGCCTTTTCTGTCGCCTCCAAGTGGCTTATAATGGAACCTAGGATAATCGCTGTATGTATCGTGCAATTGTACGGGTATCACACAGCCCCTACCCCCTCGCGGGCCACCTGCGGGAGTACGTAGGGCCCTGCGGGCACCTAGGCCTAACCTGATCTGTGCGCTTAACTTACGCGGCCGCACGGCCGTACCCCAGTGCCTAGGCCCCCCTAAGAAGAGACCTGTCCTAGCACCCTCATAGGTCTGAGGGTTCTAGGACAGTCCTCATCATGGGGACTGCAGGTGGGATATAGCTAATCCTCAGTCTGCATCGGAGGGCTTGACCTCTAGGGTCTTACCTCTAGGGCTTGTCCTCTAAGGCGCAGCCGGTGCTCTAGCAGTGGCAACATGAGGTTACCGCCTAGGGTGCAGCTGGGTCTTGCAGCTGCCACAATCGTTAGTCTTAAGGCTAGGACAGGGAGGTTTTAGCTTGAGGCCGACCCGGGGCAGGATGCCCCAAGCACCACATAGGACAGGATGTCCTATGTCGGTTGCTGTTCGTTTTTGCTCTCACCTCTTCGTTGTTACCACCGGGCTGCGCCCAGTAACGCACCGAGGCCTGAGGTTACGCAAGGAGCTTTGTCATGAGCGTCGCTAAGACCTTAAGTAAGAATGGTAAGAAGATCACCATTACCTTCTACATCACCAAAGAAGCAGTCCAAGGGGCTTCCCAGATTTACTTAATCTGCGAGCACAATGGCTGGGAGCCCGTTGCCATGAAGCCTCAGCACAATGGCACCTACTGCGGTTCGATCACCGTCCCAACCGACTTACAGTCGAGCTATCAGTACCGCTTCAAGTACATCATGCCTGATGGCTCGGTCAAGTTTGACAACGACTGGAAGGCCGAGTCCTATTGCGCCAACTCCTTTGGCGGCGACAACTCCGTCTTCACGGTTGATGTCGCTCCTAAGAGCAAGAAGTAAAGCGGCCCTTTGGGCCAAACAAGGCAGCGCTGCGGCACTGCCTTATCCTGCGCGCTCTCAGCACCAGCCCACCGCGTAGGCTCAGATCGGCAGCTCATGAGGGCAGAACCACGCTGCGCCGAGCCCCACGCAAGGTGTGAAGCTCACAGAGCAATTTAGCCGCATAGCGCGCGGCGCCGCACCAAGGCCTTAAATAAGCGCTTGGGCGCTCCGATTTCGGCAGGTGCACCATAATCTTAAAATTTTCTGAGCATTATTGTTGACAGGCGTGATCGTGCTCACTATAATGCACTCATTCAATCGCGGGGTGGAGCAGCTCGGTAGCTCGTCGGGCTCATAACCCGAAGGTCGTAGGTTCAAATCCTGCCCCCGCAACCAACTCTTATGAGTTGGCGCTCCAATCAAGAAAGTAGCTTCAGGCTACTTTTTTTGTGCCCATACGTTGTATCTAGACACCGCACTTCTCAAGCCCCATCTCCCAGACGTCACCGCCAATGCGGTCTGCGCCCCTACCCCCCGCGCACGAGCCACCGGCAGCGTACGCCCATCCCACCTATCCCATGAACTTAGCCAAGGTCGCACCTTAATCGTCAGAGCAGGCAACCAGTGCGCGCGCCGTATCGGTCCTCAGTCTTAGAGACCTCTTAGGCCCTGCTACCCGCAGCACAGGTTTAATCCGTCTGGGCAGCGCCTACGCTACGGGACGCGTTAGAGCCCGCACGGACGCTAAAACGTGCACGGCAGTGTCAGCCCCGCTCAGCAGCCCCGCTCAGCAGCCCCAGAGGCCGCGGTAGTGGCCTTGTAGCGGCGTCCTGCTCCGAGCTGCGCGGAGAGCGGCCTAGGCGCGGCCTAGGCAGCCTGCGCTGCCGGGCGCGGCGCCACGCGCCTTCGCGCGAGCGCGCGGTGAGGAGGCGCTAGTTTTGGGGGCGGCCAGATGTACAAAAGCTCTAGGCCCTCGCAGGCTTAGAGCTTTTGGGGCGGCGAGGCTGTCCCTAGCCGCAAGGCCCCGTCCGTCAAGGCGGGGCCGCAGGTCACGTGCCGTGAGGCACGGCGCCTGATTAGACCTTCTCGCGGATGCGAGCAGCCTTACCAGTACGGTTGCGTAAGTAGTAGAGCTTAGCGCGACGTACGTCACCGCGACGGGTGACCTTGATCGAAGCGATCAGTGGCGAGTGGGTTTGGAATACGCGCTCAACACCCTCGCCCGAGGAGATCTTACGAACGGTAAAGGAAGAGTTTAAGCCACGGTTACGCTTGGCAATTACGTTGCCCTCGAAAGCCTGTAAACGGGACTTGTCGCCTTCGACTACACGAACTTCAACGCGGACGGTGTCGCCTGGGTTGAACTGTGGAATGTCTTGACGAAGCTGCTCTTTTTCGAGCTGGTCAATAATTGGATGGCTAGCCATGTTGTACCTACCCTAAATAAAATCTGTGTACCCTGGGCTCGGCGAAGCGGCCGCGGCTGGTAATCCCCGCTTTAGCTGTGTCCGCTCTAGCCTTGAAGGTCATTGGGGCCACTAATCACCCCCTTGCCCTTGAGCTCAAGGTATTCACGCAAGAGCTCCTGCTCTTCGCGATTTAGTAACCTTGACTGCAATAAATCAGGACGTCGCTCATAGGTTCTAGCTAATGCCTGCTGCAGTCGCCAACGCCGGATCTTCTGGTGGTTACCGCTCATGAGCACCGGCGGTACCGCAAGACCTTCGATGACCTCGGGCCTTGTGTACTGCGGGAAGTGCAGTAAACCATCGGCAAATGAATCCTCTTGGGCGTTGCGTATATTCCCGAGGACGCCCGGAACCATACGCGCCACCGCATCGATGACACACATTGCAGGGATTTCGCCACCTGAGAGCACGTAGTCACCGATTGAAACCTCCAGATCGACTTCTCTCTGAAGGATACGCTCATCGATACCCTCATAGCGCCCGGCTATCAGGATTAACGAACCCCAGTCATGGAATCGCGTGACCAGTGAGTGGCTCAGACGCTCTCCTTGCGGAGACATGTAAACGACCTTGGTTCCCTCAGGTGCTCGGCTGCGTGCTGCGCTGATGGCATCACTGAGCGGCTGAACCTTCATCAGCATACCAGGGCCGCCCCCGTAGGGCTTGTCATCGACCGTCTGGTACTTGTCATGGGTAAAGCTGCGCGGGTTCCACAGCTCGATCTCAATCAAGCCGTTCTTGACCGCACGCGCGATCACCCCTGAATTGGTCAGCGTCGCAAACATCTCAGGGAATAGCGAAATCACACCAAACCACATACGTCTGCCTGAGTAAACTCAGTTCCTGAAGTGCTCTGGGACAGGCCCAGTTCATATTCCGGAAGGCTTAGTAGTCTTCGCCCCACTCAACCCAGATTGTCTTCGCAGCGAGATCGACCTTGCTGACAATCGGGCCTCTAACGTAAGGGATAAGCCGGTCTTGACGCGGGCCCCCCTTAGTTTGGTCAGAGGGAGATACCACCATGATGGGGGCAGCTCCTTGATCCATAACCCTCGATACGATACCGAGGTTAACACCATCAAGACCGATGACCGTGCATCCTTCCAGATCTATCAAGTAGATCTCGTCTCCTGATAGTGCGGGCAAGCTTGAGCGCTTGATCCCGATGTCCATGCCAGTAAGAAGAGCAGCCTCTTCTTTGACATCGACCGCACTGAGCTTAACGATAAAGCTGTCACCATGCGGTTTCCAAGCCTCGACCTGAACCTCACGCCAATCTTCGCCACGCCGCCGAATGTACCAAGGCGCGTAGTCAAAGAGGTTCTCAGGTTGCTCGGTAAAGGACTGAACCTTTAAGTAGCCCTTTAAGCCATAAGTAGAACCGAGTCTACCCATGGAGCGTGGTGCATCATCAGCCATAAGCTGTCAGTGCATTAGGCCTGAGCGGCTTCAGCGCCTTCTTGCGCAGCAGCCTCAGCAGCGGCGGCAGCCTCGGCCTCAGCCTTGGCCTTACGAGCGGCAACAGCCTTCTCGTACTTAGAAGCCTTGTAAGCAGCAACGGCCTCAGCGCCCATCTCCTGATCCTTGATCAGGCGCTCAACGCGCTCGGAAGGCTGTGCGCCAACACTCTTCCAGTAGTTTACGCGCTCGAGGTTCAGGTTCAGGCGAACTTCCTTGCCGCGAGCGATAGGGTTAAAGAAGCCAACTTCCTCGATAAAGCGGCCAGTTGCTGCAAAACGGGAATCAGCAACTACAACATGATAGAAAGGACGCTTCTTAGCGCCAGCACGACGTAAACGTATGACTACCATTTCGTTTATTACCTATTTCATTGGCAGCTGAGAGGTGCGTCCAGCCGAAGGCCCCCACGCACATCAACTAAAACATCAATACAGACGCGTGATTCTACCGCTTTGGCTAAAAAAAGCAAGATGCGGTACGCACTTTTTGCCCACCGAGGCTAGCCAAAGCCCGCTCACCTGTGCTACGCTCCAACAGATAACTCAAGTCCCCGCCTGCGCACCCAATACCTCCCCGCTCCCCACGGCTCGAAGGCCGCCTTGCGGCTGAGGGAGTGACGCCGTCCATGGACAGCCGGTTCCGGCGACGGCTAGTCAGACCAAGACGCCAAGGGCGCGAGTCTGACGCGTGCGCCCTACTCCCGCCCTTAGTCTTAGCCCTTGGTTTTGGTTTGGCCTTTTGGCTGCTTTAGCGGCGCATCATGCCGCCCATACCCCCCATGCCGGCGCCTTGCATCATGTTGCGCATGGCTGGGATGGAGCGTGCGGCGTTCATCAGGCCGCGCATGCCGCCCTTCTTGCCAAACTTCTTCATCATCTTCTGCATCATCCCAAACTGGTTGAGCAGCTGATTGACCTCGCTGACTTGCACGCCGGCACCGGCGGCAATGCGCTTCTTGCGCGTGGCCTTGATGATTTCAGGGTTACGGCGCTCCTTGACCGTCATCGAGAGGATGATGGCCTCGGTGTGGGCAAGCTTCTTGGCTCCAGCCTTAGAGTTGAACTGAGCCATGAGCATATTACCGCCCGGCAGCTTCTCTAGGAGCGATGACATGTCGCCCATCTTCTTCATCTCGTGGAGCTGATCTAAGAAATCCTCTAAGGTGAAGGTCTCGCCCTTCTTGAGCTTGTTGGCAAACTTCTCGGCCTTCTTAGTGTCGGTTTTGCGCTGCAGCTCCTCAACTAAGGAGAGCACGTCGCCCATGCCTAAGATGCGCGAGGCGATACGGTCAGGATGGAACGGCTCTAAGACCTCGATCTTCTCGCCCATACCGATGAACTTGATCGGCTGGCCTGTGATCTGGCGTACCGATAAGGCGGCACCACCGCGGGCGTCACCATCGGCCTTAGTTAAGATCACGCCGGTGAGCGGCAGCGCATCGGCGAAGGCCTTGGCGGTGTTAGCCGCGTCTTGACCGGTCATGGCGTCGACCACGAACATGGTCTCAGTTGGCTCTAAGAGGGCATGGAGCTCCTTGACCTCTTGCATCATGGCCTCATCGACCGCTAAGCGACCGGCGGTATCGATGATGAGCACATCAATGAAGCGGCGCTTGGCCTCGGTCAAAGCGGCCTGCGCAATCGCCTGCGGCGTGCTCTTAGGATCGGACGGGAAGGTCTCAATCCCCGTCTCGCGCCCTAAGGTATGCAGCTGCTCAATCGCCGCCGGACGATAGGTATCGACCGAGCACATCAAGACCGACTTCTTGAGGCGCTCCTTGATGTACAGGCCCAGCTTGGCCGCCGAGGTCGTCTTACCGGCACCTTGCAGGCCCGCGAGCAAGATGACCGCCGGAGGTTGGTGCGCCACGTTTAAGGCCGCGTTCTCGGCGCCCATGGTCTGCACCAATTGGTCGTGCACGATACGCACGAACTCTTGGCCTGGGGTCAAGCTGGTGCTGACGATGGTACCTAAGGCTTGCTCTTTGACCTTGGTGGTAAAGTCTTTAACGACGCTTAAGGCAACATCAGCCTCTAACAGGGCCGTGCGCACTTCGCGCAGCGTGTCCTTGATGTTGTCTTCAGTAATGCGACCCTGACCTGAAATATTCTTCAGGGTACGACTTAATTTTTCGCTTAAATTATCAAACATCGAGGGTCTCGTTCCCACAACAAGGCCAAGCGCGCTGGGCGCTACAGGCGCCTCGGCGCTTGAGCGCCTAGGGCGCCTACGTGGCGCACACGGCGCGCAGCGGCCGCAGGCGCGGCCACCTTAGCCAAATCCAATCCTAGAGGCTCATTATACACGAGCGTTTTGCCACGCCCGGAGATGAAAATCCCGACAGCTGTCGGGATCTTTGGGATGGTTGCCTGCGCTTAGCGCATGTCGTAGTAGCCGTTACTCATGGCGCGGGCCACGATGTTAGGTGGCATCATCTTCTTCATCTGCGTTTGCAGATACTGGCTCTTTAAGACGTCTTCTTGCTTGAGGTAGAGCGAGTGGTAGAGCCAGCTGAAGGCCTCTTCGTAGTAGGACGGAGCGCCTAAGCCCCGCACTAACATATTGGCCCACTCAAGGCGCGCATGGGGCGATCCCACTGCGGCGGCGGCACGCATCAGGGAGATGGCGGTGTCCTTGTTCTGCGGCACTAAGAAGCCACGCTCGTAGTAGTCGGCCATCTGCATCATGGCCGGAGCGTAAGCGTGCGCCACGGCCTTTTGCAGGTAGTCAAGGCCCAGCTCGGCATCTTGCTTGACGCAGATACCCTTGATCAGCATGTCGCCCCAGACAAACTCGAAGGCAGGCATGCCCACGATACGGGCACGATCTTCGATATCTGGCGTGAACTGGCACTTGTCGCGGTCGTGGATTACTTGCAGATAGATGCCGTTTTCAACATAGGTGTTGAGCTCGTCTACCGTGTAGACGTTGACCGAAGTATTGTCTTCGGCGTAGCGCTCTAAGGAGCTCTCAATGGCTTTGCGTGCCGCTAAGGCTTGGGCATCAGTTACCTTGTCATAGGTCGAGGACACGGCCGCCTGAGCACTGCTCAAGGCCGTACTGACGGTAGCGCCCAGCACTAGGGCTAAGCCCAGAGATAACAGTCGATTCATGCTCGTCCGGCCAAGGCGCAACGCCCTGCCGCCTCATAAGTGAACGCAGCTGCCCCCAAGAAGCTTGCCCCTTGGCGCAGCGTTTGATGGAACAAAACACCCACGTAATATCTAAGATAAGCACATTTTATGCCCGGCAGGCGGCAAAGGCAGGCCGCTATGCGGCCACCTCGGGCCGCCCTGCGGCGGCCGCGGGCGACTGCAGGAAGGCTGGGCGGCAGGTATGAAAAAGGGCTGGCCAGCCGTACCTTGTGGTCGTGCCGACAAGCCCCTTTTGTGCTTACGCTGACTTATCTGTCAACGCGTGGTAGAACCATTACTTGTTCTCAGCAACCCACTTCTGGCCGAACTCAACACCCTTCTTGATGTTACCAGCAAGAACGGATTGCAGCTCGTCTAAGCACTTCTGTTCGTAAGCGGAGATTGGGCCAAAGTCGATGGTGCGCTTCCAGCCCTCAGTGCCGAACTCCAGACGCTGAGCAAAGAACTGGCCGTACTTGGAGCCACCCTCAACATAACCGTACTCGGTTACGCCTGGCTCACCCATTAAGCCGCGTACGACCTTCAGGGCGAAGCGAGCACCAGCGGCAGCCATCGATAAGGTGGCGCTACCAGCACCGGCCTTGGCCTCAACGACCTCAGTGCCAGCCTCTTGGATGCGCTTGGTTAACTGCTCGATGCGCTCAGCGGAGATCACCTCAGAGCCAACTACCTTGGACAGTAATGGCAGGATGGTGGTGCCCGAGTGGCCGCCGATGACAGGAACCTGCATGTAAGCCTTGGACAGACCTAACTCTTCGCCTAAGAAGGTCTCAGAGCGCAGTACGTCTAAGGCAGATACGCCGAACAGACGGTGCTGATCGTAAACACCCTCAGCCTTTAACACTTCAGCTGCGATAGGTACAGTGGAGTTGACTGGGTTGGTGATGATGCAGATGCAGGCCTTAGGGCAGGTCTTAGCGCAGTTCTTGACTAAGTTAGCGATGATGCCAGCGTTGATGTTGAATAAGTCATCACGGGTCATGCCTGGCTTACGAGCGACACCTGCAGGGATGACGACAACGTCAGCACCTTCTAAAGCCTTAGGCAGGTCATCACCGGTATAGCCGTCTACGCATACATCAGTTGGGATGTGGCTTAAGTCCTTGGCAACACCAGGGGTGAAAGGAGCCACGTCGTAAAGCGAAAGGCTCGAGCCAGCTGGTAACTGATTCTTTAAGATTAAAGATAACGGCTGGCCAATACCACCTGCTGCACCTAAAACTGCAACCTTCATAAAATATATCCTCATGCGTATAGCCCACGCACTAACAGCTGCCGGCGCTCCGCAGAACGCAGGTGGCTCTCAGTACGCCCCGTTACTGCTGTTAAGTGCCTATCGCAAACCACGTACAGCTCATGCTGCGCCTGATTTGACCTAACCTCAGCAAAGGTCGGACTCATAAAATAACCTATGATGTCGGCATTGTAACAAAAGACTAGAAAGCATGGGCGAGTATGGCTCACGAAATTTGCTCAGCCCTCAACGGCGCAAGCCGCGGCCCCGGGCGGAGCTGCGACTTGCGGTGAGCTGAGAGCGGCGCGCTGCCGCGCGCTACTGCGCGCGGGTGCGAGCGCCTAAACGGCAGCGAAGTTTAAGAGCTGATAGAGCTTGCCCTCTTGCCCTGAAAGGCAGGCGGTGTACTTAAAGTACTCCTCGACCGTTGGGATGCGGCCTAAGCGGGCGCAGACGGCGCATAGCTCGGCGCTACCTAAGTAGACCTGCGAGCCTTTGCCTAAGCGGTTCGGGAAGTTGCGGGTCGAAGTCGAGATGACGGTGGCGTTTTCGGCGACGTGGGCTTGATTGCCCATGCACAGCGAGCAGCCCGGCATCTCCATGCGAGCCCCGGCCTTACCAAAGATTGAGTACAGGCCTTCGGCTACCAGCTCATCGCGATCCATGCGGGTAGGTGGAGCCATCCAGAAGCGGCATGGGCTCTCTTGCTTTAAGTCCGCTAAGATCGCGGCGACAGCCCGGTAATGGCCGATATTGGTCATGCACGAGCCCACGAAGATCTCATCTAACTTGGTGCCTTGGCACTCGCTGAGCAAGAAGGCCGCGTCTGGATCATTTGGTACGCACAAGATCGGCTCCGTGATCTCGTCCATATTGATCTCCAGCACTGCGGCGTACTCGCAGTCAGGATCAGCCTGCACCAGCGTTGGGTGCGCGATGAACTCATCCATCGCGGCAGCGCGGGCTAAGAGCGCCTCCTTGGACTCGTAGCCCTCTTCTTGGGCCATCTTTTTGAGCAGGGCGCTATTGCTCTTTAAGTAGGTGCAAACCGACTCTTCGTTTAAGGCAATGGCGCAGGCGGCGGCCGAGCGCTCAGCGGAGGCGTCGGCCAGCTCAAAGGCGTGCTCAGCGCTTAAGTCCTCTAAGCCCTCGATCTCTAAAATACGCCCGGAGAAGACATTGACCTTATTGGTCTTATCCAAGGTGAGCAGGCCCTGCTTGCGGGCAAAGTATGGAATGGCGTGGACTAAGTCGCGTAAGGTGATGCCCGGGCGGCGGGTGCCGGTAAAGCGCACTAAGACCGACTCCGGCATATCAAGCGGCATCATGCCGGTGGCGGCGGCAAAGGCTACTAAGCCCGAACCTGCAGGGAAGGAGATGCCGAGCGGCATGCGGGTATGGCTATCGCCACCGGTACCGACTGTATCAGGCAGGCACATACGGTTGAGCCACGAGTGGATGACGCCATCCCCCGGACGCAAGGCTACGCCCCCGCGCTCGATCATGAACTGAGGCAGGCTGTGGTGGTTGGCTACATCCACTGGGCGCGGATAGGCGCAGGTATGGCAAAATGACTGCATCACAAGCGGGGCCGTGAACTTCAAGCAAGCTAAGTCCTTAAGCTCATCGCGTGTCATCGGGCCCGTGGTATCTTGCGAGCCGACCGTGGTGACCTTGACCTCGACATACTCGCCCGGACGGACGCCGTCACGGCCACAAGCTAAGCCGACCATCTTCTGGGCGCGGGTATAGCCCTTGGTGCTCTCAGTGACCACAGGGGCAGCGGCAGCAAAGACGTTAGGTAAGTCCTGACCTAAGAAGGCACAGGCGCGTGCGGTGAGGGCACGACCGATGATGAGCGGAATACGGCCTCCGGCGCGGACTTCGTCCACTAAGCTTGGGCGCAGCTTAAAGCTTGCGATCGTCTGACCATCCTTGCTGACGGAGCCTTGGGCGAAGTTGACGGTGATGGTATCGCCCATATTCATCTGCGTGACATCAAGCTCGATCGGCAGTGCGCCTGAGTCTTCTAAGGTGTTGTAGAAGATTGGGGCGAGCTTGCCACCTAAGACAAGGCCACCGGCCTTCTTGTTGGGCACGCCTTCAATTTCGCTGCCGAAGTGGTAGAGCACGGAGTTGGTGGCCGACTTACGTGAGGAGCCAGTACCGACGACATCACCGACAAAGGTGACCGGCAGGTTACGCGCCTTGAGCTCGGCGATGAGCTTCATCGGGCCGACGACGCCCTCTTCATCAGCGGCCAAGCCTGCGCGCGAGTTCTTGAACATGGCGCGGGCATGCAGCGCAATGTCCGGACGCGACCAAGCGTCGGCGGCCGGCGATAAGTCATCGGTTGTGATTTCGCCCGTGACCTTAAAGACGGTGTAGTCTTGGCTCTCAGGCAAGGCCGGGCGGGCGGTAAACCACGTGGCCGCCGCCCAGCGGGCGATTAAGTCTTGGGCCTTGGCGTTACCACCTTGGGCCAGCTCAGCGACCTGATCAAAGGCGTCATAGACCATCAGGGTGTGCTCTAAGGCGGCGACGGCATCGTCGGCGAGCTCCTCGTCTTGGAGCAGTGCAATGAGCGGTGCAACGTTATAGCCGCCCTTCATCTGCCCTAAGAGCTCAACCGCTTGATAGGCCGAAAGCACTGGGCTTTCCTTAGCGCCGCGGGCCAAGTCATATAAGAAGGCCGCCTTAACTTGGGCCGCCTCGTCGACCCCCGGTGGGACGCGGTTGGCAATGAGGTGAAACAGCTCCGCTTCGCTGCCTGCTGGCGG
Organism: uncultured Anaerobiospirillum sp.; assembly: GCA_944389615.1. Taxonomy (GTDB): domain Bacteria; phylum Pseudomonadota; class Gammaproteobacteria; order Enterobacterales; family Succinivibrionaceae; genus Anaerobiospirillum. The sequence goes on along the minus strand of CALXNA010000015.1, from coordinate 27,644 downwards.
ATCGAGCAAGAGCTCAGTCAGCTCGGTGACCTCAGCCACATTCAAAGGCAAAGGCTCCACACGCTGGCGCATGCGCTCGTTTGCTTTGAGGAAATAATCAGACAGGTAATCTTGTGCCATAACGACCTCACCAGAAACCAAGAAGATTGCACCAAGGTGCCTAAGCTCCTTAGTGTAACGACCAGAACTCAGAGCCGCCCCCTTGCACTACTCAGGTGCAAGTGCCCGTCCCCGCGCCCCACAACTAAGCACCAAAGTTCGCACCGAGCCCCGGCCGAGCCCCTGCCAAACACCGGCCGAGCCCCTACCAAACACCGGCCGAGCCCCTGCCAAACACTGGCCGAGCCCCTGCCAAACACCGGCCGAGCACCGACCCGGCCTATCGGGGCGGTTAGCTGCGCAGGCCGATGCGACGGTAGTCAAAGTACGGGCCCGGGTCAGTCTTGCGGCCGGGGGCGACTTCACTATGAGAGGCGACGCGGTCTTGAATGTCCGGATAGGCAGCATAGAGCAGCGGCAGGATGGCGTTTAAGGCGTCATATTGAGCATCCGTGAAACCTTGGTCGTCGGTACCCTCAAGCTCAATGCCAATGCCGTAGTCATTGCACTCAGGCTGCCCGCGATAGGAGCTGCGCCCAGCATGCCACGCGCGGTCTAAAAAGGACACGTATTGGGTGATGCCGCCGTCACGGTTGATAAAGAGGTGGCTTGAGAGCTCTAAAGGCGCAATGTCCTTAAAGTACGGATGAGCGTTGCCGTCCAAGGTGCGAGTAAAAAGCTGATCGACATAGGGCCCGCCAAACTCATAAGGCGGCAGCGAGATACAGTGGATCACGACCAAGGAGATCTCATGCTGCGGGCGGACATTGAAGTTGGCGGTGGGCACTTGGCGCACACTGGGGCCATTGAGCCAACCGGCCACGAGGCTTAATGCTGACATGCTATTCCTGCTCTTCTTCGGCATCCGGGTTAGTAATGATGGCACCTTTCAGGCGCAGGGAACCGACATTGAGCACCGAAGTGCCCTGTAAGGCCGAGTTCGGGCGATACTTGGTGCTCGACTTCAGCTGCGGCGTAACTTCGGGCTTAACTTCAGGATTAGGCTGCAGCTTCGGCGACTTGGCCTTCGGTGTAGGCTTAGCCGCAGGCTTAGCCGTAGGCTTATCCGCATCCTTGACGGCTTGGGCTTTGTCCTCTTTAGCCTGAGCTTTGGCCTTAAAGCGGGCAGCGATTTTGGCTACGTCCGGCGTCATCAGCGGATTATCACCCAGCTCCTCTTGATCGGGGTTGCTGATGTTAAGGCCGGTCAGGCTCATCGAGCCCGCGCGCAGCAAGGAGGCCTGCAAGGCATTAGCACGGAACTGAGTGCGCTCGCCTTGCGGCGGTACTGGGCGCTCAGGCCGGGCAAACTCTCGCTCCGCGCTATTAAACGGCGCAGGCGGCGGGGGCGCGACCGGCTTAACCTTGAGCGCAGCATGCCATTCGGAATTGGGGTCATCGCTCAGCGACAAATAGGCCTCAGGGCCGGGGGCTTGCGCCGCCTTGGGGGCGCGCTTACCGGCCTTGGCGATCGCTGGGACGATGTTGGGAGCGACGCTCTGCTCGCCCACGGCCAAGGCAAATTGGGCCGTCAGGGTAGTACCGACCAGCCCGTTATCTTGCTCTTCGGCGCGATAGACGCCCTTGGCCAAAGCATCGGTAGTCGGGATATGGCCCACCATATAAGGGTTGTAGGTGTGCTGGCTGTGCCAGCGGGCGCGGCGCTCTTCGCGCTCGCGCTCGAGGCGCTCCCGCTCGAGCTCCTCAGGATCAGGCGGAGGCGGCGCCTCCAAGTCGATCTCAAGATCAATGCCCTTTAAGGCAGCGCGCTTTTTGGCCATCACCAGCTTGCGCAGGCGCGAGAGCTCCTTTTTGAGGTTACGGCTCTCCTCAGGCGGCTCATAGAGCCCGCGCTCGGTGAGATACCACACTTCGCGCCAATCAGCGCGCAGCTGATAGGTGCAATGGTCAAAATCACGGTAGACATCGTAATAGCGCAGTGCCGAGACCTCGGAGTAAAAGGCCGGCATAAAGATGATCTTACCCGAGCGCTTGTGCTTTTCGATGTAACCCACCGTCTCGACATGGGTTGAGATGCTTGAGCCGCGGCGCTGCGCCTTACCATCGGCCCCCTTGGGCGCGGGGCGCCAGCAGGACAAGTAGGTGCATACGCGATAGCCGCTATCAGGTGTGCCGCGCACTTGCAGCTTGAGATCGGGGGGCGGAGGCGGTGTCAGATTGGACGGCACCAACTTCGGGTCAAAGACCGATTTGCGCTGTCTTCTTTTTCTTGCCATGCCTCACTTCCCCGACCTGTCTCGTCTGTGCAACCCCTTGCAGCTCTGGGCAGCGCAGCCGCCTACGCGTGCCGCGCAGCGCAACCTGCGTCACCTCGCTTGCCGCGCCTTGCAGTTGCTGCCACCACCTGCAACTAACTTGCAGCCCCTGTGCCGTGCCCTTCCACTATAAGGCCGCTATGGTATCAATACAATAAGACCGCTTCGCAATCTCTTGCGCAACGGTCTTAATGTCCCCGCAGGCTGGGGCCCACGATGCCAAAAGCAGCGGCGCGCTGCGCCTACTTAGCTGACTACCAGCTTGTGGCCTGCCAAGGCTGGGGTTGCGTCTTGGCCCAAGAAGTCGATCGACTCGCTGCCCTGAGCCTGAGCGCCAATCGTGACCAGCTCATAGTTCTCTTGCTCGGCGAGCAAGGCACGCAGCAGCATGTTGTTGAGCTTGTGGCCGGTCTTGTAGGCCTTGAACTGACCTAAGATGCTGTGGCCGCTCATATAGAGGTCACCGACGGCATCTAACATCTTGTGCTTAACGAACTCGTTCGGATAGCGCAGACCTTCTGGGTTGATCACACGGTAGTCGTCTAAGACCACAGCGTTCTCAAGGGAGCCACCTAAAGCCAGATTGTGGCTGTGCATGTACTCGACGTCACGCATGAAGCAGAAGGTACGAGCACGCGAAAGCTCCTTGACAAAGGACTGGCCCGAGAAGTCTAAGTGGAAGTGCTGCAGCTCGCGCTCCATCGCCGGGTGGTTAAAGTCGATGGTCAGGTCGAGGCTAAAGCCATCGCTTGGGGTGAGCTCAGCCCACTTGTCGCCATCTTCGACCCGCACTGGGCGCTTTAAGTGGATGAATTGCTTTGCGTATGGCAGCTCTTCAACCCCAACCGACTCCAGCAGGTAAATGAAAGGCTGAGCCGAACCGTCCATGACTGGCAGCTCCGGCGCATTGACGTCGATGAAGAGGTTATCGATGCCCATGGCGCTTAACGCAGCCGTTAAGTGCTCGACCGTGGAGATGCGCACGCCATCGAGGTTGACGAGAGCCGTGCACAGCTGGGTATCGCGTACCGCCTCCGGAGCGCACTTGATGGAAACCGGCGGAGTGAGATCCGTACGGGTGTAGATAATACCGGTATTAGCTGGGGCGGGACGGAAGGTGACTTCCACCTTGGAACCTGAGTGCAGGCCAATGCCCGTAGCAGAAACCGCTTCTTTGATGGTTCGCTGAAAAATCATCAAAAACCGGCGCACCAACCCTCAATGTGGGCGCAAGCGCCGCCTCCAATCGAAAAGAGAAAGATGGGTAGCTCCAAGCCAGCCCAAGGTCACAGCGCAGCTGCAACCCAACCCCAAGTCCCACCGGGACTCAAGCGCTCCAGCAAGGCAGAAAGCCTCACGCAGAACCGCTTTGTAATAACTAAGGTTATTTTACCGCAAATAGGTGCTGTCAAGCCCCAATTTGTGCGGTCTATCAAAAAATTCTTACGTGCAAAAACCGGCATTTTGTCAGGGTCGTGGCCAGTGGCCCATCCCGGGCCCGACCTGCGGCCTTCCCCGGCCTTAACGGCCAGTCAGACAAGCTGTCCCTAGCGCTACCATACCACTCCAAACCTAGCGCAGCCTTAGCTCTCGCCGCCATGCGCAGGGCCGTCATCCGTGGGCTGTGCGCGGCCGCGGAATGCGGAACAGCCCGGCCGTGGCTGGGGTTGGGCGGCATGCCCATAAACTTAAGGAATCCCATAAGTATGCGGTCAAATGCCATGTCGCTTGAATATCTTATTCCGCCCTGTGTTCTATGAAAGGCCCTTTTCAAGCGGGCTCCACATAAAGCGTCATGGGCCCGCGAAATTTAAGATATTCAAGGAAAGTGCTTATTTAAGCCAATCCTTAAGTTTATGGGTATGGTTGGGCGGGTGGGCCGCGCAGTTTAGGCTTACGCAACTTAAGGCTACACCGCAGCGGCCGCCCCCGGAGGTTCGCTCCTGACTGTGCGCAAGGTCAACGTCAACCCTTTTCCATAGAGACCCACCGACCGGCCCGGAGCGTGGGACGGCAAGCGGCAAGCGCAGCCGCAGCATAGATGGCAGAAACGCGCAGTGGCCCGCAGCCTGATGCGACCCAAGTGGCCCGATCCTGAGCGTCTCCTGACGCGCACCCGCGGCCCGCCCGCCCAACCCCAGCCCGGGCTGGGGTTGGGCGGGCGGGCCGCCGCAGTGGGACAGCACGCCACCTGAGGTCACGCCGGATCTGCTCCTTAGAGGCTCAGCTGACCTTGAGGGCAGCCACGGTGAAGGCCGGTGGAGTGACGGGGTGATGGTGGGGCCGACGTGGTGATTGCGGATCCATAGATACAACCCATTGAGCTGTCTCCAAAGACAACAAAGCCAGAGCAGGAGCGCTCCTGCACTGGCTTGTTGCTGACCGCGAAGGCTAAGAGGTTAGACCTTCTTGCGGAAAATCTGAGGCATATCGTTCTGCCAATCGTCGTCGTTGACCTGCCCTGGCACTTGCACTTCCTTTTGCTCCATGCCGTTGTTGTAGTGGTTGGGCATACCACCGATTGGCGCGGCCGACATGTTAGGACGCATGCGTGGATCCATTTGGCCTTGCGGCATCGCACCCGGGGCCATGGAGGCAGGACGCTGCTGTGGAGCTCCCTGTGGCATAGCCGGACGAGCGGCCGCCTGCGGGTAGTTATCGGTACGGAAAAAGCTCTGGTCGTTGCTCAGCTGCGGATTGTTGCGGCGCGTGTTGGCGCTCGAGCGCAGGGCAGCAGCTGGGTTCTCGTTCTTAGGCGACTCGCCCCCGGAGATACCCGTGATGAGAATGGTGATGACGATCTGGTCTTCAGCAATCTGATCATCAAAGACGATACCGTACTTGCAGTCGGCTTCCTCGTCAGCGTAGTTCTGAATCTCGCGGTTGATCTGATCCCACTTAGCAATTGGGAAGTTGCGATTGACGCGAGCGTTGACCAAGAGGCCCGTGGCGCTCTTGATGTCGACCTGATCGACCAGCGGCGAGTGAATGGCACGCTGAACCGCGTCTTCGACGAAGTTGGCACCTTGACCGACGCCATTACCGATCATGGCATGGCCACGACCCTTCATGATGGTCAAGACGTCCGAGAAGTCGAGGTTGATGAAGCCAGGTGCACTGATGGAGTCGGTGATGCCCTTGACGGCATTGAGCAGCACATCGTTGGCCTCGTTGAAGGCGTTGACGATGGAGATGTTAGCACCCAAGTTCTGTAAGAGCTTGTTGTTGTCAATGACAATCAGGGAATCTACGTGCTTGGAGAGCTCGGTAATACCAGCTTCGGCGTTGATGCGGTGACGCTTACCCTCGAAGTTGAATGGCTTCGTTACCACCGCGATCGTTAGTGCACCAGTCTCCTTGGCAATCTCGGCAATGATCGGGGCTGCGCCAGTACCAGTACCGCCGCCCATACCAGCCGTGATGAAGACCAAGTCCGAGCCTTGCAGGAGTTTCTTGACGTCGTCCTTACTCTCTTCAGCCGCCTTACGCCCCTTGTTTGGGTCGCAGCCTGCGCCCAGACCATTGGTGAGCTTAACGCCAATCTGAACCTTCAACGGAGCGGTGGAGCGATTGAGTGCTTGTGAGTCGGTGTTCACCGCAATGAACTCAACGCCACTCAAGCTCTGGTTGATCATGTGCTGGAGCGAGTTACCGCCACCACCACCGACGCCCAGAACTCTGATCACGCAGTCTTTGGCGAAGTGGATGCCAGCAGACTCACTATTTGCAGTAGCATTTGGCGTTACTGACTCTACAGAAAAATGCTCGTCCATTGAAACTCCCGAAGTAAGGTACTGTGCATCTAACTTATCTGAAGACGGCTGTATTATACCCTCAAAAGCCCAAAAATAGCATACCCTACCCCAGTACGGCGCGGCCTTGTCAAGCCCTATCGCACAAGGAATTAGCAACTTTTAAGACAGCCTATGTTGGTGAGGCAAGCACCTTACGTACCAAGCTTGCACGCACACAGGGCAGATCTCCGCACGTGGGGCAGATCTCCGCACGCAGGCTCTGGGCGCGCGCGCGCACCGCGGCGCTCCGGCGCGATTGAACATAAGACACGGGCCACGGCTGCGCCCGCCGCAGCGCCGCCCCGCCACCCCATGCCAAATTTCTCACCTGTCTGACAAGTTAGACGCCAGCCTGCCGCCGCGATCGCATTTATAGCGCTGCGCTTTTGTCCCCACCTGCCCCAAGTTCCGCCGCCGCATCTGGTGCGCCGCCCCGGCGCAGGTGGCCGTGCGCAAGTTAGTGCTGAGGCCGTTAGAGCTCGCCTGAGAGCCAATTGCGGCCCCAGTGGTAGAGCTTGGCTAAGGTGCTGTTGCTGTGGCGACGGTCGTTTTGCAGGTTGTAGCGCCGATGCTCCTCTTCTTTGAGCGCGTGGCCAAAGCGCAGCAGGCCAATCGCGGTGGCGCCACTTGGGCACAGGAGGCTGGTGCTCAAGTCATTGGCGCTGACCTCGGCGGGCAGCACTTGGTTGAAGTTGCACTCGACCGAGCGCGGCGTGCCGATCTGCACCTTCGCCTTGACCCCGTTGACGCCGAGCTTGCTCGCGGCAAGGGGCTTGAAGCCCCGCATATTGGTCACGCCCCCGGTGAAGACATAGCCGCCCCCTAAGGTCAGGTGCAGGTTCTGCTTGCTCTTGAAGTTCTCGATGTGCTGATGAATCAGCTGGAAGGTGTCGATCATGCTGATGGCAATGGTGCTGGCAAGATCCCCCATGGAGACATAGGTCATGTACTTGGGGTTACGCGGATCGAGCGGCACTTGGAGCTTCTGCACCCGCTCCTGCTCAGGCAGTAAGTTCGGGTGGGCCACGCCATAGTTGCGCTTTAAGAAGTCGGCCGTTGCCAGCGGCAGACCAAAGCGCGTGGCGATGTCGCGCGTGATGTTGGCGCCACCATAATCGATGCCGAAGGTGTGCACGAGACAGGACTTGTCATAGAGCGCCACATTGATCGCCCCCCCGCCCCAGTCGACGAGGCACACGCCAATGGCTTTGTCCTCTTCGCTTAAGACTGCGTCCGCCGCGGCAATGCCATTGAAGATCACATGGTCGACGTGGATGTCGCCCGAGGTTGAGCTGATGGCCCGGCGCAGGTTCTGCTCTTGATCCTCATCGCAGGTGATGGCGTGGATATTGACATCCAAGCGCTGGGCACTGAGGTCAATGGGGTTAGTGATCTCGCGGGTATCGGCAATCTGGTAATTCTGCGGAATAATGTGGATGATGCGCTGATACTCACCGATGCGGTTGGCCGCCGCGTTTTCAATGGCGTGCTCGCGATCAGCTTCGGTGACGATATGGGTCGGCACCACCGTGCCACCTTGCAAGTTGGCCGATTGGATGTAGCGCCCGGCAATGCCGATGTAGCAGTGGGTGAACTCGCGCCCATTCTCCTTGTAGTCAGCCACAAGCAGCGCCACTTGGTTCGAGAGCTTACGCAGATCGGTGATCGCGCCATTGTCCATGCCCTGCGACGGGCACTCGGCGTAGTAGGTCACGGTCAAGACGTCGCCATCATTGACCTCGCCTGCGATCAAGCGAATCTTAGTGGATCCGATATCAAGCGCCACCAAGGCATCTTGATTTTCGTCCTCTTGCGCCGCTGCACTCTTCTTCGAGAAAAAAAAGGACATCATCCGCTCCTCAACCCAAACCCTGCATGGCCTCACGCCCTGCGCCGTGCGCCTTACGCCCTGCCGCCCTCTTGCCTTAGACTTGACCCAGCATATTACGGCCCAGCCGCGCAAGACGCGGCATCATCATACCCCAAGCCTCAGTCCGCAGGCGCAGCATTCGGCGCCGCGTCCCCTTGCCCCGCAGCACTATTTTCTTGCTCTGTCTCCTGCGTGGTGGTGGTGCCGGTAACCCCGTTGTAATTGGGGTCGCGCTCGCCGACGGCAAAGCCATTGTCATAGCGCAGGTCGACGTATGAGATCTCGCTGAGCTTAAGCTTAGTCTGCGGAAAGGCCTGCAAGAAGCGCTTGAGACGGATCAGGGGCAGCTTGGGGCTGGTCTCGCGCCCTAAAATCAGCCAAACGTCACCTTCGAGCGCAATGCGATAGCCGCGCACCGCATCAAGATGCACTTCCTTGATGAGGTACGGCGTATGTTGGCACAAGGCAATAAATTGCGCCGCATGCTGGTAGAGCTCACCGGCGAGGCTATCGTGTGGCGCGCTTAACATGACGAGGCGCAGATCATCGACGTCGCGCATATCAGGATAGAACACGCTGTCGGTCGTATTATCGTACACGCCCGAAGTGCGCCAGCGCGCCGAAGGGCTGTGCTCATGGGCCTGCACCACAATGGTATCAGGAAAGCGCTTTTGTACCGCGACCTGCGCCATCCACGGCATCTGCACGAGGGCATTGTGCAGGCGTGCAAGGTCTAAGGTCACCAGATTCTTGCCTCCGGCAATCTTGCCCACGGTGGCGGCGATCTCCTCTCGCGTGATGTATTTGAGCTCACCTAAGATGACGACGCGCGCGACCGGAAAGGTGTGCTCATCCCGCGTAAAGTTATAGGCCAAAACAAAGAGCTGGTAGCTTGCCACCACGCTGAGCGCTAGCACCACCAGTCCCAGCAAGAAGCTGCCTCGACTGCGGCGTTTGCGAGCGCGCGGTTGATACGCACGCGTTTGGTTCGCTCCCACTTCTGTCCTGACCTCGTTGTTGTAGCAGCGCCCGGCGCCTTACGGCGCTTAGGGCGCAGCGTTAGCGCGCGTTTACGCGACGCGGCACAGTGCGTAAGCCGCGGCGCATTTGCGCGCAGCGCACGCAGCACGCCTACTGCGGCGTCTCGACCTTCGGCCAACGGGCGCTGAGTAAACCGGCCACTTGCACCACATTGCCCGCCCCTTGGGTTAAGACGATGTCCCCATCGCAGCAGAGGCGATCTAAGAGCTCGGGCACCTCGGCGACCGTCTCGACAAAGTGCGGCTCGAGCTTGCCTTGGCTGCGAATGGAGTGGCATAAGTGCCGCCCGTCGACGCCTACGATCTTCTCCTCGCCGGCCGGGTAGATCTCGACCATGATGAGAACGTCGACCAATTGCAGTACTTTAACAAAATCCTCATATAAATCACGGGTGCGGCTATAGCGGTGCGGCTGGAAGATCATGACGAGGCGCCGGTTGGGCCAGCCTTCGCGTACCGCCTTGATCGTGGCCAAGACCTCAGATGGGTGGTGGCCATAGTCATCGACAATGCTAACCATGCCGTGCGGCGCTTGGAAGCGCCCGTAGCGCTGGAAGCGGCGCCCGACGCCTTCAAAGTGCTCTAAGGCACGCAAGATGGCGTTCTCATCGATGCCCTCTTCGAGGGCGACCGCCAAGGCCGCAGTGGCGTTTTTGGCCATATGCAGCCCCGGCAGCGCAAGCTTGACGTTGAGATCGCTCTTGCCCTTGCGCTTGACCGTAAAGACGGAACCGGCGCGGTGCTGCATGTAGTTGCATACCTGCAGATCGGCCTTGTCGCTGACGCCATAGGTGATGATAGTACGGCCGATGCGCGGGATGATGCTTTGAATAGTCGGGTCGTCGATGCAGACGACGGCTACACCGTAGAAGGGCAGATTGTGCAGGAACTGCACAAAAGTATCGGTGAGCTTGTTAAAGTCGCCGCCGTAGGTCTCAAGGTGGTCGGCCTCGATATTGGTGACCACGGTCAGCATCGGCTGCAGGTGCAAAAACGAGGCATCGGACTCGTCGGCTTCGGCAATCAAGAAGCGGCTTGAGCCCAAGCGCGCATTGGTACCGGCGCTATTGAGCAGGCCACCGATAACAAAGGTCGGGTCTAAGGCCGCCTCCGCAAAGATCGAAGCGATAAGCGAGGTGGTGGTGGTCTTGCCATGGGTACCCGAGACCGCAATGCCATAGCGATAGCGCATCAGCTCGCCTAACATCTCGGCGCGACGTACCACCGGAATACGCGCGGCGATCGCCGCTTCGACCTCAGGGTTGCCCTTATGAATGGCCGAGGAGACGACCACCACGCTCGCCCCTTGGACGTTCTCGGGACGATGACCAATGAAGATCTGAATACCGAGGCTCTCTAAGCGTTGGGTTACCTTGCTGGCGGCAATGTCCGAGCCGGAGACGGCATAGCCCTCATTGAGCAAGACCTCCGCAATGCCAGACATGCCCGAGCCGCCGATGCCCACAAAGTGGATGCGCCGCACCTTGTGCATATGTGGCACAGCGTCAAAACTAGGTAATTTTTCCATAGCCCAACTTCTCTTGAGATAAGATCTGCAAACGCACGATCTTAGTGGAAAAGGCGCCGCTTGACAAATAGCGGCCCGCGCGGCGGCAGCCTGCGCAGCAGAAGCCGCGGCCCGGGTGGCTGCGGACGCGGCCCGGGTGGCTGCGGACGCGGCAGGAGCGGGCGGCGCCATCGGCGTTAGCGCGCCAGCTCCGCGATCACAGCGCAGACGCGCTCGGTCGCCTGAAGATGCTCCAGCTGCGCGGCCGCTTGAGCCATAGCGCTGAGCACCTGCGGGTCGTGCAGCTCTTGAATGGTGGCCGCAAGGCGCTCGGCTGTCAGATCCTGTTGGGCGATGAGGCGCGCCGCCCCAGCGTTGACTAAGGTCAGCGCATTCTTGGTCTGGTGGTCATCAACCGCAGTCGGCAGCGGCACTAAGATCGCAGGTAGCTTGGCAGCGCTGAGCTCGGAGATGGTGGAGGCACCGGCGCGGCAGATGATCAAATCGGCCTGACGGTAAGCCTGAGCCATATCGCTGATGAAGTCCGAGGTCGTGACCTCGAAGGTCGCGCCTGCATAGCGCTCTTGGGTGGCGGCGCTTTGGCCTTGGCCACATTGGTGGACGACGCTGAGCTTCTCTGTGCCAAGTTCTTTGAGGGCGGCTGGGACGCGCTCGTTTAAGGCCTGCGCGCCTAAGGAGCCGCCGATGATGAGCAGGTGCAGCTTGCCGTCCTCATGAACAAAGTTACGCTCCTCAGCAAAGAGCGCGGCGATGTCAGCGCGCACCGGGTTGCCTACGGCCTCGACCTTAGGGCCGCTAAAGGCCTGCCCCACGCCTAAGAGGATCTTGGCCGCGCAGCGGGCGAGAATGCGGTTGGTGAGCCCGGCCGCCGCATTTTGCTCGTGCAAAATGAGCGGGATGCCGCTTAAGTAAGCGGCGATGCCGCCCGGGCCCGAGGCGTAGCCGCCAAAGCCCACCACGACATTAGGCTGAAAAGTCTTTATGACCTGACGGGCCTGCCAAATGGCATGGGTCACCATAAAGGGGGCCTTGATGAGCGAAGCTAGGCCATTGCGGCGTACGCCCTTGACGTCAATGTAGTGAATCTTGATGCCCGCCGCCGGGACGACGCGCTCTTCGATGCGCCCACGGGTGCCGAGCCACTCCACTTCATGGCCTTGGGCCTGTAAGGCTTTGACAATGGCTAAAGCCGGGAATACGTGGCCCCCGGTACCCCCTGCCATCACTAAGACTCGTAATGCCATCTTGCCTCCTCTGGGGCTGTTAGCTGTATTTGAGGTTGCCTAATTTGTGGCAGCGCCATTCGTAGTCGATGCGCACGAGTAGCGCGAGGGCCCACATGCAGACGACGAGGGAGGAGCCACCGTAGGAAATAAAGGGCAAGGTCAGGCCCTTGGTCGGCAAGGCGCCCGAGGCGGCACCGATGTTGATCACCGTTTGCACGCAGAACATCACGCCCACGCCGAAGGCGAGATAGCCTTGGTACTGCGAGCGCTGCCGCAAAATGCGCAAGGCAATGAGCACCGCCTTGACCACAATAAAGAACTCGATGAAGATGACGACGCTCACGCCAAAGAAGCCAAACTCCTCGCCCATAATGGCCATGACGAAGTCCGTGTGCGCCTCAGGGAGATAGCCGAGCTTATGCACCGATTGGCCCAAGCCCTCGCCCCAAAAGCCGCCCTGGCCAAAGGCCATGAGCGAGTTGGTGAGCTGATAGCCCGTATCAAAGCGATCCTTCCATGGGTCTAAGAAGGAGAGCACGCGCAGCAAGCGATAGGGCTGCACTAAGATGAGCAAGCCGCCGGCGATCGAGAGAAATAAGATCGTGGCTAAGTACTTGATGATACCGGCGCCACCGACAAACAAGATTGCCATGGTAATGGCGGCAATCACGACCGTCGAGCCAAAGTCCGGCTGTAGCAGCAAGAGGCCGCTCACGATGGCCATCATCACCAGCGGAATGATAAAGCCGCGCACTTGGTAGCGCACCTTCTCAATCTGGCGGCAGGTGTAGCGCGAGAAGAAGAAGATCCAAAAGAGCTTTAAGAACTCCGCCGGCTGCAAGTTGACCGGGCCAAACTCAAGCCAGCGCTTGGCTTCGTTGATCTCACGTCCCACCACCAAGACCAAGATCAACAGCACCCCCACGATGCCCATGAGGAACCACGCGAGGTTAAACCATGTGGCACTGGGGATGGTGCACATCGCCAAAAACCAGACGATGCCGACGCCGCAGAAGACGACTTGGCGCTTTAAGTAAAAGTACTGATCGCCTGTGGCGGTATAGGCCTCCTGCACCGAGGCCGAGGAGATGAGCACGATGGAAATAAGTAACAGCAGCAAGCAGGCAAAGACCAGCCCCCGGTCAAACGGCAAGCGTGGCGCCTTATGTGGATCGAACTTAGCTGTCATCACTTACTCCGTCTCTGCCCAGCCTTAGGCCTTGCTCTTGGCGTGGATCTTGGCCTTAGCCGTCTTCACCTTGCCCTTGCCGTTCGTGCTCTTAGGCGCAGCCTTGACCGGCTCGCTCTGAGTAGGCGCGCTCTGAGCATGCTCAACCGAAGCAGGCGCAGCCTTGGCTGGGCGAGCGGCCGGAGCTGGCGCTGCCGCGGACGCGGCGGATGCCGCGGCAGCGCTCGCTGCAACAGCAGCGACGGCAGCGGTAGCGGCCGGGGCGGCGGCCTCGTGCTCGATCGAGCTTAAGTTGTTGACGAGGTTGACGAAAACGCGGCCGCGCTCATCAAAGCCCTTGAACTGGTCAAAGGACGAGCAAGCCGGGCTCAGTAAGATGGCCTGACCATTGTGGGCCTGAGTAAAGGCCATGCGAATGGCTTGGCGCATATTGAGCACGCCCACGCAGCGCTCCGGGTCTAAAGCCAAGATCTTGTCGGCGTCGCGCCCAAAGCAATAGACGCGGCTGACTTCCTTGCCGATAAAGCGCTTGAGCGGCGTGAAGTCTTGGCCCTTGCCGATGCCCCCGGCGAGCAGAATGATGCCGTCCTTGTGGCGCGGGGCGATGCCAGTGATCGCGGCCTCAGCCGAGGCGACGTTGGTGGCCTTGGAGTCGTTGTAGAAGGAGATGCCATCTAAGATGCGCACCAGCTGGCAGCGGTGCTCAAGGCCGGTAAAGGTCTTTAAGGCCTGAATCTGCACTTCGCGCGGGATGTCCAAGGCATCGGCCAAGGCCATGGCGGATAAGGCATTGAGCTCATTGTGCGCGCCGCAGATGGTGAGGTCACGCACGTCCAAGACGCGCTGGCCGTTGACACAGAGGTAAGTGGTGGTGTCGCTGACCTCACGGCCGTATTCCTTATTATCAAGGCCGAAGCTTGCGAAAATGCGCTTCTTTTCATTCGCCTCTTGCGGGTAGGTACGCGCATCGTCGCGGTTGACAATGATCTTCTGACAGCACTTGAAAATGCGGCGCTTGGCCTCAGCATACTGCTCTAAGCTGCCGTCGTAGCGGTCTAAGTGGTCTTCGGAGACATTGAGGATGACGCCTGCGTCCAGCTGCAGGCTCGAGGTGGTCTCAAGCTCAAAGCTCGACAACTCCAAGACATAGGTGTTGATGCGCTCAGAGAGGATATCAAAGACCGCATTGCCAAAATTGGCGCCGATAGCGGAGCTGACTCCGGCCTTCTCGAGCATAAAGCCCACTAAGGCAGTTACGGTCGACTTGCCGTTGGAGCCCGTGATACCCACGACGCGGGCCTTGCCATTGACCTCGTCGGCAAAGAGCTCGATATCGCCTACGATCTCAACGCCCGCCGCTTGAGCGGCCTTGATTGGCGGCAGATTAATGGAGAGGCCCGGGCTTACCACCAAGAGGTCGTAGTGCTTGAGCACCTCAGGATCGAGCGGCCCGAGCTTGAGATCGACGCCCGAGGGCACTTCCTCGGCATATGGTGGGTTGTTGCGCGTGTCGAAGATCGAGAGCTGCTTGATGTCATGCTTGAGCAAATAGGTCACGACCGACACATTGGAGATGCCAAGGCCAATAACGGCAATCTTCTTACCTTGAATGCGGTTCATCAAAAACCGGCGCGGATACCGCCGAGCGCACGTGCACTGGGGTCGGAAGCGCCGCCTCCCTTAACAAAAAAGAAACTAAGTTCAGCCCCGCGATGCGGGGCGCGCGCTAGGCGCGGCTGGGTGCGCAGTCTGCGCGCGGAGCCTGCCGCGAGGCAGGCCGCCGCGGGCTAGCGCAGCTTTAAGGTGACTAAGCCTAAGAGCACTAAGACGAGGCTGACAATCCAGAAGCGCACGATGACGCGTGGCTCCGGCCAGCCGCCCTTTTCAAAATGGTGGTGAATCGGGGCCATGCGGAAGATGCGCACGCCGCGCAGTCTAAAGGAGCCCACCTGTAAGATCACCGATAAGGTCTCGATGACGAAGATGCCGCCCATGATAAAGAGCAAGAGCTCTTCGCGGATTAAGACCGCGATCATGCCCAAGGTCGCACCTAAGGATAAGGAGCCGACATCGCCCATGAAAACCTCGGCCGGGTAGGTGTTAAACCATAAAAAGCCCAAGCCTGCGCCAATGATGGCGACGCAGGCGACCACCATCTCGGCGGCAAGCGGCACATATGGAATGTACAGATACGAGGCGAAGTTGTAGTTGGAGGTGGCCCAAGCCACGATGCCGAGGCCTGCGGCGACCGTAATCGTGATCAAGATGGCAAGGCCATCGAGGCCGTCGGTCAAGTTCACGGCATTGCTCGAGCCCGTGAGCACGAAGTAGGTCAGCGGGATGATCAAAAAGCCGATGTCGGGCATGAAGTTCTTAAAGAACGGCACCACCAAGGTGGTCTCCGCCGGGCTTTGCGCGAGGCCGTAGATGCAGCAGCCTAAGGTCAGGGCAATGGCTGACTGCCAAAAGTACTTGTACTTGGCGCGCAGGCCGTGCGGGTCGTGACGTACCACCTTGAGGTAGTCATCGATAAAGCCGATGAGGCCATAGCCGATCACCGTGACCACCACGTACCAGACGTAGATGTTATCAAGGCGCGACCAGAGCAAGATGGTCAGGACAATGGTGGAGTTGATGAGCACGCCCCCCATGGTCGGAGTGCCCTGCTTCTTTAAGTGGCTCTCCGGGCCATCCTTACGTACCACTTGCCCAAAGTGCATGATCTGCAGCTTGGCGATCGTCATCGGGCCGAGGAGCAGCGAGAGCACCAAGGCGGTGAGCAAGGCGCACACCGCGCGCACGGTCAAATATTCTAAAACGCGGAAGGTCGGCACATATTGGCTCAGCCATTCAGCGAGCATGACAACCATGACAATTTCCTTAAGAGTTAAACCAAAATTGGGGGCGCTGGCGCCACAGGCGCTTGGGGTGAGGCCGGGCGCGCAGGCGCCCTTGCCTTGGCGACGGAGCGGCGGTACTTACGCTTGCTGCGCGTCAAGCTCCGCGCCAAGCTGCTGCAGCGCCGTCACGATCTGATCCATATGCATGGCATGCGAGCCCTTCACAAGGCAGGTGACCTTGTGGCCCTGCGTCAGCTGGGCCTTGATCAAGGCGGTTAGGCGCGCAAGCAAGACCTCATGCGAGGCGCTGTGGCTTGACTGCGCAAGCAGGGGCGTCATGCCCGCCTGCTCGATGGCATGCATGGCCTCTTGCGAAAGCGGCCCTAAGGCCAAGAAGGCATCGACCCGCTCAAGGGCGGCCTTGCCCACCTGATAGTGCAGCTCCGCCGCCTCGGCGCCGAGCTCGCCCATATCGCCGAAGACCATGATGCGAAAGCCCTCGCATTGCTCTAAGGTCGCAAGGGCCGCGAGCACAGCATTGAAGCTGGCGTTATAGGCATCATCGATCACGGTGAGGCCGCAGGCAAAGGTCTGCGGGGTCAAGCGGCCCGCGAGGCCCGTACTTTGGGACAGGCCTGCCACGATATGCTCAGGACTTGCGCCCATGACGCGCGCAAGGAGCGCCGCGCCCGCCGCATTGATGGCGTTATGGCGCCCTAAGGTGTTAAGCGTGATGTGCTCATTAAGCTCAAGGCCGGGCTCGGTGCAGCTTAAGGTAAAGCTCAAGCGCGTGCCCTCAGCGCTGATGTTGCTGACGCGCATAGTCGCGTCTGCGGCCTCACCGAAGCTTAAAAGCTGGCCTTGCTTGAAGTGCGTAGCAAAATCCGATTGCCAATGGGGCCACCATGGGCTATCCGCTGGAACGATGCCGATACCACGGCCGCGCGGCAGGCCGCCGTCGTGATTTAACTCGGCAAAGCGTGAGAAGAGATTGGCCAAGATCTCGCTTTTGCCCTGATAGACGCCCGCCTGCGAGCCAAAGCCCTCGATATGAGCGGCGCCGACATTGGTGATGAGCGCAAAGTCCGACTCGACAAACTCGGCGGTGCGCGCGATGTCCAGAAGGTGGCTTGCGCCCTGCTCGATCACTGCATATTGATGCTCGGAGGTGAGCTCAAGCAAGGTCAACGGCACGCCCACATCGTTGTTGTAATTGCCGTGGGTGTATAAGGTCGGGCCGCATTGGCTTAAGATCGCTGCGGTCATCTCCTTGACCGTGGTCTTGCCGCACGAACCGGTAATGGCGGCCACGAGCGCATTGCTCTGACGGCGCACCAGCTGGCCACACTTGCCCAGCAAACGCAGGGTATCGGGACAGGCCACTTTGACTGCACCGGATACGCTGGGCTCTTGGCTGCTCGCGTAGGCCACCGCGCCTGAGGCGATGGCATCAGCGATGAAATCATGCCCATCAAAGCGTGCGCCCTTAAGCGGCACAAAGAGACAATTAGGCCCAATCTGTTTAGAGTTGGTCGTGACCGCGTCAATCTTGGTGTTATCACCCGTAGTGCGGGCAAGGCGCGCCAATTGCGCTAAGGTAAAGCTAATCACGCCGTGGCCTCCTTATCATCAGCGGTCGTATGGGCCGGCACCATGCTCGGCGGCAGCTCCATCCCTAAGAGCTCACAGCAGATCTCGCGGTCGGAGAAGTGCACCGTGCCTTCCTTGAAGATCTGATAATCCTCATGGCCCTTACCAGCAATCAAGACGCTGTCACGCTTGCTCGCGTGCTCAAAGGCATAGCGAATAGCCTGATAACGATCGGGGATCACTAGGACATTGCGCTCTAAGTTGTCAGCGTTGGGCAGCCCCAATGGCAGGCCCGCGCATTGGGCGTGCTGATAGTAGTAGCGGCCGTGCGGGGCGTAGTTGACGATGGCCTCGTCGTACTTATAGCGCAGCTCATCGTAGGCCTCGGGAGTGCCCGCCTGTAAGGAATCGGCAAGCTTCTTGAGCTCTTGGGCCTTAAGTTGCGCCTTAGTCGGGGCCGTTTGCTCAGTCTCGGGCGCACTCTCATGGATCTGCTCTTGGGTCGGGCTGATCGCCATGATCATGTCATCGATGATGCGGGCGAGGTCTTCGCTACGCGGATTGTCCGAGGTGAAGATGGCATAGTCGGCGTAGACCGAGGCCTTCATCGCCATCATCGGGCGTTTGCCCCGATCGCGGTCGCCGCCGCAGCCTAAGACCACAAAGATGCGTCCCCCGGCAGTATGGGCTTGGGTCGCGCGCAGCGCCTGCTCCACCCCATCGGGGGTGTGGGCGTAGTCGACGATGAGGCGCGGCTTCTCGCCTGAGTTTAAGCTAAAGCACTCCATGCGCCCAGTGATGGCCTTGAGCTTCGGCGTAATGCGCAGCAAGAACTTGTAGTCATAGCCCATGCATAAGAGCACGCCTAAGGCCACGGCATAGTTCTCGGCATTGAAGGCGCCCAAGAGATTAAGCTCGGTGCGCATGGTGCTGTTATTGCCGGTATTGAGGTAGAGTTCCAAGCTCTGGCGCTTGAAGTTAACCCGGCGCAGGCTCAGGCCTTGATTGAGCGGCTTATCGGAGTCAGGCTCGCCAAAGCGCACCGTGTAGCAGTTCGGCACCGCCTCATGAACGCGGCGCCCCACTTCTTGAGCGCAGTTGATGACGAGGCGGGTCGGCGGCACCATACGCAGGAAGTTGAGCTTGGCCTGAAAGTACTCTTCCATGGTCTGGTGGTAGTCGAGGTGGTCGCGGCTTAAGTTACTAAAGGCTCCGGCGTAGAAGGTAAGGCCCGAGACCCGGCCCTCGCAAAAGCCGATCGAGGAAACCTCAAGCACCGCGTAGTCGGCGCCAAGCGCCACGTAATGGGCGAGCTCACGCTGCAGACTGATGGCATCTAAGGTGGTGTTGGCGCTCGGCTTGAGATCATCTAAGAAGCCATAGCCCAAGGTGCCAAAGAGTGCGGTCTTATGGCCACAGGCATTTAACATCTGGGCGATAAGATTGGTAATGGTGCTCTTGCCGTTGGTGCCGGTGACGCCGATCAAGCGCAGCTTCTGCGACGGGTTGCCGTAGATGAAGCCGGCGAGCGCACTTAAGCTCTTGGTGCAAGGCAGGACAAGGCGCAGCATCTTGAGCTTATTGATGGCCTTGGCCTCGGGACTGCCATCGGTGGCCTCAAAGCATTGCTGGGCGCGCTCAGGGTCAGACTGCGGCGCGGTGACCGGCAAGTTGCCGCAGCGGCGCTCATGCTCGATCAGGTCGTACTGGCTCAAGAGCACGGCATCGCGTGTTTTGCGGTGGGCCTCGTCCAGCCAGAGCGGCTCGTTGTCAGAGCTAAAGTCGCACGGGCCGTCGATTAAGATCGCGACTGCGCCCTTGGCCTTGATTTCCTCAAGGTGCTCAAACGGGTCGTAATGCGCCCCGCGCCGGGCGTAAAAGATCGTACCGGGAGTCACACGTCGTGAGTCACACTCGATGTTAGTGACCTTAATCTTCTGCAACAGCGACAGCACCCTACCGGAGTACATCGAGGTAATCTCCAAATAGGCACAGACACTGGCCAAGGTACCATCAAACTTAATTTCCGCCACAGCACTGACCTTCTTCTAGCTAAGCGTCCCTGCTTGCACGCAAGCAGCCCGGCATGATCCTTAAGCTGCCGCTTAAGTCACACGCAAGCGCTTATTTTAACCGCTTTTGTCCTGACGTTGTCGCAAGTACAGCAAAAGCGCAGGGCGCCTGCGCCCGCCGGGCGTAGCGCCCGCTCAAGTCCTTGGACGGCAGCGGGACGCTCCGTCCTGTGGTGGCGCGGGCCGCAGCGGGGCGGCACAACGCCCGGGCAGTGCGTTGGCGCCGGGCGGGGCTGGGGCGCAGCCTGGCTACTTGTCCAATGGAATGGGGCTGGGGCGCAGCCCGGCTACTTGTCCGGCGGAATGTTGTACAGCTGCAAGGCACGGGTCATGATGTCGCTGAAGACCGGCGCGGCGACCGAACCGCCATAGTAGTTGCCATGAGGCTTGTAGACCACAACCACGAGGACAAAGCGCGGATTGGAGATCGGGGCAAAGCCGACGAAGGAGGCCACATAGTCGTCGGCATAGCCGCCGGACGAGGCAATGTGGGCGGTACCCGTTTTACCGGCGATACGGTAGCGGTTGATGGCGGCGCGACCACCTGAGCCTTGCTCGACTACCGTCTCTAAGGCGGTGTGCATGCGCCTAATCTCATTGACATTGGCCACCTGCGCATAGGACGGCTGGTTGGTCACACGCAAGATGCTCACTGGCAGGCGCGCGCCGTAGTTGGCGAGCGTGGCGTAGGCTGAGGCCATCTGCAGGGCCGTGACCGTGATGCCATAGCCAAAGCCCAAGGTCGCCTTATCGATCTCCGACCAATAGGAGCGCTCAAGGTGCAAGTTGCCATCCGCCTCGCCCTCAAAGCCCGAGTTGGTCTTAGCGCCAAAGCCAAAGCGCTCGAGCATCTGCAAGATCGGGCTTGGGCCAATGCGCTGGGCGATATGGGCCATACCAATGTTGGAGGAGTACTTGATGATGTCAAGCAGCTGCGCCGTATCCATCAAGTGGCTGTCTCGTATCACCTTACCATTGACGATATAAGGGCGGGTATCGAAGGTCTCCGTCCAGTTCACCTCGCCCGTCTCCAAGGCCGCGAGCGCCACAATCGGCTTAACCGTAGAGCCCGGCTCAAAGGTATCGGTAATGGCGCGATTGCGCGCGGCGGCCGGGTCAAAGTGCAAGCGATCGTTGGGGTCGAAGCTTGGGTAGTTGACCATGACGAGGATTTCGCCGGTGGTGGCATCGAGCATCACGGCGCTAGCGGTCTCAGCATCGTGCTGGATTACCGCATCTTGCAGCGCTTCGTAGCTGAAGGTCTGCAGGCGATCGTCGACGCTTAAGGCGAGGTTGCCGCCTTCCTTACCTTCGGCCACTACCTCTAAGTTCTCGATGACGTGGTTGCTGCTATCGCGCTTGAACTTTTTTTTGGAGCTCTGGGCTGACAGATAGCGGTTAAAGCTCTGCTCGACGCCGTAGGCGCCATTGCCTTGGTAGTCGATCTTGCCCACGATATGGGCATTGATGGCGCCGGTGGGGTAATAGCGCTGGTAGTTATCGTTGATGGTAATGCCCGGGATATCGAGGTCCGCAAGCTCGCGCGCTAAGTTGAGCGGCACGTACTTGTTGAGCTGGACATAGTGGTTGGTCGGGTCGGAGATCTTCTTGAAGAGGGTAGCCGCATCCATCTCCACGAGCTGCGCGATCTTCTCCACTAATTGCGGGTTACGGTTGACCTTATGCTCATTTAAGATCGCGGCATCCGCAATCACGGTCTTGACCGGCACCGAAAGCGCCAAGAGCTTGCCATTGCGATCGGCGATCAAGCCGCGTGGCGGCTCGTAGGTGTAGCTGCGGATGATGCGGTTTTCGCTCTCAGCGATGAGGCGCTCAGGATGCAGCACTTGAATCCAGAGCAGGCGCCCGAGCAAAAAACACAAGAAGCCCAAGAGCACAAACCAGATAAAGGCCACGCGCCAGCGTCCTAAGGCATAGACGGGGAGCTTGGGGGCGTTTTTGCTCGCATAGTCATCAAGCGGCAGGTCGAGGCCGACCATGCTGAGCTCATACTGCGCACGCTCGGCGGGCGTCAGGGGCGTGCCATCGGGGTGCTGCGCCCCCGGCCGCCGCGGCAGACGCTGCCGCCAATTGAAGGCAAAACCATGCCCTGCCCGACTTGCTCTCTTCCCTCTCCTCATGAACCTCGCCTCATGAACCTTGCCTCAAAAAACCGTTTCCGCCTGCGTCCCATGGGCCGCCCTGCGTCTGCCGTCAGCGCCTGCGTCCCATGGGCCGTCCTGCGCCTGCCGTCAGCGCCTGCGCCCGCTGGGCCGCCCTGCGCCCCTACCGCCGATAGCCGCTCTCACGATTGAGCAGGCCATACACTTGCTCAAGCTGCGCCGCCGGAGGCGTGAGTAGCGTGTCGATCTGTGCTTGATAAGGCGTCAGCAGCGCCCGCTCCATCTCAGTTTGACTGAGCAGCTGCGTACCCACGATATGCTGCACGGCAATGCCTTGCTCCGTCAGAGCCCGCGCAATCAGGGCCAAGCGAAGGCAGCGTAAGGGCGTGCGTTCTGTGCACATTAAGATCAAGCAGCACGATAAGGAGAGCCCGTGTTGCAGGCACGCGATCCCTTGCGCCAAGAGGGGCAGACGCATCGTCCTGACACAATCGACTTGACCTGCCGCATTATAAGCCTCAGGCTCGCTGCGCCGCGCTCCCAGCTCTCGTCCCATCCCGACATAGTGCAAGCCCGCCGCGCGCAGCGCAACAGGCAAGGTATCAGCATTGAATTGCGGCGCGTGGGCGCTATAAGGTATGCTGCGGACGTCAATCAGATAAGAGCGCGCCGTAAAATAGGGACGCACCTGCCTCAGCAGCTCAGACACCGTACCCGTGCTATGGCCGATCGTGAAAACCTGAGCCATGCCCCTACTTCTGCTTGAGGTAGATGACATGCTCTTTTTCGGTCTGCGGCGCCACCATTTGGAGCTGGTAGATCGCGCTATCGCGCACCGTGGCATGCTCCGATAAGGTCTGGCGCTGCGCCATCAAGTTGAGCCACTCGCGCTCGATCGCCTCGTTGGATAAGGCGACCTCGTTTAAGCGGGCATTAATGGTGTTGGTATCTTGCACCTGATAGACGTTGAGCAAGCACAAGAAGCAGAGCAGCAAAGCCAGCAAGTACACATAGCCGTAGCGCACAGTATCGGCCAAGATCGCAGGCAGGAGGTGTACCCCCGGGCTGCGGTCGGCACCGGCGTTCGGCAAGTTCAAGGTCGAGGACACATGCAGGCGTGCCGGGAGGATCGAAACCGGCTCCACCTGCGGCTCCCCTGAGCCTTCCTCGGCCGGGAGGCTGGCGCCCACGCTGACGGCGCTAACATTGTCAGTACCGGTGCTCAGATGCTCGAGCACGGTGACGTTACCGGCGATAAGGTCGGCCTCGTTTTCGGAGCTTTCGGCTTCTAAGATGGTGGTAGGCTTGATATTGACCAAGGTCATGCCCTCTTCCACCAAGCTAAATTGCGTCTGGGCCTCTTGCGGCAGCGCCAGCGCATTGGACACCAAGGTCTCGGTACGCTGGCGCGAGCGCTCGCCTTGGAGCTTGGCGTCCTCATCGAACACCAGCTTGAGCTGAGTGCCACCATCAGGCGGCGTACTGAGCGGAATACTGAGCGGCGTCACGCCCAGCGGCGTACTGTTCTCAAGCGGCAGCGCATGCTCAGATAGCGCCCGAGGTGCCGTGCTGTCCCCAGCGCCCGTCTCTTGAATCATGGGGCTGTAACGCGCCGTGACCTGCTGCTTGGTAACCGCAACTCCGCGCCCGGAGAAGTGGCGCGGCGTGGCAATCTGGGCACCCCATGGCGTGGCACTCGCGGCATGGTAATCAGCAGCCGCAGTGGCGGCCGGAGCAGCGTTTTCTTGGGCGATGGTCGCATGCTGACGCGCCGCCGCCGCGGCAAAGGCCGCCGCGATCGCGGCCGCCGGGGTGCGCTTAGCGGCAGCTGGTGCACCAGCAGCTGGTGCGGCTTGATTAGCGCCTAGTTGGCCTTGGGGAGTACCTTGTGGGGTGAATGGATTCATAACTACTCCCTAGCCTACTTGGCTGGCTGGCGCCGACTCATCTTGGCGGTAAGCCAAGCGCTGAGCGACGCGCAAAGTCGCCGAACGGGCGCGCACATTGTGCGCCAGCTCGGCCTCGGAGGCCTTATGGGCCCCGCCGATGACATCTAAGGTCGCACTTTGCGCCCGCATTTCATCTAACTGCGCTGCCGTCAGCGGAATGTGCGAGGGCACCTGCGGGCCGGTGCTTTGGTCGCGCATGAAGTTCTTGACGATGCGATCTTCAAGCGAATGGAAGCTGATGACGCACAAGCGCCCGCCCGGGGCGAGCACCTCCAGCGCGCCATCTAAGGCCTGCTTTAACTCCTCGAGCTCGGCATTGACTTCAATGCGCAGGGCCTGGAAGCAGCGCGTGGCCTTATGCTTGGGGCCGGGCTTGCCCGGAATGGCGGCAGCGATGACCGCAGCCAAATCGCGCGTAGTGGTAAAAGGTGCGCTCTCGCGGCGCTTGACGATGGCCCGGGCGACCTTGGAGGCAAAACGCTCCTCACCGTAGACCTTAAAGATGTAGGCAAGCTGCTTTTCATCGTAGTTGGCGATGACGGTGGCTGCCGACTTCTCGGCGCTTTGATCCATGCGCATATCAAGCGGGCCATCCTTATCAAAGGAGAAGCCGCGCGCGCCATCATCAAGCTGCGGACTTGAGACGCCGATGTCCAGCAATATGCCATCGACGTGGCCGAGTATACCAAGCTCGGCGGCGACGTCCTTAAGGCGTGAAAATGGGGTATGGACGATGCTAAAGCGCGCATCGGCTGCGGCCAGCTCCTCACCTACCGCCACCGCGCTCAAGTCGCGGTCAAGGCCAATCAAGCGGCCTTGCGGGCCCAACTGAGCAAGGATAGCGCGCGAGTGACCGCCCCGACCAAAGGTTCCATCAATGTAGATCCCCTCAGGCTTGATCTTAAGTCCGGTCAGACACTCCGCTAAGAGCACCGGAATATGGGTCAATGCCGCCATGATTATCCTTACCTCAGCCCTCTGATTTGCTCATGACCTCGTCCTCACCGCGCCTCCTGCGCTCCGACCAGACCACGAAGGCCTCTCGCCTCAAGCAAGCCTCATCGCCTCAAGCAGGCTTCTTGACGGGAGAAGGCTTGCACCTTGAGCAGGCTTGTGCCTTGAACAGCAAATCAACCAAAAACAAACAAGTTGTGACCTGCGACTCCGCGCGCAGCGCTGCCGCAGCTTTCTTACCCCAAAAACCAAAGCTCACCGCGCCACTTAAGCCGCGCAGGCCGCAGCGCTGGGCGCTACTATCACAATAATGCCCGAAATTGTACCCAAAGCCATCATTTTTCTCAATTCGCGGCCGGGCGAGCGCGATCTCAAGATTAGCCCATGCCACGGCGCCTCCTAGCAGAGCCGAGCGTGGAGCTAGGCGCGCTGCTGACGCGGCTTATAACTTGGTTAACGGCACCCAGATAAACGGCTTAAACTCGCGCCCCATCTGGCCTCAAGGCGCATGAATGCGGTGCAGATGCGCCCTCCTTGAGGAAGCCCCTGTCCCTCTTCTGATGGCTAAAATACCAACTTTTTGTGAAATTTGCGATCAAGCTTACGTTTTTATCTAGGCGCTTGGCCTAAACCCCCCGGCTCGCAGGCGTCCCCAGCCCACCGCTTTGCGGCTCCGCTCCTGCCCTAGCGCCCGCCCTGAGCTGCCTCACGTTACCCCACCCCTGTCACAAAAGTAGTCATGGATACCCCAAGCACAACAGAAAAGTAGCCGTGACAACTTTTTGTGCCGGGCCCAAACCACGTCCGCCCTGATGGGAGCAGGTCTGCGCTGGCGACGTGGGATTCGGGCGCTGAATTTTGAAGGCCTTTTTTGGGGGTGGTGGTTGCAATCTGCGCTTTAATGGAAGGAGGTGATGACAGCCCCTAAGCCCGGAAATGCGCTGAGGGGCCATTTTCCTCACTTGCCTCCTAAGTGGGGCTACACTGACCAATAGATTGTCACGAACAAAGGAGTCACGCCATGAGCGCAGTTATCAGCACCGCAAGCAGTGCACCGGTTATCACCCCGCCTACCGTCACCCCAGTCCACGAACCAGACGGCGCCTTAACCACGCCTGAGAGCGCTGCCACGCCTGAAAGCGCAGCCACGCGCAAGGCGCAGCGCGCCGACCAGCGTAAGCGTCGCCAAGGCCACGCCACCGATGGCGCCTCATCCCGCAACTATGCTGTCGCCAAGGGCCGCGAAGCGGTACCGGCTGCCCCGGCACGCTTCCGTGAGAAGATTTGCAGCTTCATCCCAACCTCGGCCGCTCAGATCAACCAGCTGCGTCTGTACTTTCGCCAATTGGTCGAGCAGGAAGTCATCTTCGTCGATGGCAGTACCGGACTGCTCAAGCTCAAGCCGAGCACCCAAGACGATGTCCTCGCCTTGTCCTTAACCACCGAGTACCTCAAGAACAGCTATCGCGCCCTGATCGCCGAGTGCTTGCAAGATCACTTCATCGCCCCGACCGGCTTACCGATCAACCTGCACTCTAAGAGCCAGATGCTGCTCGACTGCTTCGGCCCTGAGCACATCTTGGCTTGGGCCCAAGAGCAAGACCAACCGGTCTACCAAGACTTGGCACGCGAAGTTGCCACCGCTTGGGGCGACCCAGAGGCAGAGGGTCTGCCATGCTGTCAAGCCGCGGTCTCACTCAAGCCTAAGGCCACAGAAGTGCAAGGCTACCTCCAAGCCTTTGGTGAGCGTGCTGCCCGCTGGCCGGAAGGCTTGCGTCCCCTGCTGGGCGACCTCGTCAAGATCTTAACCCAGTGCAACGCCAGCAAGCTGCACGACTACCTCTGCTTCCTGCAGCATTTGCTCACGCTGAGCTCAGCGGCGCTGCACGACGAGCTGCTGTCCTTAGGTAAAAGCTTGCCCAAGAGCTTTGCCTTGGTCGCCCTGCTTCAGCCCAAGGAATGGCTCCAATCCGGCAGCAACCTGCATAAGTTCCTGCTGACCACGATGGTCAAGAAGCGTGCCGCCCGCAAGCGCAGCACCAAGCGCACCGCCAAGGCCAGTGCCGCAGCCACCACCACCCCACTCCCAACCGAGGACAGCGCCACCGCCGAACCGACCATTATCAGCCCAACCCCAGAAGCCCAACAGCCGAGTACAACCCCAGAGGCACCAAGCCCAGAGGTCGCTGCAGACGCCGAAGCCCCAAACGCCGATGCGCAGGCACAAGGCGCGCCAGTCCCTGCAGAGACGTCAAGCGCTGAAACCCCAGCTGATACCGCAGAGGCCCCAAGCGCTGACGCCCCTGCTGACTCCGCAGAAGCTACGGCTGACACCGCCGAGGCCCCAAGCGCCCACGCTCAAGACGAAACCCTGAGCGCTAACGCTCAAGCAGAGGCTCCAAGTGGTGCAGACCAAGCCGACGCGGCTACCGCCGAACCCAACGCAGACGCGCTGCCTCCGCAGAGTAAGCCAGTAGAGAACGCACCTGCAGGAGCAGAACCGCCTGCTTTAAGTAGCAGTGCGGAGGCAGCCACTGAGGCATCACCACAGGATGAGGACTTAACGCCCGATGAGCTTGAGCAGCTGCGGGAGGAGGCGATCGAAGCGATCTGCGATGCGCTCAGCGGCACCAGTTCCGAGCATGAGGCCAAACCCAAGGCGCGCCTGCACAAGCAGCAAAAGCGCCACCAGCACAAGCTGGCGCGACAGCAGCGCAAGCAGGCGCGCCGTCACCGCAAGTAGCGTGGTCTGCGCCAACCTGCGATAAGCCGGTGCGATCCGTGCCAAGCAAAGGAAGCTGCATGCCCCCTGAGGGCATGCTGTAAGGGCCTTTTGTCCTTAGAGACCGCGCGCCAGCTTGTGGGAATCCTAAAGTGCTGAAATAGCGCCGCTACGGTCGGGCTTGGACTGCACCGTGGCAGCGGAGCTTGGCTCGTCTCCTGCGAGACCTATCCCAAACCTGAGGGCAGCGCATAACGCAGTGCCAGCGGTACTTACGCTCAACCTTGCCCAGTCCCGCGGCAGCGGAGCTTGGGAATGGCCCGGCCGGGGCTGGGGTGGGGCGGGCGGGCCGCCGCAGTGGGACGCGACGCC
>CALXNA010000014.1 GCA_944389615.1 uncultured Anaerobiospirillum sp. | reverse complement strand
CTAATAACAGGGTAGCACTGCTTCTCCGGCCATGTGTCGTACACGGCTAAGCCCTTGAAATTCTCGGTACCATGCATAAACAGCTCGAAGAGCATGGAGACGAGCGTGGTTTTACCAAAGCGGCGCGGGCGAGAAAAGAAGACTTTGTCTAACTCTGCTAAGGCAGCAAGCTTACCTGTCTTGTCAACAAACAACTTCCCCTTCTTACGCACATCAAGAAAACTTGATAGTCCAATAGAAATGGGACGCAACTCATTGACGTTAAGCAACTGCTGAGTTAAGAGTGAAACTTTTGCCACCGCTATGCGCTCCTGACCGCTTGGGTCTAAACCGAGTACTTACATCATAGCACAGCTGCAGGAGAAGAGCGAACCTTTTGCGCCCAAAAACGGCTTAAACAAGCCAACCTTGACCGGCAGCTTCGGTGCCTATAAATGGCACCTTAACAGTGGCTGCAACTGCACACCAGCGCGGCTACGACCCAAACAAAGACCGCCCGCGGCCCCCAGCGCGACTGGAGACAGCGAGCGGTCTGCGGCAAGTGACCTGTGGCAAGCAGCCTGCGGTAATTAGCGCAGGCTGCGCTGGCACAATTTTGGGGGATGCTCTTAGCTGTGAGCCTGAGCGAATTCCTCGAGGAAGGCGACAAGGTTGCGCACGCCCTCGATCGGCATGGCGTTGTAGATGCTGGCGCGCATGCCGCCTAAAACCTTATGGCCCTTGAGGCCAATTAAGTTGCGGGCCTTAGCTTGGGTTAAGAACTCGGCGTTGAGGTCTTCGTTGGCGAGGTTGAAGACGCAGTTGACGCGCGAGCGGTCAGCCTTAGCCACTTGGCAGCGATAGAACGGGTGCTGGTCTAAGAAGTTGTAGAGCAGCTCGCTCTTTTCGATGTTGCGGCGCTCGAGCTCAGCGGTGCCGCCTAAGGCCTTGATCCACTGGAAGGCTAAGCCGGCCATATACCAAGCGAAGGTATTAGGCGTGTTGTACATGCTCTCGTACTTGTCGAGGACGGCCCAGTCTAAGATCGAAGGGCAGTACTTGCGGGCTTTGCCGATTAAGTCCTTGCGGACGATGGTGACAGTGAGGCCAGCTGGCGCAACGTTCTTTTGGGCACCGAAGATGATGGCGCCAAACTTCGTGACGTCGATCGGGCGCGTTAAGATGTCCGAGCTCATGTCGGCAATCAAAGGCACATCACCGATCTCCGGCAGCTTAAAGAGCTCGATGCCGTTGACGGTCTCGTTGAGGCAGAGATAAGCGTAGCTGGCGCCCGGGGTAACCTGCATCTGGGAGTAGTCGACGACATACTGGCCGTTATCATCCTTGACCACGCACTCGTGCAGGCGCGCATCACCATAGCGCTCGGCGCACTCCTTGTAGGCGCAGCGCGACCAGTGGCCGGTCACGAAGTAATCAGCAAAGCCATCCTCCGGCAGCAGGTTGAGCGGTACCGCCGCAAACTGACCGCGACCACCGCCCTGCTCAAACAAGACGGCGTAATTGTCCGGGATGTTCATGAGCTCACGTAACAGAGCTTCGGCCTCTTGAGCCACCGCCATAAACTCAGGCCAGCGGTGGGACATTTCCACCACACCCATGCCTAAACCATGGAAGTCGCAGAACTCCTGTTGAGCCTGAGCCATCACCTCAGGCGGAATCATGCTCGGACCGGCGCTAAAATTCCAAACGCTCATCGCTAACCTACCTCAAAAAATACGTGATTGAGCTCACATCATATCCCAGTGCGCCCGCATAATCTAGCGTGTTGCGCCCGGCGTAGATAGCGTCCCGCGCAGATAGCGCAAAGCCGCACCCCGTGGGGCACGGCCTTGCATCAAAGCACCGTAATGAGGCAACGCACGCACGCCGCCCCAAAATAGGGCTAATTAGAGCTCGTCGTCGGGCTCAGGAGCCGCAGTCGGTTCCGGCTCAAAGTCGAGATCGGAGCGCCACGCTGGGGCAGCGGCACCGTCGATGGTGTCGCCCGCCAGCCCGACGCTCTCAGCATTGGGCAGGTCGGCGCTTGCGTCAGCGCTTGGCTGGGCGCCTTGCTCTTGGCGACGCTTTTCCTCGGCGCGGGCCTCAGCGGTCTCATTTAAGGCAACCACCACCTCTGGGGCGATGTCTTGCAGACCGACAATGTCTTCGCCCTCAGAGAGGCGCTTGAAGCGGACATAACCGGCGATGCGACCGCGCACAAGGATGTCACCGACGCGCGAACGCAGGACGCTGCCAGTGTTAGAGAAGACCAAGTAATCGGAGTCCTCGTGTACTAAGATGACGCCCGCGATTTCCTTGCTCATAGCCGCGCGTGTGGTACACATAACGCCCTGCGAGCCGCGGTTGAGCTTGCCCGGGATAGAAATGATGCGGCCGCGCTTGCCCATGCCATCCTTGGTGATCATGATGTAGTTAAGCTTCTCATCCTCAAGCTTATCAGCAGGCACCACAATCATACCGGCTAAGGTCGCGCCCGCTTGCAGCTTCATGCCACGCATGGTACCAGCGGTACGGCCCCTTGCGCGTGGGCCATTGCCGCTCTTACGCACGGCAAGGTAGCGCTGCAAGGAATGGAGCTCGCGCTTGATGCGCTCGGCATCGCTGAGCTCCTCATCGTCCTCGCCATTGTCGGCGCTGTCCGTGTCCGGCTCGTCAAGGTCTTCGCTGCTGTCGCTGTCGGCTGCGCTGTCGGAACCGATGGTCGGCTTGACGTCGGTGATGTCGTCGTCTTGGGACGAGTTGTACTCGCTAAAGCGCAGGGCACGGCCATTGGACGAGAAGAGGATGACGTCGTCCTCGCCTTGCGAGATCGCGACCTGAACTAACTCATCGCCCTCTTCTAAGAGGATGGACTTGATACCAGCACCATTGGCGCGCGCGATATGGCTCTTAAACTGGCTGAGCTTGGAGCGCTTGATGCCGCCCTTGACCGTGGCGAAGATGATGTAGCGCGACTCCAGATCCAATCCTTCCTCAAGCGGCAGGATGCAGCGCACCGACTCGCCTTCGGAGAGCTCAAAGAGATTCTGAATCGGGCGGCCGCGCCACGTACGATTGGTCGAGGTCGGCAGCTCGTAGACCTTGGTGACAAAGCAGCGACCGAGGTTAGTAAAGCACATGATGGTGTCATGGCTGTTACATACGGTCGAGGTCAGGATGTAGTCCTCATCGCGCAGCTTAGCGGCGGCATTGCCCTTGGTGCCACGATTCATCGCCTCATAGACCGAGAGATCTTGGTACTTGATGTAGCCTTGATGCGACAAGGTGATGAGCACGGCCTGACGCGAGATCAAATCGGCCTTGGAGATGTAGCCATCGACTTGGACAAAGGACGAGCGGCGTGGATCCTTGAAGGTCTCCTTGGCCTCGAGCAGCTCCTCGCGGATCACTTGGTTCATGCGCTCGGTGCTGTTTAAGATCTCCAAGTAGTTGTGGATGTTCTGCTTGAGGCTCTGGTAGTCGGCTTGAATCTCCTCGGTGGCGAGGTGGGTCAAGCGGTTCAACTGCAAAGCCAAGATGGCGCGGGCTTGCACGTCAGAGAGGTGGTACTTGCCATCGACTAAGCCACAGCCGGGCTCAATGCCCAGCGGCAGGCAGATGTTGACGCCATGCTCGTCAAACTCCATGATGGATGAGATCAAGGTGCCATCCCAGCTCTCGGCCATCAGCTTTTGGCGAGCATCATCGCTGTTTTCAGCGTTGGTGACGATGTCGATGATGTGCTGGATGTTGCTCTTGGCGACGATCAAACCTTCATCTAAGAAGGCCTTGCGGCGATCTTGGCGCAGCAGGTAAACGGTACGGCGGGTCACCACCTCGCGGCGGAACTTCAAGAACTCCTGCAAGATCTCGATGAGCGACAGCTGCTTAGGGTGGTTGTTGACCAGCGCAATCACGTTAAAGGAAAAGGAGCTTTGCAGCGAAGTGTGCTGATAGAGGTTGTTGAGCACCGCCTCTTCGTAGGCATCGCGCTTTAAGTCAATAGCGATGCGTACCTGATTGTCCTTATCGGACAGGTCGTTGACCTCGGCAATGCCCTCGATCTTCTTTTCCCGGACAAGGTCGGCGATTTCCTTGACGATGGCGCTCTTGTTGACCATGTACGGGATTTCATCGACGTAGATGGTGGTGCGCCCTTGCTTGTCAGTCTCGCAGTGCGTGCGCGCGCGGATGATACAGCGCCCGCGCCCGGTGGCATAGGCCTTCTTGATCTCAGGGGAGGAGATGATGAGGCCGCCGGTTGGGAAGTCAGGGCCCGGGATGTAGGTCATGAGCTCATCTAAGCTCAAGTCCGGGTTATCAAGCAGCGCAATGGTGCCATCGATCACCTCGCCCAAGTTGTGGGGCGGGATGTTGGTGGCAAGGCCGACCGCGATACCTGAGGAGCCGTTGACCAAGAGGTTCGGGAAGCGCGTTGGCAGCACCTCCGGAATCTGCTCGTTGCCATCGTAGTTAGGATAGGTGTTGACCGTCTCCTTATCGATGTCTTGGAGCATCATCTCGGCGATCTTGGTCATGCGCACTTCGGTGTAACGCATGGCAGCAGCGCCGTCACCGTCGAGGTTACCGAAGTTGCCTTGACCAAAGATCAACGGGGCGCGCAATGAGAACCATTGGGCCATACGCACGATCGTGTCATAGACCGCGGCATCACCGTGCGGGTGGAAACGACCGATCACGTCACCGACGACACGTGCCGACTTCTTGGTCGGCACATTGTGCCAGATCTTGAGGTCGTACATATCGTAGAGCACACGGCGGTGTACCGGCTTTAAGCCATCGCGTACATCCGGCAAGGCACGGTCGACGATAACGCTCATGGCGTAATCGATAAAGGACTGCTTTAACTCATCCTCTAACTTCACCTGAGGCACGGAGCTGTTAATGCTCTGACCGGCGTACTGTGCCACCACCTCCGCCGCCTCAGCTGCCGCAGACTCAGCCTCTGCCGCCGCAGCTTCAGCCTCTGCCGCCGCAACTGTAGCGTCAGCTCCTGCTCCATCCGCGGCCTGAGCAGCTTGAGTCTCGAGCGCTGCCGCGTCCTGAGTCTCAACTGGTGCAGGCTTTTGCGCCTCGTTTTCATCGTGGATGTTATCAGCCATCAATCTTACCTTGTCACTTAGTCCTGACGCCCATTCCCGACAGCCCGAGCGTCTCTTCGCTTGTGGAGCCCAAAGCGCCTGACTGTCTCTGGTTTGGTCAGAGCTGAGGCACACCATTACCTTACCTAAGAACGCGGCTCACGCCGAGGGAAGCTCAACGCCGAAGGCCCACAGCAAGGCAAAGCCAAGGCCCGCCTCAAGACGTGCTAAATCGTGCGATTAGGTAAGGCCCATGTAGGCCGCAGCAGGAGACAGGCCCAAAGAGTGGCGCAAGCTAAGAATGAAAAAGGCCTTACGGCCTCTTCTCTTCTTGCCCAGTAACCGCGGAGCAAACTGTCCCACGTCTGACGATGCAGACGTACCAACCGTGCTAAATTTTAGCACAATCGACCAAATTCCTCAATTATTTGAGCGCGCTCACAGCAGGCGCCCAAGGCACCATCCGGCGCTCCAACGCAAAAAGCGCCGTTCACCATGCGGCGAGCGACGCTTATTGGGATTGGGCACGGCGCTGCCGCCCTCAAGTGAGAGCGGCGCCGTCAGGGATTTAGGCGCGCAGCAGCGTGACGTCGGCCTGACCGCTCTCGTTGGTCATGGTCTCAACGCCTGCGGCGACAGCGTGCTTGTCCGGATGGGCACCGGTGATGCTGAAGATCGCCCAGTTGGCGACGTTGGTGGCGTGATCACCGATGCGCTCGATGTACTTGGCAATCATGACCATATCGACGATCGTGGCAGCGTCGTGGCCGTGCTCTACGATGAGCTTAGCCATCAGCTCGCGGGCTGCGACCAAGTAGTTGTCAACTTCGTCATCGCGCTTAATCACGCTCTGGGCCAAGGCGATATCACGATTGATGAAGGCTTCGACCGCGTCTTGCACCATGGAACGGGCAACCTTGGCCATATCTTCGATCAACTTGAAGTGCACGCTCTCGGCATAGTCAAGGTGCATCACAATCTCGGCGATATCGCAGGATTGATCGCCGATGCGCTCCATGTCGGTGATGAGCTTGAGCGCGGCGCTGACCAAGCGCAGATCCGAGGCAATCGGCTGCTGGTGCAAGATGATCGAGAGGCACAGGTTCTCGATCTCGCGCTCCTTTTGGTCGACGATGTAGTCTGCTTGGTAAATGCGCTGGGCTAGTTCGCTGTCGTGGTCGTGCAGCGCATTGATGGCCCCGACCAAGGAGTCATCGCAGAATTGACCTAACTGTGCAATCTGGTCGCACAGGCTCTTGAGTTGTAATTTGTAGTGTTCACGCATCTTATTACTTCCACTAGGCGGTAGCTCCCCCGCCCGTAGCTTGCGGCTCTTGGAGACAGCGCGGTGGCAAGCGCGACCTAAGCGCGGTGGCAGGCGCAGGCTTCAGCACCGCTCGGCAGCCGTGCGGCGGCCGGAGGGCAACCGCCTAAGCGCAGCCGCCCTCAGGCTGCTCTTAACCGAAACGACCGGTGATGTACTCTTCGGTACGCTTATCTTGCGGATTGGAGAAGAGCGCGTCGGTCGAGGCAAACTCAACTAAGTCACCCAGTAAGAAGAAGGCCGTATCATCGGAGATACGCACGGCCTGCTGCATGTTGTGGGTCACCATGATGATGGTGTAATCCTTCTTCAAGTCGGCGACCAAGTCTTCAATCTTGGAGGTCGAGATCGGGTCTAAGGCCGAGGTCGGCTCATCCATCAGCAACACCTTAGGTTGAACCGCCAGCGCGCGGGCAATGCACAGACGCTGCTGTTGGCCGCCAGACAGGCCCAAGGCCGAGGTCTTCAAACGATCCTTGACCTCATCGAAGATGGCAGCTTGGCGCAGGCTGCGCTCGACAATCTCGTCTAACTCCTTGCGGCTGCGGATACCGTGGGTACGCGGGCCGTAGGCGATGTTATCGTAGATGCTCATTGGGAAGGGATTTGGCTTTTGGAATACCATGCCAACTTCCTTGCGCAGGGCCGAGACGTCCAAGTTCTTGTCCAAGATCTCTTGGCCTTGGTAGGTGATGGAACCATCGGTGGTCACGCCTTCGACCAGATCGTTCATGCGATTTAAGGTCTTGATAAAGGTCGACTTGCCGCAGCCGGATGGTCCGATGAAGGCAGTCACGGCCTTAGGCTTGATCTGCATGTTGATGTCTTTTAAGGCGTGGTGCGCCCCGTTTGAGTACCACAGGTTGAAGTGCTGGATATTGAAGATTGGATTGTTCATAAACAAGGAAACTGGTAGCACGAACAGACAAGCCCACTTTAGGGCTTGGCCCGCTCACCGAGCGAGCCAATACTTTCTTTTTGTTGTGTTGTAATCGGTGACTGAGCCGCGGCGCGCTCGCGCCGCCCCAGCGCGCTGCTCTGCGCAGCTCTGCGCAGCCCGGCGCTGACTAAGCGCGCGGCTTACCGGCGCGGGCCTTTAAGCGGGCGCCGACGATGTTGGCTAAGAGGTTGATAAGGAGGCTCATGACTAAGAGGATGGCGGCGATCACGAAGGCCACTTCAAACTCGCCTTGCTCCTTGGCATATACATACAGGGCGACAGTCAAGGTGGCACCGGAGCTGGCCAAACCATCAAAGAAGCCGTGCATGGTGTGAGCAAAACCGGCGGTGAAGAGTAAGGCCGCCGACTCGCCTAACATACGGCCGATGGCCAAGATGCAGCCGGTAACAATGCCGTCGACGCAGCACGGCAAGACGACGGTACGGATGACGCGGAACTTCGCAGCGCCCAAGCCGAAGGCACCCTCACGGTAGCCTGCTGGTACCGTCTTTAAGCTCTCTTGGGTGGTACGGATGATGGTCGGCAGCGTCATGATGGTTAAGGTTAAGGCACCGGCAATCAGCGAGGTCTGCAGGCCAAAGAACTGGCAGAAGATGAGCATACCGACCAAGCCGTAGATGATCGAAGGGATACCGGCTAAGGTCTCAATGGCGTACTCGATAGCACCCACTAAGCGACGCGAGGAGGCGTACTCGTTTAAGTAGATGGCAGCGCCCACGCCCAATGGCAGCACCATGACGACCGCGGCGATGATGATGTAGACGGTGTTTAAGATGTCAGGCAGCACACCGATCGTCTTGCGGATGTAGCTCGGCTTTGTGGTCAAGATATCAAGCGAGAAGTGCGGTACCGACTCCACCAAGATGTAGCCGATCAAGAAGAAGACCAAGCCTACGGTCAAGCCCGTGCACAGGTACATCATAGCCTGCATGATGAAGCTGTAGCACTTACGCTGAAAAGCGTTGCGCGATGGCTCAAAGATGCCATTCTTGCCCACAGCGACGGCATAAGGAGCGCTCGGGGCGGAGGTAGTGGCAGCGCCCGTGGCGGAGCTCGAAGCGGAGGTAGTGGCAGCGCCCGGGGCGGCAGCGTGCGCCCTTGCGTTCTGGGCGGCGGCGCCTGCGACAGGAGCCGGGGTGGCTTGATAATCCTTGATACTAAAAGAATCTGACATGGTGTACGACCCTGCAATACGGTAGGTGAGGGGCTTCCGCTGTAAGCGCTTAGGCGCGGCCCTTCTTTAAGATGAGGTTTAAGGTGGCGTTGATCATCATGATGAAGACGAAGAGCACTAAGGCAATCGAGAACAGAGCATCGCGCTGCAGTCCCGAGGCATAGGACATCTCCGAGGCCACGGCGGTGGTTAAGAAGCGTACCGACTCAAACAGGCCCGGCATATTAGGAACGTTACCTGCGACCATCATGACGGCCATGGCCTCGCCGATGGCACGGCCTACGCCTAAGACGACCGCCGAAGCGATACCGCTCTTGGCGGCAATGACGCTGACGCGGAATACGGTCTCAATCTTGTTAGCGCCCAAGGCTAAGGAGCCTAACTCGTACTCTTCGGGCACGGCGCGCAGCGAGGTGATGGAGACCTTGATGATGGAAGGCAAAATCATGATGGTGAGCACGAAGATCGCAGCCAAGAGCGAGGCGCCATCAGGCAGGCCAAAAACGTGCTGGACTAATGGTACTAAGACCAACATACCGATGAAGCCATAGACGACCGAGGGAATACCGGCTAACAGGTCAATCAACGGCTCGATAGTAGCGCTGACCTTAGCGGGGGCCAGCTTGGCAAGGTAAACCGCGCAAAAGAAGCCCAAAGGCAGGCCCAAGACGATGGCCCCGGCGGTACCGTAGAAGGAGGTCAGGATGAAGGCTAAGATGCCGAACTTAGGCTCAGCGGCGGTGGAAGCCCACTCCGTGCCGAACAAGAAATCGATGATGCCAATCTCGGCGATCGCAGGCAGACCTGCGATGATGAGGTAAATGCTGATTAAGATTACCAGCGCGATGTTGATGAGGCCTAAGCACAAGAAGAAAAGGCGCGCTCCGGTCTCTAAATCCCACTTCGAGGATTTGGTGCGAATCATATCCCAATACCAAGTAATGTGTGCTTGCTATCCCACGGCAAGCGGCCTTGCGGCCCAGTTATCTTAAAGTTGGGCCCTATCCCCCGGCCCAACTTTAAGCTTTCGTCAGTTACCAGTCGTAACTTGCAGCTGCGCGCATCCAGCGCACGAAGCAAATGCAGCGCTCGTGGCGCCGTGGCCTACTTAGCCATTGGCACTACGCCCGCCCCTTCAACCAGATCAGCCTGCTCTGGGGACAGGGCAAAGTCCATGAAGATCTTGGCGGCGCCCTCAAGTGGCTTGTCCTTAGGGGTGACTAATAAGAATGGGCGTTGCAGCTGATAGGAGCCATCTAAGATGGTGGCCTCCGAGGCAATGACATTGTCCACGGTCACGGCGTGTACCTTATCGGACAGGGCCGAAAGCGAAGCATAGCCGATGGCGTTGACGTTTTGGCCGACGGTGGTGATAACGTCACCGGTCGAGGTTAACTCTTGGCGATACTTGCATTGATCGGAGGTGCCGGTGACGCTCTCAAAGCCGTCACGGGTGCCCGAACCGGCCTCACGGCCAATCAACACGATTGGGTGATCCTCGCCGCCGACATCCTTCCAAGTGGTGATCTTGCCGGTGTAGATGTCCTTAATCTGCGCTAAGCTCAGGTTCTTGACCTTGTTTTGTGGGTTGACTACGACCACGATACCGTCGATAGCTACGACGTCGCCCTTTAAGTTCTGCTTCTCGGCCTCGGTTAAGTCACGGGAAGATAAGCCGATATCGCAGCGGCCCTCAGCTACGGCATTGATACCAGCGCCCGAGCCGGTTGGGTTGTAGGTGAAGCTGATGTCATCGTGGGCTTCCATGAAGGCCTCGCCCAAGACGCCAATCACCTGCTCCATCGAAGACGAGCCTTCCGTAGAAACGCTATCGTCAGCAGCGAAGGCCGAGCCGGAGAAGACGACCGTCGAACTTAAGACCGCAGCAGAGGACAAAACAGCAAATAACTTCGAAAGCTTCATATCTAAGTCTCTTAACTTAAGCATCTAAGTGCACCCGCACTTTGTCTAACTCCCTTAGACGCGGCCCATGATAGCGATCACAAGTTAAGAACAAAGGGTGCGTGTGTTAAATGTTTGTAAAGCCCACGCGCCACACACGCCACCCCATCTCCACCGTCCTGCACAACCCAGCGCAGCTCAACACCGCCCAAACGCTGCGTCCAGCGCCCGCTCCAGCAGCAACACGCACATCACCGTAGAGCTGCCCCAAGGGCAACAAGGTCTCTAATAAAGAAGGGGGCGGGCCTACCGGAGCTTTATCACCAGCGCATACCGGCAGCCCGCCGCGCCCGGCCCCCACTCAATGCGGTATGTCCCAAGACCTTCAGAGGTCTCTAAGGAGAAGGGGCTGGGACAGTTCGGCGCTCACTCAGGACTCGCCCGCTACAAATGTAGTGGCTGTAGCTGGCAGCCGCGGACTCTTAGCGTGCCCACGGTCTGTACCGCCGCTGAGTGTTGGGCCTCCATCAATGCGGCATGCCCCAAGACTGCAGAGGTCTCTAAGAGGAAGGGGCTGGGACAGTACGGCGCCCTTCAAGACTGCTCCGCGCAACTGCAGTGGCTTGTGATGACAGCTGGACGGCCACAGGCTTGGATACAGCCCACGGGCGCCGCTCATCAAGCGCGGTGCTTGGCCCAGAGGACGCCGACGCGATCTAACATTTAGCATCGCGAATTATAAATAGTCTATTACCCCCCCCCTAGACAATATAATATATCTATTGATTGAGCCATGACTGGCACATAATATGATCCCAAAATCTAGGCCGACGGGCACTGGGGCTCCAGCGCGCTGCGGCCTTGGTGCACTGTACCCCTGAAGGTGGGATCCATGAGTTCGTTTTCATTCAACAATGTGGCGTTACGCGCGTTTGCAACAGCCACTCCTAGCAACGTGATCAAGGCTGATCTCAGCGATCGGCGGGCGGCCAAATTTGTCAAGCAAATGGGTGTGGAGCAGGTGCATCTGTCTGCATTAGAGCAGACTCCGATCGACCTTGGCTATGTCGCGCTGAACCAAGCCTTGGCCCAAGTACAGTGGCAGCCCCAAGACCTTGATCTTGTCATCTTTGACACGCAGAGCCCAGACTTTTGGGGCGGCGCCAGCAATTCCTCCTTGATCCACCACTACTTCAACCTGCGCGAGGACTGTGCGACCTTTGACATGAGCGTCGGCTGCTCGGCTTTCCCCTACAGCCTCACGGTCGCCTGCTCCATGCTGCAGAACACCACGGATGTCAAGAAGATCGCCCTGCTCATGGGCGATGTCGAGTGGAGCTCCTACCAAAGCAAAGAAGAGCTGCTGACGAGCAAACAAAACTTGTTTGGCGATGCCACGGGCGTGGTCTTGCTTGAGAAGATCGATGCAGGCGCCGCACCTGCCATCACCACCAAGCTCTTTGCCCAAGGCCATGGCTACCTTCATCTCTTTAGCGCTCCGACGACGCGCGACGTGTGGCACCGCGATGCCCCCCACTACATCCTGCCCAATGGGGTCAAGCGCCAACACGATCCCAACTGCTTATTTTATTACATGGATGGCATCGCCATTCACGAGTTCTCGACGGGCAAGGTCGTCGACTGCATCAAAGAGCAGTATGGCGCTGCTATCCAAGACTACGACTACTACGTATTCCACCAAGCCAACAAGCAGATCATCAGCACCATCACCGCGCGCTTGGAGCTTGACCCGAGCAAGGTCTTGATCAGCTATGACCAGTACGGCAACACCGCCGCCGCCACCGCGCTGACCACAATCTGCCATAAGCTCGCTGACCTCGACCGCCCAGCGCACATCTTCAACGCCAGCTTCGGCATCGGCCTGTCGTGGGGCTTTAGCGACTTTATCATCGAGCCGCACACGGTCAGCGCCATCATCCCAACCGATCACCACTTCACCGAGCACTGCCTCAAGCCCGTCTACGAACCAGAAGACGCCACGCAATAGCCGCGCGCCCTAACAGCGCGCCCTCAGCACGCTACCGCAGTGCTCAGTACCCGTTAGTCTCAACCGCGCCCGAACGAGCTCTTGGGCGCGAGGTCTTTAAGGGGAAGGTATGCATCACATCTTAGTGCGCAACTTCACGCTGCTCAGTGAGCCCGAGCTGCTCATGATCTTAGAGCGGCGCAACCACCCTGAGGTGCGCAAGTGGATGATCAACCCAGATCCGATCCCGCGTGAGGACCATCTGCGCTACTGCGCCTCGCTTGCAGAGCGCCCCGACGTCCTGCAGCTCTTGGTGAAGTTTGATGGCCAACCTGCCTGCGTTCTCAGCTACAAGGCCAGCGATGCCTCGTGGCAGGAGATCAAGGACGGTGGCATCTACGCCTTCGATCCCGAGCCCTGCTCAAGCTTCGTGCTCTCTGAAATCGTCGGCTGCCAGTTGGTGGGGCAGCGCGCGATCAAAACCATCAAGATTTTGGTGCGCAACGACAACGAAGTCGCGATCTTCGCCAATCAGTACTATCACGGCTTCCACACTACCGCTCAAGATGACCAGTTTACCTACATGGAGGCCATAACCAATGAGGATCCGAGCTTTTACCTCGCACGCAGTGAGCAGCTACTGGCCAAGATCCCCGCGACCTTAGAACTTAAGCTCTAAGCTCAGGCGTTACGCTCACGCGCCCATCCCACCCCCCGGCTTGACGCTCCGGCCTTACCCCACAGCACGCTATTTGATGTAAGATGCTCGGTCAGTATCTTTGCCATAGAGCGTCCCTATGCCTGCTACCTCACATCACATCTTAGCGCGCAACTTCACACAGCTCAGTGAGCCCTAGCAGCTCATGATCTTAGAACGGCGCAACCATCCTGAGGTACGCAAGTGGATGATCCATACCGAGCCCATCTCCCGTGAGGAGCATCTGCGCTACTGCGCCTCGCTTAAGGAGCGCCCTGATATCATGCAACTCTTGGTGGAGTTCGATGGTCAACCCGCCTGCGTCCTAAGCTATAAGGCCACGGATGCCTCGTGGCAGGAGATCAAGGACTGCGGCATCTACGCCTTCGCTCCTGAGCCCTGCACCAGCTCGGTCTTATCGCTGATTCTAAAGTACCATCTGATCGTGCTGCGCGGCATCAAAACCTTCAACATCGCCATCCGCAGCGACAATGAGATGGCGCTGTTTGCCACGCAGTACTATCAAGGCTTCCAGCTGCCCCATCAAGACGAGCACCTTACCTACATGACGATGCAGGTGGATCAGGAGCCCAGCTTCTACCAAGCTCAGCGCGATCAGCTGCTGGACAAGCTCCACGCCACCTTGGAGCTTCAGCTCTAAGCTCGCACCTGCGGCTTTAGGGCGCCCATCTGCGCAAGCCTACGCGCGCCCGCAGCCGGAGACGTGCATCCGCAGTTAGGGACGGGTTTCTGCAGCTGAGAGCGGGCGTCCGCAGCTGGGGGGCGGGCGCTCACACAGCGTTTTTGAAAAGCAGGCTGCTTTTAGGCTAAAATTGAAGTTCGGGCGCGTCAGCGCTTTTTTTGCGTCGGCTCCATGGGAATTGTCCGTGGGCTGACGGAGCAGAGCTTGCC
Source organism: uncultured Anaerobiospirillum sp. (assembly GCA_944389615.1). Lineage (GTDB taxonomy): Bacteria > Pseudomonadota > Gammaproteobacteria > Enterobacterales > Succinivibrionaceae > Anaerobiospirillum. The sequence continues at coordinate 63,386 of CALXNA010000014.1, read as the reverse complement.
TCTGCCACGGGGCAGGGGCCGTCCCTGCTAGTGCAGGGTTTAGCCCTGTCCGGGCAGGACGCAGCCCTGCGCGAGGTTTCTGAGTTTTCGGGTGGTTTGCAATGATTAAGAACGTGCGCCTGTACAGCGTGGCCTTAGATGACCAATTAAAGCAGTTGTTTGCCCAAGAGACGGAGCTAGAAGCTGCGATCTCCGCTTTGCGCTTGAAGCCGCTGGCCACAGGCGACGTCTCCAGCTACGGCTTTACTCCGCTGTTTGGCCGCGGTACCCAAGCTTATACCTTCAGCCACGACGGCAACCACTTTTTCCGTTTTGCCGAAGAGAACAAGTTGATGCCAACCTCGGTCGTCAACCAAGTAGTGGCCGATGAGATCGAAAACCGCGAAGAGGAACTGGGCCGCCCGTTAAAGAAGGATGAGAAGAAGGCCTTAAAGCAAGGCATCGTCACCAAGATGCTCGAGCAGGCCTTCGTCACCCGCCGCGACCTGCTCATTTGGGTTAACTCTAAGCAAGGCTATGTCGGCGTCTCCGTGACTGCTGCCAAGCGCGCCGAGAACGCCATTTCCTTTCTACGCAAGGCCTTAGGCGGCTCCTTCCCGGCTAAGCCCTTTCAGCCACGCTGCGTGGTCGAAGACCGCATGACCGGCTTCATCACCAAGGGCGACCTGCCTGAGACTTTTACCTTAGGCTATGACACCGTGCTCAAGAGCAACGATGACACCGGAGCCACGGTACGCGTCAGCAAGGAGAATCTCACCGCCGCGGAGATCATCTCCCATATCACCGCCGGTAAGATCGTCACCGAGCTGCAGCTGAGCTTCAACGAAATCGCTACCTTTGTCTTAGCCCAAGACCTCACGATCAAGCGCTTGGCTTTAGAAGACCAGTACTTAGAGCAGAACCTGCCGAAGTCCTCGGGCGATAAGGTCGCCGATCAACAGAGCATGATCTTAATCGAAGGCGAGACCTTGACCGAGCTCGTCCGTGCCCTGACCCGTGCCTTCCAGTGTGAGTAGCCCCATGATCAAAAAGCCTGAGCTCTTAGCGCCTGCGGGCAGCTTGCAACACCTGCGCATGGCCATCGACTATGGCGCCGATGCCGTCTACGCGGGCATTCCGCGCTGGTCGCTGCGCGTGCGTGGTAATGGCTTTAGCCGCGCCGACTTTGCCGCTGGTATTGCCTACGCCCATGAACATGGGCGCAAGTTCTTTGCCGTGCTCAACGTGATTCCGCACATGCGCCGCGTCAACGCCTTCGACGAGTCGCTCCATGAGGTCGCCGCGCTCAAGCCTGATGCTCTGATCATGGCTGACCCGGGCTTAATCGACCGCGCCATTGAGCTCTATCCGGAGATCCCGGTGCACCTGAGCGTGCAGGCCAATACCGTCAATGCCGGTACCGTGAAGTTCTGGCAGAAGATCGGCGTCAAGCGCTGCATCTTAGCCCGCGAACTCTCCTTGAGCGAAATCGCCATGATCCGCGAGGACTGCCCGGATATGGAGCTGGAGGTCTTCATCCACGGCGCGCTCTGCATCGCGGTCTCGGGGCGCTGCCTCATCTCCGGCCTCTTGGCCCGCCGTGATGCTAACTTAGGCGCATGCAACAACTCGTGCCGCTGGAACTACCGCACCAAGGACTTGGCCTTGGTCGACGCCGACGGCGCCCATACTGTAGGCACCGCGCAGGGCCACTTGGCCTTTGACCCGATTGCCCATCAGCAAGTCAGCACGTCGACTTTAGATCAAGCCGACTTACCTTCGCTCTACGCGGAGATCGAGGAGACCTCGCGCCGCCAAGGCGAGTGGATGCCGCTTGAAGAAGATGAGCATGGCTCCTACCTCATGAACTCCAAGGACTTATGCGCCCTGCCGGTCTTAAAGGAGCTGATGGAGCTGGGCGTAGACAGCCTCAAGATCGAGGGCCGCTCGCGCTCGCCGTTCTACGCCGGGGGCATCGCCCGCGCCTATCGCTTAGCCATCGACGCCTTAGCCGCAGGCCAAGCGATCCCCGAGGAGAGCTACACCATCGTCAACTCGATCCCGTCGCGCGGCTACACCACGGCTCTGCTGGAGGCGCACAAGCCCAACGAGACCCAAGACTATGCCACCAATGCCCCGTCTCCGGGCAAGTGGCAAGTGGTCGGACAAATCTTGAGCCAAGCTGACAATGGCGACCTCTACATCAAGGTCAAGAACAAGTTCGAGGCCCACAACCAGCTCATCGTCTACACCCCGCAGGGGCCGCAGACACTTGACGGCAGCACCATGCGCGATAAGAACGGTCAGGCCACGACCATCGCTCCGGGTGATGGCTACTACGTCTACCTTGCCTGCCCGCAGCCGCTTGACCTTGCGACCGCGGTCTTGCTGCGCGACGACTCGTAGCCGCGCCTCGCCCAGCCCGGCTGGGCGGCCTGCTGAGCGGCCCAGCTGGGCTGGGCCCGCGCAGGGCCCGCACTGCGGGCCGCAGATAGCACAAGGCCATAACTGAGTTACCTCGGTTATGGCCTTGTCGTTAAGAGGGTGGGCTCTTTTACTCTACTTCAACGTCATCTGGGATGTTGGCGTTGTGGTAGACCTCTTGGACGTCGTCTAAGTCCTCGAGGTAGTCGATCATGCGGATGAATTTAACCGCAGTCTCAGCATCTAACGCAGTCTCGGTCGATGGGGTCATGGTGACCTGAGCGTTCGATGGCTGGATGTTTTGGGCGGTGAAAGCGTCGACCACTGGAGCGAAGTTGTCTGGAGTGGTGAAGACGTCGATCGAACCATCGTCGTTGACGACGACGTCATCGGCACCGGCCTCTAAGGCGATGTCCATAGCCTGCTCTTCGGTGACAGGCATCTTACCGTCATCATCAGGCAGGAAGTTGATGACACCCTGCTTGGTGAAGAGGTAGCCGACCGAGCCGGTGGTACCTAAGTTGCCACCGAACTTAGAGAAGCCGTGACGGACATCAGAGGCCGTACGGTTGCGGTTGTCGGTCATGCACTCGACCATGACAGCTACGCCGCCGACACCATAGCCTTCATAGGTGATGGACTCGAGCTCAGTGCCTTCGCCGCCACCGACACCACGCTCAATGGCGCGCTTGATGGTGTCACGGGTCATGTTCTGGGCTAAAGCCGAGATCACGGCCGAACGCAGGCGTGGGTTGGAGCTCTCGTCGCCACCGCCCATACGAGCGGCCGTAGTGATTTCACGAATGAGCTTGGTGAAGATCTTGCCGCGCTTTGCGTCTTGAGCGGCCTTACGGAAGCGAATGTTGGCCCACTTGGAGTGACCTGACATATTAATCTCCTGCTATTTCTCTAAATCGGTAACGGCGATAGCCAATTCGTTTAAGGCTTCAGGCGAGGCCACATTAGGCGCTTCGGTCATCAAGCACGAAGCGGCGGTGGTCTTAGGGAAGGCGATCACGTCACGGATGTTGTCAGTGTGAGTGAGCAACATAGTAAGACGATCTAAGCCAAAGGCAAGGCCGGCATGTGGTGGTGCACCAAAAGATAAAGCATCGAGCAAGAAGCCAAACTTCTGCTGGGCCTCTTCCTTGCTGATGCCTAAGACGTTGAACACGGCCTGCTGCATGATTGGGTCGTGAATACGTACCGAGCCACCACCGACTTCGTAGCCGTTGATGACCATGTCGTAAGCATCGGCGAAGACTGACATTGGGTCAGCCTGCAACTGCTCAGGGGTGACATGAGCTGGGGCGGTGAATGGGTGGTGCATCGCGGTTAAACCGGCCTCTTCGGTCATCTCGAACATTGGGAAGTCGATGACCCATAAAGCCTTGAAACCGGCGCCAATTAAGTTGTGGTCGCGCGCTGCTTGGCAGCGTAAGGCGCCCATGAAGGTCTGGCACTTGACGGTCTTGCCGCAGCCGATAAAGACGATGTCGCCGCTCTTAGCGCCGCAGGCATTGACGACGGAGAGCAGAAGCTCTGGGGTGACGTGCTTGGCAATCGACGATTGCAGCCCGGCTGCGCCTTGGGACAAGTCATTGACCTTGATGTAGATGAGGCCTGAAGCTCCCAACTTCTTGACATAATCGGTGTAGCCGTCGATGTTCTTGCGGCTTAAGGCAGCACCGCCCGGCAGGGCAAAGCCTACGACCTTGCTGTCAGCGGCATTGGCGCTCTCGGATAAGACCTTAAACTCGGTGTCCTTGACTAAGTCATCTAAGGTGTGGAGCTCAAAGGCGATACGTAAGTCCGGCTTATCCGAGCCAAAGCGCTCCATCGCCTCAGTCCAAGTTAAGACTGGGAACTTGCCTAAGTCGAAGTTCTCTTCGTGCTTGAACAGACCTACCATCATCTCCTCCATGATGTCGCGGACATCTTGCGAGGACATAAAGGAGGTCTCCACATCGATCTGCGTGAACTCAGGCTGACGGTCAGCACGCAAGTCCTCATCACGGAAGCATTTGGTGATCTGATAGTAGCGGTCGAAGCCTGCGATCATCAAAAGCTGCTTGAACAGCTGCGGCGACTGCGGCAGTGCGTAGAACTTGCCGTGGTGGATGCGCGATGGCACCAAGTAGTCACGGGCACCTTCTGGGGTGGCCTTGGTGAGCATTGGGGTCTCAACGTCGATGAAGCCATGCTCATCCATGAAGTTACGCACAAAGTGGGTAATGGAGTGGCGCTTGGTGAAGTTGCGCAGCATCTCCGGGCGGCGCAGGTCTAAGTAGCGATAGCGCAGACGCTGCTCTTCGGTATTGTCTTGGTTGAAGTCGAGGGGCAGTACCGCGGCCTTGTTTAAGATCTCCAAGGAGCTAGCGTACACCTCGATGGCGCCGCTCTTCATGTTGGCGTTAACTTGACTCTCCGGGCGAGCACGTACCGTACCGACTACTTTAATGCAGAACTCACCACGTAAGGTGGCAGCTAACTCGTGCACATCCTTGACATCAGGCTCGAAGACCACCTGAACTAAACCCGTGCGATCTCTCAGGTCAATAAAGATCAAACCACCTAAGTCGCGGCGCTTATTAACCCAGCCGCACAGGGTCACGGTCTGACCGACTTCGCTCAGACCGACTTGGTCACAATAGTGAGAACGCATTGACATACAAAATGCCTATCCAAAACACTAAACCGAGGTTACCGCAACGCGCGCAACCTGAACAGCCCCCGCCGCGGGCCTGCGCGGCAAGCCCAACACGCCCGACCGGCGCGCTAAGCTGCGCCATGCTTGCGCAGCTGCGCCCACGCGCAGGCGCCAACTACGCCCACGCTTAATCGGCGTGCGGGCAAGCAGCGCACGGGGCGCTCGCGCCCGCCCCAGTGCTCGCTGGGCAAGACTTGCTCTCGTTGGCAAATGGCTGCTTGGAGTTACCAAAGACACCGACGCCCTTAAGCTCGCAGCTGGAGGCTGAGATCAACTTGACGAGGCTCTCATGGCCGCACTGAGGGCAAGTCGTGAGAGCCGGTGCACTCATCGACTGCAGCTTAGTTAAGGTGTGCCCGCAATCGCGGCAGCGGTACTCATAGAACGGCATAGCAAACCCAAAAACTAATTGGCACGAAACTCTTTAGCACGCCCGCAGGTGGGCCGCACAGCCCCCGCGTGGCGCGCTACCAAGCCCGTAATTATAGCTTGCTTTGCCCCAAGCCAAAAGCCCCAGAACCCAAACCGACTTAGGCTCTGGGGCGCTGCTAACGCGGTGCTAATGCCGCGGCAGAAACCACTGAGGCCGCAGCTTGGGCTGCAGCGTAGGCCGCCGCTGAGATCGCGCTTAGGCCGCAGGCTCGTCCTTGCTCTGAGCCTTCGCCCCGCGGCTCTGGGCGACCTCCGGCGCATTGAGGCGGCGCGTGATAAACATGACGATGCCGAGCATGATCACCAGCAGCACTGTGCCCACGAGCAGCGCATAGGCTTGGACATGGACGATGGCAAAGAGTACGGCGTACATGGCAAGGAGCAGTACCGCCACGCAGATGGCGCTGCGCAGCGAGTTGAGCACCGCCTTTAAGTAGGCAGCGATCATGAGCGACATCAAGAGCGCGCCGGTGACATAGGCAAGGACAAAGGAGGTGTGCTCGCTTAAGGCCAAGAGCACCATGTAAAACAAGATCAAGGCCGCGCCCACCACCACGTACTGCACCAAGGAGACCATCCGGCGCATCACGATCTCAAAGGCCAAGATGGTGACGAAGGTCATGGCGATAAAGAGCAGCACATACTTGGTCAGGCGGTCGATCAGCTGATAGGACTCCGAGGTGTCAGCCAAGGCAATCTGGTACTCGATCTCCGAGCAGTGGTAATTAAACGGCTCCTTATCGGTACGCACTTGGGCCTGCCCGGTGGCCAAGTTGTTTTGGGCATAGTAGGCCTTAAAGGTCGGCTCCGTGCCCTCAGGCAAGGTGCTCTCCGCCACGTGCTGCTCGCCGAAGCTCAAATCCTCAATTTGGGCTGAGTCTAAGAAGCCCGCCCCCGAGATAGCGCGATCGGTGGGCAAGAAGGCACCGCCAAAAGATGGCACCACACCGGTACCGGTGACGGTGAGGCGGGAATCTTGGGCTATAGGCAGATAGGACAGGCCCTGCGCGCCCCGCACGTAGTACAGCGCCTCAACCGTCATGATACCCGGCTCCAAGGCAGGCGCCTCCTGCGCTGCCACCGCGACCGCAGTATGTTCTTGATCGGTGTCAGCAGCGAGGTGATTGACCAAATCCGGAACTTGCCGCAGCTGGTCGGCATTGGCTAAGCTCGGGTCGGTGGCCTTATCGGCAAAGGCGCTCTGGGCAAAGATCGAGCCCGTGGCGCCCGCATCTGCCCCAGAAGCTGCCCCCGCATCTGTCCCAGAAGCTGCACCCTTAGCAGCGCCGGAAGCCGCACCGGAAGCGACATCTGATGCACTCGCTTCAGCGGCCACTGCGCGCTTGAGCAGCGCACACGAGCGACTATCGTCTGCGTCCACTAAGCGCTCACCTGAAATGATCTTACCGACATCCAGATAGTCGAGGTTGATGACGATGCCCGAGTAGTTCGACGAAGGCTCCGGGGTATAGGCCTTACCATTGATGCAGAGGTACTTGATCTCATCGATGCCCTTGTTGTTGCTGACATGGAAGATGAGCTTCAATCTGTTGCGCATCACCTGCTGCACCTCAGCACGGCTTTCAATCTCACTGAGACGCTCGCTAAGAGCAAAGGTGCTGACCTGCTGCACGACCATACGATAGAGCGTCGTCTCATAGTTGCCGCGATAGCGCTTGTGCGACTCCAAGGAGACAGTGCTCTCTGAGTCTAGAGGAGAGACGTAGTAATCGGCCAGCTTGATCTGATTGACACGGCGCTGGACATTATCCCAATCGTTTTCTTCGTAGCTATAGGAGACGACAGCCTCCACCGGCACGATGAGCTCAGGATCGGCCAGCTGCTGCTGCCCGCCCCACGGGCTGACCATCGACTCAATGGCCAACTCCTCGTTATAGCGCCGATCCTCCAGCACGAAGTTAAAGAACATCGTCGGGATCAAGAGCAAGACAGACAGGCACGCCACCATCAGAATGTGCAAACCCAAGTTGGAGCTCCAGCGGTCAAGACGCGACTTACCCGCATCCGCAACAGCGCTCCCTGATGGATCCTGGGGCCCGCGCGTGCCGCCACCGCCTGCGGCCGTGCTTGGCCGCGTCGAACCTTGCATAGCCCCTTGCGGCGCCGTCCTCTGATATGGGACTTGCGCAGTACCTTGATATGCTCCCTGCGCGGTACCTTGATATGCTCCCTGCACTGGCCCTTGCGTAGGCCCCTGATAAGGCATCGCATGCTGATAGTTAGCCCCTTGGTAGGCCGCGGCATGAGGGGCGCTGCTCTGAGCAGCGCTAAGCGGAGCGCCCTGCGGTCCACATGACGGTTGCGGCGTGGCCGCGGCGGACAAAGGGGCGGACGAAGGGGGGGCCGCCGTGGGGCTGTGCGGCCCTGCGAACTGATCGGTTTGTGCCATAACTTGCTCCTCATCTCCCGGGCAACTGATAGCTGTCATCTTAACCAAGGCGCGTGCGCCCATACCTTGACTTGCAAAAAGTACGCACGAGCTCACTCCCAAGCTGGCCTACGCCGCTGCCACAATGCGGTGCAGCCGCAGCTGGAACTGGATCCTTTCAGGGCAAAGGAGAGGTGGTGCGGCCGCGCCCTGCCCTGTTGTGGGGGGCTGCAGCTATATTTGCACCAAAATGTCTAATCTGGGGCAAAGTTCGCTAGAATAAGGCGTTGGTAACCCCCAAGCTGCACCGGTACAGCGCAGTGCTGCGTGAAAAGTACCCGCACCAGCTTCCATTGGGCTGGGCCCAATGGACGTAGGTACCGTGCGAGCATCGTTGATTGTTGGGTGTGATGCTCTTGTGTGGCCGCCGGGAATTTGTCCTCATTTTGTTTTGTCTAATTCGGAGTATTCCATGGGAACATTATGCAAAGCTTCAGCCTTGGCCGTCTGCCTTGCGCTGGGTCTTAACGTCGCACAAGCTGCAACCACTACCACGAACCAAGGTGCCACGGGCGACGTGACTCATGGGGACAAAGTGTTACGCGTCGGCTGCGATGCCGCCTTTGCTCCGTTCACCTACACCAACGACAAAGGTGAGCTCATCGGCTTTGACGTCGACTTAATCAAGGCCATCGCAGAAGAGATGGGCTACACCATCGACATGAAGGGCTATCCGTTCGATGGCATCATCCCGACCCTGATCACCAACAACATCGACCTCATCATCTCAGGCTTCACTATCTCGCCCGAGCGCGCCCAGCGCGTTGACTTCTCCGATCCGTACTACCGCTGCGGCCTGACCTTCCTCACCATGAAGATGGACGCTGACAAGTTCGACAGCTTCGAGAAGATCAAGAAGGCCGAGATCTGCACGCAGATCGGCACAACTGGTTCTCTGTACCTGCAGAAGGTACTCGACGAGCCGAACTTAAAGCAATTCAACTCGCCTCCTGAGACCTATCTTGAGATGTTAAACGGCGGCTGCGACGTCGTGGTCAACGACCGTCCGGTCAACGACTTCTTCTTAGCCCAGAACCCTAAGAACAAGGACATCGTAGTCTCGCACGACATCACCAGCGCCCAGAACGAGTACTACGGCATTGCCGTACGCAAGGGCAACACCGAGATGTTGAACCTCGTCAACGAAGGCTTAGACCGCGTGATCGAGAACGGCAAGTTTGCCGAGATTTCGACCAAGTGGTTCGGCTACGACATCTCCGCTGACCTCAAGGCCCACTCGGCCGAGGCTGCCGCCGCCGCGGCCGGTACCGCCCAAAGCAAGTAGCACCAACGCCTCCCCCTGAGCGCAGCGCCGCCAAAGCGCCCGCGCCCACAACTGAGCGCCCGCCAGAGCGCCCGCCAGAGCGCCCGGCGCTCCCCCAACGCCCAAAGGCCCTCCGCTTTTGGGCGTTCGTGTCTTTTGGCACTAGGCTTGCTCACGTCACGCCCTTAGGGCAGTAGAACGCTCCGGCCCGGCCTTGCGGCAAGAAGCAGCCGCTCCGGCAGAGCAAGCTTGCCCCCTGTTGATCAGAGCTAACGAGAGGAGCTGCGCCATGAGTGAGCAACGCGGTAACAACCAGAGCGGACGCACTGACCGTTTCAGCGGCTCAGGCCCTAACGGATTCAGCGGCTCAGGCCCTAACGGAGCAGCGCGGGGCTCATATTACGGCCACTCGGCCTATGGCCAAGGCCGAGGCTACAACAACGGCGGCTATAACGGGCCTAACCATGGCAACGGCGGCCCCACGGGTGGGCCTAATGGGGGCCCTAATGGCGGCAGCTACAACGGCGGCGGTGACAACTACCACAAGTACGGCCAGTACAATCCCAACGGCCAGATGCCCTACTCGGTTCAGATTCCGTGGGATAAGTTTGAGCTGCGCCGCAAGAAGCATCGCAACCCGATCTGCGCCTTTTTGCTCGGCCTCGGCAGCGTCATCACCTTTGCGCGCAACCTCGTCTTTAATCTGATCTTCTTGGGCATCATCGCCTTGATCTTTATGGGCCACTACTTCATCTCGAGCCTGCAAGAGCAAGGGCTGAGCATGTCGCAAGCGGCCCTTGAGCAAATGGAAGGCGCGAGCCTGCCGGCGCAAGTGCTCTACTTTGATTTGAGCGGCTCAATCAGTGAAGCGCCCTTTAGCGCCAACCAGCTCGATAGCATGCAGCGCGAGCTTGAATACATGTTAAATGGCACCTACAGCCATGAGCTGGTCGCTGTAGAGAACGCCCTCAACTTGGTCGCAGGTGACCCGGACATCAAGAAGGTGCTCATCAACGTCGATGGCATGGGCCCGATTACCCTCTCGGTCGCCGAACGCCTCGGCAAGGCCATGGAGCATGCGCGCGTGCTCACCATCCCCGAAAAGGAGCGCACCAAGCGCGGCTCAGCGAGCTCCGATCACTCCTCGGGCTTTAGCAGCGAGGATGGCTCCACCGCGGACAATGCCATCATGCGGCGCGAAGTCATTGTCATGGGCACGAGCTTGAGCCAAGCGGCCTACGTCTTAGCGAGCCATGCCGACAAGGTCGTGCTCGACCCCTTAGGCGAGGTCGGCCTGCAAGGTATCTCCCTGTCCTCGCTCTACTTTAAGGACACCTTAGAACACTTTAACCTGACCCCTTACGTCTTCAGAGCAGGCCGCTTTAAGAGCGCGGTCGAGCCCTTCGTCTTAAGCGGCATGTCCCCGGAGGTGCGCCGCTCCTATCAGGCCATCGCCTCACAGTCGTGGGAGCAGTACCTTGATGCGCTCAAGGGCCGCAGCGCTATCAAGAACGTCAACAACATCCTGCCGGACGCCGCCACCTACGTCAAGTGGGTTGAGGAGTTCAAAGGCGACCGCGCCGCGATGCAAAAGGCCCAAGGCTTAGTCGATGAGGTCATGCCGCTCAACGACTATTTGCGTGAGCTGAGCACTGAGGTTAATGTCGATGGTGACCACCCCGATCAACCGGCCATCATCACCTATCAAGACTACCTCTTGCGCTACCACTATCTGAGCACCGGCCGCGGCAACGTCGGCTCCCTGTCGGCCATCGACATCCCGCGCGAGCTCCAGCACCCAGCCCCGCAAGAGGCGACCGCCCCGTTAGCCGCTAGCTCAACTGCCGTCGGCCTCACCAGCAGCAGCGCCAGTATGGCCCCACAGGCAAGCAGCACGCTGCTGGTCGCAGAGAGCGGTGCCACGCAGAGCACCGCCGCGCAACAGCGCGCCCGGCGTGAGTCCCAGCGCCGCCCTACCCGCACGGGCACGGGCGCCGTGGCCGTCATCTACGGCATTGGCGAGATCCGCGATAGCGGTGAGCGCCTCACCGACTTTACCTATGACAATATCTCCCCGCTCATCGATGAGGCGGCCGAAGATGATAGCGTCCAAGCAGTGGTGCTGTACTTAAATAGCCCGGGCGGCAGCGTCATTGCCTCCGAGAAGATCCGCCGCGCCTTAGCGCAGTTCCAAATGCGCACCTTAAAGCCGCTGGTGGTTTCAATGAATGGTACCGCCGCCTCCGGCGCCTATTGGATTGGCTCGCAGGCTGAGCGCATCTTCGCCACCAAGTCGACCTTAACCGGCTCTATCGGTGTCTTTGGCATCGCGCTGGGCGCGCACAACCTGCTCAACCGCTATGGCGCCTACCAAGACGGAGTCGCCACCAATGAGCTCGCGATTACACCGATCGGCGAGGAGATGCCCAAGAGCCAACAAGAGCTGCTCAGCCTGTCGGTTGATAACACTTACCGCAAGTTCATCGAGCTGGTAGCGCAAAACCGCGGCCTGAAAGTCAACGACTATGAGCTCTTTGCCGAAGGCCAAGTCTTCTTGGCCCCCGAGGCCAAGATTGTGGGCTTAATCGATGAGATCGGCGACCTCGATGCCGCCATCAGCTATGCCGCGCAGCTGGCCATGCTCGATCCTGAGACCATGCGCGTCAAGCACTTGGTACCAAGTGCCGGTGGCAACTTAGGCAAGTTCGGTTTAGTCTTTGGTTTGGCGCACGCCTACCTGCCTGACGACGTCACCTATGCGCTGCTCAAGCTTCATGAGACCCTACGTCTGAGTCAGGCCCCAAGCAAGGTCAGCTTGCAAGCGCTCACGCCGTTCCAAAGCCCGCTGCTGTAGGCGCATCGTGCAGGTAACAATCAAACCGGTCAAAGCCATTCTGAGCCGCTCGCAGCTGCCCGGCTCAGAGTGGGCGGCCAACCCCTATCTGGGCTGCTCGCATCGCTGCGTCTATTGCTACGCGCGCTTCATGCAGCGCCACCGCACTCCCAGCGCCCAGACTGGCCCTGAGGAGGCAGACCCTTGGGGCAGCTTTGTTGAGGTCAAGGATTGGCCTGCACTCGATCCCTAAAAAGACGCCCCGCGCCTGTTAGGCCACAGCATCCTCATCGGATCGGTGACCGATCCCTATCTGCCGGAGGAGGCGCAGTATCAGCGCACCCGTACCTTGCTGCAGCAACTGCTGGCCATCGAGCGCAGTGCGCACGAGCTCTTGGTGCCGGACGAGCCCCAAGGCCTGCGCATAACCCTCATCACCAAGAGTGACTTGGTACTGCGCGATCTGGACTTACTGCGGGCATTACACGCCCAAGTAGTCTTTTCAATCAACACGCTCGATGACACACTCCAGCGCCAGCTGGATGCAGCCCCGCCCATCGGACGGCGCCTTGCGGCGCTCAAAGCCTGTCAGGAAGCGGGCCTTGCCACCGCCTGTTTTATCGCGCCCATCATGCCCGGCTTGACCGAAGTGGCCACTATCGTCCACGCGGTGCGGCCCTACTGCCGCGAGATCTGGCTCGATCGCCTCAATCTCCATCCCAGCTGCAAGGAACCGGTGCGCCACTTCATCTCACGTTACTACCCGCACTTACAGCCGCTCTACCGCGCCATCTACGAAGAGCATGACCTCAGCTACTGGCACCTGCTTGAGCGCTATTTGCGCACCATCGCCCGCGCCTGTGCCCTGCCCTATGCTACGACCTTAGACGTAGCCCCGACCGGCGCAGCAGCCACAATCATGGACGCAGCCACAACCGTGGACACGGGCCCAACCGGCGAGGCAGCGCTAAGCGGCGCGGGTCGGCCGCGCCTTATAAACTTTAGCGCGCCCTAAGCCCAACGCTTCCGGCGTGTCTTGGAAATGCAGCCACGTATAGTCGTGCAGGATATCGACGATGGTATCGTAATTTGCTAAGTAGGTGCGGGCCATATGCTTGACCTGCTCGGGCGCGGCGTCATCGACCGCCAGCTGCTCCATCAGCTCCTTGCACTTGGCCAATAGCTCGAAGCTCTCGACGCGCTTCTTCTTGGTATGTTTTACCATCTGGCTCACTTCGGCCTTGGTCAAGCCGCGGCCAACGCGCAGGGACTTGGAGCGTTTGCGCAAACGCACGGTAAACTCTAAAATCTCGCGCTCGCTCCCCATCACCTCAATAGTGAAGAAGTTCGCCATAAAGACGACCATAGCATAAGGACTGAGCTTTGCACTGAGCGCAGTCAAAGCCCCCATCAGCTCTGCCTGATCGCTGATGTCGACTTCTTTGAAACCCTTGGCCTCAGCATTGTCGAAAGCCGGAGCGGTGAGGACGCGCAAGGTATCGCCCAATAGATTGAAGGTCTCGCTCATCACCTTGCTTGCAGCATGACGGGCGGCAGGACATTATGGGCTAACAGTAATATTGGCTCCTTAAGGCAGGTGGTGGGTTAGAGCGAGTCGAGCATGCACATGAACTTGCAGACCTCGGCACTGGACTTGGGGTCGTTGATGAGCGCAATCAGCTCATCGTGATGGGGCAGGTACGCGCCGACGATCTGCGCGATAGTGGCATCGGCCCCCGCCTGCAGCGCGCTAAGCTGCATACGGCTGTCTTGTAAGATACCGTTGATCTGCGCCATGACCGGCTTAATATGCTCCAGTCCCTGCTCATGCTCCTCGGGGCTTAAGGCACCGTTTGCCTTGAAGCTGCTCGATTGCGCCTCGAGCGCACGCCATGCCTTTTGCACCTGATGCTGCAGCTGCACCAGCTCGGGCAGCTTGCCCACCCAGTCACACAGCGCCTTGAGCTCAGGGTTGACCTGCTGCCAAAAGGCCTCAAGGCGCGCGCTCAGTTCCTGCTCCTGTTCAGGCGTCAGCGGCGCTTGCGCGCTGAGCTCCAACTTGCGGCGGAAAGTATCATCAATCTCCTGACAGCGCTCCGAGCACTCAATGGTCTGCGCAATCACCGGAGCCATGGCCGAAAAGATGGTCGCCAACGTGAAGCTCAAGTTCTGGTCAGTCTGCATTGCGGGGCTCTCCTGCTTGCGGGCTACCCGCGCTAAACCGCGCGGTGCAGTTTGAGTGAATTCTTGCCCCATTAAAAAAGTGCCCGGCCGCAGGGTCGGGCACCTTCTTGCTAATCAGTGACGTGATTGAGGCCCGGGCGCACGCTCGGCGTTGCATCCGGAGCGGCAGGCGCCTCGTCATCGCGGGCTCCGTCCGAGACTACACCATCTTCACTGGCATCGCCCTGGGCATCGTCGCGCGCGGCATCGCCCTTGGGCTTGCGCGAGTTGGGGCCCTTGCGCTTCTTGTCCGGCTGCGGCCGCTCGTCACCCTCGGCGTCGTCGTTGTTGAGGGTGTTGACCGAACTATCGGAGCTATCACGGATCTCCATGTAGTTCTTATGCTCCTCAGCCTCCATGCGCAGCTTGCGCTGCTTTTCACGCTTCTCGTAGCCGCTTAACGTCCACTCCTCCATGGTAGTCGGCATGAACTCCTTGGGCTTGAACTCCAAAGCGATGTCGAGCACCTCGTCGATGGTCTTAACCGGCACGATGTTGAGGTTCTTGGTGACCTTCTTAGGGATGTCCCACAGATCCTTTTCATTCTCCTGCGGGATGCAGACCGTCTTGACGCCGCCGCGCAGAGCCGCAAGGAGCTTCTCCTTTAAGCCGCCAATCGGCAGCACGTCACCGCGCAGGGTGATCTCACCGGTCATCGCCACATCGGAGCGCACTGGGTTACCCGTCAAGGCACTGGTAATGGCCGTGACGGTCGCCGTACCGGCCGATGGGCCATCCTTCTTGATCGCACCTTCTGGGAAGTGGACGTTGAGATCCACATTTTGGTAGAAGTCTGGGGCGAGGTGGAACGAGCGCGCATGCGAGCGTACCCACGCGATGGCGGCAAAGACCGACTCCTTCATGACCGAGCCTAACTGGCCGGTAAGCAGGTGACTGCCCTTACCTTCGTTGGCGACCACCTCAACTTGCAGCATATCGCCGCCGACTGAAGAGACCGACAGGCCATTGACCACGCCGACACGATTCTCCTTGAGCTTGGAGGTGAAGTCAAAGCGCTTCGGGCCAATTAACTTCTCGATCTCCTTGACCCCCAGCACCACCTTCTTTGGCTTCTTAGGCGGGTTAATCATGAGGTCTTTGACCACCTTGCGGCAAAGCTCGGCGATGATGCGCTCGAGGCTACGGACACCGGCCTCCATGGTGTAGTGCAAGATGAGCTGGTTTAAGCCTGCATCGGAGATGTCAAACTCCTCAGGGCTTAAGCCGTTCTTGGTGAGCTGCTTAGGCAGCAAGTGCTCACGGGCGATGTGGAACTTCTCATCGGCCGTGTAGCTGCTCAGATCGATGATCTCCATACGATCGCGCAGGGCCGGTGGGATGTTGTAGCTGTTGGCGGTGGCAATGAAGAGCACATGCGACAGGTCGTACTCGAGGTCGACATAGTTGTCGTTGAAGCTCTTGTTTTGCTCTGGGTCTAAGACCTCAAGCAAGGCCGCCGAGATGTCGCCGTGCTGGGTGCTGCCGGAGACCTTGTCGATCTCATCTAACAAGAACAGCGGGTTGTTGGCCTCGCACTTGATCATGTTCTGGATGATACGACCCGGCATGGCGCCGATGTAGGTACGACGGTGACCACGAATTTCGGATTCATCGTACATACCGCCTAAGGCCACGCGCACGTACTTACGGCCGGTCGCCTGCGCAATCGAAGCGGCAAGCGAAGTCTTGCCGATGCCCGGTGGGCCCATCAAGCACAGGATTTGGCCATTGGCGTCCTGGGTCTTCTCCTTGCGGGTTTGTACCGCCAAGAACTCCAAGATGCGATCCTTGACCTTCTCGAGGCCATAGTGCTGGGCTTCCAAGATCTCCTTGGCCTTTTGCAGGTCGCGGTTGAGCGGCGAGCTGACATGCCATGGGATCGAGAACAAAGTGTCGATATAGTTACGCACCATCGAGTTCTCGCCGCTGTTAACCGACATGACAGCAAGGCGCGAGATCTCCTTTTGCAGGCGATTGATGACTTCGATCGGCGCATCGAAGCCTTGCAGCTTGTTGCGATACTCCTCGATGTCGTTGGAGTCATCGACATGCATGTTGAGCTCGCGCTTAATCGCCTTGAGCTGCTCGTTTAAGTAGAAGTCACGCTGCGAGCGCTCCATCGCGCTGCGCGCATCTTCGGCGATCTTCTTATCAACCTCGGCCTTATAGGAGAAGTTGTTTAAGTAGGCGATGATCGCCTTGGCGCGCGCGACCGGATCGAGCGACTCTAAGACATACTTCTTGTCAAAGTATGGCAAGAGCAGAATCTGGGCTAAGCCATCGGTCATGAGGCTCAGCGAGCCCTGCTCGCGAATGGAGCTGAGCATCTCGCTTGGGATCGTCTTGTCGATGATGGTGCGCCCACCGCGACTTTGCACCTCAAAGGCCGTGTCCAAGGCCGAGCGCAGCGCTTCGACATAGCGCTGTTCAATCAAGGAGTCGACCTGCAGCTCGTTTAAGAACTCAACTTCGACGTGGCGTACCGGGCTCGACGGCTCATCGATGATGCGGCGGATGCTGATGCGCTGGTAGCCGCGGATGGTGGCGCGGTACTGCTCCTTTTCGTTGTAAGCGCCGTTGAGCACGCGCGCTAAGACACCGATGCGGCTTAAGTCCTCACGATTCGGGCGCCCGCCGGGCACCTCAACCAATTGCGAGAAGACAGCCACGCCCTTAGTTGAGGTCAGGGCCTCCTCTAAGGCATGAGCCGTGCTCTCACGTGCGGCGATCAACTGGACATTGGCCGCAGGCGTAATGATGATGGAGCGCAAGGTCACCAGTGGGAAGATACCCACGACCTTATCTTGCACCTCACCTGTGACGACGACATCATCGCCGCCGGTCTTGTGCTCAGCGACATCCTTATCGGCTTGGGCCTGAGCCGACGCGCTCTCCTTGGACTCAGCGTCACTAGGTACCGCAATCGCATCATCGGAGCCAGGGCGCTCCGTTTTGACCGCATCGGACACCAGCGCACTGACCTCTTCCGGGCTCAGCTCGCGCGGCACGTCGAGGTTGGCCACACCCGCTCCACTATTGGACTTGAGCGCAACCGAAGGCTCCGTCGGTGCCGTCTTAGCAGCCTGATCAGACTTAGCAGTCTGGGCTCCGTCGGCCTTGGCAGCGGCCTTTGCGACATCAGCCTTGGCAGCAGCGGCAGCCTTGGCAGCGGCAACCTTGGCAGCAGCCTTTGCGGCGGCAGCCCTGGCAGCGGCAGCCTTACCGGCGTCCGCCTTCACCGGCCTGCCCGCTTTGCTGGCCTTGCTCGGCTTGCGTGCCTTGTCGGCCTCAGCCTGCGGCGTCTTGTTTTTGTCGTCAGTATTTTGTGACATGAAATGCTTGCACTCTCAGTTGATTGAAGGCTAGGGCTACGCCGCCTAACAGGCTAGGACTAATCCTAGCAGGCAAGTGCAGCCTAGCACTCAGAGTGGGGCGCTGGGCCACCGATTAAGCGATCTTGCTCGGTACCGAGGGCGCGCCAACGCGCCCCAAGCGGAGCTGTACGGAGCTTCCTACGGAGCTTTCTACGAAGCTCCGTGCGGAGCGTCCTTAGCTCACTAAGGCTGGGTCAGCCTTGATGATGACCGGCTCTTGGTTCTTGCGCACCGTGTCCTCGTTGACGATCACCTTCTTGACGTCATTGACCGAAGGCAGGTCGTACATGGTATTGAGCAACAAGTTCTCAACTACCGATCTTAAACCACGAGCACCAGTATGACGCTCAATTGAGGTGTCAGCGATCGCACTTAAGGCCTCAGGGGTGAACTCCAGCTCGACGCCTTCGATCTTGAAGATGGTCTGATACTGCTTGACCACGGCATTCTTCGGCTCAGTTAAGACGCGTACCAGCTGGTCACGGTTTAACTCCTCTAAGGCCGAGATCACCGGCAGACGGCCCACGAACTCTGGGATGATACCGAACTTAACCAAGTCGTCCGGCTCAACCTTCTGATACTTCTCAGTTAAGGTGAGCTCCTCATCCTTGGTCTTGACCTCGGCGCCAAAGCCGATACCGGCATTTGACGACAGGCGCTTATCGACAATCTTCTCAAGGCCATCGAAGGCACCGCCGCAGATAAATAGGATCTGCGAGGTATCAACTTCGATCATCGGCTGGTTCGGGTGCTTACGGCCACCGCTTGGTGGTACCGAAGCGACCGTGCCTTCGATCAACTTAAGCAGCGCCTGCTGCACGCCTTCGCCGGAGACATCGCGCGTGATCGATGGGTTCTCGCTCTTGCGGGCGATCTTGTCGATCTCATCGATGTAGATGATGCCCTTTTGGGCCTTCTCGACATTGCCATCGCAGGAGTTGAGCAGACGGACGATGACGTTCTCAACGTCCTCACCGACATAACCGGCCTCGGTTAAGGTGGTGGCATCGGACATGGCAAACGGCACGTTTAAGAAGCGCGCCAAGGTCTGCACCAGCAAGGTCTTGCCCGAGCCGGTAGGTCCAATCATCAAGATGTTGGACTTGCCCAGCTCGACATCATCGGCCTCGGCGTGGGCCGTGTGCTTTAAGCGCTTGTAGTGGTTGTAGACCGCCACCGAGAGCACCTTCTTGGCGTCGTCTTGACCGATGACATACTGATCTAAATGCTCGGCCATCTCGTGCGGAGTTGGGATGTTCTCTAAGTCAACGTAGCCCGGATCTTCCTTATCCTTCAAGTTCTTTTTCTTGAGCTTGACGATCTCGGCGCAGCGCTCCACGCAATCAGAGCAGATGCAGTAACCCGACGACGATTGGATCAGTGCACGCGTTGGGCTCGCAGGTTCGCCACAAAAGAGGCAATAATTCTTTTTCTTGTCAGCCATTGCTACCTCTACTCCGTCGCTTACTTCTTGGTCTGAGTGTTACGCTTGCCCTTGGCCGCGGCCGCGCCGCGCCCGCGGTTGGGGGCTGGGGCTACTGCCCCCGGTACAGCGGGAGCCACTTGCCCCGGTACTTGGCCCGGCACGCCCGTTGGCATCTGGCCCGGCACACCCGTCGGCATCTGGCCCGGCACCTGCCCCGGTACTTGGCCCGGCATCGGCCAAGGCATGCCCGGCATTGGAGCCATCGGCTGGGTCATCATGCCCGGCACAGCCGCGGAGCTCGGCAGCCCCGCCTGCATAAAGGCCTGCATCACTGGGTTGATGGCAGGTGGCATCTGGTTCATGCCCATCGGCTGCACCATGCCATTGACCATGTACGGGTTAGCCCCCATCATGTTCGGGACATCAGCCGTGCTGGTCGGCTGCCCGGCCGGAGCTTGGGGCGTTAAGTTGGTCTCAGAGGGCTCAGGCTTCTCGCTAGCAGGCTCGCTCTCAGTGTCCTCGGGAGCTGGGGTGCCACCGCTCGGGCCGCCATTTGGGTCGGTAGGTTCAGGGCGCTCGATTGGCTTGTCGCCACGGCGCATGATCACTTGGTCGATCAAGCCGTAGGCTAAGGCCTCGCCTGCGCCCATGAAGTTATCACGCTCGCAGTCGGCCATAACCTTCTCTAACGGCTGCCCAGTGTTCTGGGCCAAAATCATGGCCAAGGTCTGCTTGGTACGCTCGGTTTCACGGGCGTGAATCATGATGTCCGTAGCCTGTCCCTTAAAGCCACCCAATGGTTGGTGGATCATGATGCGGGCATGTGGCAGCGCCATACGCTTGCCCTTAGCGCCACCTGCCAGCAAGAAGGCGCCCATCGAGCAGGCTTGGCCTAAGCACAAGGTGCAGACATCAGGCTTGATGTACTGCATGGTGTCGTAGATGGCCATACCGGCAGTGACCACGCCGCCCGGGCTGTTGATATAGAGGTAGATGTCCTTGTTCGGGTCATCGGACTCTAAGAACAAGAGCTGGGCTATGATAAGGTCGGCCATGCGATCTTCAACCTCACCCGTTAAGAAGATCACCCGCTCTTTTAACATGCGCGAGTAAATATCAAAGGAACGCTCGCCGCGTCCCGTCTGCTCGATCACCATCGGAACGAGAGTGGACATTCTGGTTTGAAGGTCGATGACTGACATGCCTGACATGAAAGCTCAGCTCCAAAGAAATTACGACCAAGAACCAAGGCCTACGCCTTCAGCTCTCACTTGCCGCCAAGCGGCAGCAAGGCCGACGCGGCCCTGCAGCGGCCTTAGGCGCTGCCGCCCCCGAGCACAGGGGCGCAGGTGCCAAGACCAAATCCTATTATAAAGAGTTTGTCTAGGCGCCGGGGCAAACCCGGGCTTTAAGCCCCGGTAATTTTGCCCCAGCTTGATCCTGACAGAGCTCAACGCCGTTGGCGCCCAGTGCTGGGCGCCTGCGCCCTAACGCGCCGTGAGCGCGCCCGCAGGCGCGCCCCCGCAGCAAGCAGCTGCGCAGCTTGCGCGGCAGCGCAGCTTGCGTCGGCAACGCGGCAACCGCGCTGAGCTCTGGCAGTTCCAAAGAAAAAAAGTGCCCAAGTCCGTTGGGGAGAGGGCACTTTCAGGCACAGGCTGACGCCTGTGCCCGCTAAACTCTAATCTGCCTGAGGTTAGGCTCAGCCTAGGCCTGCGGCTCGGCAGCGGCAGTCTCCGCGGCAGTCTCAGCAGCAGGCTCAGCCTCGGCCTCAGCCTTTGGCTGGGCATCCTCGTACCACTTTTGGGCTAAAGCAACGGCACGATTATTGGTAGCCACCTCATCCTCACGGATTAACTTGGTGGTTTCCTCGAAGGAGACGACCTTCTCGGAGACCGTGACTAAGGCGCACAGAGCTTGGTAGAGCTTGCGCTCGTAGCAAGCATTCTCAACTTGCTGCTTGCTCTCCTTGTCCTTGAGCACCTCGTCCTTGTACTTCTCTGGCTCATCGTAGAAGATCGAACGCTGCTCGATGAAGGCGTTGATCTCATCCTCGCTTGGAGGCTCAACCTTAAAGCCATCGGAGATGCTTAAAGCAGTGAAGAGCTCTTGGTTGAATAAGGAGGTGAGCACTTGAGCACGGCCATAAGGGAGGATCGACTTTAAGATACCCTCCTCCTTCTTGGAGATCTTCTTGCCGTTAAAGAAGTTCTTGATGATCAGATCGCTGGCAACATGGTCAATATTGCCTTGGGTTGGCTTGAAATTATCGACGCCAAAGTGCTCAGCGAGCAGATTCAGTAAGTGCGAGAGGTTGTAGTTGTAGGATTGGAGCTCAGCCTGCAACAGCAGCTGCTTCTTTAAGTCCTCACGGAAGTCCTCGACGCTCTTGCCCTCAAAGCCATACTTGGCGATGAAAGCGTCGTCAATCTCTGGTAACTTGACCGTACCCAGCTTCTTAACGGTGATCGCGAACTTAGCGTGAGCGCCGCGTAACTCCTCGGCGGTGTAGTCCTCAGGGAAGGTGCACTCGATCTCGAACTGATCACCGACCTTGTGGCCGACTAACTGCTCGCAGAAGCCTGGGATCATGCGGGTCTGGCCCATAACGATCTTGACGTCTTGAGCGGTACCGCCGTTAAAGGCGACGCCATCACGGGTGCCGACGAAGTCGATCGTAGCCTCGCAGTTTTCTGCGGCGATCGTGCCCTCAGGATCATCTTCGACGGTGGCGCCCTGCTGACGTAAGCTGTCCAAGGTCAGATCAAAGTCGTGATCGGTCAGCTCAGTCTTGATGGCCTCGAAGTTGATAGCCTTGGCGTCAGCTAAGTTGAGCTTGGTGACAACATCAAAGTCGCAAGAAAACTTGAACTCACTGTCCGGGTTGATGCGATCAAGCTTCGATACTACTGGGACGGTGCCCTTCTTCAAAGCAAAACCCAGCTCTACGATCTTGCGCTCGAGATCCTTCATGCCACGGTCGAAGAGATGCTCTAACGTATCTTGCTGCAAGGTCGAGTCATAGCGCTGCAAGATCACATTCTTAGGCACGTGGCCCTTACGGAAGCCATCGATGCGAACACGACTGGCAATGCGATCGAAAGCCTGTTGGTATTCAGTCTTGACCACGTCAACAGGCAAAACCAGCTCAAGAGTGAGCTTGTCACCTTCATTATTTAAAACGTTAACCTGCATTCTTAAACCTCAAAAAACCGAGTGCAGTAAGCTCTTACCTTATCCTTGGTTCCAAGCATGACCAAGGTGCTCTTCTTTGACTTGCAGCACCAAGTCGCAATTCTGAGCGTGACGGACTGTTGATCTTACATGGGGTCAGCGCCCGCCCCTTTAAAGGGCTCAGCGCCCAAAAAAGCTGCGCAGGCCCACTGCGTGCCACTAGCCCGCTGCCAAAACCGCCACTTGGTGCCCCAAGCACGTGAGCGTGTCCATTAGTACTGGATGCAACTCACAAAACTCAATGATTATAATCGCTAAGCTTGTGAAATGCCACATGCGCGCGCAGTCGCCGCGACCGCGGCCCGGAGCGCGCCTAGCGTAACCCGCCGTCGGCGGCGCGCCCTAAGCGCGCTCGGCATAACCCGCCGTCGGTGGCGCGCCCTAAGCGCGCTCGGCATAACCCGCCGCAGGCTGCACGCCAACGCGGGCCGACGCGCAGCGGTGGTGTTGACAGCATGCGGCGGCGCTTTCACAATGAGCGCCACCAGTGTTTTGTTTGTTTAGGAGCGGTGATTGCGATGAGTGCAGCTTCGTATCTTGGCATTATTGAAGGTTTTTATGGTCAACGCTATAGCCCCCAAGAGCGCTCGTACCTCTTTGACTTCTGCGCCCAGCATGGCTATCGCTTCTACATCTACGCCCCCAAGGAAGATGCGCAGCTGCGCGCCACTTGGCAGCAGCCGCTCAGTGAAGACTACCGTAACTTCCTCAGCACCATGGCCGCAGACGCCCATGCCCAGCAGCTGGACTTTGGCGTAGCGCTCTCACCTCTGAACCTCACGGCCAACTTCGCCGCCCAGCGTGACACCTTGGTAACGCAGGTCAAGGAGCTGTGCGCTGCCACCCAGTGCGAGATCTTCTGCTTGCTCTTTGATGACATGGTCAAGGACTCAGAAGACGTCGGCAAGGCCCAAAATGAGGTCATCGCCACGGTCGAGGCCCTGCTCCCAGAGCATGTCAAGCACTTTATCATCTGCCCGTCCTACTACTGCGACGATCCGATCTTAGATAAGCTCTTTGGGCAGTGCCCTGAGCACTACTTTAGCGACCTCACCGCGGGGCTCCCTGAGCGCGTGGAGATCTTCTGGACGGGTTCGAAGGTGCTGTCAGAGGACATCACCCCTGAATACATCGACGAGGTAACGGCGCGCTTAGGGCGCAAGCCTTTCATCTGGGATAATTACCCAGTCAACGATGGCAAGAAGATCTGCCAGTACCTCTTCTTAAGCAAGTTTCACGGGCGCCAAGGCCTTGCCGGGCATGTTACCGGCCATGCGGTCAACCCAATGGTGCAGCCGCTACTGTCGACCTTAGCTGAGGTCACCTTACCTTTGATCTACGAGGGCAAGTCGCCTGAGGAGATCAACGGCGCCCACCTCAAGCAGGCGCGCGCGCTCTTTGGCGCGGCAACCTCGCTCATCATCAAGTACGATAACTTCAATCTGCTCACCAAGGTCGGGCGCGACCACTTAAGTGAGCAAGATAAGGCGCGCTTCCTTGAGTTCTGTGCCATGGACGATAAGCCCGCCTTAAAAGAGCTCGCCGACTTCATCCAAGGCAGCTTACGCTTTGACCAAAGCATCGTCCAAGGCACCAAGCAGATCGACTAACCCATTCTGCTCCGCCGCCTGCGCAGCTCCTACCGCCCCCAGCAAGTGCTGGGGGTTTGGTTTTTAGAACAGGGTACGGTTGAGGCCGGTGTCGCGCTCAAGCAAGCTCTGCGGCTCTAACAGGCTGATCGGTGGCACAAAGGAGCCGATGGCGTAGGTCGATGGTACCTGCGGCGGCTGTGGGCGTGGCATCATCTGGTTGGGCTCATAAGGAGCTGCGCCGGTCGAAGGCGCATACTGAATGATGATCTTGGCCAGAGCCGGGCTCAAGACGCGCTCGCCGCTGATGGACATGTTATTTAAGTCGCTCGGTGGCGTGAAGTTGAACAGGCCAAACTGCAGTGGCAGCTCCGGGGAGATCTTGGTCAAGGACTGATAGAACGAGAACGGCCGGGCCATGACCTCACCCGTCAGCGGGTCAGTGATGGTTTGCTTGGCGACTGGGTCGCCCTCGCGGTAGGCAAGGTGGCCGAGCAGCACATAATTGCTCAAGGCCATGGCCTGACGCAAGATCACCTCAGGCGGAATGCGCTTTTGCAGCAGGTCTAAGATGCCTTGAGCCGGAGGATAGGACTGCGCCACCTGCACTAAGTCATCAAAGCCTTCGGTAAAGGACAGGCCGACGCCGGTGCCGGTGATCAGCAACAGGTCATAGAGAATGCGCCCTGAGATGTCGTTTTGCTCGACCGCGGCAATGCGCAGCCACTGCGCGGCGCGCTTGGCCGCCAGCTGGTCGGAGTTCTCAGTTAAGGCCAGCACGCCTAACGCAGTGCTCGCCGGGCCATAGCCGCGTGCCGCAGCCTGAGTAAGATACTCCACGCCCGCCTGATTTAAGGCATTGTTGCGCGCTGTGTCATCAGGATTGGTGCAGGAGCGCATCGTGATGAGGCCTAAGGCATACATCGCGACAGGGTCTTGGTTGTTGCTCGCAGCGACCGTGTAGAGGTCAATGGCGTTTTGCGGATCCCGCATGACTGAATAGCCATGCCAATAGGCGCCCGCAAGGCGCACGTAGGCGCGCTCAATGCCTGCGTCCATGGCACGCTGCCAGTGGTCAACCGCCACCTGCGCATTGGCTGCCGCGGTCTTCGAGCCGATAAAGAGCATGTCGCCCAGCTCGAGCTCCAAATTCTTTGCACCCTTGTTGTAGGCGCGCATGATCAGGGTGCTGAAGTCATCGGCATTCGGCGCTAACGGCAAGGCGCGGCGTACCATCTCGGTGAAGATGTCAGCGGCGCGCTTTTGCACGTCCGGGTTGCGGTAAGCTGTCGGGTCAGATGGGTCATCAGGGCGGCGATCGACCTCCGAGAGGATGTCGACAATGGCACGCTCGGACTCACCTGCGCGCTGGAGCGCCTCACGGCGGGCCTGATTTAAGGCGCCCTGCTCAAAGTACGACAAGGCCGCGGAGGTGCCGGTAGCTGGGCCATAGCCTAACAGCGCTAAGTCACCTAAGACCTCGTAGCCTACGATACGCTGCAGCGAGGCTGCGCGTAAGGCGGTGCGCACCGCGTCCTCATAGTGGCCGCCGCTGGCGTACATCCACGCAAGGAACTCATAGGCATAAGGCTCGCCCTGCTGGGCTGCCTGCTCAAGCAGCACCTTGGCATCATCAAAGTTTGAGTACGATAAGGCGTTGATACCGTTTTCGGTCAGCGCCCGGCGCTCGCCTTCGACCGTAGAGGTGTAGATCCACAGGCACCCAGCAAAGATGGCTGCAAAAAAGAGCAGGCCAATCAGAGCCATCACCGCGCGCTGCTGGAAGCGACTCTGCTCGCGCCGCTCCTTTGCCTTAATCTTCTTGAGAATGTTGGCCATAACTTGCCGCCTACCCTATGTCTGCATCACCCATTGACCTGCGCCTCAGGGGCTGAGATTGACCTGCGCCTCAGGGGCTGCGCCCTGAAAACTGCCTCTGCGCAGCTGCGCCCTTCAGACTACGCCCTACAGGGCCGCCCCCGCAAAGCTGCGCCCAAGAGCTGAGCCCTTAAGGCGGCGCTCCGCAGGGCTGCGCTCACCTCATTGTAAGCGATTTGAGGCGGCGCTGAATCGAAAACCCAACTACCCCCACCCCGGCCGGACGTGTGCAGGCCACAAGGCTCAGGCAGTTGGGCTCTTAACACTATTCGGTGTAATAGACCTCGCCGGGCACACCGATATCCGGCATCTCGACCTCGAGGCGGCTGTCGACACGGAATGGGTCACGCTGCAGCTCGATGATGGCCTTCGAGGACTGTTGGCGCTCGGAGATGGTGTAGCCGGTGGTGGCCAATTGCTCATCGCCGTAGGTGTGCACCTCGATCATATCCTTGTTGATGCCATTGTCGGTCAGCATCTTCACCAAGGTGTCAGCACGGCTCTTGGCCAAGTCCAGATTGTCCAAGTTATCGCTATTGCCTGAGCCGAAGGCCGAGATGATGATCTTATTGATCGAAGGATCGAGCTTGGCGTAGTTGATCTGCTGGAACAGGCGCTCGTCAGAGGATGGGACGATGCGATTCTCCTTGTCGTAGAACATGATGGCCACTAAGCTGACATCACGATAGCCGTAAGGCAGGAGCTGCGCCGAGCAATCCAAGAACTGCTGATAGGCATCGCTAAAGCCAATCGGGCTTAAGGTCGGTACCAGCATCTGGTTGACGCCCAAATTGGTCGAAGAGAGATACGGCATCATGACGCGACGGCCATGGGAGAGCTCTAAGAGTACCGCCCACGACACGGAGTCACCGATGAAAGGGTTGAAGCCCTTGTAGACCTGCAATGAGCCAATCTCAGCCTCATCTCCTTGCGGACGCCACTCGGCAGGCGCGGTGAGCACCCGCATCTTGGTTTGGGCGTTGACCGCGATCTTCGGGAACAGCTCAAGGCTCAGACGGCGCTGTGCGCCCGAGAGCAAGGTAAAGTCAGCACGGCCGTAGCCTTCGATATTGGACGATAAGACACAAGAAATCTTACTTGCGCTGGTTGACCAGTTTTTGGCGTCAACATCGCTAATCGGGGTCTCATAGCGAATCTGGGCCGAGGCGCCCGTTGCCACTACGCCTAAAGTCAGAGCCAGCACCGTCAGGGCCCCCCGCAGGCTGCGTCCAGCGCAAGGCCTCCCGTGCCCGCGGTGGCACTGGCGGCCTGAACCAAAGGTCTGCCCTTGGCTCTCATCCCTCGACATATTCAGATCTCCTCTGTCTTGCCCTAGCACCACTGGGCGCAGACCAGCGCCAAGCGCCCCTGCGCCGCAGTTGCTGCTAGCAATGCTTGAGTGCAAGTCCTCACCGCCCCGCAGCTACGGGCCTGTCACCGCCCTGCCGGAACGAGCCTGCAAGGTACAGCCCTAGTGTAGCGCTAAGCACTTGCACTCAAACACTGAAGCTGAGCATTTAGCTCATCCCCGCCTTTGGTAGCGCGACCATCTCTCTTATCTACAGGTCATCTCTTAGGAGTAAGTCAGGAGCGCTGCTCACTCAAAAATCGTGCTTGCATCACACAAGCAAAGGCGCGCGCCTACCAAAAGCTAAGGAATCAGGCCAATCAAGGCCCGCCCATCTTAATGCAAATTCTCAGCCATATGCCACAGCAGGCGCAGCCCGCGCCCTGCGCGCAGGCCCTGCGCCCGCTCCGCACCAACGCGCCGCAACTGGCGACGGCAGTCAGCCCACGCAGGCGCGAACCTTGCCTGCGGCGCGGCGGGCTGGTAGAAAAATATTTCACGAAGGTGTGGGCATGTGAAAACAAATTTCGAGAATGGTCACACTTTCCGCCGCAGACGGCTGCAATTGGCCACAAATTCGATAATAATGAGCGCCGAGCTCATGCCTAGCTACAAACATGTCCGCGCATAGCGGCGCCTGCGCCGCCCCTAAAATGCGAGCAAGCTAACGCTATTAGCCCGCCAAGGGTGAGTTTGCGGCAGCTTACGGCCATAATAGGCACGTTTGTGAGGCTCAACCGCCCCACACGAAGGGCCAGATTGCTCCCCACTGAGAGCAGGGCGGCCTGCGGTTGAGGAGTCATACTCACAGCGCATGTTCACGACACATGCTCTTGAGTATGATGCTCACATGTTTAGCGCGTCACGCACCTGCGCGCAGCACATTCGTTTAACTGGAGGGATTTATGGGCTTCTTAGACAAGCTATTTGGTAACAAGCAGAGCACGGTCATCACCTTGAAGGCACCGTTAAACGGCGAGATGATCCCGATTCAAGAGATCCCGGATCCTACCTTCTCCGAGTGCGTCTTAGGCCCAACCGCCTGCTTTAAGCCGGGCGAAGATGGCACGGTCTACGCCCCATGCGATGGCGTCATTACCCAAATCTTCAAGACCGCCCACGCCGTCACCATTACCTCCAAGGACAAGGTCGAAATCTTAATCCACGTCGGTATCAACACCGTCGACTTAAAGGGCGAAGGCTTTGAGGCCTTAGTCGCCGACGATCAAGAAGTCACCGCCGGTCAACCGCTCATCAAGTTTGACCAAGCCGTCATCGCCAAGGCCGGACTCAGCAACTTAGTACCAATGGTGATCTGCAACGGCATGGACTTCAAGTCGGTCGAGTACGCCGCTCCGCGCGCCGTCACCACCAACGACAACATCTGCACGATCTTCCCTCAAGACAACTAAGCGCGCATAGCCCGCGCGGCTAAGATGCCCACGCAGCTAAACTGCCCACACAGCTCCTTAAGGAGCGCACCATGACCTGCGCAGATAGCGCGCGGCAGGTGCATGCGGGCACGCTACGTGCTGCAAAGAGGGTGCAAGCACAACTAGAGTGTGACAGGCGCGACTGCGCCTTGTTGGAGACAGGGAATGTACGTAGGACAAGGACGCTGTGCCTGTGCCGGTATTACCATGGGCAAAGTCTTGCACATCAAGACCCCCGAGGTCGCCGACACGGTACGCACCAGCAAAACGGTTGAAGAAGAGTTAAGCCTCTTTGAGTCGGCGCTCGTTAAGGCACAAGCCGAGCTTGAAAGCCTGATTGAAAAGGCGCAGAACGAGATTGGCGCCGAGCAAGCGGAGATCTTCGAGATTCACCGCATGATGCTTGATGATCCCGACATCTGTGACAACATCCGTGAGCGCATCAAGCAAGGTGGCATCAATGCCGCCGATGCTGCCATTGCCGTTGGCCGTGAGCAGGCCCAAGACTTTGAGCAATTAGACGACGCCTACATGCGCGAGCGCGCCGCAGACGTCAAGGACGTGACCTCGCGGATCGCCCGCATCGTGCGCGGCGGCCAAGCCATCACTTTGACCGAGAGCGTGGTCATCGTCGCCGACGACTTGCAGCCGTCGCAGACTGTGGCAATGGATCGCTCCAAGATCTTGGGCTTTGTCCTGCGCCACGGCACGCAAAACTCGCACGCCTCGATTTTGGCGCGCACCATGAACATCCCGCTCATCATCAACGCCCAGCTCCCTAAGAGCTTAGAGGGCGACGGCGTCGCCGCAGCTGACGATGAGGAATGCCTCGACTTAACGGGCAAGTACCTCGGCGTCAATGCTGTCACCGGTACTTTCTACGTTGAGCCGGATCAAGCCACCATCACTAAGCTGCAGCAAGAGAAGGATGTCTTCGACCAGCAGCGCATCCGCCAATTGGCGCTGCGCGGCCAGCCGGGCATCTCCAAGAGCGGCCACCGCATCCTGACCTTTGCCAACATCGGCCAAGTAGATGACGTCGAGCAGGTCTTAGAGAACGATGGCGAAGGCATTGGCCTGTTCCGCTCGGAGTTCTTGTACTTGGGGCGCAGCACGCCACCGACCGAAGAAGAGCAGTTTAAGGCCTACGCCAAGGTCGCCTCGACCATGAATGGCAAGGTCGTCATCATCCGTACCTTGGACATCGGCGCCGACAAGAAGGTCGACTACTTCAACCTGCCTGAAGAAGAGAATCCGGCCATGGGCGTGCGCGCGCTGCGAATCTGCCTGATGCAGCCTGACATCTTCAAGACCCAATTGCGCGCCATCTACCGCGCCTGCGCCCGTGGTAACATCGCCATGATGTTCCCTATGGTTACGCGCCTCTCTGAGATCGAGGAGGCCAAGGCGATCTGTGCCGAGGTCGAGGCCGAGCTCAAGGCCGAGGGCCAAGCCTACGCCGTCCCGAAGATCGGCATCATGATCGAGACTCCGGCCGCAGCCATCCTCTCGGGGCAATTGGCCCAGCATGTCGACTTCTTCTCGGTGGGCACTAACGACCTCACCCAGTACACCACCGCCTGCGATCGCCAAAACCAGAACTTAGGCAAGTTCTACGACCCGCACCACGAAGCAGTCTTAGAGCTCTTACGTCTAATTGCCAAAAACGCGCACGCCGCGGGCATCCAAGCGGGCATCTGCGGTGAGTTAGCCGCCGATCCGGAGCTGACCGACCTCTTTGTGGAAATGGGCTACGACGAGCTCTCGGTCTCGCCGGGCGCCATCTTGGCGCTGCGTGAGCGCATCCGCGCGAGCAACGCACAGTGCCAAAGCGAGCTGACCAATGCCCGCGTCCACTTAGGCGAAATCATTAAGCGCCGCTAGCACGCTGCGCCGTCGGGTCTAAGGCCTTGCAGGGCCTTAGCGGTTCAGCTGGGTCAATAGCCCAGCCTGCGGGCTGCCGCCTACGTGCAGCAGCCCAACTCACATGCTCAAAGAAAAGAGGGCAGGGCAGCCTGCCCAGTGGAAAGGACTTCAATATGCAAACCATCGTCTACAAGATTACCGATCCTCGTGGTATCCACGCTCGTCCTGCCGGGCAGTTAGTCAAGCTCATCTCCGGCTACAAGAGCACCTGCCAAATGGGCAAGGAAGGCCAATTAGTTGACGGCAAGCGCCTGCTGGCAGTCATGAAGCTGTCCATCCAGCAAGGCGAAGAGCTGACCTTAACCTTCAATGGTCCTGATGAGGTAGAAGCTGCTACGGCCGCTGAGACCTTCTTAAAGCAAAACCTCTAAGCTCAGTCCCACTGAGACTACGGCAGAGCCGACCCTTCTTTTTGATTGGTCGGCTCTTGCGTTCTCAGACAAAGGAAAGCCGATGTCCCAACCAGTGCCTCTTAATCTACCCGCAGGGGAAGCGCGCCATCGGGATTTGGTCGACCCGACTGCGCTCCACACCGCTTTAGCCCAAGGCGACCTCAAAACGGTCTGCATCCTACTCAATCAGTTACTCCACGACCACCCCCAACCTGACGCCGTAAGCTACAGCGCGTTCCTCAGCCAAGAGCTGCGTGCACTTGACTACGAAGTGCGGCTGTTCCCTGAGCACTGCGCCTTTGAGCTGGCGGTGGCCCCGCACAGCTACGTCTTTGAAGTCAGGCTGATCCCCAGCGCCGTGAGCGTCCGCGAGCGCTATCATCTGATGGCCGAGCCGCCCTATCGCGCGCATGACTCCGACCTCGACATGGGCGTGGTCTTGGTGCTCTCGCCCCAGCGTCAGGGCATCGTCGCGTGGCGTAAGTTTGATGCCTCAGGCGCGACCTGCGGGCGCGTCTGACCACGGCCACAGCGCGTCTGACCACGACTGAAGCCGCGCAGCGCGTCTTAGGCATTTTCCCGGTGCAAGCTGGTATAATTGGTGATCTTTGGCACACTTAGAGCTCGCAGCTCTGAGCTTGTGTCGCCAGTTAGGACTAGGAATCTGAATGTTTTCGGTAAAGACGATCAATCCACCCTTCTTAAACCCGCCCTACCAGATCCGGGATCGCTTCCGCACCTTCCTGCCGGTAGTGGTGGATGTGGAAACCGGTGGCTTTAATCCGGTCACGGATGCGCTATTAGAGGTGTGCATGATCACGGTACAGATCGACAACGAAGGTCGGTTGGTACCTAAGGATGAGTACAGCGTCAACATCCGGCCGTTTGAGGGCTCGCGTATCGAGCGCATCAATGTCGAGTTTTTGGGCATTGACCCGTACGATGAGAAGCGCAACTTAGTCGAAGAAGGGGAAGCGATGCGCCCGATGTTCAAGGCCATCGCCAAAGAGGTCAAGGCGCAAGCCTGCACTAAGGCCATCTTAGTGGGCCACAACGGCTCCTTTGACTTGAGCTTTATCAACGCCGTCGCCCGCCGCCTCAACTACAAGCGCAACCCGTTCCACCCTTTCTCGGTGATCGACACGGCGTCCTTAGGCGCCCTCGTGCTCGGCCAGACAGTGCTGTCACGCGCTTGCATTGCCGCAGGCCTCTCCTTTGACGAAGAGCAGGCGCACAATGCGGTCTATGACACCACCAAGGAGTGTCAACTCTTCTGTCGCATGTACAATCGTTTCACCAAGTTCGCCGGCCTACCTGCCTAAGCTCAAGCTTCCCCCTTCCTTACGCCTGCGCTCTGCAGGCGTAAAATGAGCCGCCCTGCGGCGTCACTTTTGGCACCCTGCCCTCTAAGCAATACCCATCAAATACTGCTCGACATCGAGCGCCGCCTTGCACCCGGCACCTGCCGCCACAATGGCTTGGTGGTAACCGCGGCTGGCGCAGTCACCGGCAGCAAAGACGCCCTTCACGGAGGTGGCGCTTGCTGGGAAGGTACTTGGATCGGTGACGATATAGCCCTGATCATCAAGCTCAAGCTGGCCCTTGAAGATATCGGTCGCTGGGCTGTGGCCAATCGCAACGAAGAGGCCTTGCAGCTCCAGCTGATGGCGCTCCCCTAAGGTCTCAAGCTCAACGCCACTTAAGACTTCGTCGCCTAAGTACGAGACCACCTTGGTATTGAGCATCAGCTCAATCTTGCCTTCCTTGACCTTCTCGTTGACACGCTCAACCAAGATCTGCTCGGCCCGGAAGCCTTCGCGCCGGTGAATCAGGTAGACCTTGGCGCACAGATTGGCCAAGAACAAGGCCTCGATGAAGGCCACCGAGCCGCCGCCGACTACCGCCACGGTCTTATTCCTAAAGAACATGCCATCGCAAGTGGCGCAGGCGGAGACGCCCTTGCCCTTGAACTTATCCTCAAGGTCAATCCCTAAGTAACGGGCGCGCGCACCGGTGGCGATGATCACTGCCTTACTCTTGAGCACTTCCCCTGAGGACAAGGTCAGACTCTTGACCTCGGCGCTAAAGTCGACCGCAGTCACGGCGTCATAGACCAGCTTCACCTGCAGCGCTTTGACATGCTCGAGCATCTGGTTCATGAGATCAAAGCCGCTGGGATCACCTAAGGCCCCCGGCCAATTGCCCACCTCTGGGGTGGTCGTGAGTTGACCGCCTTGATCGTAGCCGGTCACCATAATGGGCTTTAAGTCTGCGCGCGCTGCGTAGATGGCGGCCGTGCAGGCGGCAGGCCCCGAGCCGATGATCACCACCGAGGATACGTCATTACTTGCACTCATTACTCACTCCTTTCCACGAGAATGCGCCGCGCCCCAAGGCTACACCCCAGAAGAGGGCTGCGCTCTGACTTCAGATTAAGCTATTGCCGCCGCCAACGCAACACAATGCGCTTTTATCGCAAAAACAACCCGTTGGCTCCGCCTAAGCAAAACCAACGGGTCGTAGTAAGCGCAGGCTGATTGCCCTTAGACCGCAGCATGAGCCTCAGCGGCAGGAGCTTCAGCTGGGGCTTCAGCCGGTGCCTCGGCAGCAGGCTCAGTCGGAGCAGCAGGAGCAGCTTCCTCAACGGCAGGCGCAGCCTCTTCAGCTACTGGTGCTGTAGGCTCAGCTGGAACATCCGCAGCAGCTGGAGCTGGCGACTCGGCTGGAGCAGGGCTGGGAGCAGCTTCAGCGGGAGCTTCGGCTGGAGCTGCGACTGGGGAAGCTTCGGTGGCCTCAGGGGCTACTGCAACTGGAGCCTCAGGAGCTGTAACTTGCTCGACTGGGGCGGCCGCCTCTGGGGCTGGCGTGGCGTAGAGCGCAGGCTGTAAGTCGGTGTTCAGGAACTGCACAATGGCTTGGTGCAAGTCAACACGGGCTTGGCGCAGCGCGTCGCGGGCTTGAGTGAACTCCTTGGCCTTTTGGTTGGCGATGGCGGTGTCGCCCGATTGGATGGCAGCGCGCATCTCTTGGCGCTTGACGAAGAGCTCGTCTTGCATCTGCCCTAAGGCGTCAAACTCGCTCTTAAACTGCTCGTAGACGATCCCCGGGTAGCCGCTAAAGCCCTGTGGAGCAGCGGCTGGACGCTCAGCCGGGAGATCCTCTGGGGCAAAGCCACGTGGGCAATAGCCACCGTCGTAGTAGTGATGTGGGCCATACCCCCAGCCGCGCATATGGTGTGGGCCCCACCCATGGCGTGGGCCACGACGCCAAGTTTGATCGGCGCCATCTTGGTAGCCGTCACGATAGCCCTGACGGTAGCCTTGGCGCTCACACCACTCGTTGTGCTGCCAGCCCCGCTGCCAATCGCCGCGCTGCCAGTCACCGCGTTGCCATACCCCTTGGTGGTAGCGTGGGCATTCTTGCTGGTAGCCATATGGGCAGTTCGGCCCTTGTCCCCAATGATGCATGCCCGCTTGGGCTCCGCCGATCAAACCAACGCTGGCAATCACGCCCAGAGCAAGCTTCGTTAACTTATTCATCAATCACCGGCACCGCGCTGCCCGCTCTTCGGAGCGCCAGTACCGCCTCCAACTAAAATAGACAGATAAAGAAGGGGTAGGAGCTACCCCAGATCCTGCGCCTTGCGCGCAGCCTCCTAATTCGTGACTCGGCCGTCCCGCAGGCTCCGGCCTTCAGGCATACTCTTCATTATAGGCACAAACCATTATGTCTAACTTAGGCCCGCGGCAGTAATCCGGGCGCGCGCAGCGCTCTAGATCATGATTTGGCGGCATATGTCACATCTTGGTCAGAGTGGTGCCACCTGCACCCCTTTTCCCTACAATTTGATGAAAAATGGCTGGATTTAGTAGGGCTCTTTGGTATCCACGCCCGCGGCCTTCTGCGCGCATAGATATACCCGCGGCCTTCTGCGCGCCTAGATATGCCCGCGGAGCGCGCGCCTGTGCAGCTTTCACCCGAAGGTTAAGCCTAAGTTGGATACCAAAGTTCGACTTCCCAGAAGTGACAACTAGGGCACAGTTAGGCCGCAGACGAAGGTGTATCATCATCGTGTTGTGCCGTGCAAGATGGCGGCGCTGAGATAAATATGCTCGTCTGCGCTGCGCAGACAGTGCCCACAGTGGTCACTTCCGAGACAGAAGGAGAAAAATTTCACCCAAAACATCGTTTTGCGCTCTAGATCACATCGCCGCTTAACAAACGGCATATCTAAACCTAGATATCAGGCAGTTGCACAAATAACTCCACGCAGATACCCTCAATTTGGTGAAACTTTGTCGCAAAAGGGCGTTAACATAGGGCGAAGCGGTAGTTATTACGTTATCATCTGCGCGCTTTGAGTTAGACAAATCCGGATACATCGACTATGATCAAGGTGTGATTGCTTTGATGCCATATCTGGCTTAAATGTCACGGTTGCGCGGGCTTAACCCCGACCTTCCGCCTGCCCCTTTGTGGTCTAAGCTGTACCTTGGCCGCAGCCGATGAAGACCCGGCGCTGAAAGCTGTATCCGCAGGTCAAGTGACCTGCACTCCGGAGGCAAGTTGGTATCCACCATGCCACTGAGCTACTAATCCTGTCAGGGAGGTAAGCCCTGTAAGAGAGGAGAGCAACCACTGCACCGCGCGAGGTGCCACCTAACCTACTTTCCAGTACCGCAATGGTCTCTTCGTGACTTTTGCCCTACCTGCAAGGTAGTAATAACCTGCTTAAGGTAGTAACAACCAGCTGTGGCTGACCGAGCTAGATAAGCAAGGATCAACTAAGAACCAGACACAGACTGAAGGATGAGCATAGGTTGGCTCGGACGAGTCAACCACAGCGGAGCAAATCATTGTGATGCTTGGTGACTTTTTGCTGCTTTTGAGCGCAAACATCTTTGCCTTAGGCTTCATAGTTTTCTACGTGGTCAGCGCCCTCTTTGCCTGGTCAAAAGTCACCCGCCTTGCCGCTTCGCTCGGCTTGGGCGCGCTCACGGCCTCCCACCAGCTGCTGCTTGATTACGGCATGAGCTTAGGCGATGAGGTACCGAGCTTCATCTTTGCCTTTACCACCTTCCTGCAGCACCTGCTCTTGCTGCTCACCCCACTTGCGGCCTTGATCGTGCTCTCGATCGTCGGCTCCTCGGTCGGCGGCTGGCTCTTAAAGCACCTGACCCCACAGCGCAAAGACGCTTCGGGCATGCCGTTTTTGATCTTTTTCCCGCGCACCACCCGCCGCTACGAAAACAACCAGTATCAGCGCGAACTGCGCGTCAAGCTCGGCCAGCTCAAGCGCCAGCACGTCCATGACATCATCGCCGCTTCGACTGCGCAGTCCTTTGCTAATGCCAATCCTAACTCGCGCCGCGCTGCCGTCGATGCCGCATCGATCGCCGCCACCCGTGATGCCGGAGCCAAGGAGCTTGATAATGTCCAAGCGGCCTTAGAGTATGCCCAAGCCCGGGCTCATGAGTTTAACAAGGGCTGGGGCAAGGTCGCCTATGACTGGCGCCAAGCCACCATCAACGCCCCAACCGATCGCGCCCACAACGCCCGGCCGCAGCAGCCCATGCAATTACTCACCGATGAAGAGCTCACCAGCGGCGGGGCCGTCACATCAGCTCCGCCAACAGACGCGGAGCGCCAAGTCGATGTCGCGCGCTATGCCAAGGCCGCGGCTCAAGTGGCCCGAGCCCAAGGCCCTACCAAGATCCCGGACTTCAATGATCCATTTGGCGTCTCCGGCGGCCGCCTCACGGCCGCGCCGCAAGATGGCATTCAATACTATGAGTTAAGCCTCGGCCACGAAGGCCCCGACTTATCAGAGATCTCTTCAGGGGGCTATGCAGTCAATCGCGATCGCAGCCTTGAGACTGAGTACGTCAGCTATGATGACGGTACGGGTAAGCCGCGCATGCATGTGCGCAATGCCAACGCTGAGCATGAGCTGGCCAAATCCATACATCTGTGGCGTAGCGCCCGCGCCAACAAAGCTGCCGCTAAGGCCGCCGCCGCGCTCGAGCAGGCCGCCGAGCACGAGGCTACCGGACGGCGCGCGCAGGCTGATGCTGCCGCCGATGCTGCCGCCACGGCCGTTGAGATCGCGGCGCAAAACGCCGCTCGGGCCCGCGACGCCGAGCTGCAATCAGAGCGCACCCTGCGTAATGCCGCCGATGACTTAGTCTCGGCTATTCGCCGCAATCAAGATGACAGTGAGAGCAAGCACGACAGCGGCAAGGTCTCGGTCACGGCTGCCGCGCAAACGGTGATCAACTTCGCCAAGACCGCGGTACACGCGGCCGAAGCGGCCGCCTACCAAAAGGCGCTCAATGCCCAAGCCAGCTCGGCCTTAACCGCCGCGCCGATCGTAGTCACGCGTCCGCACGGTGAGATCCTCGACTACGATGAACGCGTCATCTCCAACAAGCAGCTCAACTATGGCTTAGGTGTCCACACCGGCGCCGGTGCCAGCTCCAAGACTACCTTTACCGTCAATACCCCAGAGCAAAGCTACGAGCGCTTCAACATCGACTGGGGCGCGATGAGCAGCAATGAGGACGCCAGCCCCGATCAAGCTGCGCCTGCGCTGCACCCAAGCCATTTAGGTGGCTTTGCTCTGACACGCGATGACGTTGAGCAGTATCACGACAGTACCTTCAGCAAGCTCTTTAGCCAGAATACCGCTAAGGACGAAGAGTCCTCGTGGCTGACCAACGCGGTCAACTTCACCAAGGAGTTCTTTGGCGGCAGCAAGGCCGCGCAGCAGGCCCACGATGAAGCCTATGAGCGCGCCAGCAACAGTCCGATCGTCAGCACCTCACGCGCTTCGGTCAGCGCCAACGCCGAAGTGCTCGCCCAACGGGCCGCCGCGGACGCCGCAGCCGATGCCGCGCGTGCGGCCGAGCGCCATGCCCAAGCAGAAACCGTCCGTAAGGCCAAGGTCGCCACGGCCCGCGCCGAGCGCGAAGCAGTCGATGCCACTGCCCGGGCTGCGGTCAAGGCCGCCGTGCACAATGCCGCTATGGCCCAAGATCGCGCTGAGTACGATGCGGTGAGCGATGCTGCGCGCGAAGCCATCAATGCCGCGGTACGCGACTCGGCCGACCTCTATGACCCGTCCGAGCTTGATGACAATCGCGTCGAACGCACCTTCGTTGAGCGCGAAGCCCAGAGCATCGTCCCCGATGCTGCCGTAGACAGTGCGGCCGCCGAGGACGTCCTCACCGGCATGGGCGGCGGCGATCCGAGCGAGCCTAACGACAAGAAGCGCAAGAATCAGCTTCATCGCACCATGCACCTGAGCGCCCAGAGCGGCTCGGCCAGTATCTTCGAGCCGCTCCCGGACGATCATATCAGCGATGGCCCAAGCGAGTATATCGACCATCAGGGACGCTCGGTACCGATTAGCGAGCTCATCCACGGTGACGATGATGGCAATGTCGCCTTAGGCTCCTTTGAAGAGCGCCAGCGCCATGCTGAAAGCGCCCTCAACATCAATGCCCACGATCCGGAGATCAAGCCGATCAACGATGCCCAATCGTTCTATGTCCATCAGATGCAGCGCATCCACACGCGCCTGATGGTGCATCTGCGAACCTTCCTCAAGCACATGGGCCGCTATTTGGGCATCATTATGGCCGCCTTACTCGCCTGCTATGCAGTGCACTGTACGGTCAAGGTCTTGGTCACGCCGGAGATCAATGAGGTGATGGTGCCGCTCAACGTCCCGGTCGAGTTTGATGGCCTGAAGATCGTGCATATGAGTGACTTGCACATCTCGCCGATGACCCCGCGCTCGTGGATCACGGACTTAGTGCTCAAGGTCACCATGGCCAAGCCGGACATCATCATCATCACCGGCGACATCGCCGATGGCAAGTTTGACTTAATGCGCGAGAAGCTGCGCCCACTCACGATGCTCAATGCCCCGATGGGTATCTACGTCGTCCCGGGCAGCCATGAGTACGCCTACGACTTCAACAACTACATGAGCTTCTACCGCAACAACGGCTTTACCGTGCTGCTCAACCAGCAATGGCTCCTCAACTACATGGGCCATCTCTTTACCATCTTAGGCTTTGCCGACGAGCGCGCCATGAACTACGGTCTGCTCCTGCCCTCGCCATACGACGTGCACCCGCTGCCCAAGAGCAGCTTCAACTTGCTCTTGACCCACCAGCCGCGTAACGTTGAGCGCTATCGCCAGATTGGCTCCAACGGCATCGACCTCATCTTGGCGGGCAACACCCACGGTGGCCAAGTTGGTTTGATCGGCAACATGGTGCAGCAAAGCAACGGCGGCTATCTGCAAGGCCTCTACGAGTTAGGCCCGAACCAGCAGCTCTACGTCAACGGTGGCACCGGAAGTGAACCGGCCCTGCCGATCCGCATCGGCACTCGGGCCGAAATCACGATGCTGACCGTACACTCGATGCAGCACTCCTTTGCCGAGTTCTTTGCCCAACAGCGCATCTCCAGCATGCTGCCACAAAGCATCGCCGCCGCCCTGCCACAAAGCTTCGCCGCCGCCCTCGCCGCCCCAAGCCGCGCAGCCAACTAACCGCGCCGCTTCAGGCGTAGGCCACACTGTGGGTCTCTAAGGAGCAAAGGCCACTCCGGGGCCCATAACCCAGCGCTGCTCTTGGGCCACTTGGGCCGCGGCTACGCTCGCCGCTTGCCGCTACAGGCTCCGGCCACTCGGTGGATCTCTAAGGAGCAAAGAGCGCTCCGGGCCGCCCCCTACAGCGCGAGTACTGCGGCTACGCGCTCGGGCGTCATCAGCGCCCGCACGTAAGGCGCATAAGGCAAGTCACAGGATGCCACGTAATCAAGCGCCGCGGCCATATCAAAGCAGCGTCCTAAACGCTCAGCGCCGGCCCGATAGGAGATATGCCAAGGCTCGCAGCCGACGGCGTTGGGTTCTAAGGTGCCGCTCTGCGCCTTGCGCAGCATGGCATCGGCGTCGGCGCCATATGGTTGATAAAAACCGTACGCAGTTAAGTTCTCGCGCAGGAAGTGGCCAAACTCATAGAAGTAGGAGCCGCTCAGGTACTCATGGTAGGTCAGCTGCAGGCTTTGCCCCGGGGGTAAGGCATTGGCGGCAAAGACGTCGAGGTCAGTACCCCAATGATGGCGCGAGAAGCCCGGCAACGCCGAGAAGCGCAGGATGGCATTAAGCCGCGCTACTGGGTCAGAAGGCAGCTCCTTGAGCGGCTGCTCTAAGGCATCGAGCACCGGGCGCTGACCTTGAAACTTGGCGCTGACAATCGCCGCCTGCGCGCTAAAGCTCCGATAGGCCGAGCAGGCCTTAAGCTCAAAACCTGCCGCTTGCGCCGCCGCTTGCAGCGCGCCAAACGCAGCATTGACCTTAGGGTCGATCAGCAGGACACAGCCAAACGGCCCCTGCTCTAGCGGCACGAGACCACTTTCCTCTAAGCCCAAGAGCCGCGCCATCACCTCGCTTGCCATGTTCACCCTCTCCTAGAAAACAAAAGGCTAAGACCGACCCTCGTCTGAGGTTAAGTCTTAGCCTCAATCTTAGCGCAAAGCGCGCCGCACGACGCGCCTGCTCTCAGTTAGGAACGCGGTGCCGCCGGAGCTTTAGGCTCAGTGAGATCTAAGTCATCAAGACCGCCCAAGGCGCTCTCATCAAAGCCCGCAAAATCCCCGCTATCATCGTCGGCACCTAAATCGCTGAAGTCACCGGTACCTGCGCTCTCCGCACCGAAGTCGGCGCCATCCAAGTCGCCAAAGGCTCCCAGATCGTCGCCATCGGCGGTGTCATCGCTGTTACTTAAGGCGTCAAAGTCGAAGTCAGCACCATCCAAAGCGCCATCGAGCTCCGCCTCCGGTTCGGCTGTGCCGTCACCTAAGGCATCGAGGTCAAAGTCACCGGCATCACCAGAAGCTGGCTCCGCCGCGTCCATGGCACCGAGATCGAAGTCCCCAGCATCGCCGGAAGCAGGCTCAGCCTCGCCCATGGCACCGAGGTCAAAATCACCCGCATCGCCGGAGGCTGGCTCCGCCGCGTCCATGGCACCTAGGTCAAAATCACCGGCATCACCAGAAGCTGGCTCCGCCGCGTCCATGGCACCGAGATCGAAGTCCCCAGCGTCGCCGGAGACAGGCTCAGACTCATCCAGAGCACCGAGGTCAAAATCACCCGCATAGCCGGAGGCTGGCTCAGACTCATCCAGAGCGCCAAGGTCGAAGTCCCCGGAATCACCCGCAGCAGGCTCTGCGCTGCTGGCGTCTGCGGCCTCATCAAAGGCATCGGTGAAGCCCTCAGGGCTTAAGGCGTGCTCGCTTAAGAAGTCATCAGCGCTGGCCTCGCCTTCGCTTGGCTCTGCCATCATCGAGCCCATCAGCTCATCGCTTTGGGCCGCAGCGGCGCTTTGGTCTAAGCCTAAGTCACCCCCTAAGAGCTCATCGTCGCTTCCGGAGCCGGAGACCATGTCACCGACAATGGCCTCGGCGGCAGCGCCGGAGCTATCAGCCGAAGGGGCTTGCGCCAGTACTTCCTCAAGCGATGGATTGTCGGCGGCAACCTCTGGCTCGGCAGGCTCAGCTACCTCAGGATCAACCGCTTCCGGCTCGGCAGCCATTTCCGGCTCCGCAGCTGGGGCCGTCTCTGCGGTCGGTGCAGCGGCAGGCTCTGCGGCAGGCTGAGCGTCGAGATTGAGCGGCTCGTGGTCAGCGGTGATATGAGAGCCGGACTGACGTACTACCTCCTCTGGGATGTCGGCTGGGACATCGCTGAGCATGTCGGCCAAGGCATCGGTGCTGCCGATGCGGCTTGAGAACAGCTCATCGTCGTCGTTGGTGACCTCAAGATCAGGCTCTGGCCAGTTGGCGCTGCCCGAGTCCAAATCCTTATCGAGCTCAGCGGCAAAATCAGCCCCCAAATCGGCAGGCTCAGCCGCCTCACTGGAGTCCAGCTCCTCCGTGCTTGCCTCAGCGGCTGGGGCCGCCTCAGCTGCCTCAGCGGCAGGATGGTCTAAGTCGTCGAGCTCGTGGGTGGTAAAGCCCGCGGCACTCAAATCGTCGTCGCTGGCAGGTGCGGCGTCAGGCACGACCTCACCCTCGACCACGGCGGCAGGCTCTTCGACCAAGTCGGCGGCATTGACGCCCGAGACATGAGGTAAGTCAAAGTCCTCATCGCTTGGTACCGACCACATCGAAGGCTCAAGCTCGGTTTCGCTTGAGGTTACATCTTCGACCGTATCGTCCTGCACTGGCTCAATCGGCTCAGTGCTACCGGCGTCCGCCACCTCAGCATCGGTGGCCACGACCACTGGTTCCTCAACCTCGTGGGCGCGCTCGGTCTCAAGCGGCGAAGCAGGCTCGACGTCGACGCCTTCAGCAGCGGCATCT
Source organism: uncultured Anaerobiospirillum sp. (assembly GCA_944389615.1). Taxonomy (GTDB): domain Bacteria; phylum Pseudomonadota; class Gammaproteobacteria; order Enterobacterales; family Succinivibrionaceae; genus Anaerobiospirillum. The sequence continues at coordinate 21,099 of CALXNA010000014.1, read as the reverse complement.
GGAACTGCAGCATCAGGCATTTCGGCCCCATCAGCTACATCCGCTGGAGCTTCAGCTGCGTCAGCCTCCGGGATATCGATGTTATCGAGCACCGAATCGAAGTCCGCACTATCGAGCTCATCGAGCGGCGAGGCCGCAGCACTCTCTGCCGGTGCCACCTCTTCAGGCATGATAAGGTCAGTGTCAGAGCTGTGCTGGGTGTACTTTTCGTCCTTGTCGTAGCTTGACAAGCCCTTTAAGTCGTCAGAGGAGAGCTCTTCATCAATATCGTGGCTGTGGGCCGAGACATCGTCCAAGAAGTCTTGAGTTGGCAGCTCCTCAGCGGCGTCTTCAGGCTCTGCGCCGTCAGCCGCCAACTCAGGCTCAGCAACACCTGCGACCTCAGCGTCAGCAGTCTCAGTTACTGGCTCCGTGGCCGTGTCTGCTGGCTCGGTCAGCTCTGGCTCTATGGTGGACTCAGGCTCCAGTGCCGTATCAAGATCCTCGAGCTCACTGCCGCTCTCGAGCTGCGCTTGCGCCATTTCTTCGGCACTTGGCATGATGAGGTTATTTTCCTCGTCTGCCGTGTCGTCATATGGGCTGGTCGCATCGTAGCTCGATAAACCGCCGAGATCAGGATCGGCTAAGTCAGCCTCAAGCTCGTCCTTATTGCCGTCTAAGTCGCCTAACAGGCCGTCAGCGGCAATGTCGGCGTCGGCAGCCGCAGAAGCGCTCTCAGCATCGTGCTCGATGCGATCAAGCTCAGCATTGCTCTCGTCGGCATCGAAGTGCTCAGCCGAGGCATTGGTGTTGAGCTCTGGGCTCTCCGGAATCGCGAGATCAGGAGCGGCCGCAGCTAACTCCACATCATGGGCGGTGTTAGCCTCGTCGATGCCCTTAAACTCATCGGCAGCGGGCACATCCTCATTGCTGCGGTGGAGATTGTTGGCAAAGTTGACGAAGTCATGATCGTCGTCAACCGGCTCCTCATCATGAGCAAAGCCCTGCTCCCAATCTCCCTTGCTAGTATCAGCCGCACCAAAGAGCTCATCATCGGAGACAGCGGCATCATCACTGGTACCAAAGAGGTCGCCTGAGTGTGCGCCATCCTCAGCTAAGGCCGCATCGGCCGCAGGCTCAGCGCTCTCTAAAGCGGAGTCACTTTCTAAAGCGGCAGGTTCGCCTACGGAGTCAGCCGCGGCATCGCCTAAGCCAAAGGACTTGAAGTCTTGGCCTTGAACCGAGTTGTCGCCTGGGATAATGCTGTCCTCGTGGGAGAGGTCAACAAAGTCTGGGTTAGGCTCAAGTCCTACGCCGTCAGCATCAAAGGTCTCATCGGCGCTCAGCAACGCATCTGATGGGGCCTCAGGCTCCTTGAGGTCAGCATGCTCAAGGGACGTACCTAAGACGTCAGCTAAGTCCTTAGCCTCTTGGGAGGCCGTCTGCGGTACCGCCTCGCGGGCGATGTCGGAGACCGAGTCCTCAGGCAGATTAAAGGTATCCTGTAGCGCCTCGAGCTCCGTGGCCGAATGATCTGCGTCCGCAGCATCAGCATCAGCCGCATCGCGCTGGGCCGAAGCCTGAGCTAAAGCCTGCGAGAGCGAGGCTTCCTCATCTTCGGGCTCTGCCGCAGCTTGCGCGCCTAAATTCTTCAGGCCTGCGTCTAACGACGGCAGCTTCTCATCCTCTGCGCCCCCGGCATTAAAACCGGCAAACTCGGTATCCGCTAAGTCTGGCGTCGTCTCCGGCTCCTCAACGTCGAGCTCACCGCTCAAGTCGGTAATGCCCGAGCCCAGCTCCGGCTCTGCGCCTAAAGTGTCAGCCATCGCCTTATCGGCATCGCTTGGCTCGGCACCGAAGGCGTCAGCCATCGCCTTGTCGGCATCGCTTGGCTCGGCACCGAAGGCGTCAGCCATCGCCTTGTCGGCATCGCTTGGCTCGGCACCGAAAGCATCAGCCATCACCTTGTCGGCATCACTTGGCTCCGCGCCAAAGGCGTCAGCCATCGCCTTATCGGCATCGCTTGGCTCAGCACCGAAAGCATCAGCCATCGCCTTATCGGCATCGCTTGGCTCAGCACCGAAAGCATCAGCCATCGCCTTGTCGGCATCGCTTGGCTCAGCACCGAAAGCATCAGCCATCGCCTTGTCGGCATCGCTTGGCTCGGCACCGAAAGCATCGGCCATCGCCTTGTCGGCATCGCTTGGCTCGGTACCGAAGGCGTCAGCCATAGCCTTATCGGCATCGCTTGGCTCGGCACCGAAAGCATCAGCCATCGCCTTGTCGGCGTCACTTGGCTCGGTACCGAAGGCGTCAGCCATGGCCTTGTCGGCGTCGCTGGCGCCGAAAGCATCGGCCATCGCCTTATCGGCATCACTGGCACCGAAAGCGGCGGTTAAGCCCTGCTCTTCGTCCGAGAGGCCCTCATTGTGCTCTAAACCGGCATCAAGGCCCTCCGGCGGCTGGTATAAGCCCTCGGCGAGCTCTGGCTGGTGCTCAACGGCTGCCCCTTGCGGCGCCTCTTTGTCTTGGGCGAGCTCGGCGACCTCTTCGGCCGCTTCCACTACTTCAGGTGCAACATTGCCGTCTTCAGTAAAGAAGCGATCGTAGACTGAGTCTAAGTTCTTGCCCTCGGCCGTCTCCGACAAGATCTCGTCAGGGCGCTTGCCATCGACTAGGTTGTCAAAGACCGAGCTTAAGGCAGGCTCTTCTTGCTTAAGCTCAGCGGCATTAAGCTGTTTCTTAGCCCCTGAGGCGGCGGCAGCCTGCACCAGTGGGCTCGCCTCCGCTGCAGCAGCCTCATCTAAGGCAGGCGCGGGAGCTTGGCTCTCTGACGCTTGCTCAGCTTGCGGTTGCTCAGCGGCAGTTGGGATCTTGTCTTCAACGGCTGGAGCCTCAGCTTGGTCGGTTAACTCGTGCGGTGCACTCTCCTTAAGAGCAGCTCCTTGGTCTAAAGCACTGGCTTCAGCGGCCGGAGCCTCTGGGGTTTGGTCTTGGGTATTAGCACTAGTCTCGTTGACCTCTTGAGCTAGTGCCTCAGTTTTTGGGAAGTTGCCACTCCCGGCATTTTGCATGGACTGCGCAAACTGCTTGGCGTCATCACCGCCTAAATCCATGTCGTCAAAGCCGCCGCTGCCGCCGAAATCACCTCCGAAATCGCCGCCTGCGTCGCCAAAACCACCGGCATCGCCGAAGCCACCGGAGTCATCACCAAAGCCCCCAGTGTCGCCGCCGAGATCACCGAAGCCGCCGTTGTCGCCTCCAGCGTCGCCTCCGAAGTCACCCCCGGCATCACCAAAGCCGCCATCAGCACCGCCAAAACCGGCATCACCCGAGGCCGCATCACCGAAGCCCCCGGCGTCACCGCCGCCGAAGCCATCATCGGCGCTGCCAAAACCGGCATCACCTGAGGCCGCATCACCAAAGCCGCCTGCGGCATCAGCACCGAAATCACCCCCGGCAGCACCACCGAAGCTATCGGCCGCACCCGCGTCAGCAGCCGCGGCATCGCCGAAGCCCCCGGCGTCACCACCGCCGAAGCCATCATCAGCGCCGCCAAAACCAGCGTCGCCCGAGGCCGCATCGCCAAAGCCACCGGAATCACCACCGAAGCTATCAGCTGTGTCCGCATCGCTGGCAGTGGCGTCACCAAAGCCGCCATGGGCGTCAGCGCCAAAATCACCGCCCACATCACCGCCGAAGCCGGCGTCACCGCCTGCGGCATCACCAAAGCCGCCATGGGCGTCGCCGCCGAAATCACCGCCCGCGTCGCCACCGAAGCCGACGTCACCGGCTGCGTCACCGCCAAAGCCACCATTGGCGTCAGCACCAAAGCCTCCGGCATCTCCGCCGAAGCCGTCGTCAGCACCGCCAAAACCGGCGCCATCGCCCGAGGCCGAGCCAAAGTCGCCCCCGGCGTCACCGCCGAAGCCATCATCAGCGGCACCAAAGCCGCCGTTATCGGTACCGGCAGCGCCTAAATCGCCGCCACCGAAGCCATCATCGGCCGCACCAAAGGAACCAGCGGCACCGAAGCCCCCGGCATCGTCAAAGCTGGAGTCACCACCTAAGTCGACCTGCGAGGCGCCCGCCTCTTGTTTGCCTAATGATTGGGCCCAGCTGTTACCGGCAGCATTGGCCGCACTCTTCTCAAGCGAAGAGGTGCTGCTGCCCCCGGCGGCACTATCCCATGCGGCTTGCGCCTCGTCCTCTGGGGAGGCAGCTGCCATGGCGGCACCGGCTAAGGCGCCACCTGCGGCAGCGGCCGCTAAGCTGGCCCCGGCCGAACCGGCCGCAGGCTGAGCTTTAGGAGCTACGGAAGCTTTTGGGCTGGAACTGGGATAGCCCGGGATTTCAATTTCATCGTGGAAGTCCGGCGCCTTGCTGGTTGGAGCTGGAGCCGGGGCTGGTGCTGTTGCTGGGCTTGGGGCATCAGCACCAAAGTCACCTAAGTCGCCATCAAAGCCCGAGCTAAAGGCATCATCTGGAGCTGGTGCCGGAGCTGGGGCGGCTGCTGGAGCTTGGGCCTGCGGCTGTGACTCAGGCTCGGCCTTTTGCTCCTTGGTGGCGCCTTGGTCGTGCTCAGCGGCTAAGTTAGCCTTGGCCAAGAGGTTGGAGATCTCCATATCCTCTTCGTCCATAAAGTCGCCGCTGTCATCGTCGTAGGACGAAGCCATCGCACGCTCACGGCGCATGCGCGACTTGAAGATGAACAGGCCAATCGAGAGCAAGAAGGCTACCGCACCGATGATCAAGAGCACCCACATGATCGGGCCCGATTGGAACGAGTTGGAATTGTTGCCTGCTGAAGCTCCAGCTAATGGATCGGAACCTAAGCGGCGATCGAGCGCGGCCATATTGTCAGCCGTCTCAAGCTGAATGCCGCGGATTTGCTCGACCTGCTTGTTGATGCGCGAGAGGTTGGAGCGCAGATCGTTGTTGGACTGCTGTAACTCGGCAATAACCTGCTCGTAGTGGTTGATGAGGTCAGCCACCTCTTCTTGGGCGGTCGCGGTCGCGGTCTCGCGTGCGACTTGGGCCGAGCGTTGGATGTTGTCGTCTAAGCGCTTGTAGATGTCCTTTTGTGCCGTTTGGATGTTGCGCTCCGTCTTGTCTAAGAGCTGCTCAATGGCCTGTAAGTCCATGCTCGAGCGCGTAATCTCAGGGACGTACTCTTGGTTCTTATCGGCGTTTTGAGCGGCAAGCTGAGCGTCGGTTAAGACATCCTTGGTGTAATCGTCGTAGGCACCATCAGGAGCGACCCAAACGGGGTTGGCGTCGCGCAGCATGGTTTCACGTGCGGTAAAGGTCGGTACCGTTGGGGCGACCTGACCTTGCGGCGTAGCCTGCGGCGTATTTTGCGCCAACTGCTGATTGCCTGCACTTGGCGCAGTAGTAGGGGCCGTGGTGGTAGGCGCAGTCGTTTGAGCGGTACCGGTCTGCGCCCCAGTTTGACCAGGCTGGTTGGCAGCAAGACGGGTATCAGCAGGCAGAGGTGGTAAGTCGGTGATGCCGCGGCTTAAGAGATCAGAGCCGGTTTGGGTCTGCTCTAAGGCCATGGCATCATGGCTTGGAATGGTTAAGTTTGCGCCGCGGCGAATGCGATTGACGTCATTGTCCTCAAAGGCATTACGGTTGTTGCGGTAGATCGATGCCACCGCTTGGAACTCGTTGACGTCGTTATACGGAGCGCTGTAGCGATGCGCGATCGACCAAATGGTCTCGCGCGGCTGCACTACGTGCGAGCTTGGAGCGCCGGTAGGTGCCATGGCACCGGCTTGGTTGGTAATGCCCATGGTGGTACCACCCTGAGCGGTGCCGGTCTGCGTAGCTGCGCCCTGCGGCGTCGTAGTCGCCAGCGCTGCATTGCCCGGAGTAGCCGGGCGCTGAGTCGGCGTGGTGGTGGCAGGAGCTTGGGTTTGAGCCGTAGCACGGTTAGCCGGAGCCGCTGGTCGTACCGGTTGCGCCGGGCGCACCGGACGCGCCGTCTGCGGGGCTTGGGTTTCACCATTTGGTCCCGTAATACTGATAGAAAACTCTTCTTCAGCATAAACGTGGTTGGTCAGAGCCACTGAGGTCAAGGTAGCGGCCATCGCAACGGTCAAGAGATGCTTATACAAGCTCATAACATTACCACCAGTCTTCTTTTCAGGAAGAGGCCTGCCAATTAACTGACAAGCAAACCACGGCTTGGCTATGCAATTACTATGCAAAGCCCCTATCCATCGGGCTTAGGCGCTTGATCCTACCCGTGGCGCGGCCTGCGCCATTGTAGCCCTAGAGCATACAGCCCAGCACGAAGCTGGGCTGAAGGCTTTACTGAATTGGGCCTGAGGGCGCGGTTTACTTCTGCCCTTGCTGTTGCAAGAGCAACAAGAGATCGAGGGCGGCCTTGGCCTCGCCGTAACGGGTATTGTCCATCACCGCGGTGAAGTCATAGGTGCCCGGGCCGACCTTGCGCAGGCGCGATAAGAAGATGGCATCGCGTTCTAAGTCGGCGCAGGTGACCGGGCTGACCATGAGCTCGCCTAGCTCCCCCTCTTCGCTCTCCAGCTCGGCGCGCAGCTGAGCTGCCCCCTCTTCAAAGACCAAATCAGGGTTGTTGCTCAGGGAGTCCTTGACGTCCTCTAAGGACTCATCAGTGGTGAGTTCCACCTGCACTGAGAGGGTATGGCCATAGAAGGTTGGTACCTGAATGCAGGTGAGCGACAGGGCCCCCTTGTAATCTGGCAACAGGGCGCGTAACTCTTCCATGATGGTGCGCTCGTGCTCGCTTACCCCATTGTCATCGACCGCGCCGACGCGCGTTAATACGTTGAAGGCGAGCTGAGCCGGGAAGTCGACCACATCGACGCCTTGGCCGTTTAACAGCATGGTGGTTTCGCGCGCTAAGGTTTGGGTGCCGAGCTCGCCATGCTCGGAGGCGGCGATCAAGGCAGTCACTACCACCTTGCGCACCTCAAAGTCCTGCATAAGCTCGTTTAACGGGGCGGCGATCTCAAAGGAGGTGGCATGCGGCAGCGCGGCGATCTTAGTGGTCAAAAGCTCCGGCAGCTTAAACGGATTGATGGAGCTGGCGATAACCGTGGCTTGGCCATTTTCGCCCTTGGCCCCTGAGTACAGGTGGCTGTCGTCGATCACGATGCAGCCTGCGGCTGTGGCTACCGGCAACCACGTTTCACTTAAGTCCTTGGTCGTGAGGAACAAAGCGACGTCGGCCTTGGCAAAATCAAAGTCGTTGATGAAGGTGATGAGATGGTTCTTGCCCTTGAGCGGCACCGCATCGTATTCTAGCGGAATCGGGCTTAACGGGTAGAACTCATCGATCTTAAGCTGCTCGTTGTCTGCGAGCATCTCCAGCACCATCTTGCCAACAATCGTATCGTAACCGTAAATTGCAAGCTTCAACTTTGTCCCCTCTGTGGGTTAGGCATAAAAAAAGTACCCGTAGGTACCCCAACTGCTGCCTGTTCAGGCGGTCGCTCTATTATACCGGCTTTGTCAAGCGCGCGGCGCAAGCACGCAGCGCAAATGCACAGCGCAAGCACGCAGCGCAAATGCGCGCCGCCCGCCGCAAGCACAGCTCACGGCGGGCGGGCCTGATGAGAGAAGGCTATTTAGGCCGACTTGGCTGGGATGCGATGCATCTCTTCGTTGGACTTGCGCGTAGCCTCGGTCGAACGCGAGATCGCCGCTTCCAGCTTGTTGTCAGCGAGGTTGTCACCGAACTTGTCGCTGGCACTGGTGCGTGACGTATCGAGGTCATTGGCGTTGAGCTGCGACTCGTCTAAGGTAAAGAACTCGAGCTCCTTGAGCAGAGACTGAATCAAGGTGTAGCAGTAGCTGGAGACGTCGGCCGCATTGCCCGAGACGTCGACCGACTGCTGGGCCATCTCGGTTATGCCCTGCATATTGGTCGAAATCTCCGCGGTCGCACTGGTCTGCTGGTTAGCGGCATCGGCAATCTGCACGATCTGGCCGTTGACGTTGCTAACCGACTGTACGATCGAGTTTAAAGTGGTCTCAAGCTCGCTAGCGTGCTCGGCCATCTCTTCCATTTGGGCGACCGAGTTGTGCATCGATTCGGTGGCGGCCTCGGAATCCGCCTTAACCGTGGCGACCATGGCCGAGATCTCCTTGGTCGACTGCGAGGTGCGCGAAGCTAAGGCGCGTACTTCATCGGCGACGACGGCGAAGCCACGACCGGCCTCACCGGCACGGGCGGCCTCAATCGCAGCATTTAAGGCCAGCAAGTTGGTCTGCGCGGCGATGTCATCGATGGTGGCGACAATCGAGCCGATGGCTTGGCTTTGCTCGGCTAACTTAATGACCTTCTCGGCATCCTCACGGGTATAGACCGACTGCTCCTTGATGCGGGCGACGGTGGCACGTACCTTATCCATGCCTTGGTAGGTCTCTTGGCGGGTATTCTCCGAGCTCTCTTGGGCGGTCAAGCAGTTCTTGGCGATGTCCGAGGTGGTCGAAACCAACTCATCAGCGGCGGCAGCCACGGTCAAAGCGCGGTTCTCAGCCGAAGCGGCACCGTTGTTGATCGCAATCGAGGCTTGGTTTAACTCTTGGGACTCCTGCTCTAAGCGCTTGGATACCGCGATGGTACGGGCCAAGATGCGGTTTAAAGTAGAAGCTATAGTGAGGAAGGAGCGATAGATGTCACCGATCTCATCGCGGCTGATCTTGTTGGCATCGATGTCGAGCTTGAACACACCCTGCTCTAACTTCTTGGCGTACATCATGATGCGGTTGGTGTTGCTCGAGATGTAGACGTAGATCGAAGCGGCGATGGCCAAGGCGGCGATGATGCCGACCACGGTCACGATGATGGTGAAGTAAATCTGACCGCTGTTATCAAGCTGCGAGACCTCCTCGGCGATATGATCCGTGTATGAGGCGATCAAGGTGACCAGCGCTAAGTAGGTATCGGAGTTCTGCGGCAGGATGGTCGTCTGGTATTGGTGGCGCGCGCTATTGTAGTCGCCATCAACCAAGGCTTGCTCAAAGGACGAGCCTAAGACCATCGAGCATAACTTCTCCAGTTGCGTCTTGGCGTTGCGGGCATACTCCGGCTCAATAGCTAAGCTGATTTGACCGAGCGAGGCCTTTAAGGTCTGCACGTCTTGCAGACCGGTACGCACCAGCTGCGGGCTCGGACGCACTTGCACTTGCTGAAGCCAGCGGTTGACCTTGTTGTAGTTACTGAACACTTGGTACGTACTGGCCATGTCATCATGGATCATGCGATTGACTGCGCGTTCCATGGCATTGGTGGTCACCATCGAGTAGATCGCCATACCTGCGACCACGATGGTGAGCAAAATGACAAAGCCGAAGCCCGAGTACAACTTGCCTCTCAGGCGCATATTAGCAAAAAGGCCCATGATCTAAACCTCTGCGACTCCCTACGTCAGTTTGAGTTCTAGCTCGCGCGTCCTGTGCAGCGCAGCGCAACAACCGCTACGCGCAGCCAAAAGGTCAATAAAAGTTGGGGTCGTGCAACCTACCTGTCCCCAAGCGTCCCACACATAGCAAGGCGCCTCCTCAGGCTACCCTCTCAAAGCACGCCCTCAGGCAGCACCTTCCGGGCGCCTATCCGGGCTATCCCGCTGGGCGCCCGTCAGGGCACACCAACCGGTCACCTTGTCAGGGCACGCCCGCAGGGCGCCTAATCAGGGCGCACCGCAAGGCAACTCTGTTCACAATCCGTGCGCTTGGGATCTACCTCAGTGGTCTATAAGCAATAGCTATGCCGCACACTAGCGCTTCCTCTCGAGCTGACAAGGCTTGGTCTAGCTACACCCAAAAAAGGGGCTTCCCTAAGGAAGCCCCCTGATTACATACCCACTTTACGCGATCTCGTGACCGTCTTTGTCAATGCGTTTAAAGTTCAAATCTTCCTTGGTCAGACTGTGCTCGTCGAGCTTGAAGAAGTCGAGTTCGTGGAGCAGGCCGTTGATCAAATCACGGCAGTGGTTGGCGACGTGATCAGCATTACCAGCCACATCCACCGATTGCTGCGCGACTTCGGTGATGTTCTGCATATTCGAGGAGATCTCGGTGGTGGCATCAATCTGCTGATTGGCCGAAGTGGAGATCTGTACCACTTGAGTGTTAACGTTTAAAACCGACTCGCGCAAGGTCGATAAGGTCTTCTCCAAGTCTGAGGCCTCATCGGCGACCGCATTCATCTGCTCGATCGAAGCGTTGATCGAGGAGGTGGCGGCCTCAGAGTCGGCCTTGACGCTGGCTACCATGCCTGAGATTTCCTTGGTTGACTGCGCGGTACGCGAAGCTAACGCGCGCACTTCATCGGCAACGACTGCAAAGCCGCGCCCGGCCTCACCGGCACGGGCTGCCTCGATGGCGGCATTTAAGGCCAGCAAGTTGGTTTGAGCGGCGATATCCTCAATCGTAGCCACAATCGAGCCGATGCTCTGGCTTTGCTCGGCCAGCTTGAAGACCTTGGCCGCGTCGTCGCGCGTGATCTCGGCCTGCTCCTTGATGCGCATCACTGTAGCGCGCACCTTCTCCATACCGGTATTGGTATCACTCTTGGCATTTTCCGAGGTTAACTGGGCGCTGCGGCAGTTGTTGGCGATATCCGAGGTGGTCGACACCATCTCATCGGCCGCCGCGGCGATGGTCAAGGCGCGCGACTCGGTATCCTTCGAGCCCGTGATTACCGCCGCACAGGCGTTGTTTAAGGTATCGGCGTTCTGATTTAAGGCTTGGGAAATGGCGATGGTACGAGCGACGGCGCGATTTAAGGTCTTAGCCGAGCTGCGGAAGGCCAAGATGATCTCGCCGATCTCGTCCTTATGGACGCTCTCCGGGTCGATGGCTAAGTTGAAGTCACCGTTTTCTAACTTGGTAGCGTAGTCGCGGATGCGCAAGGTGCTAGAGAGGATGTAGGAGTAGAGCAAATAGGAGATGATAAGGCCCAGTACGACGCTGGCGATCGTGCAGCCTAAGGTGGTGTAGATCTGCCCAGTCATATCAAGGTTGACCACCATATTGTTGATCAGATCTTCTTGGGCGTAGATCATCTTGGACAAGTTGCTATTGGCCGCGGACGAATGCGGCAGCACTTCCTCTAAGAAAGTGCGGTCAGCCTGCTCATATTGCCCCGCGCGCAGCTGCTGCTCAAAGTTGCCATGAATGGATTCCACCAAGCTGCGCAGGTTGCCCGTGACCTCTGAGCCTAAGCCGCCGACATTAGGCAGGATGCTGATAACGCGGTCTAACTCTTGGGTCTTGTTTAAGCCATCGGTAACGGTCTGCGGGCTAGGCGAGACTTGGAGTACGTGCAGCCACGAGTGGACAGCGTTATAGGCGCGGTGCACCTGATAGAGCTTTTGTACATCGCCATTGATCAAAGTGTAGATGTCTTGGCCGACCTTCAGGGCCTGCACCATCGAGCCGATGGCTATCACGCCAATGGTAAGGGATAGTAAGATCACCAGACCAAAGCCCGAGAGCAGCTTGCCCTTGATGCCCATTGTTTTAAACATTACAGTCTCCTTATGGCGTATGGCTGTCATGCCAAAAGATAACCATTGAGCCCAGAGCACACCTGTCTGACGCACCCGTCAGACTTAGCTTGCTCAACCTCAGTCAAGTACGCTCAAACTCACCTCAGCCGAAGCTCGGCAGCGCGCCTGCGGCGCCCCTGGGGCGCTACCGCGCCCCGCAGCTTACGCACAATGCCCGCGCCCGGCACCGGTCGCCGCTGGAGATGCCAATACGCATCCAACTAACAGTGTTATAGCACCGTTGGGACGATAAAAACGCAATTTCAGTCACAAACGAAGCGCGCATCTGTGACCCTGCGCCCAATCTTGAGTGTATCTATACTAACCCGAAGTTAATACCGCTCAAGCAAGTTTCGCGCGCAAGTTGTGATCTACCTTGGATTTTGTTCGGTATCCCGGTATAACGCCCCCGCATCTTAAGCGCTGAACCAAAAAACAACGCCGCAGGCCGCGACCCGTCTAGCTTTGCGCTCAAGCTTAGCAAGCTTGCCCCGTGGTAGGCAAGCACTGCGCCTAGCTGCCAAAACATGATCACGCTTGCGCTTGACGCCAACTCGGTATAACTTAGGCCGGGTCTTGGGCGATGTCGATGAAGCCGAGCGCGTGAGCGTAGGTCATGAGCTCATCGGGCGTCAATTTAATCGCGGAGTTGGAGCTGCCGCAGGCGGGATAGACATGGTCAAAGCGCCTGAGGGTGGCGTCAAGATAGACCGTCACGCCTTCATTGATGCCGAAGGGGCAGACACCACCAATGGCATGGCCGATCAGCGTCTCGACTTCATCGCCCTTGAGCATCTTGGCCTTGCAATGGAAGTTGGCCTTGAACTTCTTGTTATCGAGCTTCTTATCCCCGGCCATCACAATGAGAAGCGGCCCATCCGGCCCCATGAAGCTGAGCGTCTTGGCGATCAAGGCAGGCTCACAGTGCAGCGCTTGGGCCGCCAGCTCCACCGTCGCCGAGGAGACCGGGAACTCCATGATGTCTTGCTCGCGCCCCAATGGACGGAAGTAGTCTCTAACGCGCTCAATGGCCATAGCATCTCCTTATGATTAGAACCAAATGCTGCTCGGCATTGTGCCGCAGCGCCCGCCCCAGCGCAAGCGCCCAGCGCCGAGTCGGCGCCTGCGTCCGCATATGCTGGCGCGCAGACAACAAGGCCCAACCGGTAAGGTCAGGCCTTAAGCAGCACTTAGGTGCTAGGAGATTCTATGTAGCGTACAGCCGCGGCGGAGCGCGCAGGCACGCTATATGTTGGCGTCAACAGGCGCTGAGCGTCAGCACGGCGCCGCTGGGCGCTATTACGCGTTGGTGGTATTGGAGGCGGCGTCGCGGTCGATGCGCTGAAAGGTCAGATCTTCCTTGCGTAATTGCGACTCGTCGAGGCTAAAGAAGTCGAGCTCCTTGAGCAGTCCATCGATGAGCTCCTTGCAGTAAGTGGCAACATTACCGGCATTACCGGCAACGTCCACCGACTGCTGGGCCATCTCACTGATGCCCTGCATATTGTTGGAGATCTCCGAGGTCGCGTTGATCTGCTCTTCGGCGGCGGCGGCGATCTGAACGATTTGGTCGTTGACTGCATTAACCGCATTGCGGATGTTAGCTAAGGTGTCCTCTAAGGCCGAGGCCTCATCAGCTACCGTATTCATTTGATCGACCGAAGCGTTCATCGAGGAGGTGGCAGCCTCGGAGTCGGCCTGCACCTCGGCAACCATGGCCGAGATTTCCTTGGTCGAGTCCGCGGTACGCGAAGCAAGCGCGCGGACTTCGTCGGCGACGACCGCGAAGCCACGACCGGCTTCACCGGCACGGGCCGCTTCAATTGCCGCATTCAAGGCGAGCAGATTGGTCTGGGCGGCAATATCTTCAATGGTACCGACAATCGAGCCAATGGCTTGGCTTTGCTGGGCCAACTTGATGACCTTGGCGGCATCATCCTTGGTGTTTAAAGCCTGCTCCTTGATGCGGGCGACAGTAGCACGTACCTTCTCGACACCGGCGTTGGTCTCTTCCTTGGCAATCTCCGAGGTTTCTTGGGCGCCATGGCAGTTCTTAGCGATGTCCGAGGTCGTGGAGACCATCTCATCGGAGGCAGCGGCGACGGTCAGGGAGCGCTGCTCGGTATCCTTAGCACCGGAGATGACCGCCCCCGAGGCGGTGTTTAAGGTACCTGCGTTCTCATCTAAGGATTGGGCAATGGCGATGGTACGGGCGACGGCGCGGTTTAAGGTCTTGGCCGTGACTGCGAAGTTATGGAAGATCTGGCCGATCTCGTCTTGGTGTACCTTGTCTTCGTTGATGTTGAGACGGAAGTCGCCGTTCTCAAGCATCGTGGTGCACTTTCTGATGTGCATGGTGTTGACGACGATGTAGCGGTACATCAGGTACGAGATGATGATACCCAAGAGCACGCCCACTACCGCCGAGGTGACGGTCAACGTAATCTCCGTGGTCATATCAAGCTCACGGTTCATATTGGTGATGATCTTCTCGAAGGCGTAGATCAAATTCGACAGCGCCTTGTTCGAGGCAGCCGTTGGCGGCAGCACTTCCTTTAAGAAGGTCTGGTTGGCCTCTTCATACTGCCCGGCTAAGAGCTGCTGCTTGAAGGTGCCGTTCTCAATGACGTTGACCAGCTGGGTCAAGCCATTGCGTGCCTCGGTGACAAGGCCCGTCCGGTCAACCGGCAGGGTATCGATGAGCCCGGCTAAGGCGCGGTTGTAATCTAAGCCGCGCTGCACCAACTCCGGGCTTGGGTTGACCTGCAGGTCATGCAGCCACGAGTGGACGTTGTTGTAAGCTTGGTGGATTTGGTAGACCGGGTTTACATCGGTCTGGAAAAAGGACGAGATATTCTCGCCGACGCGCCATGCCTTCGCCATGGAATACACTGCCATGCTGGCCACGACGATGACCATCAAGATGACAAAGCCAAAGCCCGTCAGCATTTTGCCTTTGATGCTTAGGTGCTGAAACATAGAATCTCCTTATGACGCCAAATGCCGGGTCACTCAGCACGCAGGCGCAGCCTCCATGCCCTGAACCCAGCCTTAGTACTCAGACCAATACCTGCTCAGCCTGACGGTGGCGGTGTCGTTATGGCCTCTTCTGCCGCACAGACAAGTCACAGCGACTTGCCCCTCCCCTCCTTATGAGCGCAGGCACCAGCGCAACAAACGCAATGATGCGCCGCGTCAGCGCCCAACACACGCGAGCACGCGCCGAGCATGCACAGCGTCAGCGCCCTTAGCGCCTACCGGCGCGCAATCTGCGCAACCTGCGCCGGACACCGGGAATAGCTCCCCTCAAGCGCTCAGCCATAGGGACATGCTCCGCAGCAAAAGCCAAAAAATAGTCACAACGCCCGCGCTGCTCACCGCGTAACCTAGGACAAAATTGACACTAGATACAGCAAAGCCCCGCGCTGGTACGCTCATCCACCTACATTTAGTCACAATATGGCAAACAAACCATACCTTTAACCGGCCATTGTAACGCACAAAAGCGCTTATGGATCATGTGGCAGACGCGCGCACCGCAAGAAGATGAGCGTCATGCTAATAGATATCACGTTTATACGCTAGCTCCCGCCCCAAATCAGCGCTGCGCAGGCGCAGTCCGGCTCTCATTAATAGCACTGCACCATCTAGGCGCAAACTTACTCCACGCAAGACGCTATCTAGCCGGAAATATGCCGAAGCTTAGCGCGGAGGGAGCGGCAGGCGCCCTTGCACCGGCTCGTCCGGACGGGGCGTGCTGCGCCCTAACTTGCGGAAAATTGCGGTCACGACCCCGAAGAGCTCAAACTCAGGGCTGCCGTCGGGGCGATAGGCGACCTCACGCTCTGCGGGCGCACTGGTCGCAGGCGCGCCGCCCGTATGCGTGCTGGCCGCAGACCTACTATCCGCAGGTGAACCGGGCGCATGTGTGCTGGCTGCAGGTGAGCTGGGCCCAGTTGAGCTGGTCGCCCCGGCAAAGACGAAGGTACGCAGCACAAACTTACCGCGGTACTTGACCAGGACCAGCTGACCGCTTTCGGGGATGATGTCGCGGCGCACCACCACGAAGTCGCCCGGGCAGATCCCCTGCTCGCGGTACTGCGCTGAGCCCATCTTGAAGATGAAGCTTGAGGGCAGGTCAAGGCTTAGGATGTGGTTTAGGTCTTGGCCTTTGATCAAGCCTGCGGCCAGCTCGGCCGTAGGATCATCTTCGGGCAACTCGTAGTAACTTTGCATCGCGCGCTCCTTAACTCACGGTAGTACAGGCCCAAATGTCCGTCCCCAGTCACGTCTTGAGGCAGCGCGTCCAGAGCGCCCCATGCAACGTGCTATACTTGCCTCCATTGGGAATGGTGGGGAGTACGCTGCGCAGCATATTGCGCACAAGAGCGCCGCCATGAGCTCCGGGCACCCGACCAAGCGGGCGCAGCGGAGCGACCGCATGCCACAGATAAGCCCTTTACAGGAACGCTTGTTATGCAACAATTTACCTATACCATTAAAGACCGTGACGGCATTCATGCCCGTCCTGCTGGTGCCCTCATCAAGGCTGCTAAGCAATACAAGAGCAAGATCACCATCGAGGCTCACGGTAAGAGCGTCGACTTAAAGGGCCGCATCTTTGCGCTGATGGGCTTAGGTATTCGTTGTGGTTGGGACGTCACCGTCACCATCGAAGGTGAGGACGAGAACATCGCAGCAGTCGAGATGCAACAGGTCTTCGCTCAGACCATTTAGCGCCGCCTGTCCCACAGGCCGCCCAAAGGCCTGCCGCAGCCCTTCTGCTGGGCGCTGCCGGGAGCCCGCTAGGCTCCAGTAAGCCTGCCGCAAGGCGCCCTTGGGCGGGACTGAGCGCTGCTATCTTGTCATCAGGCTCGCAGTCGGTGGTGTTCAGCCACCGGGGGCGAGCTTGATGCATTTTGACGGCTTTTAACCAGAAATCGCATGCTATGAACGCAAACGAACTTACTGACCTCTACCACGAGCTGCTGCCACTGTGCCGCTCGCTCACGGGCCAAGGCTACCGCGATAGCCTCAAGCTACTACAGCAACACCTGCCCTTTGAGACTATCCTCTATCGCTCTGGAAGTAAGGTCTTAGACTGGACGGTACCCCCTGATTGGACGCTCCAGCGTGCCCGCCTATGGGCCTTAGATGAGAGCAAGAGCCATGAGACCTTGGTGCTTGACACAGAAGAGACCGCGCTCTATGCCCTCAACTTCTCCGAGCCCTTTAGCGGCATCTTAAGCCGCGATGAGCTTGAGCCCCACCTCTACAGCTACCCCGCCGTCCCCGACGCCATTCCCTACGTCACCTCCTATTACAAGCCGCGCTGGGGCCTGTGCCTTAACCAACACCAACGCGCTGCGCTCAATGCCCCGTTCTATCGGGTCGAAATCGAAGTCGATAAGAGTTCTAAACGCCCGGGTGATGGCGTCACCGTCGGCAGCTACGTTCTGCCTGCGACCAAGCAGCCGCAGCAGGCCAAGACGGTCTTAATCAGCACCTATCTGTGCCATTCGTGCATGCTCAACAACGAGCTCTCCGGCCCGTTAGTGCAGCTCATGCTCTATGAAAAGCTCAAGGCTATGCCGGAGCGGCGCTACAACTACCGCTTTGTCATCAACCCCGAGACCATCGGCTCGATTTGCTATCTGTCCGACCACAGCGCGGAGCTCAAGTCCTGCCTTGAGTATGGCATGGTCTTAACCTGCCTTGCGGCCAAGCATGGCGCCGATGATACCAAGCTTTCCTTTAAGCTCTCACGCGCCGACTGGGTCAGCGCCCTCAAAGGGCAACAATCCCCTTACGCCATCGACCGCTTTATCCGCACCTGCGCTCCGGGCATCCCGCAGCTGAGGGCCACCGGTTTAGAGCTGAGCGCTCCGGCCAGTGCCCGTCAAGCTCATGTGCGTGCTTTAGGGGCAGTACGGCCGTACGACCTGCGCACCTTCTCGCCTAACAAAGGCTCCGACGAGCGCCAATACTGCTCGGCCTTGTTCAACCTGCCGGTCGTGCAAGCCAGCCGCACCGTCTACGCCACCTATCCTGAATACCACTCCTCGTGCGACAACGAGGCCACCTTCAACTTACAGAGCCTGTTCACCAGCGCAGATGAGCTATTCGCGATCATTAACTACTACGAACTCTGCAACATTGATTTAATTTGTATGGGGGGGGGGTGGAGAGCCTCAGCTAGGTAAGCGCAATCTTTATCCGAGCATCAACTCGCGCACCAACCTCAACATGTCCAACGACAGCATCATGGACGGCCACAATCTGCTCGACCTCATCCGCAACGAGCTCAGCCTCTCCGATGGCTCCATGACCCTCTTCGACCAAGCCCGCTATCTCAACACTCCACTGAGCGATGTCTGGGCTGTCTACAACGTCCTTGCCGACAAGCAACTGTTAGCGCCTCAAGCCGCGCAAAACGCCGCGCAGAACGCCGCGCAAAACGCCCCTGCGCAAGCTGCCCCACACGTCGAGCCATCTGTAGCCCCCAAGGCCTAATTTATCCAAGAGAAGATCTCTATGCGCGTTTTGTTTATCACCGGCAACCACCTGCGCCACCGCTTTATCGTAAGCCAAGTCTGTAAGCACTGCGAAGTGACCGGCTGGATCGCCGAAGTCCGCGAGCCCATGCTCTTGACCCCGCCTGCGGGGCTCTCTGAGCACATGACGCACTTGTTCAGGCACCACTTTGCTCTGCGCGACCAAGCCGAAAAGGAGTTCTTTAGCGGGCGCGATGAGCTGCCTGCAAAGCTCCCAATCTTGAGCATCGCCCGCGAGGAGCTCAACAGCTCCAAGGTCTATGACTTTATGCGTCAGCACCCGGCCGATGTCGTCATCAGCTATGGCTGCCACAAGCTCACTCCTGATACCTTGATGGCGCTACCGGTCGCTCGCTTCCTCAACATTCACGGCGGCCTCTCGCCATGGTATCGCGGCACCACCACCCACTTTTGGCCGGTGTACTTCACTTGAGCCGCAGATGGTGGGCTTTACCCTGCATGACACCGAGCAGGCTTTAGACAGCGGTACCATTCTGCTGCAAAACAGCTATCAACCGGTGCGCGGTGATACCACCCATCGCATCGCCTGCCGCACCACGGTCGATTTTGCCGAACGTCTGGGCCAATGCCTTAGCTCCTGCGCCGGGCGCACCATCCCGGCGGGCATCCCACAAAAGTCGAGCGGACGCCTCTTCCTCAACAGCGACTGGCGCCCTGAGCATCTGCGCTTGGTCTATGACTTCTACAACGACGCGGTCGTGGACGCCCTGCTTGACGGCGAGATCACGGGCCGCACTGTGGCGCTGATCGATGTCTTTGCGCTGAGCTAAGCGCCTGCTCCCGCAGCGCAGCGCTCAACTCTAAGTTTGCTCTAAGCCTCGTTCGCCATAATGAGGGCATCTGAGCTATGTTTGAGGTGCATCATGTCCGATCTGTTCGATAAGTTAAAGCAAGGTGTCGCGAGCGTTTCCAACAACCTGCCGCAGGGCAAGACAGGCCTGCTCGGTGCTGCCGGTGTCGGCGGCCTCTTAGGCGCGCTCTTTGGCGGCTCCAAGAATGTCCAGCGCACCGCTAAGAATGTCGCCGTCATCGGCGGCTCGGCAGCGCTGGCGGCCTTAGCCTACAAGATGTACCAAAACTGGTCGCAGGGCAAAAACGGCCAACCGGCCGCCCCGCAGGGCGCCCCGTATGGCGCAGGCCAAGGCTACGGCAACCAAGGCTATAACAGCCAAGGCTACGGTGCCGGACAAGGCGCCCAGCAAGGCGCCGCGGGCGACCCTTTTGCCGCATACAATGCCCAGCAGCAGGCAGCCGTACCGATGCTGAGCGATAACGTCGGCAAGCTCGTGCTTAAGGCCATGATCTTCGCAGCACGCGCTGATGGTCACATTGACCCCAAGGAGCAGGAGGTGATCTTAAGCACCGCCCAGAACGTCACCAATGACCCGAACTTCAACCAGCTGATTCGTGACTATCTCAACGAGCCACTCGACCCAAGAAGTTTGGCCTCACAAGTGAGCTCGCAGGCGCAGGCCCTCGACCTGTACCGCTTAAGCGCCGCGGCCATTGTCGCCGACCACCCGGCCGAGCAACAGTACCTTGCGGCCTTAGCCCAAGCCTTAAATCTCGATCAGGGCACCAAGATGCAGCTTGACCAAGAAGCCGCCCAGCTGCGCTTGCAATTAGCCCAGCAATAGGCCCAAGCCCCTTGCTCTGCCCCGACCTGCGGCCACCAAACGGTGGCCTCGGGCCGGGGCTTTTTGTGCGCACAGCGCCCGCACATTGCAGCGTACTGTAAATCCTAAGCGTGTCCTACCGACTTCCGCGGCTGACCTCAGACCTTGCACAGCGGCACAGGTCAAGCGCTGCCGCCGCTCGAGTGGCTCAAGCGCAACATGAAGCGAGCACACGCCAGAGACTTAGCACAAACGTCCCTTTGCTCCTTAGAGACCATGGAACTTCCCGAGACATGAAGCGGCAAGCGGCGAGCGCAGCCGCTGCGGCAGTTGGTGCGGGCTACCATGGGGTGGCATCAGCTTGCGGCTCAGCGCGACAGCGGCACGCATGATGGCCGCAACGTGGCTGGGGTTGGGCGGGCGGGCCGCCCAAGTGGCCCCAAAGGTACCTTGGGGCAGCACCAGCTGGTGGCTCAGCGCGACAGCGGCACGCAGGACGGCCGCAACGTGGCTGGGGTTGAGCGGGCGGGCCGCCCAAGTGGCCCAAAAGGTACCTTGGGGCAGCACCAGCTGGTGGCTCAGCGCGGCAGCGGTACGCTGGATGGCCACAACGTGGCTGGGGTTGGGCGGGCGGGCCGCCCAAGTAGCCCCAACCGCCTACCCTGATCCACACGCAATGCACAGTACTGCAAAACTGACCTGTATCTGAGGCGACTTCTGTGGGTCTTGGGAGGCGCTGAGGGCGCTAGCTCCTACTCCCGTGAATGCGCCATGGCGCTTGTCTTCGGAGCGGCGGTAGCATGTAGGCCTACAGGAAGGTGGCAGCGCCACGGCGCGGGCGGTGCGTCTTATGGGGCGAAGCGCGCACTTAAAGTGTGAACTGGACAGCAAGCCCAAAATTTTTTAAGGAGCGCGGCGCTAAGGCGCGCGCCGCATGTTGCTAGAGTGCATCCTAGGTCTTCGAGGCTCGGGAGCGGGCTGCACTGCGATAAATAGGCCCAATTGGCTCTGTGAACACGTTCGTGCTGTCCGTAACCGTTTGCAAAAATTGAGCATCGCGCCCTATTTAGCGTATCTATGTTACATATTCGCAATATTGTGTTTGACCGGCTCGGCCTGTTAGGATCTAGCTTAGAGTGAGAGGCAACCTCTCATGGTCAAATGGTAACGTTCTCATTGACGGCGGCGCGGTGAGTGGTGGGTGCGCAGCGTCATGACAGCGTTGTGCGATGCTGCGGGCTGTTGCGGGCCCAAGGGCACCAGAGTGTCGCGCCACCTGCGCTCAGGTGGACTTCAGTACCAAGATGCATGAACTACCGACTGACTTACGTCAGCGGTTTCGCAGCGTCGCAACTGCTTTTAGTAATGCTCCGCAATCAGCTT